>JAGYJT010000013.1 GCA_018401955.1 Chitinophagales bacterium | reverse complement strand
CTGGTTTGTTGGTGCTGCTTACTGAAACCGCCAACAAGGTATTTGGTAAGTATTAAGCGGGTATTTACAATACTATTGGCCATCTTCATACCTGCGATAGCCCAATCTATATCGGCACTTACTTTATATTGTAAATCAAACTCACCAGCCAACTCGCGCTTTACGATAATGGATTGGTGCGAGACTACCTGCCCATGCCTAAAGCTTTTCCAGGTAAGTTCATCAGGCACTTTACGGGTAGTTAATTGGCTTCGCGTGCCCAGTACCTTGCCTGTTTCATCAATAAAGTTGGTTTCACCGTAATACACATCGTCCATAAGGCCCCAGTGCTCATATAGGTGCATTAGTATGCTGTTGTTTTCAATGTAATCACCAGTATTAATAAACCATACAAACTCACCCGTTGCGGCTCGCAGCCCCTTATTCATGGCATCGTACAAACCCTTATCCTTTTCAGATACATAATGGTCTATATAGTCTTTATACTCCTCGGCAATTTGCACACTGCCATCAGTTGAATCTCCGTCAATAACGATGTACTCAATATTGGGGTAAGTTTGTGCCGTAATGTTGTCAATGGTAGCTTTTAGTGCATCACGGCTATTAAACACTACCGTAATAATGCTCACTTTAGGATAGGGCTTATTGCTTGGCATTGGTGGCCTCCTTCTTTACCCAACGATGATAAGCTTCATCCATAAACCCAATGCCATAAGCGGTAAGCTGAATGTATGCTGCAACAACGGAGTACAAACCGATTTTTACATTAAAGTGCCTAAAGCTTGAATCTAAAAATATGGCTAGTGAAAACAACCAAATGGATATGAGCATTAAGTAACCAACGAAGTACCATAAAGGCAACATTATAACAGTCAGTAACAAATACAGCGTGAATGCTGCCGGGAAAAAGTGCACCAACTTCAATTCACTCGGAAAAAAGCTATGAATGTTGATGCGTGCCCTACCGAAAAACTTAATCTGCTTAAAGAACTGCTTAAAGTTGGTACGGCGCTTATGGTACACATAGGCATCTTCAATTAAACCAGACTTAAAGCCTGCATTGATGATACGGATGCTAAACTCAATATCCTCACCCATAAAAGGAATGATAAAGCCACCAACCGTTTCGTAAACCTTGCGCGAAAGGCCCATATTAAAGCTACGAGGATGGTATGGCCCAAGGTTTTTCTTTTTGCCCCTAATGCCCCCTGTAGTAAAATAGGAGGTCATGGAGTAGCTAATGGCCTTCTGCACATCAGTAAACGAATCATGCGCAGCATCTGGACCACCAAAGGCATCCAATCCACGCTCGGTTACACCTTTGTTTACGGCCTCCATATAATGCGGTGGCACAATAATGTCTGAGTCAAAAATGATAAAGTAATCACCTTTGGCTCGTTCAAAGCCATGGTTGCGGGCAAAACCTTGGCCTGCGTTGGTTTTGTAAAAGTACTTTACATCCAACCTATCGGCGTAGCTCATTACAATCTGCTCTGCGCTTAACTCTGGCTTAGAGCCATCTTCAACCACTACAACCTCAAAGTTTTGGTAAGTCTGCAAAAGCAAACTTTCCAATAGCTCCCGTATTTCATCGGGGCGGTTGTATAATGGGATGATGAGGGAATACAGCATAATCAGTAACCAATACGCTGACTGATAAGATAATCGTTTCTATCAGCAGAGCTACGTGAAATAAGCTCCGCCAAAAAGCCAGTTAAAAACAGTTGAACACCAATGATAATGGTTACCAAACCAAAGTAGAATATCGGCCTATCCGTCATACCATAACCATAGAAAAAGAACTTACTAATGGTTAGGTACATTAAGATAATAAAACCAATAAAAAACACCAACAAACCCATGGTACCGAAAAAATGCATCGGCTTTTTACTAAACCGGGTGACAAACAGGATTGAAAGCAAATCTAAGAAACCATTTATAAAACGGTCCATGCCAAATTTGGTAACACCATATTGGCGCTCACGATGCTGCACTACCTTCTCACCTATTTTACTAAACCCTGCACGCTTGGCTATTACCGGTATGTAGCGGTGCATTTCGCCATATATCTCAACGCTTTTTACCACCTGGCGTTTATACGATTTCAAGCCACAGTTCATATCGTGCAGCTTAATGCCCGTAAAAAACCGGGTAACGCCATTGTATATTTTAGTAGGGATAGTTTTGGTTAATGGGTCGAAGCGCTTTTGCTTCCAACCCGAAACCAACTCATACTCACCACTAGCAATCATGTTGTACAGCTCTGGTATCTCGTCGGGGCTGTCTTGCATATCCGCATCCATGGTTATCACCACATCACCCTGGCTGGCTTGGAAACCCTCGTTTAAGGCTGCTGATTTACCATAATTGCGTTGAAATTGGATGGCTTTAACCCTTGAATTTTCTTGGGCAAGCTGTTGCACAACCTTCCAAGAATTATCCCGACTGCCATCGTCAACAAATATTACTTCATAGTCGTAGCCTTCTTGCTCCACTACACGGCGAATCCATGCATGTAGTTCTGGAAGTGACTCTTCCTCATTGTACAATGGTATGACTATGGATAGCTGCATTAATTGTCAAGAATATTTGGATTAGATGCGGAATCTGTATTACTAAATTCTGGCGCTGGCTCATATTTACGGGAAATTAGCCAAAAAACCAGTGAAACGATTGCCGCAAAGAGCGCAATAAAAATCAAACTACCTAAATAACCTGTAGCATATTTAAACACCTTCGGTGAGTAATCTTGCTCTTTAATAATATCCAGCTGCCTATCTATCTCTTCTTCAGACATGTTAAACCACTGGAACATTTCAATTGATGTTTTGATGGTGTAGTCTTTTAGTCGCATAGTTAGATCTGGATCGATAAAGGCGTACAATATGTAAGCAAATACCAAAGGTAACATCATGCCAAAAATACCTACCGGAAAAGAACCTCCAAAAGCGGTTCGAAAACTAACATAATTTTCATGAGTTTTCCGATAGTTTTGCACCGTAAATATCATTACCACGGTAATAATAACATATGGCACCAACTGCATCCAAAAATTAAACATCAACTCGCCACCTATAATATAAAGTATCAACGTGTATATAATACTCAATATGCCTGCAACTAGTCCATTTCTTAGGCCTTGCTTCTGTATACTCAGTTCCTCTTGAGGGATTTGGTCTATCATAGCCTAGCGGTTTTCGTTTAAATGCACTTGTCCATTATTTACAATGCCCACTACCCTGCCAGTAAACTCCTGCCCTACAAATGGCGTGTTCTTGGAGCGCGACTTGATGTCTTTGCTTGTAAAAGTCCATTTTTCCTCTGGGTCGAAAATGGTTAAATCAGCTTGCGCACCTTCTTCAATTTCTGGTATCTCTAACCCTAAAATATCGCGAGGGCTAACGGTTAGCTTTTCAATTAGAATTTCCAGACCTACCTTTTTACCAATATGGGTATTCAACAAGGCAAAAGTGGTTTCAAAAGCAATCATTCCAAAGTCAGCCAAATCAAACTCCAACTCTTTGCTCTCTGGGTCGTGAGGTATATGGAAGCTCGCTATGGTATCAATGGTACCGTCTTTCAACGCCTTTATCAGTGCTTGGTTGTCAACTTTGGTGCGCAACGGGGGCATCAACTTATAGTTGGTGTCGTATTCCATTACCAGCTCATCCTCAAGCACCAAGTTGTATGGTGTTACCGAGCAGGTAACCAATTGGCCCTTGGCTTTAGCCTTTTTAATATGCTCCAAAGATGCCGGGGTAGATACATAGGCAAAGTGCAATCGACTCTCAGTATAATCTAAAATATCCAAATCACGCTTTACCATTAGTTCTTCTGCCAAGTGGGGTATGCCATGCATACCCAGCAAGGTACTGGTTACTCCTTCGTTCATTTGGCCGCTCTTAGCAAGGCTGCGCTCAAATGGATGTGCAATAATCAAACCACCAAAAGGTTTTACGTATAATAAGCTCCTTAGTGTAAGGCCTGCGTTTAACGACGAATTGAAACCATCGCCAAAGGCTATGGCACCCGCTTCATGCATGTCATGCATTTCGGTAATATCAACACCTTTGCAGTCTTGACTAACCGCACCAATTGGCAAAACATTTACCACATTGCCACTGCTCTTGCGTATTACGTATTCAATCTCTGATTTGGAGTGCAATGCAGGTTTGGTATTGGGGTTGGCAAGTATCGTGGTAAACCCGCCAGCAGCAGCAGAGCGAATGGCAGTTTTCAAATCCTCGCGATGCTCAAGGCCTGGGTCGCCAATAAAGGCACACATATCAACCCAGCCTATGGAAACGTGCAGGTTCTCGCCTGTTACTTCCTTGAGCTTTTTATCATTAGGTATGTGGTCGGCAATTTTTTCAATCTTACCCTTACGGATGAGAATATCTTGTTGCCGGGCGGCCGTGTTACCGGCAGAATCAATTATACGGGCAGCCCTGATGATGATATCCATGAAGTGGTTTATCTCTCTCGGTTTATTTCATAAAGCGCAAAAGCAGCGCCTCAATTCCGGCAAATAATAGCACAAAAATAATACAAAGTTTCCATAGCACAATCCCACGGTCAAACTCCTGCACCAAACCCGCAAAATTATTACTCCCCGCATCTAGCACGGCAACCGTACTTTCTGGATATCGGTTTTTCAGTTCGTCTTGTGTATAATACTCCGCTACCGATTCGCTTCTATTATAATTAAAGGCCGTAACAGCCAGCACTTTACCTTGTTTATCTTGCACCTCAAATATACCTGCATCTCTCAAACTTTGGTCGTTAACGGTAAGTAATATGCGGTTGCCATTAATGCGCTGCTGAGGTATAAACTCGGCATTTTTACCTTTTAATTTTAAAGATTCGTCAGGGTTCACCACTTCGGCAATTACCTCAACCACGTTATCATTGCCCAAAGTATAGGCTGGCGCTTGCAATTGCCCACCACTCAATGCCATTTTATACAGCATCGGCACAAATATGGCGTGCACCGGGAAATCGGTAACCTCCCTATCCAACGGACTGGCCGCTACATATATCTTGCCACCATCAAAACTGTAAGCACTCATGAACGAGCTACCATCACGAAACGTAAGTAGCTCTTGCTCGTTGCTGCGGGTGGTAGGCGCAAATGTATAATGCAATTTAGTATTGGGTAATGATAGGTTACGAGGAACCGATTCAAACACATCTTTAAACAATTCGTGTTGGGTTTCTAAGGTGGCCACTGGCATTTCAGTAGTACTTAGCCCAGCTATCCTGTTTACACCAACAGCATTAAAAAAGTTATTGAACGAGTTAATATCGGCTTTAGCACTAGGGAATATTACCAGCGCACCGCCATTCTGCAAATACTTGGTCAACTCTGCAGCCAAACCCGATGGAATGGCATTCAGGTTGTTCAATACAATCAAACCATTACGGTTAAGGGAGGTATAATCCAAACGATTTACTGCCTGATTAGTCAATCCAAAGCGCTCGTTATCTGCATAAATAGCTTTTAAAAACTGGCTCTCTTGGTCTTCATTAATAACCAACACCTGCACCTTACCCGTTGATTGGAAGGCCATGTAATAGTTATCATCAAAAGTTATTGGGTAATCTTGTATGCTTAGCTCGGCTTGGTACCAGCCATCTTGTGGCACAGTAAACACCAAGGTATCAATAGTAAAGCTATTGGCAGCAATGCTGTAGTCGCTTATGGCCTTTGTTTGCCCATTGATGCTCAAGGTAAGTCTATTGTTCTCAATCTCGCCATCGCCGCTATTAACCAATTTCACAAACAAATTATTTGGCTGATTGGTAAAGATAACTGGGCGCTCAAACCATGCCGAGTCTATATAAACGTTTTGTTGCTTTACCGCTTGCAGTGGTGCTAAAGACAAATTGATGGCCGTATCGGGCTCAAAGTCAACAATGTTTTTTTGAAAATCGGATAGCCAATAAGCCACACTAATATCCATTCGTGCATCAGCAAAAGTCTTTTTCTGCATAGCCATTACTTCACGCAATGGGCGGCTGCGCGGGGTGGGCTGAACCTCATCAATAAGGTTCAATACTTCTTCTCTTGATACAAATCGTTGATGTCGAGCTTCAAAATCGTTGGTCAACAACTGAAAACGACCCGTTTCGCCATATACGTCCACAATCTCTTTGGCTTTGCGCTTGGCTTTTAACAACAATGCTTCATCATCTGCCTCGGCACTCATACTAAAAGAATTGTCGATAAATACCGAGATGCCCCTATTGCCATCCTTTGGCTGCTCTGCTTTGGTTACCGGGATAAATGGCTGAGCAAATGCAAATACCAAAAACAACACTGCCAGTACCCTGGCCGCCAACACTAGCAAGTGCTTTAGCTTACTGCGGCTAGTGGTTTCTTCTTTTACCTCCTTTAAAAAACGCACATTGGTAAAATATACCGTTTTGTAGCGCCTGAAATTAAACAGGTGCACAATAATAGGTATGGCTACCAAAGCCGCGGCAAATAAAAAGGCAGGGTATACAAAACTCATGCGGGCAAAGTTATCACATTATAACCAAATGGAGTGGCGGGTTATTGTGGATAAGAATTAAATACCTATACTGTTTTTAGGATTTTTAACTTTGTGACCAAGTACGAGGAAATATTGTGCTAATATTTAACTCGCAACCCGTAACTATCAACTCGTAACCCTCGCATGAACCACTCCATCCGTTGGCGCATAGCCCAGCACTTTGAGCAATACTGGTGGCGGAGGTATCTGCATGGGAAAGATTGGCCCACCTACCATAAATGGAAGTGCGATTATTGGACTAAGTTATTGGATAGTGCAACTGCCATAGCACCCGAGCTAGCAACATTGCTAGCAGACAGCAACATACCAATACTTGATGCAGGCTGTGGCCCAGCTGGCATTTACATGGTACTCGACCCACACCCAGTTACGGCTATTGACCCACTACTTGATACATACCAATATTGGCTCGAACATTTTAAGCCCCAAACCTTCCCTTGGGTAGATTTTAGGAACATCCCTTTGGAACAATTTAAGGCACGAGAGCCTTTTGAACTGGTTTTTTGCTTAAACGCTCTTAACCATGTAGCTGATATTGAGCTTGCCACGCAAAGGCTGGTTGCTGCCACTGCTACCAACGGGTTAATTGTTACAAGCCTGGATGCACACAATTACAGCTTAATGCAAAAACTCTTTAGCGCTGTGCCAGGCGATATTTTGCATCCCCATCAATATACCTTACAAGGCTACATTAGCTTGTTCAATTCTTACGGTTTACATCTGCAAGGCAACCATACCATAAGCAAAGGCCGTTTATTCAAGCATGAGCTGCTAATGTTTAAAAAAATATAAATCTGGCACAGATTTAGCTTACTTTTGCAGACAATTTTCAGGAATTAATGACTTTGAGAGGCACTAACTATTTACTGGGGTTATTGGTTGTATTTTTATTAACGAGCCTAAACCTATTTGCCCAAAACACCATTATTAAGGGTCGCGTTACTGATGCCACCTCTGGCGAGCCAATGCCCTACACCAATGTGTATGTTGAGGGTAAGTTTATTGGCACTATGACCGATATGGATGGCTACTATGAGCTTAACGTAAACAAGCGATCTGATACGCTTGCGGCCTCAGCATTGGGTTACACAATACTTAAAAAGCCCATTAGTACCGCCGAAACCCAAACCATAAATTTTGAGCTACAAGTTGATGCCATAGCACTTGATGTGGCAGAGGTTATTGCCGGGGAAAACCCTGCAGATGTGCTTTTGCGAAGGGTGATACGTAACAAACCTTACCTTAATCCTACCCAGTTTAAAACACTTCAATCAGAGGCTTACACCAAGTATCAAATTGATTTAGCTGATTTTGCGCCCGAAAATATTGATGAAAGTAAATTGCTGTCGCGTTTTCCGCACTTAAAAGATTATGTAGATACCTCTGGTGGCAGTGGCTCCTCTACCCTACCTATTTTCTTGATTGAAAACATCAGTAATACCTACATTCAAAACAATCCTTCAAAAATAACAGAGAATGTGCAGGCGGTAAAAATGTCTGGGGTTCAAAAACAGGATTTCATTACCACACTGTTGAGCGACGTAAACCAAAACCTGAACATTTACGACAATTTGATGGCGATAATGGGCAAAAACTTTGTAAGCCCAGTTGCCGATTATGCCCTTGGCGTGTACAAATACACCCTGCACGTATATGACACCCTGTACATTGAAGGGCAGCCACACCTTAAAATGACCTTTAAACCAAAACGGAAGGGCGAAAACACCTTTACCGGTACCATGTTGGTGAATATAAATAAGGGTGCAGTGAGAAGTATTGAAATGGACCTTTCGGAAGATGTAAACATTGGTTTTATTGAGAAGCTCTCTTTTTATCATGATTATGAGCTCTACCCGCCCACCATCGGCGACTCATTAGAATATTGGATGCCGAGCCACGAACAATTGATTATACAGTTTACTTATTACATTGGTGGCGAAACCAAAATAGTTGGCAAAAAAAGTAAAAGCTATCGAAACTTAAAGATAAACGAACCTATACCCGACGAGGCATGGTCTGCCTTTGACGCTACCGATATTGACAATGATGCCTACGAGCACGATGAAATGTATTGGGATACCATGCGTCATGCCCGTTTGGGCGATACCGAACTTGGTATTTATGATATGGTGGATAGCTTAAAGAAAACCAAGAAATTTAAAACCATCTTTTTTGCAGCATCTACCCTTACCAGTGGTTATGCAAGGGTAAAAAAAGTAATTGAGTTTGGCCCGATTGCCAATTTTTTCAGTATTAACGATGTTGAAGGCTTTCGCTTACGGCTTGGCGCACGCACAACCCCTGTGTTTAGCGAGCGCGTTCAGCTAGAGGCATACGCAGCGTACGGTTTTAAAGACAAACGGGTTAAATACGGAGGGACCGCTCAATTTATCATCTCTAAAAAGCCTTGGAACAAAATTGCCGTAAGTGCCTTTACCGATGTGGACCTAAAAAGTAGGAATGCAGAGGAAATGGATTACGATAACGTGTTTAGCGTGCTACAGAAAAAAAATGCTGAACAGCGGCTTTATAATATTGAATCGTACAAGTTGGTGTACGATACCGAATTGCACAAAGACGTAACCGCTTATGTAACGCTTTTGCACCGCAGGTTTAAGCCTGCTTTTGATTTTGCCTATGTAAAAGACGGCATTACCCGAACCGATTTAAGGGCATCGGAAGTATCAACAACTATAAGATGGCAGTATAAAAGCAAACCCTTGCCCGGCACCTTTAAGCGCGAGGCGCAAATGGCCCGCTTTTTCGGACAGTTTCGCAAAAAAAATGAATGGCCAATTGTGCGCTTTACCTACATAGCGGGCATACCCAACTTGCCAGACAGCGACTTTAAATACCATGAGCTAGCATTTGGTTTACAAGGCGATGTGCAAATGACCGCCAAAATGAGCTTTTATTACAATGCTTGGATTGGAAAAGTAATTGGCACCGTGCCTTACCTTTTGTTGCGAAACCCCGAAGGCAACTTTTCGTATGTGCACAACAAGTATTTGTTTAACAACATGAACCTATTGGAGTTTAGCGCCGACCAATATGCCAGCCTTAACTTTCAATGGTACTTTGGGGGAATGTTGTTTGATAAAATACCAGGGATAAAAAAGCTTAAATGGCGCGAGGTGATTACCTCAAATGTATTTTATGGCAGCATGACTAAGGCCAACCAACGCTACAACAAGCTCAATGTTTTTGATATTGCCTACCCTATTCCTTATGCCGAAGCTGGTGTAGGAATAGAGAACATTTTTAAGTTTATCCGCATTGATTACATTTATCGCATTACCCATCGCGACAACCCCAATATTGCAAAATGGGCTATTTATGCGAGTTTGTTTATTAAGATTTAAATGCCATATTAATCCGTTCATCGTTCATATTCATATGCCCAACGAATAATAAAAATTTTAGTATTTTATTTAGATACCTTTAGGCAAATAGCAGCGTAAGAGGCATTTGAGGGGGAAGAGGAAGCTAAGTAAAAAGAACAAATTTAATGGGCAAACGTGTCGATGAAAGCAATAACATACACCTACAAAACTTAGAATTTCTATTCAACCACACCAAAGATGTGATATGGTCTGTTGATAGGCAAATGGCATTGGTATGCGGCAATAAAGCATTTAACGAAATTTTGGAGCAACGTACCGGTAAAAAACCGTTGGTTGGGCAAACTGTCCTGTTTCGCGAGTTTGGCGATGAGTATTTGGCACTTTGGGGAGCGAAGTATCAACAGGTTTTTGATGGAGAAACGCTTTCATTTGAGCTGGAAGAAGCAAACGGCATCAGCCCTTTTGTAGAAATAAAGCTAAGCCCCATAAAAGACGAAGAAGGGAACATAACTGGAGCCGCTTGCTTTGCAACAGATATAACACCTTACAGAACCAATGAAATTGAGCTAAAACAGGCGCACCAAAAGATTAAAAATAGCGAAGAGCGATACCGAACCCTTATACAAAGCAGCCAAGACATTGTTTTGCTGGCCGATGAGAATGGCAACCGAACCTATATATCCCCATCCATTAAAACGGTACTAGGCTACGAACCAGAAGAGCTTTTAGGCCAGCCTGTGTTTGACCATGTGCACCCTGACGACTTACCTGCATTGCATCAAATATATAGCGAGGCGGTAGCCGAGCCATCAAAACCAGTGCCCTCGTATGTGCGGTTTATGCACAAAAATGGCGAATGGCGCCACTTGCATATTACCGGCAGCAACCAGCTTAGCAACCCTGCTGTAGGTGCTATGGTAGCCAACATTAGAGATGTAACCGAACTGGTAGAGGCAGAGGCAAATGCCCGAAAAAACGAAATTTATTTTCGCTCACTTACAGAAAACTACCCAAACGGAGCGATGTCGGTACTAGGATTGGACTTTAAGGTAAGATATGCGGGCGGTGAAGATTTTAGCATTTTCCAAATAGACCCAAAATCAATGTTGGGCGTGTATTACCCCTCCTACTATGGAGCAGATAAGCAAGAGTTTTTGGAAGAACAGCTGGGCGAGATACTCAAAGGCAAATCGGTAACTTATGAGCTTCCTTTTCAAGGTCATCATTATTTAGTAAGTGGCCAACCGCTATACAACAATCAAGGACAAATACAGGAAATAATATTATCAGCCCAAAACATAAGCAACAAAAAGCATGCAGAGGATGCCCTGCGCGAAAGCGAAGAAAAATTCCGCATGTTGAGTGAAAACTCGCCTATAGGTATATTTCAAGCAGCGCCTAACGGCTATTGCACTTGGATGAATGAGCGCATGTGCGAAATTTGCGGTTTTGAAAATGACGAAGGCCTCGGTTTTGGATACGTACAAGTTTTCCATCCCGATGATAAAGAAAGGATGAGAAGCACATGGTTTGATTTTAGCAATAAAAACCAGTCAACGCCCCTATTAACCTACCGCTTGGTAACCAAAAAGGGTAAAATGAAATGGGCGTATACGCAAGCTACACCAATAAAAAATGCTGTTGGAGAAGTTATAGCCTATGTAGGTACTATTGAAGACATTAGCGACTTAAAACATTACCAAGATGAGCTTTTGGCATCGAGAGACCTACAAGAAAAGATATTAAATAGTATGCCCGATGGCATGATATTTTTAGACAACGACTGGACTATAACCTACGCAAACAATAATACTGATAAAATACTTGGGTTCAGCAAAAGCGAAATGCTAGGGTGGAATATGTGGGAGCGTTTCCCAGGTTCAATAGGTACTTCCTTTTACCAGCATTACCTCAATGCCCAAGAGACGAAAGCCCCATTCCATGTTACAGATTATTACGAGCCCCTTAAAATTTGGTTAGAGGTAAACTGTGTACCCAGTAATGACGGCTTTTTGGTATACTTCCGTAATGTAACCGATAAAGTAGAATTAGAACACCATATTGACAGGATATACCAAATGTCGCCTGCTATATTGGGTATTGTAAACCACAAGTATCATTTCGTAAATTTCAATCCTGCACTTGGGCAATTGCTGGGCTATACTGAACAGGAGATAAAAGAACGGCCCTTCTACGACTTTGTGCATCCTGACGACCGAAAGGCAGCTATAAAATCAGGAAAGACTATTTTAAACACCCCAGGTTTTACGCGCACTTTCGAGAACCGGTACATTACCAAAACAGGCGATGTAAAATGGGTAGCCTGGAGCGTATATGGCCAACCAGAACGCAACATGGCCTACTTTGTGGCACTGGATATTACAGAAAAGAAAAATGAGGAAAACTACCTGCGCTTACTACAATCGGTAGTAACCAATACCCAAGACTCGGTGGTGATTACTGAGGCAAATGAAATAGATGTGCCCGGGCCACGCATAGTGTACGTAAACGATGCATTTACAAAAACCACAGGCTATAGTGCCGAAGAGGCTATTGGCCAATCGCCGCGTTTTTTACAGGGCCGTGAAACAAACAGAGTTGAATTGGCTAAACTTAAAACGGCCTTAAAAAACGGCAAAACGTATGCAACCGAAGTAGTAAACTATACCAAAGATGGCAAACCTTACTGGGTAAGCATGATGATAACACCTGCTCTGGATACGGAGGGTATACCAACCCATTTTATATCGATACAGCGCGATATTACCGATATAAAAGAAGCTGAACTTAAAATGCAGGCATTTGCGCGCCAACAAGAGAGCTTGGCCTTACTTGGTTTTGCGCTGATATCAGTAAACGATCTTGAAACTATTTACCGCAACTGCTTAGCAACTTTAGCCGTAACGCTAGATGTGGAATTTCTAAAAATTGCCCGAGTAGATAAAAAAACTGGCCTGCCTATTGAAGAATATAGCCAGGGCATCAAAAATAGGCCTCACAAAAAAATGCTATTCAGCGCCGATTCGCAAGCAGCATATTGTTTGCGCATTAAGAAAGAGGTAGTCGTAAACGACTTTTCTGAACCTATCGATTTTGTGCCATCAGCCCAACTGATTAAGGCTGGTGCCAAAAGTGGAGTAACCACACTACTGCATATTGATGATGAACATCAAGGTGTTCTTGGCGTATACTCGTCAAAACCTAGGATATATACTACTGATGAGGTAAACTATATCAAATCGGTAAGCAACATTTTATCATACGCTATTAAGCGAGTTGAATCGAATGAACTCATTAACCAATCAGAGCGAAAGTACCGTCTTATTTTCAAAGAGAGTCCTATACCCTTATGGATTTATGATGTACCAAGTTTAAAATTTATTGATGTAAACGATGCCGCTATAAAGCATTATGGCTATAGCCGTAATGAGTTTATGGGTATGAAAATTACCGACATTCGCCCGCAAGAAGATGTGCCAAAACTACTGAAGGATATAAAAAGTAAAACCATTGGAAGTACCCATAAAAAAATATGGCGCCATTTGAACAAAAATGGAGAGCTGATGCAGGTGGAAATTTCTTCGAACCCGATAAACCTAAGTGGCAACAATTACAGGTTAATACTGGCCAACGATGTTACCCGAAGGACAGTATTGGAAGCGGAGCGTGAACGCTACCAAGAGCACCTTGAAAACACCGTGCAACATCGCACCTCACAATTATTGGCAAGCAACCACGAGCTTGAAGCCTTTAACTACACCGTTTCGCATGATTTGAGAACGCCTATAAGAGCCATACAGATGTTTGCCGCCCTGCTAAACAGAGATTGTGTAACAAGAACTGAATGTAAAGAGTATGTGCAAAACATTAAGGTTTGTACCGATGAAATGACAGCATTGATAAACGACCTGCTGGAGTTTTCAAAACTAAGAAACCAAGAGATTAAATTAATAGAAATAGACATGGATAGACTGGCACATGAAACCAGTAATTATCTTTTATCTTTAGAAGGAGGGCATGATATAAATATAAAAATCGCTAAATTAGGGGTTGTAAAAGGCGATGAAACCTTACTTAAAAGCGTTTGGCAAAACCTTATATCAAACGCAATAAAGTATTCAAAAAAATCTGCAAAAATAAATATCGATATTAGCGCAGAAAAACACAACGAAATGATTACTTATTGCATTGAAGACAATGGTATAGGTTTCGATATGAAATATGCATCCAAACTCTTTAAACCATTTTCTCGCATACACTCCAGCTCAGAGTATAAAGGCACAGGGGCTGGTTTGGCAATTGTAGAGCGCATTGTAAGCAGGCACAATGGCACAGTATGGGCAGAGTCGGTGCCAAACAAAGGCAGTAAATTTTATTTTTCTATTCCTACTTCAAATTGAAATTGTAACACTCATGGGCAATACAATAAAATTAATAATTGTTGACGACCATAAGATAATTAGAGATGGATTGCGGGCAATTATTAGGGCTGATAAAGATATAGATGTGGTAGCTGATGCCGAATCAGGCGAACAACTGATGGTGCAACTGGAGCAAGTAAAAGCCGACGTGATTTTGTTGGATATGCATTTACCCCGCAAAGATGGTATTGAAATAACCAAGGAATTGAAGGCCATGTACCCTAGCCTAAAAGTACTTATACATACTATGAGCGAGCTGATTGAAGAAATTGAAGCCGTAGTAAAAATGGGCGCAAATGGCTATATACTGAAAACTGCCGGTAGCGACGAGCTGATATCTGCAGTTAAACTTGTTGCCCATGGCAGCAGTTACTTCAGCAACTCGGTAATGAACAGCTTTATAAAAAGTGTACTTGATAATAGAACAAACCCTTTGCGCGACATAACGCCCACCGAATTGATAGTTTTGAACCATGTGTATTTAGAGCGCTCGCACGACGATATAGCCGCAGAAATGGGCATATCTAAAGGAACGGTAAAAAACCACTTGCGAAATATGTACCGCAAGCTCAACGTAAAATCTGAAGTAGGGTTAATAAAATATGCACTCATAAACAGGTTGATTGCCGGCGCTTCAAAATAACCTTAATAAACCGATGCATTTTCGCTCATTAGTTTCAGCCAAGCCCTGTCGCCCAAAGGCTCGGGGTCGTTGAGCATACGCTGCAAAGTTGGTTGCACACGCTTTTCTTTTCGAGACAAGAGCGTAAGGGCCTGCACAAAATTAAGGTAAGCTACTTTGTTAGATGCTGAAATTAGTTTGGTGCGCCTCAAAAACATTTTAAAACTAGCCAGCAATGACAATAATGCATCAATTTCATCAAGCTCATAATAGATTTTGAGCATCATTTTTTTAGTGTCCAGGTTATAATATATATCGCTAAACTCAACTTGATTAAGGTGCACCAATGCCTTATCATAATTTTTTTGGTAGTACCTCAACTCTGCCAGGTTGTAATGTAATGCATTGGCCCTAAACTCAGGCGATAGCTTTTCATTGTAATCCTTGATGAAATCCTCGGTCCAATCAAACTTCTTTAGCCTAAGCCCCACCCCTATCAGGTTTTTGTATGCCCAAGGAGAAAGAAAGCCACCATCCATTAAAGTACCTGCATCCAATGATTTTAGGTATTGCTTAAACAGCTCCTCTAAAAACTCTGGTGCCCCTTGGTTTACACGCCTTATGCAATAATTAATAGCGTAAGAGTATAAATCCTTAAGCTCTTCCATTGGGAAATACGCTTTGTGCTCTTCGGTAAGCGCTACCAGTTTTTTAAACCACTCAGCATTGCCCATATCCAAAAGCATATTAAGGATGGTATGGTATATAGCTATTGATGGGGTTGCTAGTACAGCATTGTCATCCACCAGCTTACTTATCACATTTGCAAAGCGCACCTCATACTCAGCTGCAATCGACATTTTACGGTCTAGCATTTCGCAACAGTATTTCAATTTGGTAACCACGTAATACTGATCCAGATAGTCGCCGGCCAGTTGCAGCCTGTCATCATACCTTCTAATCTGTTGTTTCAAAAAATACCGGTTACTAATATCCGCCAACAAATACTGCAACTGATAAAACTCATGGTTTCTGTTTGGCCATTCGTCAAGCAACTTATTGGTTTGGTTGTAGATAAATTGGTAATGCTTATCAAGGTTACGTTGATTATAGGCTTCAAGTAAATGGTATCTTTCAGTAAGTTCGTTGTCCTTAAAACGGGTATATGCAATAAACTGCTCAGCCAACTT
This sequence comes from Chitinophagales bacterium, assembly GCA_018401955.1. Lineage (GTDB taxonomy): Bacteria > Bacteroidota > Bacteroidia > Chitinophagales > CAIOSU01 > CAIOSU01. The sequence continues at coordinate 61,441 of JAGYJT010000013.1, read as the reverse complement.
CAATAAAAAATTATTAAGGTAGTTCAGCTGCTTATCGTTGTACTTATCTTTTGGGTAAAGTGCCAAAAATATGGCCTCCCTGGTCACTTTTGAAGCGGCAAAGGCAGGTGCCAAACTTCTTAAGTGCTCATAAAAACGCACCAACTCAGCATTCTTATTGAAAAACGGGGATACAACAAATTCATTGAACTCGCGCAACTCCTTAGTGCTAAAAGTCTTCAACAGTTCAATAAGCTTACTATCTTCCATTATATAATTAGGTTTAAGGCATCGAAGTTTTAAAGCTACTGTATTTTTATAATTATATCACATCAATGCAGAGCAAAACATTTGATTTAATTACAAAAAATAAAGTCGCAAACAATTGATTTCCAACTAAAAACAAAAAATATCCGCCCAAAAAATGAATAATACCTTTTGATTTTTACGATAAATTGTATTTCATCTCCGCCAATTAGGTACATATCTTTAAACTTGAGAAATAAGGCACTTACGAATTGAATTACGACCCCTATGAAAAATACCAGTATTAAACTTTTTACTTTGGCAATATCCCTATTTACAGCTATACCCGCATTTAGCCAGCAGGTGGTAGTTTGGCCGGGCGATGCCAACAATGATGGGGTTGTAAATACCTTGGATGTATTGTACCTAGGCATTGGTTTTAATACACAAGGGCCGGCACGAACTACACCAGGTATAACATGGCAGCCAGATTCTGCTGCGGTTTGGAGCAACCTATTGCCTGATAGCCTTAACTATGCATTTGTAGACTGCAATGGCAGTGGGTTTATTGATATTGATGACTTAGCCGCCATTGAGCAGAACTTTGGCCTTACACATCAACCCTTTAATATTGATTCATTTCCTGCGCCTGATAGCTTGATAAGTCCTCCATTCTATTTTAGTGCTATACCTGACTCTTTGTATGCCGGAGACACGGTAACAATCGATGTTTTTGCTGGGGCTATCACAATGCCAGCCAATTTTTTTGGCATAGCACTATCTTTTGGTTACGATACTAACATCATTGTGGCCAACAGCGTAGTTGCCACTCCCGATTCACCCATTAACTCGCCCACTGATCCGTTATTATTTTTTACTGCTACAGATACCTCCTCCAATACCCTTGAAATAGCCCTTAGCAAGCGTGCCAATGCTGGTGGCTCTACCGGGGCTCCTGTGGTACTTACAGGGCAAAAGCTACTAAGTATCAGTTTTATTATTGAAGATAACTTGATTGGTATTGCAATGGCAGACCCACTAAACATAAACCTACGGAACATTAGGATGTATACCCAAAACCTAGACAAATCAACTGCATTCCCTGTTGAACTAAGTATTCCGTTTGGTAAAATTGAGGTTGGCCTGCCGACTGTGGAGCTAAAAAACCTTAAAATATACCCACAGCCTACAAACAATATTTTGGCAATTGATGGACTGCCAGAAAGCGGTATACTTAAACTAACCGACCTAAATGGCAGAACGGTTGCAACACAACCTATAGAAACCAACGCTACCAATAAAATAGACTGCTCTTATCTATCAAAGGGTATGTATTTGTTGCAAATTACAACCCCTGCAGGTACCGCTGTAAAGAAAGTTTTGATTGACTAAACAGGCATTGGAGTGATTTTTATTGATTTTTGCAATCGAGATTACACCATCTAAAATATTGACTATCAATATTTTAATAACAATAATCGGCAAATACAATCAAAAAAAACGCGGAAACTGGCTGAGAAAAGCACTGAGAATACCCCGAATTTGTAATTGGTGTAGGGTGTTAAGGCAGTTAGTTTTACAGAAACAAAAAACTAGGACAATGAAAAAACTATTAATCACGCTAAGCTTAATGGTTGCAGTATACGCTGTAAGCTCGGCACAATGTACCGCTTGGTGGATGGGCTGGAGCACAGCCAACTACACTGCCACATTTGTTGATAGCTCTGCTACCGACCCGAATGTAACCACTTATTTCTGGGATTTTGGCGATGGCAATACCAGCACCCTCCAAAACCCTACCCACCAGTACACAACCGGGGGATGGTATAACGTTTGTTTCACTATTGAGAATCAGGTAACTGGTAACATTTGTGTTGATACCCAATGCGACTCTTTGTATGTAGGCACCATGCCAAGCACTTGCAATTCACTTTTTACAATAAGTCCTAGCCCCAACAGTGATTATATTTTTAGTTTCAACAATCAATCACAAGTAAGCGGTGGATCTGCGTCTTACTCATGGGACTTTGGCGATGGCCAATATACCATCTTAAATAGCCCTACCCATACCTTCCTGAGGCCTGGTGATTTTGAAATTTGTCTAACTGTAACTATATCTACCAGTCCTGGTAACATAACGTGCACCAGCACCTATTGCGATAGTGTTTCTATTGCTGTACCAACCAACTGTAGCGCACAGTTTGGTTATCAAAATAACGGGCTTGAGATAACGTATACCTCTGCAGGGGCTTACTATTATAACTATAGCTGGGACTTAGGGGATGGTTCAACTAGCACATTAAAAAACCTTCGTCACACGTATAATGCTCCAGGCACTTACAATGTGTGTCTTACAATTATTGATTCAATAACTGCTTGTACTGATACAATTTGCAAATCGGTAACAGTTAATGCCACAACAGTTAACAACTGCGACGCTGTATTTACCGCACAAAACTCACCAGCAGGTACATTCTTCTGGGCCGATAGCACAACAAGCAACTCATTGTATTATGCTTGGGATTTTGGAGATGGCTCTACTAGCACAGCTTATAACCCTACACACAACTACATTGCAGTTGATACTTACTACGTTTGCTTAACGGTAACCGATACTTCAAACAACTGTAGCGACACCTATTGTGCATATGTTGCTGGTGGTAGCAATACCAACACCAATAATAACTATAACCTGCATGGATTAGCCTTTAGCGACTCATCAACTGGTAGCTGGAGCGAGGCCTTGATTTACCTTATTGAGTTTGATTCATTAACCCAAACATTGAGCGTAGTAGACACCCAAACTACATTGAACGGCTTTTTCAGCTTTCAAAACGTAGCTGCTGGTAATTATTTGCTCAAAGCAGCCTTAGTGCCATCGGCACCTGCATATGCTGATTATTTACCAACCTATTACCAAAGTACTTTGTTCTGGTACGATGCCGCAACAATATCGGTTCCAACTGGGCCAAATACGTTCCATAGCATTTATATGATAGCTGGCAATAACCCAGGTGGCCCTGGCTTTATTGGTGGTAATGTAAACCAAGGTGCAAATAAAACCGAAGGCGACCCACTTAGCGACGTACAAGTAATGTTATTGAATATGGACGACAGCCCTGTAGGTTATACTTACTCTTCATCAACAGGTGGCTTCAGCTTTGAAGATTTGGCTTATGGTACTTACAAAGTATATGCTGAAGTATTGGGCAAACCAACCTACCCTAACATTGTTACTATTAGTGCCAGCAAAGAATCGGTAAGCGATGTAGCCGTGGTAGTTGAAGAAGATGGCGTGTACAGCAGCGTTAAGGAAGTTGATGCAACATTTGTTGACGGAACCAACTTCTTCCCTAACCCAGTTACTGGCACAAGTACTTTATCATTCAATGCCAAAGAGGCAGGTAGTGTAACAGTAAGAGTACTTAATATGCTTTGCCAAGTAGTGTTGGTACAACAAACCCAAGTGTTACCGGGCAACCAAAACATATTGGTTGATATGAACAACCAACAGGCTGGCAGTTATATACTTAGCATCAGCTTTAACAACAAAACCGCTGCACATACACGGTTTATTAGGGAGTGATATTGTCGGATTGTCAAACCCTTGTTCAGCAGCCTTCCCTTCATTGGGGAGGCTGTTTTTTATTGCATAATAATATATATTGCAGTAAATTGTACACAACAACCTAATTACTAGGCACTAAAACCTACAATATGAAATTGATTTACGCAATAATACTATCTATAAGCTTTGGTAGCATTGCTTTTGCACAAAACGTGGGCATCAGTACAACCTTGCCAAAATATCGTTTTCATTTATCAGGCGGTAGCGACAATGCACCAGTTACTTTTGGTTTAGGTTTTAGCGATTTATATGGTGAGCCTATACTAAAATTTGTACCTGCGGCTACCAATTACCTCAGTTTTGGATTCTCAACAGGCACAAACATTACTGGAAATATTGCCGAAGGATTTGTGCTTACCCGCACTGGTTTTGTAGGTATTGGTACTTCTGCCCCTCAGCATCCGCTATCGGTTGGTACCACCACAAGCGATAATCAGTTAGTAAACTTTAGGAGCTACAGTAATAGCGGCCCCAGTTGGAAAGGAGGCGGCGCATTTGGTTATACCAGCGCCACGGTAATTTTAGGTGAGTTAAGCAATAAGGCAACTATTGGCGGGCACAACGCAACGCTAAGTGCCTGGGACGATTTGTATATAAACCCCAGCGGAGGAAACGTAGGCCTAGGGGTTACCAACATAACAAGCGGTATGAAGCTTGAAGTGGGTGGTGCTAGCAAGTTTAATGGTGAAATGAATTTATCAGGTTACAAGATTATAAATGTAGCCACTCCAACTGCCGGCACCGATGCTGTAAATAAAGACTATGTAGATAATGCCATTATTGGTACAGATGACTGGGATAAAACGGGCTCAAACCTATACCCAAAAAACCATACCACTACCAATGTAGGTATTGGCACCAATGCACCCATTGGCAAGCTGCATATTGCTGGTAACCATGCAGCCGGTATATTAAGCGACGCAAATGATAGGCCGAGTGTAGGTATTACTGGAGGCTACCCGCAATTGGTAATGATGAGCGGTAACCTTACCAACGTTGACCATGGCGCTACTATTATGTTAGGCAGCTATGATACTGGAGCTTCAGGCGCGCACAAACATTGGTCAATTGGAACTTCAGCCCAAAACAGTAATTTTCTTGACATCGGTTATTATGCCGGAACCGACCTAAATCCGCATAGTGGCATTCGTAATTATGCCAGCAATACCTTAATGACCATTTTGAGCAACGGTAACGTAGGGCTATCACAAATTGCCCCGTCATATAAACTTGATGTAACGGGCGACGTAAGAGCTACCAGCCGTTTTTTAGGGAGGTATTACATGTTCGACACCCGAAATGTCAACGATGCCCCAACCGCATATGCCACCGAAATGGCTTTAGAATTTAAATCTGCTTCAACATTAGGGGTAAGTACCAGCACCTACGGAGGCTTGCTGACTATTGCCCCCTGGAGCGACAACTCTGGTGGTTTTCACCATCAGCTATATTTTAATGATGGCGGTATAGCTTATCGCACTGGGCAACCGGCCTCTGCCACATGGAACGCTTGGGGCAATATACTCACCACCACAGGAGGTACTACCAATTATGTATCAAAGTTTAATGCTGCTGGCAGCTTAGTCAATTCGATAATTTATGATAATGGCACCAACATTGGTATAGGTACTGCCTCACCAGGTGCTGCTATGCACTTGTTTCAAGACCGTTACACCCTTTACGGCCCCAACTCAACTTGGGGTGCTTACCTTCAGGTTGGTGGCAACGGCCGTGTAACTACAGGCGCATCGGTAGCCGCAACCAACGGTAATTTGCACCTTGACGCTGCAGATGGAGCGTATGCCACTTATATAAATTTCTATAGCGAAAACAATACTTTCATTAATGCCCAATTAGGCTCGGTAGGTATTGGCACTGCCAGCCCTTCGCACAAATTACATATCAACAGCGAAACTGGAAACGCTAATACGTTAAGGCTTACTTCTGGCAATTCTGTTTCAAACGCCAAGCTTAATTTTGGCGATGCAGAATATGTTTACCTACATGAGCATATTGACGATAACCTATGGCTAAAAGCAAACTCTGTAACACTCCAAGGTTACCTATACCCCAACGGAGCTGGTGCTTATAACTACGGCAACAGCTCTAAATACTTTTACAGCGTTTATGCTGATGACCATAATTATATAGGCCTGTTTGGATACACCTTTGATACTTACGACGATTTGGCCTTGCTTAACAGTATTGAAACTGAAACATTTTGGGATGAAAAACTGGGTCACCATGTAATGATTATGAAGCCTGAATCAATGCCAAAATGTATCACCAATTATCAAGATGCTGATTACGACCCTTCTAAACCGTTTATTAGCATGAAGAAAACCAATGGATTGTTTATTGGAGCCATTAGGCAGCTTGACAGAGAAGGTAAGCAACGAGACGAGCGCTTAGCTCTTAGAACTGAACTATTGGCCAATGCCATGGGCTACAGCTACAATGAGACCGATGTAATTGAACAAACCATAACCGATTTTGGAAACACCGCTGCGTTGGGCAATGAAGTTACTGTGTCATTCGCTACTACCTTTAGCTCTAAGTTAGGCGATAATCAAAAACCGGTTATACAAATTACGCCAAACGGCAACTATGATAAGTATTACATAAAAAGCAAAGATGCCAAAGGGTTTACGATAGTAGTTACTGGAGCTAACGAAGGTTTCTCTTTTGATTGGGTAGCAATGGCTAAAGTAAAAGTATCGCTGGATAGCGAGCAACACCTGGATGACATCTTCTATAAAGACCCTATAGAAGTTACCGGTAATTACCCAACCCTTGAAATACCAAACACGCTTATAGTACCTGAGGAAAAAAAGTAGTTTACATGCCATAGTTGTTATAGTTGTATTCTCTCTTTGGCTTTACTATCTTTAGTAAATGGTCAACTTTCTACGCAACACCCAGCTTGCAATATTGCTTTGCTCATCGTTACTAATCAGTTATGGTGAAGTTATAGCTCAATCATTTACATTAGATTCAACTACAATAGTTGCCGATACCGTATTTACAGGCCTTAATATACCTTGGGAGCTTAAATGGGGCAACGATGACCACCTGTGGCTCACTGAGCGCGAGGGAAAGGTTAGCCGTGTTAATCCACAGACCGGCACCCGCACAATTATATTAGACATCTCGCAGGCAAATGGTGGAGAGGTATACCAAATTAGCGAATCGGGGATGCTGGGATTTACTTTCCACCCACAGTTTCCTGACAGTAGCTACCTATACGTTGCCTACACATATCGTGTAGGTGGAAGTGTTCGTGAAAAATTGGTTAAGTATGAATATACCACCGATACCCTTATCAATCCTTTTACTCTTATCGAAGACATTTTAGGGAGCAGTACGCACAATGGTTCGCGACTTGTTTTTGGTCCAGATGATAAATTATATATGACTACTGGTGATGCCCAAATTCAACCAAACGCACAAAACATTACCAATTTGAGCGGTAAGGTGCTTCGATTTAATACAGATGGCACCATTCCGTCAGACAATCCTATAGCGGGCAGCCCTGTTTGGAGTTGGGGCCATCGTAACGCCCAAGGGTTGGTTTTTGGACCAACGGGTATACTGTACAGTAGCGAACATGGGCCCAATACTGATGATGAAATAAACATTATACAACAGTCTCGAAATTATGGCTGGCCCAATGTAGCGGGACTTTGTAATACTACTGCAGAAATAGCTTTTTGCAATGACTCAAACGTGGTCGAATCTATTTACAATTGGACACCAACGATTGCTCCATCCGATTTAATATATTACAACCACCCTTCAATACCAGAATGGAATGGTACATTGCTGGTATCCGTACTTAAAAACAAACGAATCATTAGGCTAACCCTTAATGCCACAGGCGATAGTATTACATCAGAAACCAGCTATTTTGTAAACCAATGGGGCCGTCTTCGCGACATTTGTTTTGGACCAGATGGTGCTGTGTATTTAGCTACAAATGGCGAAACCTATGGAAACAATACCCCAAATACCCACACCATCATTCGTTTACAAAACCCTAACTACTTGGGTTTGCTTCAAATAGATGCTGGGCAAGATATTGACTTATGCAATGGCGACTCAATAACAATTAACCCTGTTACTTCTGGAGGGGTACTTCCGTATAACTATTCATGGAGCCCAAGTAGTAATTTAAGCTGTACAACGTGCCCAAACCCTGTGGTACAATCAACCCTTACCGATTCAATAACTTATACAGTAAGCGTAACAGATAATAACGGTACTATTGTAACTGACACCCTCAGGATTAATTTGGTGCCAGCACCAAGCAACATAAGTTACACCGTTACAATTTTAGATACACTGGGCAACCCTAGCATGGTTGAGCTTAACATTGATGCACCTTTTGCCGACTCAGTAGTTGTGGTGATTGACAACGATACTACCACTATACTTAACACTCAAAATTTCAACCTTACGGATAGTGTTTCATTTGCTTGCACTACAGCAGACCCTGTTCTTTGCTCCGTGTTTTTTGACCTTTGTATTTATGCATACACACAGTGCGGGGTAAAAACCTTATGCGAAAGTGTAGATATACCCTTCACATTTGGAAGTAGTATAAAAATCGTAAACACGCTAACTTTCGAACTGTACCCCAATCCTACCAGCGATCAAATAACGCTGTCTGGCCTTAAAAAGGCAGACAAGATTCTGATTTTGAACGCAACGGGGGTGGTGGTTAAAGAAATAAGCAACCCTCAAATTCTCTCGGGTGAATATACCCTGAAACTAGAGACATTGCCTAGTGGCGTGTACTTTATTTCGGTAAGCAGCTATGGCCTGAAAGGCATACAAAAGCTTATAAAACATTAATGGAGACCAAAGCCCCTAAACCCGAGCAACCCATTATAGCTTTTGAAACGAGAGCAGCATTTGAAGCGTGGCTGGAAATAAACCATAAAGACCATCCTGGTATTTGGCTGCGCATCTTTAAAAAGGGCTCTGATGTACCTACCATTACCTACCAAGAGGCAGTGGAAGTAGGTCTGTGCTTTGGTTGGATTGATGGGCAAAAGAATAAGTACGATGCTGAATCGTGGTTGCAAAAGTTTACTATGCGTGGCCCGAAAAGTGTTTGGAGCAAGGTAAACGTGAACCATATAGAGCGCCTTACCAAAGAGGGCATGATGCGCCCAGCTGGGCAAAAAACCGTAGACGATGCAAAAGCAGATGGAAGGTGGGCCAAGGCCTATGCCTCATCGAGCACTGCTGAAATGCCCGAGAACTTTTTAAAGGCATTGGCTAAAAACGAAAAAGCTAAAGCCTTTTACGAAACGCTTAACAAAACCAATAGGTATGCCTTATATTACCGCATAAATAGCGTAAAGAAAGCCAAAACCCGCGAACGAAAAATTAGAGAATTTGTAGAAATGCTAGAGCGCGGCGAGAAACTTCACTAACAGTTACATTAAATCAAACAGATTTTTTACCCCCACATACCTATTGGCAATAAAACCCTCGCCATACCTTGCCCCTATAATAGTTCCAAACTCAATGGAACGGGCTTTAACCATTTCTAAGAACTCTGGAGACGATATAAAAGTATCGGGCTCGCTTGAGCTGGGGTTATAAAATTGTGAGCGATAGGCCAGCACCGAGTCCATTTTTTTATCCATAAACTCACTAATATCCACCACCAAATCGGGCTTAATAAATATAGCCTGTATATAGTGGTATACTACTTGGGGGCGCCAATGGGCTTGTGTATTCCCGTTTTCGTCAAAGGTCTCGATTCGCAACAAACCTGATAAAAAAGCAGCATCTGCCACCAACTTAGCAGCGCGCCCATGGTCAGGATGCCTATCACTAGGCGCATTGCACAAAATAATGTCGGGCTGATATTTGCGAATAGCTTGTATTACTTTAAGCTGGCTCTCTTTATTATTCTCAAAGAAACCATCAGCCAAGCCCAGGTTTTCGCGGGCCTGCACACCCAATATTTCACCTGCCTCTTCGGCTTCCTGCAGGCGCAATGGGCCACTGCCCCTGCTTCCTAGTTCACCCTGGGTAAGGTCAATTATGCCCACCTTATGGCCCATTTGAAGGTGCGAAAGTATGGTGCCACCACAACCCAACTCAACATCATCTGGGTGCACCCCAACGGCCAAAAGATTTAACTTCATTTGCTATTATTTTGAAATGCATACTTTTGCCATTAGTGAAAAGTAGCAAGCACGAACATTATTGCTCTTGGCTTTCCAACTCCAATTCCTTATCGGCAAGATAGCGCTCAGCATCTAGTGCGGCCATACATCCTGTACCTGCAGCAGTAACTGCTTGGCGATAAATTTTATCCATCAAATCGCCACAAGCAAACACGCCCTCCACATTGGTTCGAGTAGAACCCGTTTCAACCAAAACGTAACCTTGCTCATCCATATCAATCTGCCCTTTGAAAATTTCAGAGTTTGGCGTATGACCGATAGCTACAAAGAAACCAGTAACAGCAATTTCCGCTGTTTCACCAGTTAAACGATTTCTGGTTCTTACCCCAGTTACACCATTTGTAGCATCACCTAAAATCTCATCGGTTTCGGTATCCCAATACACCGTGATGTTTTTGGTTTTAAATACCCGCTCTTGCATAATCTTAGAGGCACGCATTTCGTCCCTACGCACCAACATGTGCACCGATTTACAAAGCTTTGAAAGGTACAATGCCTCTTCACAAGCGGTATCACCAGCACCCACTATGGCAACATCTTGCCCACGGTAGAAAAAACCATCGCAAACCGCACAGGCAGATACGCCATGGCCATTCAATCGTTGTTCACTTTCAATACCCAACCATTTAGCAGATGCACCAGTAGATAAAATTACGGCATCGGCTTCAATGGTTTTATTTCCATCAACCACTACTCTTTTCGGTTCGCTTTTAAAATCAACCTCAGTAACCATACCAAAGCGCACATCAGTGCCCATCCTCGCAGCTTGTGCTTCTAGGTCTGCCATCATAGCTGGCCCTTCAACTCCTTTTGGGTATCCAGGGAAGTTTTCTACCTCCGTAGTAATCATTAATTGGCCACCTGGCTGAAGGCCTTGATATATTACCGGATTAAGGTTTGCACGTGCAGCATAAATAGCCGCGGTGTAGCCCGCAGGGCCCGAACCGATAATCAAACATTTTACTTTCTCTATACTAGCGTCGCTCATGGTAACTTATTTCATCAATGGTTTAACCACCTAAACCGCTTCAAAGTTCAAACATTGAACAGATTGGGTTTGGTTTCAACTAAGTTGCTAAAGTAATAATATCAAGCCGGAAAAAAGCTGATTAAAACCAATAGTCATCAACATAACGTGGATAAGGTTGTAAACTCCTTATTCAGGTATAATTATGGTAACTACCCTACTGCCGTAGCCACCCCAAACACCCAAACCACCATTGATATTGGTCTCTATTCTTACCGGTGAGCTAAAAGGGCTATCTCCACCATCGCCTTCAAGGGTTCTCCAAAAATCATAATGGGCTTTAGAAATGGCACTGAATTTTACTTGCACGGTATCCCCTTTCCAAAAATAGCCATACACTTCAAAGTCAATATTCTCTGATTCAGGTTGTCCGCGCTCAACCGGGAGGGTAACCGTTTGTCCATTAATAAGGTTATCGTCATATACCGACCCACTCAATGCAGTATAAAATGGCTCATCGTTTCTTTTGGTAAAATACCTAAGAAAATTACCTGAAGTATCTGGGTCGTTATAAGTAACCTGTACCGTTATCAATGAATCTTTGGTAACATCATCGTGTGGCCGGGTACCAAGCGTAAAATCAAGCTGCCCGGGTATGTAGGTACTAGCCGTTAAAACTTGGCCTTCAACTTCAATACGCAAATGATAAGTAGTAAGCAGCTCACCTACAAAAACACCAGTGGTATCGCCCAGGTAATAACTGATTATGTTTGGTACTGTATATATACAAACGTTGGGTATTTCTGCCGAGGGGTCATTAAAGTTAAACCCAAAAGCGGCTGCTGCCTGTGCTTGTAAGTTTGCAGGTAAGTCTTGCACACAAATTTCAACCAGCTGCACCGTATCGTTATCGTTGTAAACTTGCACAAATGCCCCATTTACAAAATATTGGGAAATATCATTCAAATCAAGGCCGCCAAAAAAAGGTGTATTGCGAGTAAGTAACAAAACTGGGGGCACCCCGTTTTCAATCGAGCCCTCCACCACAATTGAATTTTCGGGTGATGGAAGATCTACATCAATTATCTGGTTGCACGATACATAGAATAACGCGGCAAAGCATAGCAGGCTGTATGTAAAGTTACGTTTCATCAAAACTTAAAATTCCAGGTAAGTGAAGGTAATACTGGAAACAATGAAGACTGCTTGGCTTGCACTTCTAAGTTTCCAGAAGATATGTCGCCATCCACGTCATAGTAGATAAAGTATGGGTTCATACGATTGTAAACGTTATAAACCGACATGGTAATATCAGAATAGAATTTAGTTTTCGGGAAAATGTAGGTAGCCGAAATATCCATACGGTGGTATGGTGCCATGCGATAGCTATTGCGCTCGCCATATTCATTCACAATTTTTCCGTCGATAAAGTACCTACCGATAGGTAAAGTGGTTGCTTGCCCAGTGCCATAAACAAACGTTGTTGCCAAGCGCCATTTTTTATTAGGCTCATACATTACCACAATAGATAAATCGTGGCGGCGATCAAATTTAGCGGCAAAGCGCTCACCGTCATTAATGTCAGGAAACTGACGGGTGGTCCATGCTAAGGTATAACCTACCCAGCCATTCAACTTTCCTTGGGTTTTCTTAAAGAAGAATTCGGCTCCGTATGATGTACCACGGCCAAATACAAATCCATCTTCAATATCGGTATTAAACTCGGGTGTAAAACTCTCACCGTACTCAATCTGGTTATACATGTCTTTATAATACACCTCAACAGAGGTTTCGAACATGTTATTTTTAAAATTGCGGAAATAACCTACACTATATTGTATACCCAATTGGGGTTTAACTTTTTGGGTACTTGGCACCCAAAGGTCGGTGGGTAAAGTGGTAGTACTGCTACTTACCAGATGTATAAATTGATTATTAACGGTTACGCCCGCTTTAATCGATGATACCTCATCAATAAGGTAACGCATATTAAATCTAGGTTCTGCCCGCACGTATGTTGCAATATTTTCATTCCTATCATACCTCAGGGTATCTACTATTGAGCCATTTTCATCAAATATCTTCCGTTCCAATGGCCCTACGTGGCTAAACAAAGAGCCTCGTATACCAATGTTGATTCTGAACTTGGTACTGATATCTATCTCATCTTGAATGTATATTGCCGCTTCATGAGCATGTTTCTGCGATAAGTCGTCTGACTCAATCTCTACATCACCAAACACCCCGCTAGTGGTATAAGGCGTAAAAATATGGTAGGTATAAATAGCCCCGAATTTTATAAGGTTCTTTTGGTTGGGCCTAAAATCAAAATCCATTTTAGCTGAGGCATCCATTATACCCGAGCTTAAACTAAACTCCACATCTTGAAAGCTAGATTTAAGAGCAAAGTTGTAATCGTTGTAAATGGTGGTAACGTTCATAAACAACCTATCGCTAAACAGGTGGTTCCAGCGCAGGGTTGCAGTACTGTTGCCCCAAGGTATCTCTGCATTAAATGAGCCCTCGTTATCTTTAAACACAAACACATCTCTACCAAAATAGCCACTGGCATACAAACGATCTTTATCACTAAACTTATAGTTAAGTTTCAAGTTAACGTCGTAAAAGTAGTAGGCATTTCCATCGTAGGCGCCATCCTCCACGTTTTTTAATATTGGCTTGGTTATAAGGTCAATGTATGTTCTTCTGCCAGAAACAATAAACGAGGCTTTGTCTTTTTTAATGGGCCCTTGTACCGTAAGTCGCGAGGCAATTAACCCAATGCCGCCATCTATCTGGTACTTTTTCATGTTGCCTTCTTTCATCCCCAAATCGATTACGGAAGATAGGCGACCACCATACTGCGCCGGCATGCCCCCTTTTATCAAGGTGGTATTTTTTATCGCATCTGCATTAAACACCGAAAAGAAACCAAACAAGTGACCGGTATTGTAAACCACGGCATCATCCAACAACACTAGGTTTTGATCGGGACCGCCACCACGCACATAAAACCCAGAGTTACCTTCACCTGCTGACATTACGCCAGGCATTAATTGTAGCGTGCGCATTACATCAACCTCACCAAGCAAGGCCGGTAATTGCTTTACCTCTTCCATAGTCATTTCTACCTTGCCCATATCTGAGCTTTGCACATTGGCATCCCGGCGCTTGCCTGTAATCTCAACCACATCAGTAGTTATAGATGAGGTGCCCAGCTCAATATTAACCCGCTGGTTTTCTTTGGTTATATCAACGGTTTTTTCGGTATTATCAAAGCCCAAATAAGAAAACACTAAGTGATAGACACCAGCGGGTAGCGTAATGGAATAAAAACCATACTCATTGGTAGTAGTACCCAATCCGGTTTCTTTAACCTGCACCGTTGCCGAAAAAAGACTCTCGCCATTACTTCCATCTTTCACATATCCGCTTATGGTATTTTTTCCCTGGGCATTTACCATTTGAGGTATTGCGATAAAGGCAAACGTAATTGCCACCACCGCAATACTAAACGGCAAACGAAAAAGGAAAGATATTAAAGGAGGCATTCTAGGGAGTAATGATTTTAACTTTGGTTACAACAGCAACTTTATCTTATGTATTTTTGGGCAATCGGGAAATGGTAAAACCCTTAAAACAGCAAATTGTTGCAGTTTTAAGAGTTAATCAAAGCCCGTAAGGTTGTAAGTAGCAACAATTAATTGTACTTATTTCCCTTTCGGTACAAAATTACAAAAACAGATAGGAATGAAACCTCCAGTTTGGGTTAATATTTTAGTCAGCGCGATTATTCTGGTCCTGGTGCTTGGGGCATATTCACGTCATTTTGACAATTCCTTCCAATTTGATGATTCCCACACAATCGAAAACAATGTATTTATTCAAGATTTAGGCAATATCCCACTATTTTTTACCGATGCGCAAACCTTCAGTTCATTAACCACCAACCAAAGCTACAGGCCCCTAGTAACTACCACCCTAGCAATTGACTACTGGGCTGGCAAAACCTTCTGGGGCAATGGTTTGATAACAACGCCATACCACATTACCAACTTTAGCTGGTTTCTATTGCAAATAGTTTTAATGGTTTTCTTGTTCAAAAAAATACTTGACAAGGTAAGGGTGCACCCGTGGAATTTGTTAATCTCTATTTTGTTTGCCGGTTGGTATGCCGTGCACACTGTAAATGCCGAAACGGTAAACTACATAATTGCCCGAAGCGATATTTTCTCCACAGTAGGTGTGGTAGCAGCTATGCTCATTTTTATCAACGGTGGTATCGGGCGCAAGTACTTTCTGTACCTTATTCCTATGTTTTTGGGCATATTAGCCAAACCAACGGCCGTGATGTTTGTGCCTATATTGGGCGTTTACATCATGTTGTTTGAGTGGGAAATTGCAGTAATGCAACTACATACCGCCTTTGGCAAAAAAAACCAATCGGGATGGATGCACATACTTGCAACTGGGGCAATTGGTGCTGGAGGGTTTTTACTTACCCGCCAAATGGAGCCGCAATGGATACCTGGCGGAACCTCTACTTATAATTATCTTATTACGCAGCCCTATGTAATATGGCATTACTTCAAAATGCTGTTTTTGCCTACACAACTTACCGCAGATACCGACCTTAAAGCTTTTGCCGACCTGAGCGACATGAGGGTTTATGGTGGATTATTGTTTTTGATAGTTATGGTAACCATTGCCTTTACTGCCTCGGCGTACCGCAGTATGCGCCCCGTAACATTTGGTATATTATGGTTTTTCTTGGCATTGATTCCTACATCCAGTGTCATCCCGCTATCAGAGGTAATGAACGACCATAGGATGTACTTTCCCTTTGTAGGTTTAATATTGGCCGTAGGTTGGCCAGCAGCGCAATGGGTAATGTCTACAATCACCAAAAAGAACCCCTTCCCCACTGCCGCCAAAGCAACTTTGGTTGGCTGCCTGGTGCTTTTTACTGGCTATGCTTATGGTACCTACCTGCGTTGCGAGGTATGGCAAAGTCATGAAACGCTATGGAAAGATGTAACCATAAAAAGCCCAAAGAACGGTCGTGGGTGGATGAACTATGGCTTGGTGTTGATGGGCCGTGGCGAGTACACCAAGGCCCTAGAGGAACTACCAAACCGCACCTGCAGTACAACCCCGATTATGCTTACCTGCACATTAACCTAGGCATAGTGTGTACGGGCTTAGGCCAACCAGATAATGCCCAAAAACATTACAAATATGCGCTAGTAGTTGGCGATATGTTCCCTGAGGTGCACTACCATTATGGCAATTGGTTACAACGCAAAAAACAGTATGGCGAGGCTAAGGCCCAGTTTAAACGCACTATACAGATGAGCCCGGCCCACCGTAACGCTCGCTACTCGCTGATGCAGTTGCACCTGAGCAAAACGAAAGCGAAGAATTACGTAAACTAGCAAACGAGACCTTACAATTATTGCCAAACGATGAGCGCACCTTTGCCTATTTAAATAGCTCGAAGAGTGACAATCAAATTATTGCCAGTGCAAAAGCATTAGCCGAAGCCGACCCAAGTGCCGAGTTACCTTAACCTTAGCCTTGCTTACTACAACATCGGGGCATTTGAAGAATGTATTAGTGCTGCTTATAAATCTTTGGAGTATAAACCAGGCTATGCCGAGGCATACAATAATATATGTCAGCCCATAACGAACTAAAAACAATGGGATTTAGCCGTAGCTGCATGCAATAAGGCTTTGCAGTATAAACCAGATTATCCATTAGCAAAAACAACCTTAACTGGGCCTTAAGCCAGCAAAAGTAACCTATTTAAGTAGGCAACATTGGCACTTCTTTAGCCTCACTAATGTTACCTTTGCAAACATCATTGCAACTCAATGTGGTTGTGTAACATTTACGCACTTAAAATTTGAATGTATGCCTATTACCGGAACACGCGCACAAGAATTGATGGAACTGAAGACTGATACGGCGCCCACAATTACCACCCCCGCCAGTAGTATTGTCAAAAGGCGAAGGTGTGTTTGTATGGGATGTTGATGGCAAACGTTATTATGATTTTTATCAGCATACTCGGCAGTAAACCAAGGGCACTGCCACCCCAAAATTGTAAATGCACTGGTAAACCAAGCACAAAAACTGACGCTTACTTCTCGTGCATTCTACAACGACTCGTTAGGTGAGTATGAGCAATATATGCACTATACTTTGACGACAAGGTATTGCCGATGAATACCGGTGCCGAAGCTGTTGAAACTGCCATAAAGATTACCCGTAAATGGGCTTACGAGAAAAAGGTATTGCTAAAAAGCCGCTAAGATAATAGTATGCGAGCACAACTTTCATGGCAGAACCACTACCATAGTATCGTTTAGCAACGACCCAGATGCACGGAAAACTTCGGCCCATATACGCCTGGCTTCGAGATGATACCTTATGATGATATACCTGCACTTAAAGAAGCCTACTGACCCAAATGTTGCTGGCTTTTTAGTTGAGCCCATACAAGGCGAAGCGGGTGTATATGTGCCTAGCGATGGATACTTAGCCAATGCTTACGAGCTATGTAAAGCAGCCAATGTATTGTTTATTGCAGATGGGTACAAACGGGCATTGCCCGCACAGGTAAGCTGTTAGCTTGCGACCATGAGGGCGTACGCCCAAGATGTGGTTATTTTAGGTAAGGCCATTAGCGGTGGCGTTTATCCGTATCGGCAGTATTGGCCGATGATGAGATAATGAACGTAATAAAGCCTGGGCAGCATGGTTCTACTTTCGGAGGCAACCCTTTGGCAGCCAAAGTTGCCATGGCCGCACTGGAAGTAATTAAAGAAGAAAAACTGGCCGAAAATGCGCAATACCTCGGCAAAATACTCCGTAAAGAATTGCGTGCGCTCAATAGCCCACTTATTAAAATAGTACGTGGCAAGGGTTTGTTAAATGCGATAGTACTAGATACCAACGACATGGAGCTAGGCTGGAATATTTGCCTACGCTTGCGCGACAATGGCTTACTGGCAAAGCCTACCCATGGTGATAAGATACGCTTTGCACCACCATTGGTAATGAACGAAGAGCAGCTGCGCGAATGTATTGACATCATCGCCACTACACTTAAAGAGTTTGAAAAGTAAGTGGAAATTCAAAACTTCAAATTGCCCTGCACTACATTTCAAATCTTTAGTTTTTAATGTTGAACTCATCACCCATGCGCATCGACGTACTTACCGTATTGCCCGGATTGCTGGAAAGCCCTTTCTCGCACTCCATTATGAAGCGTGCCCAAGAAAAGGGCTTGCTTGAAGTGCATGTGCATGATATAAGGGACTATAGCACCGATAAGCACAAAAAGGTAGATGACTACCAATTTGGTGGCGGTGCCGGTATGGTAATGACCATTGAGCCTATAGCCCGCTGCATTGAGCATTTAAAGAGTGAGCGACTATACGACGAAATAATATACATGACCCCGGATGGTGTTACCCTAAACCAACAGATTTGCAATAGCTTATCAATGAAGGGAAACCTGATTATACTATGTGGGCATTATAAAGGGGTAGATGAACGTGTAAGGGAAATATACATTACCAAAGAAATTTCGGTGGGCGACTATGTTCTCTCGGGCGGAGAATTAGCTGCCGCAATTTTAGTTGATAGTATTGGGCGGTTGCTACCCGGTGTGCTAAACGACGAAACCTCGGCATTGTTTGACTCTTTTCAAGATGGACTGCTTGCACCACCCGTATATACGCGGCCTGCAGACTATAATGGACATGCCATTCCAGATGTGTTGTTAAGCGGCAATACCAAGCAAATAGAACTGTGGAGACACGAAAAGGCTGTGGAAAGAACAAAAAATCGTCGCCCCGACCTACTAACTGATGAAATAAATTAGTTTGAAACGTAAAAAGCATTATCTTTGCAGTCACGTTTTAAAAATCTAGAATAACATAAGGCCATGGACCTGATTAGAGAAATCACACAAGAACTTGTACCGGGAAAGAATCACGTTGATTTTAAAGCTGGTGACAACATCACTGTATATTATAAAATCATAGAAGGCGAGAAAGAGCGCGTGCAGCCATTCCGTGGTGACGTTATCCAACGTCGCGGTACTGGTACCACTGCCACTTTTACAGTACGTAAAATTAGTAACGGTGTAGGTGTTGAGCGTGTATTCCCTACTTTTTCTCCAAACATCGAGAAAATTGAAGTGAACAAGTATGGTAAAGTACGTCGCGCACGTATCTTCTACCAACGCAAATTGAGCGGTAAAAAAGCACGTATCGCCGAGAAACGTTTTACTCCTGCAGCAAAAGCGTAAGCTTTACTGTACATTATATAAAAAGCCCTTTGCGAGTTTCGCAAAGGGCTTTTTGATTTTGAGCTACTGACACTTGACCTTACATTATGTCCAGAAACCAGAACTCGTACTCAGAGCCTGCATATTTTTTAGCTACCAATGCTCCCTTGGTAATGGCAATAGGCGCCTTAAAATAAGGGGCATCAAATACAAACGTATGGAACTCACCATTCTCACCACACGGGTCTACTTTGGGTGGAAGGTCCCTTAATAGCTGCTCGTTAAACACACGGCCAGCAAATGAGTTTGAAAGCTTACTGCCATCAACGCACACTAGCATAGTATTAATGCCTACTTCTGTTACATGTTTTGCCAATATACCAGTATCCTCTTTCCATAGCGGATAAACACCTGCCATTGCTGCGTCTGCCAAAAACCGATCACGATACTGCCTTAAGTCTTCTAAAAAGATATCGCCAAATATCACATGCTCAATTCCTTGAGATTTGAGCCATTCTAACGTTTCAGCCAAGGCTTTTTCATAAGCATTATGGTTAGTTGATGATGGTACCGGCATCCAATGCACCGGAATGTTCATGGCTTCAGCCTGTCTCTCTATCAGTTCTGTGCGCACCCCATGCATACTCACTCGCTCTAGCTCATTATTAATGGTAACTATCAAGCACCTCACTTGGTATTGGCCCGCATCCAGCACCTTGTATAAAGCCATGGCACTGTCCTTGCCTCCACTCCAAAACATGGCAGCCGGTATTTGTATGCCATACATTAAGCTGGCTCTTTAAATTTAGGTTCCGACGAGAGGCTTTTGTCAACCGTAAGCCAAGCTGGTACTTTAATTACAAACTTCGATCCTGTCGGTGAGTTATCCTGCACGGTAACATCACCTTTATGATTGTTTGAAACACGCTTAACGATAAACAAACCTAGGCCAGTGCCTTTAGCCGTGCGAGTTAGTTCATTACCTACTCTGTAAAACTTATCAAACACCCGCCGCTTTTCGCTGCCGGATATTCCGATACCATTATCAGCAACCGAAATTTGCGCCATACCTTCGCTTAACGATAGGCTTATAACTATCAACTTATTACTGCCACTGTACTTAACGGAGTTTTCCAACAAATTCCATATCGCCGAAGCAAATGAAACAGGATCCATTTTCATCCATACGTTGGGCCGTATGTGGGTCTCAAATTTCCATTCTTCGCCATAATATGCTTGAGCCTTTGCTACCAGTTCGTTTACAAAAGCAGAAAGATTTAACTCATCAAAATTATATGGGTATGATTTCGCCTCAATTTTGGCCGCAAGTAGTATATTGTCTACCAAAGTTTCTAGCCTATCTACATCGCTAACGGCATTGGTAGCTAGCTTATTGAATTTTTCCTCTAACCCACCTCGCCTAGTAATGGTTTGAAGTGATAGCTTAATAGATGCCATCGGCGATTTTAACTCGTGTGTAATACTTAGTAAAAAGTTATTTTGTTGTCTAGCCAAGGCTATCTCTTTACTAAAGGTGCGCATCAACTGCCATGCACCTAATGCAAGCAATAGCATAAACACCAAACCCTCACTGCGTATCATCCATTTTTGCCTGTTAAATTTTTTATCCAGCTCAAGGTAACGGTCTGTATTAAAGTAGGTTTCATCATCCAGCGGCAGCTCGTTTTCGATATTATACAACAATTGCTCCTTTTGCTCTCGCATCTCAAAGGCCACCGCATTTTTATCTGCCAACAAAAATGACCACCACATGTAGCTGGCAAATATGTAGAAAACCACTACATAAAATACCATTGGCGGACTGATGTATTTATTGGTTGGCATATGGCATTTACTATTTATGAAGTGGTAATTTAACAAAAAAGGTGGTACCCATGTTCAATTCGCTATCAAACCAAACTTCCCCGCCAGCATTTTCCACTATCTGCTTGCTCATTGCTAACCCAAGGCCCGTACCTGAGCTTTTGGTTGTAAAATTGGGCACAAACACCCTACTCCGTTGGTCCTCAGCAATTCCAACCCCGTTATCTTTAACCCATACGGTAACATAATGGTTCTCGCGCATTGCGCCTATTGCAACAGTTCCTCCCCTATCATCAGGTATGGCTTGCACGGCATTTTTAACCAAATTGTTAAACACCCGCAACAACTGATTTTTATCGGCATATACCCATATTGGTTCAGCTTGCTGATGGTCAATAGTTATATTTTGTTCCTCTCTAAACAAGTCCGCTACCGATGCTACTACCTCCGCCAAATCAAAAACCTCGTTTTGCGCAGTAGGCATTTTGGCAAAAGAAGAAAACTCAGATGCAATGTGCGAAAGGCTATCAATCTGCTCAATCATAGTGGCCATTACCCGCTGTGCCAATACATCTACATTAGGTCTACCATCGGCCATGGCACGCTGTAGGTGCTGTATACTCAGTTTCATGGGTGTAAGTGGGTTCTTTATCTCATGCGCAATCTGCTTCGCCATTTCGCGCCAAGCGCTCTCCCTTTCTGAGCGGGCTAGCAGGTCAGCACTTTGTTGCAACTCCCCTATCATTTTGTTGTACTCTTGCACCAGCTTGCCAATTTCATCATTGTTTTTCCACTCAATGGGTTCGTTTTTGCGCCCTAGTTGGGTTTGCTTTATCTTTTCACTTATGGCAGATAGCGGGTAGGTAATGGAATTGGATAGCAAATAAGCGATAGAGCCAGCAGCAATTAACAACAGCACATACACATTAACCAAGGCTACCAAAAAGGATGATATTTCGCCTTGAAGCTCTTTCTCCCTTGCAAAGTACGGAAGGTTAAGGTAAGCCACCAGTTCGCCATTAAGGTTACGTAATGGAACGTATACGGCAAGGTACTTTAAGGCCCCGATAGTTTCAGTTTGCAGCACCTGCGAGCGTTTGCTAACGGATAGCTCTTTAAAGGCTAAAGGATTGATAATATCGGATAAAAGTCCTTTTTCAAAGATATCAGGCTGAGAAGTATTTACCAAGTTACCACCCAGGTCATAGATGTTGATATCCATGTTATGTATGTCGGCCAAGGTAGGCAAGTCTGATGGTCTTTCATTCATGTTTTGGGTAGAACGAAAATCCCTAATCAGCAAAAAGTCTTCGTTTTGCCTAAGGCTGTACTCTATAGAGGCTTTAATGGCGTTTTGCTTGCGTATTAACCTATCCATGTGGTCAAAATCATATTCACCCCTAAAGTGCAACACCGTTACAAAACCGATAGTTAGAAAACTAAATACCAACATGGCAATCATGGAGTATTGTATCTTATCCTTAAACGATAGGTCTAGCAACCCGTTCCAAGTAGTTTGTTTATTGTAAAGCCTTATAATAATGCGAATAAGCAATACCATAAATGCGAAAAACAAGTACAGCACAAACAAGTAAGAGAACAAGGTAACCGGCTCAAGCCAACCTTCACTAGGTTTAGAGATAATTACCCACTTATCATTACCGGCATAGTAAGCCAAGTGGCTTATACCGTTGCGTACCGTGTGGAAATACTCTTCATCTAAATCTTGCTCAGCAGGAAAATCAAACTCATAGCTGTATGCAAAACTTCCATCTTTGCTTATCAAGTTGCCAAACTCATAAACGGCACTACTGTACAGGTCGTTTTCATCAGGCAATTTTATCTTCTCTTCAAGCAAAAGCTCAGGGTATAAATTTGTTTTTGCATAGCTTTTTGGGTTCATCTCGATGATGATGGTACCGATAAACTTGTTTTTGTAAAGGATTGGGAGGTTACACAAATAGGTGTAGCTACCGCCGGTTTTGGGAATAAAATAAAGGTAATCGCTGGGCGGTGTCAACTCAGCATTTTCATCCAACAAATCAAAAAAGGAGTCGTCTTCGCCCAATATCAAGTCGCCTTGCTTATTAATCAGGTAAATACTGATGTCGTATTTATTAAAGTAGCCGCTAAAATAAATAGTGCGAATACGCTTTACGATATCTTTTGTAGAGATAAACGGTGTAAGGAAGTAGTTTTTAACAAACTCGTCTTCAAATATGCGCTTTTGCACATCCAAAAACAGATACTCGGTAATACGGTCTCTTTGGTCGGCCAGCTTACGGGCACTGCTTTTACGTTGCTCCAGTTCGCGCATTTGATTATACTGGTACATATGCACCGACGAAAAAACCGCGAAGAAAATGATGAGTAGCGTAAGGTTGGTAAAGCTCGTTAAATTGCGCCGGCGAGCTACCTGCCAAAGCATAAACAACAAATAAACGGTTACCCATGGCACCGAAACCAAAAGCACCCAATTTTCGCCGATGGCGTAAAGCACCGTCAAATATACCACGGCCGAAAAGCTCAGCAATGCTGCATGAAACCGTAACCTAAACTGGAACCTACTAATGTAACGAACGAACTTATACGTAAGCAAATAGTAGCTCAATAACAATATGCTTATACCCAACATACCAAGAAGACTATACTTGGTAAGGGTAAGAAAGTTGTTTAAATCAAAAGGTATGCGCGAATTGAGCATGAGGCTGTTAAAGAGCTGGCCTATCCAGTGGGCAAACAGGAAAAGCGCCAAAAAGCTGGCAAAAGCGATTATTTTATTGGCAGTAGGCGATTTAAAATCGAGCTTGCGAAATGGGGCAAACCGATAGAGAAACCAAGCCATGTTGAAAAGGAACAAAATGTTGAGCAGCAAATCGCCCAAAGATTTATTGAGGTTGGATGAAGCGTAATACTGCGGGTCAAATAGGGCCAACTTGCTAAATTCTCTTGGCAAGTCAAACATAATCATGATAGTCCTTATAAGCACTAGTATAGCTACTAAAAGAGCCACTCCGGGCCAAACCTTGCCATTTTTTACTACCACATAAGCAAGCACGTTTGAGGCCGCCAGCAATATTAACAGCATCAAAAACTGCATTAAAGCCAACAGTTCATTGGGCATCTTGTTATACTGAAACATATCAGCCCGCAAATAGAATAATGCTTCGCCTTGCCTGTTGTTAACCGATACGGCATCAGGCAAATTCTCTAGTTCAAGTAATACGTATGGCGGGAGGTCAAGGGCTGGGTTAAACTGGTCGGTAAGATACTCGTTTTGCACCGGGTAGTAAGTGCGCACCGGTATCATACCGATTACATAATACTTAGCTCCATTAATTATCCGTGTAGATTTTAATATTTGGTAGTAACTACTTTGTTGCTTTAAGAAACTGGTACCTTCTTGAAGAGCGCGGGCTAAAAATGCGGGTGGTATGGCGTCATTTTTACTCCAAAACACCAGATAGTCATCTGAGTATACCAAAAACTCAAATGGTTTGCTGCTTATCTCATCAAGATGCTCCGTTTCAAAACCTTTAAGTAATATATCTTGTAGTACCTCTTGATCATTTACCAGTTGGTAATAGTCGTCTTCCCAAACTCTAATTTTTGCCTCAGCTTCGGTTGCTATCCTGCCAATATTCACATTCCACAGCCCACGCCAATCCATCAAAAGCGTAGCCAACAGTATCAGCAAAAAGCCGATTAACAAACTGAGGAATATTTTTAGATACCGATCCAAATTTACCGAGTAGTTGCTAGTGTAAGGATAAATTTACGGAAACTTAATACCAGGTACTGCCACCACTGATACTAATGGTATGGATGCCCGATAGTTTTCATTCATTACTTTAATAAACTCATTGGCAATTAAAGCTGCACCACGCTTGCTCGGGTTAATGCCATCCAACGAAAAAAACGCTCCATTAACAAACTTATCGTTCAATTCCATGCCATTTACCTGTATACCTAAAGGTAACCTTTGGTATAATGCGTTTATATCTACCACATGCAACCCTTTGTCTACAGCCAAATCACGAATGAACATATTGAAGTTAAGCACCTGATATCGAACAAAATCGAGTTCGGTTTCATCCAGCACATACCGTGCCGAAATAGGCGTTAATGAGCCTAGAAACAAACACCTTACCGAATCAACGGGCAATGTAAGCATTAGCTTCTCGGTAGCTTTTATTTGGCGCTTACCTCCTGGTGCATTGGGGTCTTCAATTACAAATGGATTAGGCCCAGCTTGAAAGCTCATGCCTGAGCCTGCATATAGCTGGTTAAGCACATCGGCCAAGCCTTGATCAAGTTCCAAAGCATTATACGGAATGGTGTTAAAAAATGGAAATGCCGTTACATCAGGTATGGTAGCAATAAAACCCGCCGCTGTAGTATCTGCCGCTAGGCTATCAAGCAGTGGGGTTAGGTTATTAAAAAACTGTATTGGCGCTATCTCAGGGCTTTGATTTATGATGCTGCCCAAAATATCTTCCATGCCCAACCAAATTGTATAAAGCTTGGGGTTGCGACTTACAATGCCTTGTAGCAAGGTGTTTTGGCTTATACCCATTCTACGAAAATAGGTATTGGTGCTGCTTAAGCTTAACTGGTTTAAATCGGCTGTTTTAATAAACGGTACACCTAAGTTTCCATATGGCCCAGATTGACCAACAGATGTAAAACTCTCTAAAGTACCGCCATCAACAGGCCCCCGCACAGGCACAAGAGATTCTTCGTTGTTACAATCAACACGGTAAGCCAAATTCAGCTTACTCAGCAGCTCACCATTAGCAATGGCGTATCCCCCAGAGTCAACGGTAAGGGGTTGTGTAAATGCCCCCCCTCCTACAAGCTGCAATTGTTGCGCAATCAATGCGGGGTAACTATACTGCTGGGCCTGCAAATGTAGCGCACCATCGGCATATCCTGCCGTTTCTGAGCCACCTATTGCTACATAGGGCCGCACTGGTAAAACACCCTTATCTATTGGTTCGGGTTGCAATAAATCTTTGCCACAACCAGCTACAAGCAATGCTATTATCACAAACCAATACCTCATGGCGCTGTAGGGTTTTCAATAATTACGGGCTTCTGCTTTTTAGCTAAATCAAAGGCAAGTGCAACACCTATAGTTATTGCTCTGCCTTTATAAGTGCCGCCTAGGTTGGCAAAGTTCTCACTTTGCAACTCTTGGCGCCTTACACTCTCCAAATAAGTGAAGCTTACGTCCAAATCAAAGCGATTACCGCTATGCAAGGTTCCACCTAAGGTAATGGCAAAACGATCGGCATCGGGGGTTTCAGGTGATACAAACCCATCTGGTACTGGGTTCAAGTCGAGATAAGTACCAAAACGAATGGTAAATGAACTATCTATATCGTAGCTCGCTCCGATACGAAACGTCATTGCATTTTTAAAATTACGCGGCAAGGTAATATCGTTAAGTACCGCGGTGTTTTGTGCAAAATCAATATTTACTTCATCATACACCTTCCATCCCACAAAGTTTACATCCAAATTTATGGCCAACTTGGGCTCAGGGCGATAAGTTATACCCATATCTAACGACCATGGAATTTGCAGCGTAGTACTGATGCTCGAATTCGGAAAAGAATCTATAAAGGCATCTGGCACCGTAAACTTGGCACTACCGTTATCAGCGTTGTATTTTATGGATGATTTATAAGAAGCACCTATATCAAGTTTAGGGGTAATGTGCACCAACGCACCCACATTAAACCCATAACCACCTGCTTTGCCGCTAAGGTTTACTTGGCCTTCGTTACCTGTATTGAGCATTATAGGCAACACCCTGCTTTGCTCTACACTACCACGGCTGTATACGAAACCTGCACCAATACCAACCATATTACCTATGTTATAGCTAAACGTTGGTTGTACATGTATGGTGCGCAATTGAATCTTATTTAGCACATACCGGCCAGCCCAGGTATTTCCCCAATCAGCGGTACTGCCATAAGGGGTATATACACCAACACCGAGCTTCCAACGTTGCTTTGGGTTAGTGTTCCAGCTCCAATAGCCCGCAAAAGGGAACGATGCCCCCGCATTCATATCATAAATGTTATTAGTGCCTTGTTCCCTAAACTGGGCTTTGGGCAATATAATCCAAGCATTGAGGTTAAGACTGTTTTTTTGGGTAAAAGACAATCCTCCCGGATTAAAATAGATAGCAGTAGCATCTAATGGATTAGCTACGCCTGTGCCACCCATTCCGGTTTGTTTCACTCCTTGCAACGCTACTTGAAACCCTCCAGCTATGGCAGCATTAGCTATAAAAAGCAGTGAAAAATATACCACAATACGAAAAACCATCTTATCTGCTTACCGTTTTAGCTTCATTCCACAGTGCATCCATCTCACCTAATGTCATATCACGCAAATCGCGCTCTTGTTCTTTAGCCTTTGCTTCGATGTATTGAAACCGGTGCTGAAATTTTTTATTGGTTCGCTCCAAAGCGCTCTCAGGGTCTACATTAATAAAGCGTGAATAATTTACCAATGAAAACAACAAATCGCCAAACTCCTCCTCAACCTTTATGGCATCAGCATTATCTCCTTTAATCGTATGTTCTTTCAGTTCAGCCAACTCCTCTTCAACCTTATCCCAAACCTGCTCACGGTTTTCCCACTCAAAACCAACTTGTTTCGATTTATCTTGCAACCTATATGCCTTTACCATGGCGGGTAATGATTTTGGCACCCCCGACAATATAGATTTCTTGCCTTCTTTCAA
The DNA here is from genome assembly GCA_018401955.1 of Chitinophagales bacterium. Classification (GTDB taxonomy): domain Bacteria; phylum Bacteroidota; class Bacteroidia; order Chitinophagales; family CAIOSU01; genus CAIOSU01. Next base: position 33,526 of record JAGYJT010000013.1, on the reverse strand, counting down.
TTTTATTTGTTCCCAGTTTTCTTTCACCGCTTGCTCGTCAGCAGCTATTACATCACCATATATATGCGGATGGCGGTTAACCAGCTTATCGCACAAATCATTGATAACGGTACCAATATCAAACGCTCCTTTTTCTTCACCAATTTTGGCATAAAAAACCATATGCAGCATTACATCGCCAATTTCTTCCTTAATGTTCTTCAAATCCTCATCCAGCAATGCATCGGCAAGCTCATAGGTTTCTTCAATAGTTAGGTTTCTAAGGGTTTGAAAGGTCTGCTTCTTATCCCACGGGCATTTGTCGCGCAAGTCATCCATTATGTTGAGTAAACGTTCAAAAGCTTTCAATTTCTCCTGCATTTTGAGTGGTTTGTTAATTGGTTTATCAGTTAAAAGTTGCTCAAAAGGCAATTTATGATGCTGATGATTCCCAATTTAATTATTGGTAGTAAAATGACAAAAATTAAAAAAGTCTAGAACCATTAAGTAACTTTGCCTGTTAATTATAGTAAATAATTAAAAGGTATTTTGACCGATTAATCAATCAGCTGATTAACCGCTCAACCATACCCAAAACTACATAAAAGACAGCAATTATGTTTGTACCTACTTTGATAGTAACCCTAGCAGTGTTAGGCACCGCAGTAGCAATGATAGGTATCCGTATGTTTTTTGTGAAAGATGGGTTTTTCCGCGGCAGTTGCGCCACCAACAACCCCATGATTAAGAATGAGTTTGGCGAATGTTCCGTTTGTGGCCGCAAACCTGGCGAAGACTGCAAGCAAGAAGATGTGCAGCCTGCTTAATTCAATTGTTCCAGAGCAGTAAGTTTTTTATCCAAACCAGGAGTTTGTTTTGTCAACAACTCGCCATTGGCACCTGAATAAATAAAATACGCCTCAAGCAAAGTATCTGCTAGGGCTATTTCATATGCACTGTCCACACCCATTACCATAAAAGCCGTAGCATAGGCATCTGCAGTGGCACAATCTTTAGCTATTACCGATACACTAAGCGTATTATTTATCTCGGGCCAGCCTGTTCTTGGGTTGATGGTATGCACATACTTTACTCCATCTTTCTCTTTAAAGTTTCGATAATTGCCAGAAGTTGCCATACTTTCGTTTTCTAATTGTATAATGGCTTCAAACTCGTGACCCATACCTAAGCTTTCACTAGGCTTATCAATGCCGATGCGCCACTTTTCACCTGCTTTGTTAATACCACGCACGCGCACTTCGCCACCAATCTCAACCATGTAATTGGTTATGCCCTTGCTTTCCAATACCAAACCAACCACATCAACACCATAACCTTTAGCTACTGCGGAGAAATCAAGTTGCAAATGTGGCTCTTTCTTAAAAATGATAAACTTCTGTGATGGGGTTTCTGGAGCGACAGTAAGTAAAATAATAGAGTCAAATTGAAGTAGTGATAATAAGCTATCAACAGTTACTGAATCCACTTCGCCCATTTTCTCAAAACCAAAACCAAAAAGGTTTACCAATGGCATCACTGTTGGGTTAAAAGAGCCATCAGTGGTAAAATATACGCTTCGAGATAAGTTATATACCTTAGCAAAGTGCTCATCTACCTCCAACTGCCTCATACTATCCCTTTGATTGAACTGAGATATCAAGGAAGTTGGGATATACGTAGACATGGAATTATTAACTGCTACCAACACGGAATCAATCTCCTTCTGATAGTTATTCCCAGCTGAATCAAGATAGGTTATATGATAAGTGGTGCCCATAGTATTGCCCTCCAACTTTACCTCTTGTATGGTTTTGGGTGCTGGCTGGTTGCAAGCGAATATTAAGGCTATTATTGGAAGGAGGAGAAGGTGTTTCATTGAGTTTAGTGTTGTGGGGATAGCACCCTCTTGTGTCATGGTGAGCGGATGTCATAGTGGGCGTAGTCGAACTACGAACCATCCATTTTGTAGGTGGCAAAATACTATAATATTAAATATCAATACCCGTTTTGCACTTAACGTTTCGTTACTGTATTGCGGATGGTTCGGCTCCGCTCACCATGACACAAAAACAAAAAAGCCTCGCCACGTTATTCGAGGCGAGGCTTCTATATTTGTTTAGCTTCCGAAATCGTCAAAAGCAATATTTGATTCTGGTACTCCCAAATCGTCAAGCATTTTCAATACTGCTTGTATCATCATTGGTGGGCCACATAGGTAGTACTCAATTTCTTCTGGCTCAGGATGCTTACTCAAGTAGTTATCATACAACACCTTGTGAATGAAACCTTGGTAACCCGTCCAGTTGTCAGCCTCCATAGGCTCTGACAATGCTTCATTGTACTGGAAGTTAGGAAAGTCTTTCTCAATATCACGGAACTGATCAGTATAGAACAATTCACGCTTTGAACGACCACCGTACCAATAGGAAACCTTACGATCGCTCTTCATAGTATGGAACAAGTGGAAGATGTGTGAGCGTAATGGAGCCATACCTGCGCCACCGCCGATATAAACCATCTCTTTGTCAGTAGGCTTAATAAAGAACTCACCATAAGGGCCAGAGATAGTTACTTTATCACCAGGTTTACGAGAGAACACAAATGAAGAGCAAATGCCTGGATTTACATCCATCCAGCCGTTTTTGGCACGGTCGAAAGGAGGTGTTGCCAAACGAATGTTCAACATGATGATGTTACCTTCTGCTGGGTGGTTGGCCATAGAGTAAGCACGGAACACCGGCTCAGGATTCTTCATGGTCAAATCCCAAATTTTGTAATTATCGTAATCATCACGGAACTTGTCAGGAATAGCATACAAGTCATTCTTAAAGTTCACGGTAATAGCTGGTACATCCACCTGTATATAACCACCAGATTCAAACTCTAGGTGCTCGCCTTCTGGCAATTGAACAACAAACTCTTTAATGTAAGTTGCAACGTTATCATTGCTCTTAACGGTACAATCCCACTTTTTGATACCAAAAATTTCTTCTGGCACTTTAATCTTCATATCACCGCGAACTTTCACTTGGCAAGCCAAACGCCAGTGATCGGCAGCTTCTTTGCGTGTTAAGTGGTTCAACTCGGTAGGCAATACATCACCGCCACCATCAAGCACCTGGCATTTGCACATAGCACAAGTGCCACCACCACCACAAGCAGATGGAAGAAATACATTCTTTTCTGATAAGGCACCTAGCAACGATACACCAGGAGAAACCACCAAAGGATCTGCGCTATCGCCATTTACTATTATGCTTACATCTCCTGAAGGTACCAACTTGGCCTTCGCAAATAGTAGCATTCCTACCAATAAGCTCAGTATAAGGGCGAAAGCACCTACACTAGCCAATATCACGGATATTTCAATTGCACCGAAAAGCATCATTGCTCAAGGATTTAATTCTGCGTTATTATAATTTAATTCCTACCAAGCTCATAAAGGCAATGCCCATAAGGCCAGTAATGATAAAGGCAATACCTAAACCACGAAGTGGGGCAGGTACATTGCTGTAACGTAGCTTCTCACGGATAGCCGACATAGCTACAATGGCCAAGAAGAAACCAAAACCAGCCCCAAAACCGTACACTGAGCTTAGCCCAAAACTCAACTCTTTGGTTATCATAAACAATACCCCACCCAAAATGGCACAGTTTACCGTAATCAAAGGCAAGAAAATACCGAGTGAGTTATACAAGGTTGGAGAAAAGCGTTCTACAACCATCTCAACCACCTGCACCATAGATGCGATAACCGCAATGTAAACTATCAAACCTAAAAAGGTAAGGTCTACCGTAGCCATAGAGGGGTGTATCCACGCTAGTGCACCTTCTGCCAATAATTTATTGTAAACTATCCAGTTAATTGGCACTGTAATAGACAACACGAATATTACAGCTGCACCCAAACCAACTGCGGTGTTTACACTCTTAGAAACGGCCAAAAAAGAACACATTCCCAAGAAATAAGCCAACACCATGTTCTCGATGAAGGCTGCTTTTATAAAAACGTTTAAAGCTTCCATTTGTTTATTTTCTGCTTGTAGTTATCAAGATACGTCAACCAACTTCTGGTTAAATCCGCGCTGAATCCAAATAATTATACCGATAAGGATGATAGACGATATAGGCAATACCATCAAACCATTGTTGGCATAACCCAGGTCATAGACAGCATTAGGTATAACTTGGAAATCCAAAAACTTACCAGCACCAAAAATCTCGCGGATAGCACCAATAGCTAAAAGGATAACAGTGTAGCCCAAACCGTTACCAAAACCATCCAAAAATGATGGCCAAGGCTTGTTGGCCATAGCATATGCTTCCAAACGACCCATTACGATACAGTTGGTAATAATCAAACCAACGAAAACCGATAGCTCTTTATAAGTATCGTAAAGGAAAGCTTGCAAAAAGATGGATACCAAAGTTACCAACCAAGCAATAACTACCAATTGCACAATCATACGTATACGATTGGGTATATAGTTTCGCAATGAAGAGATGGTTAAATTGGCCAAAGATGCCACCAAGGTAACACCGATACCCATAACCAAAGAATTCATTACCGAAGAGGTAACTGCCAGCGCCGAACAGATACCCAACACCTGCACCGTAATCGGGTTGGTATCATTCAACGGGTCAACGAGCAAGCGGCGGTTCTTTTTACTGAACAGCCCTTCGCTTTTTGTTGCTTGTGCTACTTCACTCATCTTTATTAGTTTTCGCTTACTTTTTCAAAATATGGCCTATACATATTAAAGCCTTTCTCTAGCATGGCATCAACGCCTTGGGCTGTAATAGTTGCACCCGAAATACCGTCAACGTTATATGTACTGGTTTTTGCCAATTCGTTTCCTTGCCCTTTTAATACTTCAAGTTGGTATACACCATCAACATCAAAAGCTTTTTTGCCGTTGAATTGCTTTTGAAACCACATCTCGGTAATCAATGCGCCCAAACCTGGGGTTTCACCTTTGTGACCAAAAGAACTACCATAGATGGTATTGAAATCACTCTCAACAGAAACATAACCCCAAATACGATCCCAAAGACCTTGACCTTCTAATGGCAAGATGTAGTATTCACCATTATCCCCTGAGTATTTAAACACAGGATACCTGCGCTCTTCTTCTGGTTTACGGATTTCTTTATTGAAGTTCAAGGCTATATCGAAAGGTTTGTTATCGGCATCAACGGCAATTTTATTACCGTCTTTGTCAACGAGCATTTCTTCAATATTCCCTTCGTACTGAGCGTTTACAAAGTCCTTTGTAAACTCTTTATCAGTAATAACAGAACTCAAAATCTGGATTTTTTTATCCAACACCTCGTTATCCTTAATAGTAGGTTGCAGCGCAGAGCTTACAAAAGCTAAAGATATAGCCACTACGCCTACCATAATGGCAACGAAAATGAGTATGTATGATGTGGAATCGCGGTTAAACGGCACGGCTCAAGCGTTTTTTCATGTTAAAAGACAAAACTATATGGTCGATAAGTGGTGCGAACACATTCATAAACAAGATGGCAAGCATCCAACCTTCAGGGTAAGCTGGGTTAAGCACCCTAATTACCATACCCAAAGCACCTATCATAAATCCATACACTAATTTTCCTGTATTAGTTGCACTAGCAGTTACTGGGTCGGTAGCCATAAATGCCATAGCAAAGAAAAAGCTACCCATAGCAAACTGATACTGCCAAGGCACTCCAATAAACATGCTGGTAACCGAAATTTGACTTTCGGCAGCTATGCCAACAGCCAACATATTAAACAAGATACCCACTACAGCACAACCTAGCACCATAGAGGCCATAATACGCCAACTAGCAATTTTGGTTACCGCCAAGAAAATAGCACCCAGAATAATGAAAATCTTGTTCATCTCGCCAATAGAGCCCGGCATGATGCCCCACCAAAGATTGCTAGTAGAATATTGCTGGCTGCCATCAGGTAATTTTGCTGCTAATACTTTATCCCAGCCACCTTGAGCGGCAAGGGCTAGCGGTGTAGCACCAGAATAACCGTCAACCACCAATGCTTGAAAACCTTTAGCACCATCAGCAATCGATGCAACGCTTAAAGCACCTGCATCCATTGCCTTTTTAACGCTTTCCGGCACAAACTTTGGCATGCTAGCCACATCTAAGCTTCCGTACATACTGGTTAGTACATCAAGCGTGTGTTGTTTCATACCAAACAATTGGTGCAACAAGTTGTAATCGTAACTTATCCAAACCACATCACCCGATATCTCAGTAGGGTATGCAAAAAATACGAATACACGGGCGGTTAATGCTATGTTCAACAAGTTCATACCCGTCCCACCAAATGCTTCTTTGGCAACTACTACTGCAAATGCTGTAGCTACGGCTACCATCCATAATGGTGTAGCTGGCGGCATAATCAACGGAATAAGCATACCTGATACCAAGAAACCTTCTTCTACCGCATGTCCCTTAATGGCAGCAAACACAAACTCAATACCCAAACCAACTACGTGCACTACAATTATAAGAGGCAATAGTTGCAACAACCCGTAGGCAGCTTTCAAAAAGAAGCCGTCAAACAAATCTGGATACATGCCCAACGCAACATAGTGCTGGTGGCCAATGTTAATAAAACCGTGCAATAATGCCAATTGCATGGCAATAACCACGTGTACCATGGTACGCTTTAGGTCCATGCCATCGCGTACGTGAACACCACCCTTTAGGCCAGTGGTTTCTTTAGGCTGAAAAAGAAAGGTGGCAAAGGCATCATAAGTAGTGTGTAAGTACTTATTCTTCTTTGATGCGCCTTCCAGCTTCTCCAGTAAATTCAGTAATGGTTTCATTTAACGAATCTAATTTATACTGGGTACTTAACTTTGTTCTCTCATGTAATCTAAACCGTCGCGAAGGATGGCTTGAACAGGCTGCTTTGATGTACAAACAAATTCACAAATAGCCATTTCTTCTTCACCAACCTCATATATACCTAGGCCTTCCATTTTTTCAAAATCACGGGCCATAATTGCTTTCAATAAGTGCTGAGGGTATACATCCATAGGCAATACCTCTTCGTACTGACCAGTCATTACAAATGCACGCTCTTCACCATGGGTGTTGGTATTTACATCATACTCCATACCTGAGTATATACCCCAAGGAAATGTTGGAGATAAACTAGGACGAGCATAACTTGGTAAAATCCAACCCAAGAACTCATAGAAATCACCTTCTTCAACTACCGAAACCAGTCGGTCATAAGCACCTAAATGGTCAGTGGTAGTAACTGCGGTGCCGGTAAGCACGTTTCCACTTATGTAGCGCACGTTCTCAATACCAACATTATTATTTACCAAAGCACCTACATTGGCACCTTTGTAAGTAGTATAGTATTGTGGCTTGGTAACCTCTGGGCCTGCTACAGCTACCAACTGCTTGGTATTGTATTTACCCTCAGTAAACAAGCGACCCAATATTACCACATCTTGAGGATTGATATACCATGCACTTTCACCTTTGCCCACTGGGCTAATGTGGTGAATTTGAACACCTACCGTACCAGCTGGGTGTGCGCCTTTAAACCAATGTTTCTCAACATTTTGAGCATTCAAGTAAGTATCAACCGGGGTTTTAGCAGCATTTAAGCTAAGGTGCACCTGCCCATTAGTTAGTTTGCGCAACGCATCAATACCTGCTTGGAAAGCAACAGACTCTCCTTTTAAGGTAAAATTATAGTTAACTGCCAGAGGAGCAGAATCGAAACCGGAAATAAAGATACCCTTAGGTACATCATTATGGTCAGGGGTAATGTCAAATGGGCGCTGGCGCAAGGCAGTCCATAAACCAGACTCCAACATACGACTCACCACCTCTTCGCGGCTAAGGCTATTAGGGTCAGCCTTGCCAAAATCTTTAAACGATATTTGCTTGTCGGCCAATATAACCACCTCAACAATTGAGCGTTTCTCACCACGGCGAATTTGAGTAACCTCACCGCTAACTGGGGCTGTATACAACACCTCAGGTTTGTTTTTATCAAAAAACAAAGGGTCGCCAGCCTTAACTTCTTGGCCCTCTTCAACCATCATTTTAGGTATGGGCTGCATGCCTAAAAAGTCGGTAGGTTTTACCGAGTGGCTTGGCGAGTTTAAATCGCCTGCAACCACCAATGCGGCTTTGCCCGAAATTTTCACGTCAAAGCCACGCTTAAGGTTGTGCACCTTACCTACATAGCTCGCATGGGCATCAGCTGGCAAAATTTCTTTGAGCGAAGGAATAAGTGAAAGGTCGGCAGTAGCATCCTCGTCTTCAAGCACCGACTCCCCACGCACCCTTACAGCGGATATGGTTATCAGCTTATCAGAAACCATAAATACCACAAAGCCTACCAACACTACGGTAATAAGCGATACGGCCAATAGTATGGCTTCCAAATTGTTGCTTGGTTGAGAAATAGATTCTGCAGTCTGCGCTGGCAGTTGACCGCATATCGCGATCAAGGCTAAAGTTGCGGCCAGCTTTAAAGAAGATTGGTATTTCAACTTATTAGTTAAGTTTAAAACCCGTTTCCGATAGTTTATCATTACAGGGGTAAAATTTAACGGAATTCGGGGGCAAAGCTACAATATGTTTTACAAACGGGAGTATCAAAAAAGAAAAAATTTCCTGTTTATACACTATTATCTACTCAATATCCCCAATCCTTCAAAACCAATATAACAGTAGGGATATTAAATTGTTTTTACCATTTTAGTTGTACATGACTTACTGGCAATTATATAGGCTTTCTTTATTAGCTTTATCAAACAAAACCATAAATACCTAAAACGCCTCAAAAAACATGCGCACTCTATATTTAACTAGACATGCAAAATCATCTTGGAAGTACCCTGACTTGGATGATAGAAACCGTCCGTTGAAAAAGCGTGGCGAGAGCGATGCGCAAATTATGGGCAAACTATTGCGTGGGAAAGGCATAATGCCCAGTTTGATTATGAGCAGCCCTGCCAAACGTGCTTACGATACGGCATGCATTTTTGCTGAAACGCTTGGTTACAGTATTGATAAAATAGAACAAAACGATACGCTTTATTTTAGCGGAATGCCACAGATACTTGAGGTAATACAGCAAACCAACAGCAGCCACGATGACATTTTTGTTGTTGGCCACAATCCTGATACGCTTGATTTGGTAAACAACTACTCCCCCATCGATTATGAAAATGTGCCCACAGCTGGGGTAGCCTGTATTCAGTTTGAGGTAGATAACTGGAGTGACGTTACCCTACAAAACGGCATTTTCCGTTGGCTCGATTTCCCCTCTGCTCATCGGTAGTTGGTTGATTAGTTGATTAGTTGATTAAAAGAAAGTTCGTTTGCTCATCTTTGAGTTTCAATTAACTACGACTGAAAACATCCCCCCAGTTAACTAATAACAAATACACCAATAACCAACCGCTACGGTACTTCATCTTCCCAGTCTAGGTAAACGGGCTCTTCGGGTATTTCCCAGTCCTGCTCTTCACGTTTGGTGTTATACTCATCGTATACGCCCTTAATGGCATTGCGCATTTCGTTGCCTTGCTTTTTAAAATCTACCTTAACCAACTTACGGTCATACTTAATCTCTGGATTGTCAATATGCCCCTTCATGGTGATAAAGAGGTTGAAGCTATTTTCATTTACCTCTTCAAACTCATCCCCTTGCCTTGCGTTTTTCTTGAATTTTTTGGCCAAGATATCAAACACGTTAACCTTGATGCTATAGTCAATATAATTATCAAAGGTATGGGTGCCCGATACTGCCAGATTGAGTGCAGTGGATTTGATAATCATTTGTGGAAAAGAAATTACCTCGTTCTTTATCTCAATCTGATTTTGAAGGGTAGCAAACTTTATGTCGCGAAGTTCTTCGAGCCTTATAAACCTGCTTAGGGTTTCAAGTGGTTTAAAGTTCATTAATCGTCCTTCTTTTAAGCTAACATCAGCCAACAGGTATAGCGATTTATAGTCCAGCTCGCCATCTTTTACATCCGCCTTCAATTTAAAGGTCGTGTTTAGCTTACCTTGCAAGTTTTTATGTGTTAGGTCGGTTTGACCAAAATCATTCAGTTCTTTAAGCATTAGGCTAATATCCACGTTGCTTATGTGCCCGTTGGTTTCGGTGCGCAGCCAATCACCCGATCTTACAATAGTGCTGGTAAATCGCACATTGCCGCCAAACATGGCCGTGTATACTTCATCCAATACTACTTTACCTGGCTCAAATATCATCTTACCATTTATCTCACGAATATTGAGCTTGTCTTGCTTAAAATGGTCGCACCAAAATGCCACTTTGCCCGTTAAGTTGGTAGCAAGCCGTGCTGTTGCACCCGTGCCACTAGCGCTGGTAGTTTTATTGCCACTGGCCGGCAGCTTCATCAAGTCGGGGTGCAAATAATCTATCTTCAGTTTCAAGTCAACTTCCAGCGGTTTTACGCTGGCTTCTCTGTTGGTTGCTAAGGTATAATAATAACCTTTCCAATAAACCACTTGTCCATCCAACTGTGCTTTTAGGCCCGGCACCTGCAATTGCAGTTTCTCCATTTTCAAGGTCCATGGGCTGATATCTATCTTACCCTGCGGAAAATAAAAGGTGTCCGTACCAAAATTAAGTCTTGCTTCCTCAAAACTTACCACCCCTTTCAATTCTACAGGGCGTTCGTGGTTGGTCATACTTAGGTCTTCAAGTGTGCCTTTAAATGCCAAATCGTTAATTAACACCTTGCCCGATAAATTATGCACCGCAGTAGTATCCGTTAATATAGAGTTGAGCATATCTAATGAAAAAATGCCATTGGCAGCTACATCATAAAGCGGCCTATCCAGGTTTTTCATGCTGCCCTTTAGTTCCAGTTTTTCGCCATCAAGGTATGCAAGCATCTCGTCAACCACTACCGCTGATGTGCTTAGGCGTTGTTTGTTGCCATTGGTAAAACTTCCTTTTATCAACAGTTTCTCAACGGTTCTATCTAGTGGCTTGTAATACACGGTAGCCTTATCCAACTGATAATCGATATCAACCCTAGGGCTTTGGGTTTTGGATAGGTCGCCTTTTACTTTCACCCCAAACTTCAACGCCCCTTCAACTTGGTAATCGCGCGTGTAGCTGAGGACCGTATCTGGGAATAACTGGAGGAAACTCGATACCGAAAGGTCGCGCCCTTGTATATCCAGATCAAATACTGTTTTCGTCTCGGGGATTTCAAAACTGCCTGCAACACTAAAATTATTGTCTTGTATTTGTAAAGACGGAATTTCAAGGCTGTAAGCATTTGTTTCGGGTAAGATGCGGATGTTGCCTTCCAAGGCCATGTCTTTTGATTTGGCATAGTCAATTCCTTTTATCTGGAGGTGATTGGAAAACAAAATGGCATCCGTCTCAATATAGAATTTGCTTTCTGAAAAATTGCCCGCCACCTCGGCACTGTGTATTTGCAAATCGACTAACACACTCGACGGGATATCCTCGTATATATATTGTACATTTTTGAGTTTGGCCGCCGAGAGATTCAATAAAAAGTGCGCTGAGGTGGTGTCGGTACTCTTTGATGGCTTAACTAACTGAAAATTGGTTACCCCGGGCTTTATGGCACGCATGTGCATTTTGCCATCTTCAATAACAATACTACGGATGTTCCAATCTTGACTAACCAACTCCCATATATTGGCCAATAGATAAACGCGTTTAGCCACAAGCAGAGTATCGTCAGGCTTTTTGGTACTGCCCATTACCACAATATCCTTCAACTCAAGTGAAGCTTTAGGAAACTGGCTAAAAACCGAGAACTCCACTCCTCCCCTAATATTTATCTCGGTTTGTATGTGGTCGTTCATTTCAGCAATAACCCGCTCCTTCATTTCATCGCCAAACAACATGGTAACCACCAACAGCAGCGCAATAAACAGCACCACCGCGCCGCCAATAAACCACGCCAAGTACTTCAACCACTTTTTTATCTGCTCCCGTTCCATGTTACTTATAACGCTAAGTGCTTGAGAATGTGTTATGCGAAGCTAGAAAGTTTAAGTGGGGCAAAAAATTTTTAGGAGAAAATGATTTTAGAGTTGGAAAATGAAAATAAACGTTCTACATTTGTCGTCCCAAACGAGCAACATGGTTGACGTTTACGGGCGCTTAGCTCAGCTGGTTCAGAGCATCTGCCTTACAAGCAGAGGGTCACTGGTTCGAATCCAGTAGTGCCCACACCCACCACCAAAGCCTTTCCCGAAACGGAGAGGCTTTTTTGTTTTTTGGCCTATTAGCTGTAAGTTACAGTAGCATTTAATCAAGATTAGGTTTAATTAGTTGATGCTCTGTTTATGGGTGATGATTTTTACAGTAAACTTGTACCTGGTATAGTATTATTGGTATTAGGCCTATTGGAGGCTATCGGTGGCTTGTACCTCAACGATAAAAGAACGAGAAACGACTTTACTATTGAGCTGTTGAGCCTTGTTACTTTACCAACTTTAATACAACCTGGCATTTTCTTTTTTGTAATATTCGGCATGTCTACATTGTTCCCCGATTTGCAGGATTACTTTGCCGATACTTCATTTTGGTGGCACATAGTAGCATTCCTAATTCTAGATGATATGACCCAATATTGGTGGCATAGGCTATCGCATGTAAATAGAGCCATGTGGAAGTTACATAGACCACACCATGTGGTTGAAGAAATGGGCGTGCTGGTAACTTATAGAAATGCAGCATTATACTATGCTTTTATGCCTGGCATCTGGTTCTCAGCAATGCTGGTTTATATGGGCATGGGTTATGTTTATCTATTCTACTTACCCATTAAACTCACCGTAATTCTACTTGCCCACAGCGAGACCAAATGGGATAGATTTCTATATAAGTATAAAATTCTTAGTCCATTGACATGGGTTATAGAGCGTACCATTTCAACGCCGAGCACCCACTTTGCTCATCATGGCTTAACGGCTGAAGATGGCGTTTCGCACCCTAACGGCAACTATGGCAACTTGCTTTTTATATGGGACGTAATATTCGGCACGGCCAAAATTACACGCAAATATCCTACCCGATTTGGTGCCTGGAACCAGTTAAAGGAGCCGTGGTATGTACAACTGTTTTTTCCAATCCTTAGGTCAAAAGACCCTAACAGCGAATTGCATTCCATTATCACAAAAAATGACTTCGATCCTTCGAAAGATTTTAAGGATTATACACGATAAACTCACTAAGTTAATTTCAATAGGTTGGGCTGGGTGGATAAGGTATTATCATTCCATTTAAAACCTAATAGCCCACATACATCACTCTCAAATAAACCTCGCCCGCTCCTCAGGACTTGGCAGCCGGCAATTTTCGCTTTTGCCAAACCAACGGTAGCGGTTACGAGCAATGAGGTTATATACGGCATTGCGAATAAACGGTGGCACGATAATAAAGCCATAAAGCAAAGGCCAAGCACCTGAAAGCTTTTTGGCTACACGCAATGCAGCAGTAGAACGGGTGTAGATTTTTCCTGCCTCTATAAGTACAATGGTATCGAAATCTTCAGTATTCATGCCAGCTTTGGCCAAATGGTCTTTTGCAAATTCTGATTGTAAGGCGGCAAACTTGAAATGAAAATTGGGGTCGTGGTCCATCACAAAATTGATAGACGCATTACAAAAGTTACAAACCCCATCAAAAAGGATAATTCGTTCCATTACAGCTTGATAAAGCGTGCGGTACGGATGAAAGTTCCCTTACCATCCGCAACTTGCACCACATACATGCCGGCTTGCAACTGTTGGGTGCTAATACTGTTGGTGCTTTGTGTTTGCTCCATCAATAACCTACCCGAAACATCAAACACACGGATGGTGTACTCTTCTTGGTTTGGCAACTCCAAAAACAGTGTATTGTTTACAGGGTTTGGATATACTTTGATGCTATTGGCTGCATTGCCGGCTACTGGCTCTATAATACCCACCAAAGGTACCGTTTTACCCAGCAATGGGCGAATCATAGGAGCGCCCTGCACTTGCGAGGCAAACCAAGTATTATTGGCAAAGTAATACATGTGCTGTTGGGCACTATTCTGTATATCCATGCCTATCTGTAGGTTCTCTTCTGATACTTGCTGCCATCCAACATAAAAAGTACCATCCACCAACAAAGGCTCGGGCAAGGCAAAAGTGGCAAACCCATTATATTTGTCTACATAAACAGGGCGTTGAAAATCGATTACATACAAGGTATCTTCGGTAACGCCTGTGTTGTTAACATCTAATGTTTTCCATACAAAAAACGAGAACAACTCGTTGCTTACATCTTCGTTAATGCGCGTAAAGTGCATCATCACGGCCCTAAGCGTATCTGGCTCATTGAGGGTAAACTCCATGGCAAAACGCTTTAGGCCAGCCGCACCGGCAAGGCCATAACCTTTTTCCGCTGTGCCGTCGTCATAAGCCAGTAGATTATAGAATTCCACTTCCCTAGATACCGTATCGTTATTGCGGCTAATGTCGCCGATATTGGTAACAAAGGTTTTTAGTGTAACCAGTACACTATCATTATCCACCGCTGGTATTGATTGCAATGGGGTTAGGTAATCGGCAGCACCAAAAGTAAAGCAACTATCACTTTGCGGTAATGAGTTGTAGTTGAACAACGAACTGGCAAACAACTGGCTTGGCGTGCCACCGTTTACCTGGGCAAATGCTTGGTAACGGAAATCGATACTGGTATTAGCCGAGAAGTTGTTGCGGTAGCAAAGGGTTACATTTGGCAGGGTTTCATTAGCCTCATAACCGCTGAACTGGTTCCAAGGCATCATGGTAAAATTCTTAAGGAATGGTGTTGGCTCCTCTAACACGGTAATGTCGCGCAACACGGTATCGGCTGCACTGCGGTTGGCATCCATGTAAACATAATCCAAATGCCAATGGTCGTTGTTACCGGTTATGGTAGCCCGGTTGCGGAAACGGAATCGGAAATCGTTACGGAAATAGAACAAGTTATCCAAAAGGATAAACACCTGTGTAAACTCCGGGTCAACGGGCCTGGTAATAAAGCCATCCACCGACCATACTTTCACCCATGTGGTATCATCAAAGCTAAACTCCAACATTAACGAATCGCCCCTATCAGGGTAATCGCCTAAACCCATTGGCTGGTACGAAAAACTAAAATATACGGAATCAATTACGCCCAGTGTGCTAATATCAATAGGTTTTGAAGTAAGCGTATCAGCACCACCTTCGGTAAGGCCAGTGTTACCAACACGATATGGCTTTCCAATAGAATCAATTCCATCAAAAGTGGCAACCCCGTAGCTAATTTTATTGATGGGGTAATCATTGTTAATGTAGACCATCCTGTTTGTCCAGAGGACAGCATCAGGATAAAAAGAGTTGTAAGAAAAGTCGTCGATAAAAGGCAAATCCAACGTATCAGATTGCTGTTTGTGAGCCAACATCTGATTCCATTGTGGGCTGCCTTGCGGCACAAAACGACCTTTAAGGTCAACCACCTGCTCTACTTGGGCATGCATAGTAGCGACCGTAGCAATTATTATCAGTATAGTTAACAGCTTTCGCATCATAGTTTCATTTTCGAAGCAAGTACACAAAGCACCTACTCAATTCCTGTATTCATTTGCTTGTTAATACCCTACAGAATCAATCATCGTTGTATCCGAAGGCATATCATTACAAGGGTTTCTTTCAACCAACTCTTGTGGCATATCTTGCGAAAAGAACAAATCAATAGGCGTACCAACGTTCAAGGTTACATCAGGCTGTGGCTCGGGAATTTGCCGCACTATTACGGCATTTGCCGTATCGGTTACCGTAGCATCATATACCAAGGCCCCAATTGCAAGATAGTTAACCGTAAGGTTTAGTTGCGCCTCGCCGTAGGTTAAGCCCAACAAACATGGTACGGCCGCAGGCTCGCCAAAGCCGCTGCTTACCACCAAATCAACCGAAGAACCTACTGGCAATCTAAACCCTGCATTCACGGGTTGACCACCGAACAACACCTCCATTACAAAATTACCGTTTACGCCAGAGGGTTTATAGATAACGCTATCCAGTTTTAGCCCTGCATTTTGGATTTTCTTACTGGCTTCTCTAAATGGTTTTTCAATTACATCGGGCAACGCTACTTTAGGAGGCTTTGATGCATTAATGGTGATGTAGATAGTTCTGTTCTCTTTTACCTTGCTTAGTGGCTTCGGTTCTTGGTCAATTACCGTTAAGGGCTTTTTACCTGGTATAAATACCGAATCGTAGACCACATACTTAAGGTTGCTGCTCACCAATGCCTCTTCCACTTCGCTAACGCTAAGGCCGGTAAGGTCTTTTACGGTAACTGTTTCGCCAAAGCGGGTATAGCTCTTAAGATACCACATGGTGCCAAAAAGCAACATGATCATGATGAGTATTGCTATCGCAACATTCACCAAAAACACCCTACTGAAAATAAAACTAATGAGACCTTTCAACCCGATTGCGTTTAATACTAAAATCTAAAATACCGTCGATAAAATCATAGGGCTTATAACCATTGATGGCCGCTTGGTGAAAGATACACGTAGCTGGAGTCATACCCGGTAACGAGTTTACCTCTATGATTATTGTATGCACCTCCATACTATCGGTTACCCTTACAAAGGCATCTATGCGGCAATAACCCTCCACTTGCAACAGTTTTGCTACCGCTCCAAGGTCTGCCTTCACCTTGGCCGAAATATGGTCGTACTCCTCTTGGTTTTTACCAAACCTGGCTGGGGTAAGGTTTTGCCCCTCCCCTGCCAAAAACTTCTCTTCCAATGACAATACCTCGCCACCGGCCAACGCCTCCGAAGGCTCAAACACCTCGTAGGTTATTTCTTGCTGGCCAGCTTCGTTGTAGTGGGTAAGCATACCACCCGTTACCTCCAGAAAGTACTTGGCGCCTTGCCTATCAATAAAACTCTCTATCAATGCCACCTCTTTGCGGCTAAACTCTTCTTTAGCCTTTAGCTTCAATAGCTTAGCTGATTCGGGCTCCAAAGCATCCGTATCGCGGAACAACTGCGCAAAAAACGCTTTTAGCTCCTCAACATTCTTTATCTTTTTAACTGCCGAGCTGCAGCCATCATCAACAGGCTTGGCAATTAACGGAAACTTAAGCTCTGTAAGCAGTTTGGCAATTGTGCCGTCGTTGTCGCTTTCGTAATCAGCCTTATTAACCAACACTTGGTCGGCTACTTCAAAACCATGCTTTTTAAGCAATTGGTTGGTTTCGTATTTGTTGATGGTAGTGTTAGAAGATGCTACACCGCTTCCGTTGTAAGGTATGCCGTGCTGCTCTAATATTGCTTGCAATGCTCCATCTTCACCAGGGCGCCCGTGAAGTGCAATAAACACGCCATCAACCAGTTCACCCAGCTCATCAAAGTTGAGCTTTCGTGGCTCAAAGGTCATGGTATCATCAGTGTATTTCTCGGTAATAGCACTGGCCTCCTTCCTAATTTGTTCAATTAGCGGGTGGCGCTTGTAGTTTAATACTTTGTCCCTAATATCATCGGCATTGTCCTTTAGCATCAGGTTTACCGGTATTTGGTAAATGTCAAAATGCTCATCGTTGCCCGTGAGGAAAATAGGAATAGGCTCGTACTTTTCTGATGATGAAAGTTTCTCGTATATGTTACGACCACTCTCTACGGATATATGCCTTTCAGAAGAATAGCCCCCTAAAATCACCCCAATACGCTGTTTTTCCAGCGCTTGGGTTTTAAGTATAATCAAATCATTATCAAGCTCATCCAGCGTCAACCTTATATCAAGGTTCATGGGTTGCTGGCGTTGGCGCTCTTCTAATGATGTCCTAATAATGTATGATAAAAACTGCGAAGGGTTTAAGCCAATTTCGGCCGCTTGATGGAAGAAAAACGAGGACGGCAACATACCCGAAGTGGTGTTAGGGTCGTTAAGGAAAATAGTACCATCCTCCCTAATAAAGCCATCAATACGCGCATAAACATGGAAACCGAAAAAGTCGAACAGCTCCAAACAATCTTTACGTATGCGGGCCAGTGTATCATCATCTACCTCAATTGGCGTAACCTTACGCGATAGGCCAGCCAAGTATTTTGAGCGATAATCAAACACCTCTTTGCCCTTCACAATTTCGGTAGGCGGCAGGGCTACAGCATTGCCATCCTCATTGCGCACCACTATGCACGAAAACTCTTTGCCCGATATAAACTCCTCAACCACCACTTCGCTTTCGGCATCCATGGCCATCAAGCGCAAAGGTTCTTGGTTCTCTTCAAAGTAGTTTTCAATGTATTTCAACAAGTCTTCGGGGTGGAAAATCACCACCTCTCCATCGTTATGTGCATGGCCTGCAAATACCGGCATACCCAACCCTTCGCGTATATCAGCTAGGTCGCGCACAAAACTCACTTTCGCCTCATCGTCAAGGTCTACCCAATCTAAAGGCTCTAGATGCTTTATAAAGAATGCTTTATCCAAACCACGCTCAAAGGCCGCTTGGTTATCTTCAGTAATGATAGATACACCTATTGAAGAACCTTGATTAGATGGTTTTATTACCAACTTCTCTCCTACTTTGGCCTTTACTTGAGCATACAGGCCTGCCTTATCGTGGTGGTGTAGCCATTGTGTGCGATTTACAATATGGAACTTAGGCGAAGGCAACGTGATATGCTCCAATGCCTTTTTCTGGAAAGCCTTGTTCATGCCAATTGACGATGGCATAATACCCGAACCGGAGTAAGGAATGTTCAACGACTCCAATATACCTTGTATCTGTCCATCTTCCCCATAGCTACCGTGCATGGATAGAAAAGCAAAATCCATATAGTTTGGCAATTCGTAAGGTAGAATCAATTTCCCCACTTTGCTTATCATCTGCCGCAGTTCATCATCATCAAGGCTAGCTAGGCTCTCAACATAAATCTGGAAATTGTTAGGGCTATCGGGCAAATACCCCAAAGGCGGGTAAAAATCGCGGATGGTACCTTTGTACATATATTGCCAATCGAGCAAGATTAGGTTCTTTAGGCTATCCACAAATATAGGAACGGGCTCAAACAATGCCTTATTCAGGTTGTCATATACCGTTCTCCCGCCTGCGAAAGATATTTCGCGCTCCCTGGATGGGCCTCCAAAAAAGATACCTACTCTCATACGGGCGTAAATTTACACTTTCGGTTAAAATATATTACCATAACAACGGTGGAATAGTATCAATACATATCCGTAGGTGCACTATTCAGTGGGCAGTGGCATTCAATTTGGTTGTGCATAAATTGTTATCTTTAATACCACACCATGAAAGAAGAACTCGTAGCCCAGTTTACCGAATTTAAACTTGAACTTGTTGCCCTACTACCTAAATTATTGGTAGCTATAGTAGTATTGTTCATTTTTTGGGGATTGGGCCGATTGACTACCCGCGTATTCACCAATCGGTTTCAGCGCAAATGGGACGATAGCATAGTAGTAAATTTTACCGGCCTCGCCATCAAAGGTTTTCTGTACTTAATTGGACTGGCTACAGCCATGTATGTATTAGGTTTTGGCGGTGTAGCGGGTAGCTTGGTTGCCGGCGCGGGCGTATCGGCCATTGTTATTGGTTTTGCTTTTAAAGATATTGCCGAAAATTTTTTAGCGGGCTTTATTCTGGCCATCAATAGGCCCTTTAGGATAAACGATATCGTTGAAATCCAAAACTATAAAGGAACTATAACCCGTATGGACATCCGTACTACCTTAATGCGCATGCCTGACGGTAGGGATATTTTTATCCCTAACTCCATTTTTGTAAAAAACATACTCACCAACTTTACCCGCGATGGATTGATTCGTCAAGAGTTTATGATTGGGCTGGATACTAGCACTGACATTAAAAGAGCACGAAACTATATCCTTGCCTTTTTGGAAGATGAGGCAGATGTGCTAAAAAATCCTAAGCCTAATGTGATAGTTGAAGGGCTTGGCGACTTTACCATTGATGTTAAAGTAATGTTTTGGGTAAACACTTATGAAATAGCCGAAGAGCCCGAACTGCATAAAACTGCCGAAACGGTTCGCAGCAAGGTTATAAGAGAGGTGACTAGTATATTGCTGCGTGAAGGGTTTAACCTGCCAAACTTTGTGGTAGACCATAAGATGTATGATGCCAGTAGCTCACTATCAGTGAAATTGGATAAGGGAGGACAGAATTGACTTTCGTAACGTACGTCGGGCGGTGCCCGACGCTATTAATATTGTGCCCATTTGGGGCGTATGTATAAATTATAAAGTAAGAATCCTCATAAAAAAACGAAACTACACCTTACTCAACGACAGCGAATTAACACAATACCTTAAACCCGTGGGTGCGGGCCCATCAGGAAAAACGTGGCCCAAGTGGCAATCGCATACGTTGCACTGCACTTCCACGCGCACCATACCAAAACTTTTGTCGGCAATGTATTTTATTACATCCTCCTCCACGGGCTGGGTAAAGCTCGGCCAACCGGTACCTGATTCAAACTTTTGCCCACTATCAAACAACGTGGTGCCGCAACAAGCACATGCATACAAACCCGGCTCAAACTTAGAGCAAAACTCGCCGCTGCCCGGGCGCTCGGTGCCGTGTTGGCGGGTTACATAGTATTGCTCGTCGGTAAGCTGGGCCTTCCACTCAGCATCGGTTTTCTCCACGCGCTTAGGTGGTGTGGGGTTGCCCGCTTGGGTATAATGTATTACGTCTTTCCAGGTGATGGTCTTGGTTTCCATAGTGGTCTGAATCAGCCCTTCGACTACGCTCAGGGTGATAACTTTAGTGAGATTATAAAATTTACTGTAATGAGTAACGCATCGCTGCTAACTAAGTTCAAAAAATGAGTCAAATTGCCTTCGGAATAAGAATAAACTCACTCAATTGTTCGTTTGAACAAATCAATACAGAAAATACCGTAACTTTAGTTAAAACAACATACCTATGTCACTTACCAATCAAAACCAGCAAGGCTCCAACAAGAAAGGTGGCAAAAAACCTGGCACCCCTAATACTAAAGGCGTTAATGCCGCTAAGCCACCTAAAGGCGGCCAAATGAAGCCTAAGGTAAACATGGTAAGAAAAACTGGTGGTTGATATCTATTTCCCCAACGCCTCATCCAGCATTTTATAATACTCAGGGTCGGTGCCTAGTTGGTGGGTACCATCGGGCACAGTGATAAAAGTTGTATTGGCTGGGTTGCTACGCTTAGCCAGCTTCTCGGCACAGGCGTAAGGCACCGTGCCATCAGCAGTGCCGTGGATGATATAGACAGGGCCATTGTATTGCCCAATCAAGTCTTCGCTCTTAAGGTGGTATTTCAATATCCAACCAATAGGCAAAATACCCATGGTATGGTGCTTGGTTACATCTATTAGGCTATTGTAAGGTGTGTTGAGAATCAACATGTCTGGGTTATACTTAACCGCAACACCTGGCGCCACACCGCTACCCATTGAGGTTCCTACCACTACTACCTTCTTGCCGGGCGCTAATGCCACGCCATACTCGTAAAGCTTATTGGCATCGTTAATAAACTGGGCTTCGCTTTGTATGGTGCCGCCGCTTTTGCCGTAGCCACGGTAATCAGTCATAAACACTTCATAGCCACGTTCGGTAAAATCTTGGGCCACAAAGCCCCACCTATCCATGCTGCCGCCATTGCCATGGTAGTATATCACCATACCCTTGCTTTCGCCTGATGGGTGGAAATGGATGGCGTGAAGTTTTACACCGTCGCCGGCATCTACAAAATGTTCCTCAAACGGCTGCTCAAAATGGAATACCCTATCCTGCGGAAGCGTGTAGGGGTGAAAAATCAACTTCTCTTGAAAGAAATACAATACCAAGCAGGCCGCAATGTAGCCAATAACAATAACTGCAATAAAGTATAGCATTTTTTGCATCGGTAGTAAGTCGATAGTCCATGGTCCATGGAAGTTGTTAATGAAATATTTCTTCAAATTATGGTCATCCATGGTCCATCGACTATCGACCATGGACTAAAAATCAACCCTCCCTCAACTTACGTAGTTGCTCAAATAGTGCCAACTCCTCTTTGGTAAGGTCATCCGGTAATTGCAGCCTAACGGTTAAATACAAATCGCCAGCGGTATCTTTGCCATATGCGGGCATCCCTTTGCCTTTTAGGCGAAGCACTTTGCCATTGTTGGTACCCGCTGCTACAGTCATACTTATTGAGCCTTGCAGCAATGGCACGGTAACCTTGCCGCCCAAAGCGGCCGTTGATACACTGATAGGCAAATCGCGATACAGGTCATCTTCTTTGCGCTCAAACACCTTGTGCGACTTTACTGTTACCTCAAGGTACAAATCGCCATTAGGGCCACCGCCCATACCAGGGCCGCCTTTACCTTTAATGCGCAATTTTTGCCCATCGCGTACTCCTGGCTTTAGCTTAAGTTTTAACTTTTCAGCACCCACATTTACAACCGTATCTACGCCCGTGTAGGCATCTTCTAGGGTAACTTCGTACTTAGCATTATAATCTTGCCCTTGGCGAGCCCTGCTGCGGCCACCACCGCCATACTGCCTGCTGCCACCAGCGGCACCACCAAAAAGGTTTTGAAAAAAATCAGAAAAACCGCCGCCACCAGCAGCACCGCCTGCCCCACCAAACATATCTCCAAAGTCGCCTTGGTAGTATGTACCGCCACCGCCACCTTGTTGGTATTGGCGGAAAAAATCATCGGCACCACCAGCGCCACCACCTTGCTGGTATTGCTTGTAGTTTTCGCCAAACTGGTCATACTTTTGGCGCTTATTGGGGTCGCTAAGTGCTTCATAGGCCTCGTTCACCTCCTTGAATTTCTTCTCGGCCTGTGCGTTGCCTGGGTTCTTATCAGGATGGAACTTCTTGGCCTGCTTTCTAAAGGCTTTCTTTATCTCGTCAGCTGAGGCACCGCGTTCCACTCCAAGCGTTTGGTAATAGTCTTTGTAGTCCATAATTCAATCTCAATATACTGGGGTACATCAAAATTCGTGCAAAGCGTAAATGATACCTTCATATTGACAGTAAGCGCCATTTTGTCATATTTCGCATACATACGTCGGGTGGTGCCCGACGCTATTGATATATTGCCACGTTGGTGCGCAAAACATTTCAAACCCAAAAAAATCAATCCTTCTTATACTTGTTATAATGGCGCCATTTCTCCAACACCGATTCAAAATCTTCCGGTAACGGACTTTCAAACAACATCTCTTTTTTCAATACAGGGTGATAAAAGCCCAGTACCTTTGCATGCAGCGCTTGCCTTGGCATCAACTTAAAGCAATTATCTACAAATTGCTTGTATTTGCTATAGATGGTGCCTTTTCGTATCTGATCGCCACCATAAGTGCTGTCGTTAAACAACGGATGCCCTATAGACATCATGTGCACACGTATCTGGTGCGTACGACCAGTTTCTAAAATACATTCCACAAGGGTTACATAACCTAAGCGCTCCAGCACCTTATAGTGCGTAATGGCATGTTTGCCATGGTCGCCATCCGGGAAAACGTCCATCTTTTTACGGAAACGTAAGTTACGTGCCAGGTTTACATTAATGGTACCTTCATCTTCTGCCACGTCGCCCCACACCAAAGCTACATAGCGGCGCTTAATGGTATGCTCAAAAAACTGTTTAGCCAAACTAGTCATTACCTTCTCGTCTTTGGCAATAATCATTAGGCCGGTAGTATCCTTATCAATACGGTGCACCAATCCTGGGCGTATTTCAACGCTGTTTTGGCCTACGGGCAAGTTGTTACCGAAGTGGTACAGCAATGCATTTACCAATGTACCCGTATAATTACCAGAGCCAGGGTGTACCACTAAGCCCACTTGCTTGTTGATGATTACAATAGAGTCATCTTCATAAACAATGTTTAATGGTATATTCTCAGGGTCTAGTGAGTATTCGTGCGATGGTTTGGTTACCAGTACGGTAATCTCATCCAGCGGCTTAATCTTGTAGTTAACCTTTACCGCCACCCCGTTTACCTTAAGCAAACCTGCCTCGGCAACGTTCTGTATTCGGCTGCGGCTCACCGCTTCCATTCTGTTGGTAAGGAATTTATCAATGCGGATGGGTTGCTGACCTCTATCAACTTTTATTACCGTGTGCTCGTATAGTTCTTCCTTTTCGTCTTCCAGCTCTTCGCTGGCATCAAACGCTGATTCGTCTTCTAACATGATGCAAAAATACGCAATTAGTTGCGTGCTTGTCTGAAACAGTATTTACAGAATGTTAGAATTATAGAAATGGCTATACTGCACACCAATTAACTGATAACCCATACACCGATAACCTCAGCGTATCATCACACCTTTCTTACCTAAAAGCGGTATGCTGGTAAAAAACTCTTCTTGAATACTCTCGGTAACAAACACATATTTTTTATCAAAAAGCTCCCCTTTTTGGTAATAACTAACCCAAAACTGGTTGTTAATTTGCTTCAACTCTTCGGTAATGATTTCAACGGCCACAAATTGCTGGCCACCTATCAACTCAATTAGCTGCCTAATGGCAGAGGTTTTTACTTCCTTACCATCAACGGTACCATAGCCTTGTGAGCTTACCATAACGCTGGTAATAGGCTCAGTGCCCGTGTTAATGAGGTACACCTTATACTGTTCAGGGTCGGTGGGTGCGCCTTCTTCATCGGGCACCACGGCTACGGCTAAGTCGGTTACTTTCTTAAAATCAATATCTTTTAGCATAATGCCTCCAGTAGTTCTGCTACTATTTTAAACGAAAAAATAACTAATAAGTTTCTTGAAACAGCAATTTCACAAACCGTGCCAGCCCATAAATGTTAGACAAAAAGAAACAGGTTCCGCAAATACGAAACCTGTTTCTGTCATTATGGCTTAAATATCTTACTCTACAACCAAGCGTTGCGTTAGCATACCCTCGGTGCTGTTAACCTGCACCAAGTAAATACCTGGGGCCAAGTGGCTCACATCAACAGTAGTAGCGTTGCTATTTACTAGTTGGGTAGCAACTACTTCGCCCAGCAAGTTTACCATGGTAACAGTAGTAAGTTGGGCACCATTGCTGGTATTAATATAAACTAAACCGTTTGCAGGGTTAGGGTAAAGCTTAAAGCTTGCACCATGCAAATTGTTGATACCTACAGTTTGAACAAAAGGTCTAATTTGAACCGTACCATCGTCAAAAGTGCTAACGGTATCACCAGGAGTAAAGAACAAAGTATCACCCGAAGCGGTAATCAAATAATCGCCAGGATACAATACTACTTGCTGGCAGCTGCCCGCTTGAAACACTCCAGACACGTTACCATTCAACGAGTCACCTGTACTAAAAGTGTAAGGATAAGCAGTACCGTTTTGCCAACGGGTAAGGTCAATAGTAACCACCAACGAGTCGGTAGTATTCACCACAAACGTGTTACCATTAATATTACCGCTTGACGGCTTAATGGTGCCAAAGGTAATCTCGGGCAAGCGACTGCGATAGGTAGCCAATACGCCGCGCATAATGGCAATTTGACCATAAGTAAACATGTTCATGCACGAATCGGCACTGTAGTCCATGTAGTTCTCAATCATGTTAGGGTAATCTGGAAGCAATGAACAGGTAGGTGCACATTGATTCAATGTCCAGTTGCACTGCTGTTGTGAGTTATCGCTAGCTTCTGGGGTATCGGCCACAAAGTCATCCTCATTGCACGGTCCATCGCCCCATATATGGCGCAAACCAAGGTAGTGGGCTACTTCGTGCACGGTAGTTTTGCCTTCGGCAGCAATATTGTACGCCGGGCTAGCCAATGCCAATGGATTTCTAAATCCAAATACTTCATGGTATACAACCACACCTTGAAGCGCGGTATCAGCCGGGGCGGCACCAGCAGGCCAATTAGAAAGGTTACCAACGGGCGGATAAGCATAACCCAACACGCCTAAACCATTAAATAAGTTACAAACCCAAATATTCAAATACCTATCAGTAGGCCAAGCATCTATACCACCTGCTGAAGTTTTCTTTACCTCATCGCCAAACGGAGAGAAACCAAAAAATGGCGGAGGATTACCCACCGTGCGGGTAATGCCCGTTGTTGGCACCCCGTTAGGGTCTAGGTCAGCCAAATAAAACTCAATACCTGCATCACCGGCAAATGGCTTAAACTCGGCACGGGTATCAGAGCTATCGGCATTATCCCTACGGAAGGCTTTATTCAAAACCTCAATTTGGCTGTACACCAACGAGTCATCAAGGTTTTCAGCAGCGTTAGTATAAACAATGTGCACTACCACCGGTATGCGGTAAATAGTATCAGCAGCGCGGGCACCACTGCGTTTGCCTTGGTGCTGGCTGTACTTTTGCGCATTCAGTATCACTTCGTCAAGCGCTTGCCTTGTGCCCGGGTATTGTTGTTCCCAGTTTTCAATGATATCATAGCTGGCGCAACGGTCATGCTGTTGTGCAAAAAGAAAAAAGGGTGCTAACAAAAGCACGCTGAAAAAGGTAATTTTCATTTAAGAGGAGGTTAATTGGTTGGCTAAAATATCACAAAAAGCCGTTGATGCCAAAACCTTTCATCGAATGTAGAAAATAACCATTTAATCAACGCTATATTCCAGTAGGATGCTTTTTACCCTATCGCGCTTAAAATTAACAGTTGCCGTGGCTGTTTTCTCACTATTGTGGATTTTGTGGACATTCGTCCCCAAGTCTTTAGCTCCCTTTAAACTGCTATAAAACACTTCGCGGGTAATACCAGGATGGATACCATTGGCCATGTTTAACTTCTTGCTTTTCAAAAAAGCCTGATAAACAAACATTTTACCATTACCCTTGTAAACATCAATAGTATTTTTACCCTTTTTCAAGTGGTAAACTGTATCTACTACTTCAGGGTTGTGGATGTTGGCGACTGGCTCTCTGGTAACTTTAAACTTTAGGCCACTAAACAAGGTAAGTTTAGTAATAGTCTCCTCAAAACCAAAGGGTTCATTCAAAAAAGCATCGGTGGTAATGGGCTTAACATCTTGGGCTACAAGGGTTGCCGTGCCCGACAGTGCAAACAGCATAAATAATAGGGTGCGCATGTGTATGGTTATTGGTTAGATACTCGACTAACCAAAAAGCGTTCCAACCATTAGCATTGCTGGGGCAAGCAAGAATAATAAACGGCCATAAAGTGGCAAACACTGCCACCCAGCACAAACATGTGCCAAATAGCATGATTGAAAGGCAACCTATCCCAAAGGAAGAAAATAGTGCCTATGCTGTAGCTTAAGCCACCAGCAACAAGCAGCACCAAACCATTGAAGGGCAAAAGCTCTAACATGGGCTCATAAACAAATACGGCCATCCAACCCATAAGCAAGTATAGTATGGTGGATAGCACATTAAATTTGCCAACAAAGAAAAACTTAAAGATGATGCCCGCTATGGTAATACCCCACAATATGAAAAAGATGGGAAGCCCACCATGATCGCGCAAGTTAATAAGCGCAAATGGCGTGTAGGAGCCTGCTATTAATACATAAATAGCTGCATGATCAAATATGCGCAGGTATTTTTTGGCCGTACCCGGTTTTACCATATGGTAAAGTGTTGATGCACCATATAAAATGGTAAGGCTGGCACCAAAAACAGCTACACTTGATATTTGTAAAGCATTGCCATTTTCATAGGCCAATATTACCAACGTAAGCAGCCCGGCAACGCTCAGCAAAAAGCCTAGGCCGTGGGTAATGCTGTTAAGCAACTCCTCTTTAAAACTTTGTATTACCGGTCGTTTTACCAATGCAATGAAATTTTTGATTATCAGCTATATACAATACGCTGTTTGAGGCAAAATAGTTGCTCGCCATAAAAATAAGTCGCACTGCCCACCTATTTATTGTTAACTCGCCATTTTTTGGCAAAAAAAAGCATGGTGGCCCAATTGACCACCATGCATACATAGCTCTATACAGCTCGTAGGTGTTTACAACAAAGTTGTAGGACAAACGTAAGCCGATACTTCTATTTTACCGTTTTCTTTAATGGCCTTAAAACCACCTTCAACATTAATCAAATTGTTATAGCCTTTGGCTTTGGCAAGTGATGCAAAAATCATGGAACGGTATCCACCCGCACAATGCACATAGGTAGTTTTATCTTTAGGCACCGTGGCTAAGTTTTCATCAAAATAGTCAAGCGGTGCGTTAATAGCTCCAATTACATGTTCGCTTTCGTATTCGCTTTTCCTGCGCACATCCAATACGGTATCTGTTTCGGTATTAAACTTTTGGTTAAACACGTCAACCGTCAACGATTGGATACTATCGGTAGGATAATTGGCTGCAACCCAAGCATCCATGCCACCTTTTAAGTAACCCAAAGCACTATCGAAACCGATACGGGCCAACCTTACTGCTACTTCCTCTTCCCTACCCTCTTCAGCAACAAATACCAATTTTTGGTTTACATCTTTTAGCACCGTACCTACCCACACGGCAAAGTCACCATCCAAACCTACATTTATAGCACCAGGTATAAAACTGCTTGCATATTCATCGGCTTTGCGGGTATCCAATACCATTACATCGGTGTCTTCAGCAATTGTAGCAAACTGGTCAACCTCAAGCGGTTTGCTACCGTGGCTTACCACTTCATCTACCCCCGCATAACCTTGTATGTTCATCAACACGTTTTGCGGGAAATAGCTTGGCGGTGGGGTAAGGCCGTTCAATATCTCAGCAATAAACTCTTCTTTGGATAGCTGAGGGTTTAAGGCATAGTTTACCTTCTTTTGGTTGCCAAGCGTATCACTGGTTTCGGCGCTCATCATTTTACCACAAGCGCTGCCTTTACCGTGCGCCGGGTACACAATCAAATCGTCGGCCAAAGGCATGATTTTGTTGTGCAACGAATCGTACAAGTGCCCCGCCAACATCTCAGGCGTAAGGTCTTTTATTACTTTTTGCGCAAGGTCTGGGCGACCTACATCGCCAATAAACAAGGTATCGCCAGTAAAAATGGCTTCTTCCTTACCATCTTCGTTTATTAGCAAATAGCAGCTACTCTCTAAGGTATGGCCTGGGGTGTGCAATAGTTTTACGGTGGCATTGCCCACTTTAAACTCTTGCTCGTCGGTAGCAATCAAAGCCTCGAACCCGGTTTCCATTTTGGTAGGGCCAAATACAATGGTTGCACCTGTTTTAGCAGCTAGGTCTTGGTGACCGCTTACAAAATCGGCATGGAAGTGGGTTTCGAAAACGTACTTAATCTTGGCGCCACGCTCGTTGGCCATATCAATATATGGCTGCACTTCGCGCAATGGTCAATAATGGTGGCTTCGCCGTTGCTCCTTAATATAATAGGCACCTTGTGCCAAAACAACCGGTATAAATTTGTTGAACTTTCATTGTGTATGTTTTTAGGTTATTTCAGATAACTACACAAATGTACAAGCCAAAATTGCCTAAACCGTAACTTAGGTTACATAAGCAAATAACTTTTGTCAATTATGAGCGCTATAAGCAATGCACAATAGAACGCATTATGTACCAGATGGGTTCTATATCCAACCTGTAACTTGCCCCGTATTGATGTTGATTATCTCGTTGCTGACGAAACCAATACTTGACCTTTTAAGGCAAATTTGCATTCAATTTCCATTTCCCAAACAATTCTTCGACACTACCATTATCCGGGTTAATAGCAAGCTTTCTATTGGCCTAATGACCATTAGGCCTTGTAACACATATAAACATGGCCCAGCTTTTCATTATACACCAAACTAAGAAAACGCTCATCTCCTTCGACAGCAATACTCCACCTGGTATCGCCCCGATATTATAACAACTCGTTGCCCCTCGCGCTGATATTAGTATGGCATCTGGTGAAATGCTACATCTAAATGCAAAGAATTTATTATTTTGGCAAATGGTTTGTATTTCTTCTTGAAACAAACGAAGGTTCATATTGCCATATGCCCTAATTGAAAACTGGCTTTCAAAATAATAACCAACTCCATTAAGTTTCTTAACGTCTTGCCCCGTATTAATATCTAAAGCCACTAGCACCCTTTCAAATTGAGCAAACAAAACTCGATCACCCAATAATATTTTCATCCGCTGAACTTTTTCAGATCTTTTCGCTAAAGTACCTTGCCCGTTTGGTATCATGCTGCTATTCCATAACGCTCCCAACAACCACAAATACAAGTTTTTCCATCATTACTAATGGTCATTCGGTTCTCCAAAATCAAAATGGTTTCAAATGCTGAAACAACTTTGCCACTTTCTATGTCAGTATTTCTACATCCTTCATAAGCAAATAACTTTTGTCAATTGTAAAACGCTATAGGGTTATTCACCCTAAAAATGAGTTAAGGTTGAGGCTGCGGCCTAGCCTGATAAATCCTCAGCGTAAAAAACTCGGCCAACTGGCGGGCCTTGTCTTTGGCTAAATCAACTTTAGGGCCTTCAAAGTTTTCATCCAACGTATTAATCCACAAGTTGAGCCATTGGCCAAAGTGCGCAGGTGTAATGGTATGGCCATAGGCATAGTCAAGCTTAATGTGCTCCATGGGCGGGCGGCCTTTGTAGCCAGGTATGCCCAACAGGTTGCCCTGCCAAAAATCGGTGAGCTTTTCCAAATGGTGCTCCCAGTCGGTAATGGTTTCGTTGAAAAAGTAGCCGATAAAATCATCCTCTCGCACTTTGGCATAAAAACTACGCACTAAGTGGCTCACATCTTCTCGGGTTTCAATGGTTCTTTTTGGGGTATCCATGCAGCAAAGGTACAATCCTATGCAGGCAAAAAGTGCTAAACTGATATTTATCATCTAATTTAGCACCTGATGACAAACTACATACAAAAAGGCTTTTTAGCACTGCTTACCCTCTCACTAATGGCCTCTTGTGCCAAAGAAGAAGACCCATACGCTGGGAGCATTGCCTACAGCAACATTAACCAATGCTGCCGCACCGAGGCAGTGCTGGAAGTTAGCGGCACCGATACCTTTTACATCCCCAACCTGTTTTTGCCTGCCCGCGATAGCCAAGAAACGGAATTTAATATATACAGCAACTTTACCGCCGAAATAAACAGCGCCGTGCTTGAGGGTACCGATACCCTGAACGCACTATTAAACCAACCCATCGACTCTGGATACACCAGCCTTTGGAACGGTAAAAAAGATTCGTTGGGAACGCAGGTTGTAAACGGGGTATATACCTATTGGGTGCAACTATTGCTCACCAATGGCGATACGCTTGAATACAATGGCGCTGTTTGTTTGCTCAAAGAGGTAGGTTACTGCCCGGGCAATATTAGTACTTGTTTCTTGCCATCGAGGGTATTAAAGCCTCGCACAGCTAATACCTTGGACGATATTTGTAGGTAGGGGTTAAAAAGTGGCAATTGATGAACGGCGATTTGCTGCCTTGAGGCTTTTTATCTCTGCCAAAGCTCCATCCCATAGGCTTAAACGCTTTTGAAGCGCCAAATAAACTGCATCCTCCGCTTCTTTCCAATACTCTCCGCTATCGCCACACAGAGTAGCAGTCATTTCCATCGCAAGATGGCTATGGTGGTCGCCATCAATTTCAATATGCCTATCGAGATAGTATTTATACAACGTAACGCGCTCTGGCAACCTGCCGCTTAAATCATTTACTAACGAAATAAACATACTCGGTATCAAATCTTCTCTACCAAAAGTAAAAACAGCTGCTTGCACGTGGGCTTTATTCTCATCAATTATGTTAAATGTATAATCAACAAATTCTTTCACCGTTGTCAAAACCTTTGCCTTATTATAGGCTAGCTCAAAACTTCCCGTTTCCGCCAATTCCGTTACAAAAGCACTAATCTGGCTTACATCGGCACCACTTTGCTTCATGGCCTGCAAATATAGCTCATAGTGGCTAATCCTATTCCCCTCTGGGTCTACATCCGACTCTTCGCCTACCACAATTTCATTTATCAAAAAACGGGTACCTGCATTACCCACCGGAAACCAAGGAGCCTTAGTGCAGGTTAAATTATTTTGCAGCGTTTTTAACAATGACATAAAATCCCATACCGCAAATACATGATGTTTCATAAATATGCGCAAGCTTGGCAAATCGTCAATATGCTGGTACAATTCGTGTTTGATAATCTGCTGGCGCAAAGGCTCAATTTGGGCATTCAAATTCTGGATAAACTGGTTCATAGCTCAATATTAAAGATGACTACTACGAAACAAGGAAAAGCTTAAAAATGTTTGAAGCCGACTAGGCTTTATCCAAATTAGCAAATAGGCTCTGTATTTCTTTTGCATCGGCAGGCTTCATGCGGCCGGCCAGCACCAAGCGCAGCTCGCGGCGGCGCATGGCACCTTCAAATTTTTCTTGCTGCTCAGGCGTTTCGGGTTCTACTTGGGGTGCAATTTTAGGCTTGCCGTTGCTATCCAAGGCCACAAAAGTATAATAGGCAGTGTTGCACTTGTAGTGCGTTTTGCTAGGCAGGTTTTCCGCAGAAACCTCAATATAAGTCTCAATGGAAGTTTTAAACGCGCGGGTAACCGTGGCTTTAATGGTTATTACATCGCCCAGTTTAATCGGGTTCTCAAACGAAACCGAATCAACGGAAGCCGTTACTACCACTGCTTCAGCATGGCGACCAGCGGCAATAGCCGAGGCAATATCCATCCAGTGCAAAATTTTACCACCCCTAAGGTTATGCAGCGCGTTAGTGTCGTTGGGCAACACTATCTCGGTCATAATGGTCTCTGATTCTTTAGGGGTTTTAGCGCGTGCCATGGCAGTAGTTTTAGTTTGCTGCAAAACTATTCAACTATAGCTACAATATTCAGTGCAAAAGGTATTAATTTTGCAGCATTGAATAATACTGGCCTTGTAGTTCAATGGATAGAATGACAGATTCCGGTTCTGTAGGTTGGGGGTTCGAGTCCCTTCAAGGTCACTTCTTCTTGGTTATCGGTTAACTAGTTATTGGTTGATTGGTAACTTATCGTTTAAAGCCCTGCCAATTTGGTGGGGTTTTGTTTTTAGTGAACGAATAGCCTAGCTGCTCAAAACCCAACTAAAATCTATCCATAGCCTGATATATCTCAACATTTCTAGTTTTTTATTATTTGTACCTTAGCAGTATCAACCGCTATTGATGGACCTAACAGAATCGCCATTTAAACACACCAAACGCTACCGCCAGGTATTAAGCATATTGCTTAAGTATGGTTTTGCCGATTTTGTATCGCATACCTACTTTAGTAAGCTAGTGCCCAAAAACGAGAAATGGGTACCCACCCGCGAAGGGCAGTCGGTGTTCGATTTCAGTAGATTTGAGCGCTTGCGTTTGGCTTTTGAAGAGCTTGGCACATCCTACATCAAGTTTGGGCAAATAGCCAGCAATAGGCCCGATTTATTGCCACAGGAGCTGATAGATGAATTCGAAAAGTTTCAAGACCATGTGGCGCCTATTGATGCTGCACTGATAAAAGAAACCCTTGAGGGC
>JAGYJT010000129.1 GCA_018401955.1 Chitinophagales bacterium | reverse complement strand
TATTCATATTAGAGCTGTTAGTAGGCCCGTCAATTACAGAAGAGGTTCCCGCCGTTGAAGTGTTCGACGTTTTCCATTGCTTGCTGGAATTTTCACCAGACGACTTAGGCGCAATAACAAGGTTGTAATCCGCAACGCCTGTGCCTGCCGTTGAAATCTGACCGGCAAAAAAACCGCCTCCAAAAGGATCACCAATTGCAGGCGGCCCTGCCGGCCCAAAACTCATTCCCAAAAGGGCTAAATGGATTCCACTCATGGTGCTACGTTCCCTGAAATAACACAGACTGTGCCGCTGATAAACAAAATCGTGCAAATGCCTCGGGTTGCCAAATCAACCGTTGCCTCATCGCTGTCTGCACCCGCTATGTACGCCGTTGTAATTGTGCAAGTAATCGTAATGTCACCTGATGTGTTGTTAAAGATTGAAATAACATCTCCCGCCGAAAAAGTAGCGTCAGGGATTGTGATTGACCCGCTTGCCCCAACCTCAATAAATTTGCCTACGTCGCCTGTTGCTAAAGTGTAAGAAGCAGTTTTAGCCGAACCTGACTGCGGGATATTTAAGAAACCAACGGAGGAAAAACTAAGCGCTCCCGACCCGTTTGTAACAACCGCTTGCCCGCTAGTACCATCCGTACCTGGCAATGTAAACGTAGTATCCGAGTTGGTGTTAGCTGTTTGCAGCGTGGTCGTTCCGGTCCCGCTTGCGTTACCTGAAATTTTTATATTGCTCATAACTGCACCCCAATCCAAGATGTTGTTTCTTCGTTCCATTGATAATACTTACCATCGTCTGGATAAGCTACTGGTGCTTCCCATAAACATGTTGTTTCATTCAGGTTCCACGATACATAAGGCTTAGGTGAAATAAATGCATCACGCTCAGAATCATAGGTGTATCCAACCCCTGCGTAGTTCTTGCGGTACGGTGTGCCATCACTAAAATGAACGCCGCCTTGAGTGTTGTATGAGGTGCGCTTGCAAGTTTGACCACGAAACGCACCATAGTGCTGTTCCCAGTCAATGCCGTCTTCACCCTCATCTTTGCCCACAATCACCTCGGTGACAATGTTGTTTTCATCTAAGAATGCGTAATGTGCCATTTGTTTTCCTATGCGAATGAAACGTTGCCTGTACCAGCGGTTACTGTTGTTACCTTAAACCCACCAGCAGGTGCGGCAGTTGAAAGAGTAAGACCACCGCCAGGGTTAGAAATGGTAAGTGTGTCAGGGTATTTGAGAATTACTACACCAGAGCCGCCATTACCTCCTGCGCCTCGAATCGGAGAAAGTCTTTGGTCGTATCCGCCACCACCAGCACCGCCACCGGTGTTTGCAGACCCGTTTGCGCCATTGGCTA
>JAGYJT010000128.1 GCA_018401955.1 Chitinophagales bacterium | reverse complement strand
AAGTAGGGGAAATCATTTGCTGCCAATCTTGGTTCCCAGCATTCTAATTTTTTTATAAAACCAATTAAGCATAGGTAGCGGTAACATAAGTACTTGATACTTGCTACTCACTACTTGATACTAACAACAAACTTTTTGTATCTTAACGATGTTTTAACATCGAAACCGATAGGATATGAAGCTGGAGCAAGAACTGAAAATGTCGAAGTTTAAGAGTGAATGGCACCGCGCCAGCCTCAACATCATTTTTACTGCCTATTGGTTAAATGATAAGGTGAAAGAACTCTTAAAACCGTACGGAATAACCGCGCAACAGTTCAACGTACTGCGCATCTTGCGCGGGCAGCATCCAAACCCATTAAGCACCAATGAAATAAGAAACCGCATGCTCGACCGCATGCCCGATACCAGCCGAATAGTTGATAGGCTGCACAAACAAGGCCTTTTGGATAGAAACGTTTGCAAAAACGATAAGCGCTTGGTTGATGTATGCATTACCGAAGCTGGCCTTAAGTTACTTGCAGAAATTGATGAGAAAGCTGGCCCAAACATTGAGAACAACTTATATGGCCTTACCGAAGAAGAAGCTACGACCCTAAGTAACTTGCTTGATAAGGCCAGGGGATAAGCAATACATCCCCACCCAATACAATCGGTCAATTTCAACTGGAAAGCGTATTTTTACCACGGACAAAGAAAACCCGGTTGTATGAACGGTATTTCGGCAGTAATTATCGCGTATAATGAAGAGCAGCATATCGACCGCTGTTTGGCCTCGCTGAAAGGTGTGGTTGATGAGGTGGTGGTATACGACTCTGGCAGCCGAGATGCTACCCAATACATTTGCCGCGACTTTGGCGCACGCTTGGTAATAGGTCCTTGGGAAGGCTACAGCAATACCAAAAACAACGCCAACCTACTGGCCACGCACGAGTACATACTATCGTTGGATGCCGACGAGGCGCTGAGCGACGAATTACGCGAAAGCATACTGAAAGTAAAACCCCACATGAGCGGTGCGTACGAGTTTAATAGATTGAACAACTATTATGGCTCATGGATACGCTATGGTGGCTTTTACCCCGATAAGAAAATACGCCTATTCCCCCGCCGAGAAGGCCGTTGGGAAGGACAATACGTGCACGAGGAAATGATATTGACCCCAGGCACCATCATCCGCCACCTAGAGGGCGACTTGCTGCACTATACCTGTAAAGACATTACCGAACACGTAGAGCGCATTAACAAATACAGTGAGTTGGCTGCCCGCGAAATGTTGGAAGGCCACCGCATACCGCGCCTCTGGAAAATACTTTTTAGCCCACCTGCCCGTTTTATCAAAGGTTTCTTTTTGAAAAAAGG
>JAGYJT010000127.1 GCA_018401955.1 Chitinophagales bacterium | reverse complement strand
ACGCGCTATTGCTTTTGTTGTTATGGCCCTTGAGCCTCTGGGCGCAGCAGGATAGTGTGCCGAGCAGTACCGTTGATACCATCATAACGCTTGATCAAGTGTTAGCACATAGTGCTGTGCTACGAGTGCAACCTTTAGATGGGGTGGGTGTATCGGTTGGAGGAGTGGATGCCCAACAGTTGCAAAGCCAGCCCCTCACTACTTCGTTGGTTTCGGTGGTCAACCAATTGCCGGGGGTGCGCATGGAGGAGCGCTCACCGGGCAGTTATCGGTTTAGCATTAGGGGTAGTTCGCTGCGCTCGCCATTTGGGGTGCGGAACGTGAAGTTCTATATATTGGATGACCTGCCCTTTACCGATGCCAGTGGTAATACTTACTTGAACCTATTTGATTACTCCGGCATAAAAAACGTTGAGGTACTCAAAGGCCCGTATGCCAGTGTGTATGGCGCCAACTCTGGCGGGGTGGTATTGTTAAATAGGCAATACAGGAATATTGATACGGCTCAGTATACAAACATAGCAGCGGGGTCGTTTGGCTTGGTTAAGGAGGATGTACATTTTAGTAAGAAATGGAAAAAATACTCCTTAGAGATTGATCAGGCCTATCAGCGCAGTGATGGCTATCGGCGCAACAGCCAAATGCAAAGGCACTTTGTGCAGGCTACGCAAAAGTGGGACTATCGCCCCAAAGCAAGGCTTACTTTTTATCACCTCTTTAGCAAACTACAGTACGAAACCCCAGGCGGCCTTACCGAGGCCCAAATGAACCAGGACCCCACGGCAGCGAGGGCGCTTACCGCCACCTTGCCCAGTGCCGCACAACAACAAGCGGGTATATTTAATACTACACTGTATAATGGTGCTATCCATCGATGGAACATTAACAGCAACCTAACCCATGTGGTGAGCGCCGTCGGAAGCGTTACTCGTTTTGAGAATCCTTTTATTACCAACTATGAGGTGCGCAAAGAATATACGTTGGGCGCTAGGACGTATATTGATTGGCAGAAAGGAAATGTGCGTTGGAAAAACGGGTATGAGTATCTATACACGTTTACCAACTTCGAGAACTACGGCAACAACGGTGGCAAGCGTGATACCCTGCAAGTAGCTGACAAGCTGAGGGCACAGCAACAGTTTTTGTTTAGTGAGATACGCTTTAGACTGTTCGGTAGGGTGTATGTAGATTTGTCCGCCAGCGTTAACTTGTTTGGCTATAATTATCAAAACCAATATCCTATTGCATCCAATTCCTACCAAGGCATTGCATTTAAGCCGCAGATAATGCCAAGGATTTTTCTAAGTTATCAAATAATGGCGCCTGTTTATTTAAGTGCTACCGTTAGCCGTGGCTATTCACCACCTACCTTGTCAGAAGTAAGGCCATCCAACAACATCATCAATAAAGACTTACAAGCC
>JAGYJT010000126.1 GCA_018401955.1 Chitinophagales bacterium | reverse complement strand
GCGTGCTATTGCTGATGATGTTATTACCCTTGAGCCTCTGGGCGCAGCAGGATAGTGTGCCGAGTGCAATCCCTGATACCAGCGTAAAGCTTAACGAGGTTTTGGTTAAGGGAATGATAAGGTATTACGAACCACTTGATAAAGTTGGTGTTTTAGTAAATGGCATTACACCCCAACAACTGCAAAGCCAGCCCATTACTACCTCGCTGGTTTCGGTAGCCAACCAATTACCGGGGGTGCGTATGGAAGAGCGTTCGCCGGGCAGCTATCGGTTTAGCATTAGAGGTAGTTCGCTTCGCTCGCCATTCGGGGTGCGGAACGTGAAGTTCTATTTATTGGATGACCTACCTTTTACAGACGCTAGCGGCAATACTTACTTAAACCTGTTCAATTACTCCGGCATTAAAGACGTGGTTATACTTAAAGGCCCATATGCCAGCGTATATGGTGCCAACTCGGGCGGGGTGGTATTATTAAATAGCCAGTTTAGGAACGTTGATACCGCACAATCTGTAAACTTGGCGGCTGGCTCGTTTGGCTTAGTGAAAGAGGATGTGCATTTTTATAAAAAGTGGAAGAAATACTCCTTAGAAATTGACCAAGCCTATCAACGCAGCGATGGCTATAGGCGCAACAGCCAAATGCAACGGCACTTTGTGCAGGCCACGCAAAAGTGGAGGTATAAGCCCAAGGCTACACTTATATTGTACCACCTTTTTAGCAAACTACAATACGAAACCCCGGGCGGGCTCACGGAGGCCCAAATGAACCAGGACCCCACGGCAGCTAGGGCACCCACCGCCACCTTGCCCAGTGCCGCAAAACAACAAGCAGGCATCTTTAACACTACCCTGTACAACGGGGCAATTCATCGATGGAACATTAACAGCAACCTAACCCATGTTGTGAGTGCCGTTGGCAGTGTTACCCGTTTTGAGAACCCGTTTATTACCAACTACGAGGTGCGCAAAGAATACACGTTGGGCGCCCAAACCTATATTAACTGGCAAAAGGGTAAAGTGCGCTGGAAAAACGGCTATGAATACTTGTACACCTTTACCAACTTCGAGAATTATGGCAACAACAGCGGCAAGCGTGATACCCTGCAAGTGGCAGACAAGCTGAAGGCACAGCAACAGTTTTTGTTTAGCGAGATTAGTTTTGTTGTGTTCAAAAGGCTAATCGTTGATGCATCTACAAGCCTTAACTTGTTTGGGTATCGTTACCAAAACCAATATCCCCTTTCTTCAAATTCTTATAGTGGTATTGCGTTCAATCCGCAGGCAATGCCTCGGGTTAAGCTTACCTACTGGTTGTTTAGGCCTTTGCTGGTAAATGCTACCGTTAGCCGCGGCTATTCACCGCCTACCTTGTCAGAAGTAAGGCCATCCAACAACATCATCAATTCAGATTTGCAGGCG
>JAGYJT010000125.1 GCA_018401955.1 Chitinophagales bacterium | reverse complement strand
CCGAACCATCAAGCCTGGTGCCGCGCAAACGCTAAACATGAAGGCTGGTGAGGCCTTGATTTACGATAACCGACTGATACACGGTACCCCGCCAAACACCAGCGAGCACGATAGGCTGGCAGCTGGGTTGGTGATGATACCCATTGAAGCCACACCAATACACGTTTACACCCCTGCTGAGAAGATGTTTGATGAAGTGGTAGAGGTATTTGAAGTAGACGAGCAGTTTTATTTTGACCACGATATTAGGGAGCGCCCCGTTGGCTATAAGTTTATCGAGAGGGTGAGGGATACCCGCCGCCAAGAGACTTTCCGACAACTGGAAGAGGCTTTTTTGGAGCCGATCGAAAAAGTATCTGAGCTGATTGAAGAACCAACAGCCGCTCAACCAGCCGAGGATAATGCCTCACTACTTCAAAAAATAAAAAGAACCGTTTTTAAGTAATGCGAGCCATTTTCAAAAATAGCGCCC
This sequence comes from Chitinophagales bacterium, assembly GCA_018401955.1. Lineage (GTDB taxonomy): Bacteria > Bacteroidota > Bacteroidia > Chitinophagales > CAIOSU01 > CAIOSU01. Next base: position 982 of record JAGYJT010000125.1, on the reverse strand, counting down.
ACCAAGAGCAATACAACCGTGATGGTTTTATCCGCTATCCCTTGCTTTCTAGTCAAGAAGCGGCTGATTTGTTGGAAGTATATAAGCAACTGAACTCTGGCTTGGAAGGCAATAAGTTTTACACCTCGCACACCAGTGGAGATGCAGCCTATAAAACCAAGGTTGACCAAGCCATTAAAGAAGTGCTGGTGCCCAAGTTGGGTGATATTTTTGAAGATTATAAGCCGGTATTTGCGTTTTATTTGGTTAAGTCACAAGGCTCTGAAACACTTGATTTGCACCTTGATTGGCAGTTTGTTGATGAGCGCCAGCATGTTGGTTTTAATATGTGGTGCCCGTTAGTGAATGTTGCCAAGGAAAATGGGGCCATTTTTGCCATACCCGGTAGCCACAGGCATATTAAAATATTGCGTGGCTACAACACCCCCAACCCTATGTGGTATGTGGATGGCAAGCTGGATGAACAGCACATAAAAACTTTACCCCTTAAAGCAGGGGAGGCCTTGATATTCGATTTGCGCCTAGTACATGGCGCGTGGCCCAATACCTTGCCACAGCAACGCATTGCCGTGGGTATGGTTGCCATACCACAGGAGGCAGATATATTGCACTTCTGGACCGAAAAGGAAGCACGCGACCATCGCGATATTGAGGTGTACCGAATGCAGCCAGAGTATTATATGCTGAACCACAGCGGCCAGCGCCCACCTACCGAAAGTTTTATTGGTAAATGGGATGACACCCTTCGTGAACAGACTATTGCCGATTTACAAAAGAGCTACACCCAAAAGCCGTCGTTCATTAAGCGGTTGTTTGGTGCTTTGAGCTGATAATCCATTCCCTCCCATATTTAGTTTATTTTTGTGGCATAGGCCAATAGGTAACCATGACCCAACACCCTGAGCATGTTATTATTGTAAATGAGGTAACCAAGCTTTTTCGCATGGATGCCAACTACCGTGCTAGCCTTGCCGAAACGCTG
>JAGYJT010000124.1 GCA_018401955.1 Chitinophagales bacterium | reverse complement strand
CTGCCCCAACTACACTACCACCGTTACCAGCCAAACCAATATTGACTGTGTGAATACCACGGGCAGTGCCACGGTGAGTTCATCGGGAGGTATATCGCCATACACCTATAATTGGAGTCCAGGCAATTTAAACGGCGCAACTCAATCGGGTTTGGCTACCGGCACATACACCGTGATAGCTACCGATGCGGCCAGTTGCAGGGACACCATCAGCCTAACTATTACTAGCAGCGGCACACCGCCTAGTGTTACGGCCACTGCCACGCCAACTACTTGTGGCTTAAATAACGGTACCGCTACTGCAACCGGTACAGGTGTGCCTCCCTTAACCTATCAATGGTTGCCAATAGGCACCATAGCGCAGACTGTTACCAACCTTGCACCTGGCGATTACGTGGTAATCATTACCGACGGTAGCGGTTGCTCCGCTGCTGGTGGCGATACCGTTACGGTAACCGCTTCGCCAAATGACTTGACTTTGCTGGTTACCAACTCCATTAACCCTACCTGTGCTGGCAACGATGGCAGTATTGATGTTAGCGTGAATGGCGGCGTGGCGCCTTATACAGTTACGCTTACGTCAAGCATTGCACCAATAGTGCTCAATTGGGCAACACCAACGAGCCAAACAGTTACAGGATTGCCTGGTGGCACCGTTACCATAATTGTGGAGGATGCGCAAGGCTGCCAGCGCAGCATACCATTAAGTTTAACCGCACCCACTAACTGTTGCCCATTTACCGTATCGGCGGTGCTTACCCAACCTACCTGCGGGCAAAACAACGGCGAGATAGTAATATCCCCAACCAACGGCAGCGGCAACTATACCTATATATGGGCCAATGGTGCAGGTACGGGCAACTCGGCCAGCAACCTTGGCGCAAACACTTACAGTGTAACCATTACGGATAACGGCTTTGCGAATTGCTTTATCGATACCTCGTTTACGCTCAACTCCAACAGCACCTTGGCATTGAACCTAATCAACCCGATTGACCCCACTTGTGCGGGCAACGATGGTAGCATTACCGTTGACCTGAGTGGCGGCACCGCACCTTATACCGTTACCATTGATACTGGTGGCACGCCAATAGTGGTAAACATCCCTTTTGCCATATCACAAACCGTTAGCAACCTGCCCGACGGCACGGTGAACGTAACGGTGGTTGATGCGCAAGGCTGTCAAGTGAACAACTCGGCAACCTTAACGGCCCCGGCCAATTGTTGTACGTTTACCATATCGGCGGCACTTACCCAACCTACCTGTGGGCAGAGCAACGGCGAGATAGTAATAACTGCCGCCAATGGCAGCGGCAACTATACCTACACTTGGGCCAATGGAGCGGGCACGGGCAACACTGCCAGCAACCTTGGCGCAAACACTTACAGTGTAACCATTACCGATAATGGTTTTGTGAATTGCTTTATTGATACCAGCTTCACGTTGATAAATCCTAACGCGCCAATCATAACCCTTCAAAACCAAACCAATGTGGCTTGCGCAGGCGATTCGTCGGGCACACTTACCATTAGCGTTAACGGGGGTGCTGCGCCGTACAGCATTTTGTGGAGCA
>JAGYJT010000123.1 GCA_018401955.1 Chitinophagales bacterium | reverse complement strand
CTGGCACTGCTGCCATTAAAGCCCATGAAACTAAGGAAAAAGCAGCAGCCAAGCACTGCCACGGAGAGGTTAATTAGCTTTTCTTAACAGTTGGTGTATTCGTTACTGGTATACTGGTTATTGGTTGATTCGTAAATACGAGAACTTTTACTAATAACCAGTTAACTAATCAACCAGTCAACTAACTTCCCATTTTAACTATCATATCATACTCTTTCTTAGTTATCGGCATTACCGAAAGGCGGCTTTGGCGAATAAGACCGATTTCTGATAAGGCAGGCACTTGTTTCATATCGGCAAGGGTAACCATGTTCTTAAACTCGCTCACATATGTAAGGTCTACCATTACCCATCGGTCATCGTCGGTGGTATTATCGGGGTAAGCCTCTTTGGCCACTTTCACGGTACCCATTATGGCTTTATCAGTATTGCTGTGGTAAAACAGCACCGTATCGCCCTTTTTCATGGCATTCAAATTGATACGCGCCGCATAGTTGCGCACGCCGTTCCAAAAAGTGGTTTTATCCTTTTTCATTTCCGGCCAACCGTAGGTCTCCGGGTCCGATTTCACAAGCCAATAGTTCATATTGTTTGGTTATTAATTATTGGTTATTGGTAACTGGTAAATAGTAAAGGCTAAAATAGGGAATTGTTGGGAGTTTTGAAGGGAGGCCATGATTCAACCAAACTCAATTAAGATAGTTAGAGACAACAGGGTGAATTTGCTCTATATCCTCCATCATAAATGGACAAGTCCAAAATAGATACTTGGTGATAATTCCATCTTTTGATTTCACTGCCACTGAATTGGTGTTAGATTGCCTGTAATAGGTAATGTCATCAATAGTGTTAGCTTTTACTAAAGTGTGGCTTTCTACTGGTGTTTTGTCTCCTACTCTAAAGCCAGTTAGGTTTACCTTAAACAAGCTATCCTTTACAATTACTGCTATCACTATTTGGCTTTTATCATCGGATAACCAAGGGTAATTATCAAACTGAACAATAGCTGTTGCTACCACTGGAGTTGGTAATTTTGATAGACTGTCGGCAATAGCGTAAAAGCCGAATAGCTTCGTCGAGTCAATTAAGCAGTTACCCAATAGTGCAGGTTTGTTAGCTCTTCCTGAGGTAATATACTGATCTGAATATTTGCTCCTAATATCCTTCAGAATATCATTTTGCTTTATCCGCAAAAGTGGCTGCTCTTCAATTACAATAGTATCTGTTGGTGGCTGCGCAACAAATATAGCCCTACTTGCCTGATACCTTTTATCGCCGATATGGAACGTGTTGAGCGTTGGCTCCACCCAAACCTCCACGCTATCGGCGGTTTCGGTATCCTCCAACATAATCGATTGGTAGTTTTCTCCCACTGGCCCTGGTATTTCAGTAGCATGCGCGATGTGGTATAAAGCACTATCAGCCAGTTCCACTTCGGTTGACAAAGTTGTATATCGAATGGTGTAATCCTCAAGATATTCCAAGCCATCACGTTGCTTACAACCAAAGCCGCAGACTATAAAGAGAAAAACTAATTGCCAAACCCTGTTCATACAATTCCCTTTTGCCTTAAAGTTAATGAGTAATTCTCAACCCGTAACCCGCAACCCGCAA
>JAGYJT010000122.1 GCA_018401955.1 Chitinophagales bacterium | reverse complement strand
AGTGCCTGTGCCGCTCCATTGGCGCAAGAAAGTAAAGCGTGGCTATAACCAAAGTACTTGTTTTGCCGAGGGCATTGCCAATACCATGGGTGTTGAAACCACCGATGACCTGTTGCAACGGGCCCAGCATACCCAAACCCAAACCAAGAAAACCCGGGAGGAACGCTGGCACAACGTAAAGGATGTTTTTAAGCTCAACAGGCCTGAAAAGTACCACGGCAAGCACATATTGCTGGTAGATGATGTAGTTACAACAGGAGCCACCCTAGAGGCTTGTGCGCAGCAACTGTTGCAAATACCGGGGGCTAAGGTAAGTATAGCCACCATTGCCGTGGCTGATTGATTTAGTTGCGGGCTACTGGTTGAATTTATACGTTGCGTACATTGCGTATTCCGGCATAATGGACAAAAATGAGGCTGCTTGATGTATGATTTGTTCTAATGGACAAAAATGAGGCTGAGTTTTCCACAGGGTTTTAAAGGTTATTGGATTAATCGGATATTTAAGGCGTAAGGTGAAGCGGAGGAGGGCAATGCTGGAGAGCAACCCTGCAAGGAATAGCCTTACCAACTTGGATGGGGCTGGTTCTTGAAAGGACCGGCCCTTTATTATCGCCATCCTTGTTGTTGATGCCTTAAAAACTCATTTATAAACCGCTGTTTCCTTTCCATATTCAATCCGTTGTGGTTGCGCAGCTTGTTCTTCAAGGCTGTAAACGTACCTTCCAACTGATTGTTTGTATTGGGTATGCCCAATGCTATGTGATCGTACCAGGTGAACAGCCATGGCAGGTTCCGCTTCACACTTTTATATGCACTTCGTAACCGTTTGTGCGTGTAGGCACTTCGTCCGCTGATGGGATTTATGGTCCGTTCGTCTAGGAACCATTCCCACTTTTGATACCATTCTGCAAGCATACCCTCAAAGCTCTCCCTGTCCGTTTCTATCATGAAGTGCACCAAGTGCTTGAACTCCACGGCAGCTTGCATCCTTGGTTTTCTGGTAATATAGCGAGTAACCGTAGCGACCTGGTGGAACTGGCACATTTGGGTCGGGATGCCCAAGAACGAATGCAGCAGACCCGGTTTCCCATCACAAACAACGCCTTCTATCGCAATGCCCTTGGCTATTATTATCGCAATGCCGTCCTTGTATGCCTGGATTGTCTCGTTCTTTACAAAAGTCCAATATAGATTAGCCCCGCTGATAAGATCCTTGAACAACATCACACCAAAGGTTCTGCCAAAATAAGAAGTATCTATCCCGACAATACACGAATCAGGTGCAGGGCTTTGCGTGCCGACCTTAACCAGATCAATGTGCCGTTGTATTGTCCTGGAGCATACACCATGCTCTAGCGCAAGCTGCGAGTAAGTCTGCTTGCCGTACACATATGCTTTCCAAAGTTCTTGCTTGTCCAAGCGTTTTTTTGATAAAAAACCATAGCCGCAACCGTGACATTTATACCGTTGGACGCCCTTTAAAAGGCCGTTCTTCTTCAGGATTGTGGATAAACAACGAGGACACTTTTTTATTCATAACCTTTCAAATGCCTCAAAGCTAGGCACAGCAACTGATACAGTAATTTACAGCCTGAAATTTGTCTATTAACCC
>JAGYJT010000121.1 GCA_018401955.1 Chitinophagales bacterium | reverse complement strand
CGCGGGGCAGGTCTTTTTTGGTGAGGCCGGCGTACATTACACGGTCTAGCTTTACCACTTCGTAGCCTAGGTGCTCAAATATGCGGCGTACAATGCGGTTTCGGCCTACGTGTAGCTCAATGCCAATCTCTTTCTTATCGGCTTCGTTTACAAAGGCTACTTCATCCACGTTTACCAATCCATCTTCCAAGGTCAGACCTTTCTTAATGGCCGTAAGGTCTTGCGGATGCAGGGGCTTATCCAGCGTTACGGCATATACCTTACGCATTTCAAAGCTCGGATGGGTAAGCTTTTGGGCCAATTCACCGTCATTGGTAAATAATAACAAACCGGTAGTTTGCCTATCCAAGCGGCCTACGGGGTAAATGCGCTCGTCGGTGGCACTGGCAATCAGTTCCATTACCGTGCGGCGGCCTTTCTCGTCTTCGCTAGTGGTTATAAAATCCTTGGGCTTATTTAGTAGTACATAAACTAGGTTGCGGGCAGGCTTTACTTGTTTGTTCATAAAGCTCACCACATCGCCGGGCATTACTTTGTGGCCCATTTCGCGCACCACTTCACCATTAACCTTTACATGGCCAGCAGCAATGTGCTCATCGGCCTTGCGGCGGGCAGCTACACCAGAGTGGGCAATGTACTTGTTAAGGCGCATGCCGTCTTCATCGGTGCGTTCTTTATCGGGCGGTGGCGGCTTTTTGGGGCCACGGCCTTTGCGCATACCATCCTGTTTACTTACAATCTCGTCGTAGCTTTTCTCTGGTTTTTCTTTGGCAAACTTCACAAAGCGCTGTGCACCTTCTGATAGTTCGCTTGGGTCGCGCTCTGGTCTATCTTTAGGGCCACGCTTAGGGCCTGCGGCGCTGCGCCTTACACGCTCACCAGCGCCGCTGTTGGGCCTAGGGGCATAAGGGGCTTTATCGCCGCCACCACGAGGCCTGTCGTCTCGGCCAGCACCACCTGGAGTTCTGCCACGGCCTGGTCTGTTGTCTGGCTTAGCGCCATAAGGGCGTTCTGTTCGTTCAGGGCGCTCATTAGCATCGCTGTCCTTACCTACATATGGGCCACGATCGGTTGGTTTGCCGCCTTTTTTAGGTTTTTCTTTTTTTTCTAGTGGTTTGCCCCAATCGCCTTTGGGTTTTACGCCAAAGCCGCCGCCATCGCGTTTAGGGCCACTTTTGCCAAAGCTTTTCGGTTTTCCTGCTGGCTTACCACCACGGCTAGTGGGCTTGGGGGCATTGCCAAAGCTTTGCTCACCGCGTTTAAGAGGCTTGGGTTTATCGGCCCACTCGCCTTCGGTAGGGCGTGCGGGTTTTGGGCTGAATTTTTTCCCAGCAGCCTTAGGGGCGCGTGCCGACCTCTCGTCGGGGGCTTGATTAGTTCGCTTGCTCTGCGATTTCGATGGACGTTTCTCCGATGGCATTTTCTTGCTGGGTTTCTATTTCTTTAAGTTTGGGCAGGTCTTTGGTAGAGTTTATACCAAAATGGTCCATAAACGTGGTGCTGGTTTTGTACAGCAAGGGCTTTCCTGGCCCATCGGCCCGCCCGGCCACGGCCACTAGGTCCTTTTCCATTAGTTTCTGCACCGTATAGTCGCAGCTCACGCCACGTATTTCTTCAATTTCGCTCTTGGTTATCGGCTGCTTGTA
>JAGYJT010000120.1 GCA_018401955.1 Chitinophagales bacterium | reverse complement strand
TGGTCGATGGTCCACGGTCGATAGTCCATGGAAAAGCAACATTTACCGTCATTGCGAAGGCTTGATTGATGTTTATTAACCAATGAGACCACTAAGCCTGAAGCAATCCCCTGCCGCGGAGCATGATGATTGAATATGCAATGTACCCTATAATAGTTATTGATTTACCAACTTGACTCTGCCGAAAACATAATTAGGGCAGCCGCTATAACTGCCGTACAACCATAAATTATGGAGAAGAAAGCGATAGTATCAAATGTTTCTTTGATGCCCCATCGGAAAATTTCATCAGCGAAAATTGCAGAAAGTAAAACCTTGAAGATGTAAATAATGTAGTAGGCGTATACTACCGGAACAGTTATACTCAACCAGGCAACCTTAACAGTCTGAATTAGGTTTTTTGCGCTGTTTTTATTGAGGTTTGTATATATCGCATTGAAAATCAGAGTGGGTAAAGTCAATACCACTGCAAGTACATAATCGTCCATATACCACGAAGAAATGCTAATCCCTTCAGTTAAATCATCAATACCGAGATACACAAGGATAGAGCATAAATTAACTACCATACCCAACAACCCAGCCTTCCACCAAGCTATTGGTTTGCGGGTTTTGGGTGGTATGATTGGGGTTTGGGTCATAGCGATGTTTGTTTATTCGATTTTTCCGAATGTCAACCAAATAAAAATAGCCAAAACAGATACAATGGTAAAAGCTATTAACAAGATTATCATCAAAGGAATCAACAAACCAATGGCGTCGTACCATTGGTCACCTATTAGTAAAGGCACTATGAGGGAGTATGCCAATAAGGCTGGCGGCAAAATACTGATATAGGCTACAGTCAAGGAATATTGTAGCCGATGTCGATTTTTGCCTTTTCTGGCATACCATATGATAGCAACAATAGTTGGTACCAATACTAAGATAACACTCAATATCTGTTGAGTTTTATCGCTTATGCCCGCACCATAGCTAATGTAAATTGTCATAATAAATACAACCCCACTAACCAAACAACTTCCAATTGCACCACGAAGGCCTGCTTGCCAAACGGTTACTGGCATTTGCTGGTGGTCTTTCTCAAACCTATCCAATATCTCCTCGCTCATAGGTGCTCCTTAGTTTTTTATCTTGGCTAATATACTAGGAACACGAGCAATAGGCACAGCGGCAATAAATAACAGCACATTAACCGCAAGTATTTGTGGGATTGTATCAAAGGAGAAGCTTACACCTATTCCACCAAGCAATACTGAGCCGAGCATGCTAGTAATCCAAGCGGTTTGATAAGCTATAAAACCAGTATACGCAACTTGTTTTAATACATTGGGGCGTGGATTGTTGCTAATTGCCAGTCTAATCATTCCTATAGCGATAATGCTATAAAACAAGATAGGCCCAACTGTAGATCGAATAATGTTGAGGGTGCGAAAGTTTGAAGTACCACCTCCCTCAATAGTTACTGGCATAAAGTAATTGGCGTAGTAATGGAAGGCCGAACCAAAGAGTGCTAGTAGCCCGAACAATAGCCCGTTTTTCCAAACGGAAATCTTTTTTGTCTCCTTCGTGGTTTCAAAATCCAATATCTCCCCGCTCATAGCTCCATTTGTTTTCTAAAGTAAGGTAGCTTGCCTGGGATGAGCCAAAGGATTAGAGCCATTAC
>JAGYJT010000012.1 GCA_018401955.1 Chitinophagales bacterium | reverse complement strand
CAAAGCGAAGGAGGAGAGCTACCAGCGCTTCGTCTGAAATGGGGTTTTGTCGTGCAGGAAGTGAGTATTGATGGGGTTTGCAAGGTGGTTTTACAACTTTTTGCAGCAGCAAAGCCTACCTCGCCTTGGGCGATGGACCATCGACCATGGACCGACAGGGTTTTGTCGTGCAGGAAGTGAGTATTAGCGAGGGTTTGCGTAGAGCGAGGTTGTGAAGATATAGGTGACTAATTTACAGGTTATTGGGAAGGTGCTAGGTTGTATTTTCAAATGCTAATCAATAAGATTTGTGTGTTGTGACTAGCGCAATATCTGTAGAACTGAAAAACCAATGTGGCAACTCTCTTGCTAAGCAATATTATGCCTTTTCAACTACCCATGTATCTCCCTCTTTCACTCTTGTTGCACTACTTCCGAGAGGTATGTCCAATGCCTGTCTTATCGAAGCATCCCTTTTCAACATATCCGCAAGCGAGACCAACATCATATCAGCCTCGGTTACCATTTCACCAGTTAAAAATTGCCACTCTCCATCTTCATCATGAATCACTAGCAATATTGGTGCGCCCTGAAATATTTGCTTAACGGAAAATACCGCTTGGTTATAATTTACTTCCTTCTTCGCTTTTTTACCAAACATCCTATCAAACAAACCCATTGCTTCCTATTTGATAATAAATATACAGAGACAAGTTGAAATTTTACTAAATGAAGGGTAGTTTTAGTTACTTGAGCTTTAAAGATGTTAAATCAAAACGCAGTTAACGATCAGCTCCACGCAGGCAGAGCCTATGCTAAGTGCTTGTATAGCTACTGCCAATTAGCGAGAAAATGGGGTTTCTCAAAAAAACAGGTTGCAAAATTCGCTAAATTCACCACCATGAAAATCGTGGCCACAATTATCGGGCTTACTATGATGGTATCAACAATTACTGCACAAAACCAAGAGTGGTGGCGCAACGCTGCTGTGTACCAAATCTATCCGCGCTCGTACCAGGATAGTAATGGCGATGGTATTGGTGATTTGGAGGGTATCATTTCGCGATTGGATTATATCAAAAGCATGGGCTTCACGGCCATTTGGGTGTCGCCGTTCTTTGCGAGCCCGCAAGGCGATTTTGGCTACGACATTAGCAACTACCGCGATTGTGCGCCTGAGTATGGCACCCTTGCCACGGCCCAAAAGCTGATTGATGAGGTGCACAAGCGCGACATGTACATCATATTTGATATGGTGATGAACCATACCAGCAACCAGCACCCTTGGTTTTTGGAGTCGAAAAGCAGCAAAGACAACCCCAAGCGCGATTGGTATGTGTGGCAAGATGGCAAGGGCAAAAAGCCGCCTACCAACTGGAAAGCCATGATTGGCGGCAACGGCTGGCAATATGATGCCCATACTGACCAGTGGTATTGGGCCACGTTCCTGCCCTTTCAACCCGACCTTAACTACCACAACCCCGAAGTGCGCAAAGCCATGCTGGATAATGTGCGCTTTTGGCTGGATAAAGGCGTGGATGGCTTTAGGTTGGATATTTTCAACTCGCTGTACGAAGACGACCAATTTAGGGACAATCCGTTTAGCATGGCCATAGTGCCCAATGAAAGCAACCCCGATGGGTTCTTTCAGCATATGGAGCATACGGTGAACCACCCCGGCAACTTTGCCTTTGCCAGAGAACTGCGCAGCGTACTGGAAGAATACAGCAACCCGCCACGCTACTTGATAGGCGAAGTATTTGGCGATGCCAAAGTACTAAAACAATACATCGGCGAAAAGCAAGATGGGTTGCACACGGTGTTTTTGTTCGAGATGCTGGCCTTCAAATTCAATGCTGATTACTTTAGGGGCCTCATTACCAAAATTGAAGGTGAGTTCCCCCACCCTTATACGCCCACTTGGGTGTTTAGCAACCACGACCGCAAGCGCAGCATTTCGCGTATGGGTAATGATGTTGCCAAAGCCAAGCTACTGGCCCTGCTGCAAATGACCGTGCGCGGGGTAAGCTATACGTACATGGGCGAGGAAATTGGGATGCAGCAGGTAAACATCCCGCTTAAGCAAGCCAAAGATTCGCTGGCATTACGCTATAAATGGATACCGCAGTTTTTGGTAAACCTATCGCCCGAAAGTCTCAACCGCGACGGTTGCCGCACCCCCATGCAATGGGACAGTACCGCCCATGCCGGCTTTTGCCCCGCTGATGCACAACCTTGGCTGCCAGTAACCGAAGGCTACCAAACGGTAAACGTGGCTGCACAACAAGCCGACCCAAACAGCCTATTGCACACTTACACCACACTGGTGCACTTAAAACAAAACCAGCCTGCTTTTGCCAGCCCATATTTAGAACTGGTGCCTGCATACCTGCTGCCTAAAAATGTGTTGGGTTATTACCGAGGAGAAGGCACTGATAGGGTTTTGGTGCTGCTTAACTTTAATAGCAAACCCGTGAATTTGCCCGAGTTTGATTGTACAGAAGTTATGATGACTCTTACCACAGGTAGCAGCGTGCAAAGGCTTGATGCATATTCGGGCATTGTGCTACAGTAGTATTACACCATAAACGGAGATTACGGTCACTACTAATTTACTGCGGCGCAATAGTGTTACTATCTAGCTGTGGGCTTTTACTTGTCAGCGCCATATTTTGGAATAAAAGGGTATGTTGTTCCCTGAACACTTTGCTCAAGATAGATTTTATCGGCAAGGGCGATTTAAAACTAATGTGTTCGTTAACTACTGTACTATTGCCACTTCCATGCAAATCAAAGTTCATTTGAATGTGCGTAATACCCATTACCGTGGCATTAATAACTACCTGTAAGGTTTCGGGTTTGGCCTCAACCACGGCCTTGTAAGTAAATGCATAGGGCAAAAAGCCAACATTTATGCGCTCAAAGACCTTATAGCTGCCGTCGGGTTGCGCCTCTATTTTTTGGATAATAGGGTGCACGCTGGCAAACTTTTGCATATCGGTTAGATATTCAAACACCAATTGGGGTGGCAAGGCAACGTTAAATTCCAGTTCCATATGGTTAAAACTACAACTTATGGCGTTTTAAAAGCAATTTAGTTATTACTGGCTTTCTCAGCACTCCAATCAACCTTCTTCGCCCAAGTATAGGCGCCTTCCATAATGAGGTCAAACACCGGGTCTTTCACATCGTAATACGCTCCAATGTCATTAGGAAAATGCTTGGCCAATTGCCGCTTTACTTCGGCATAGGCAGCGGCAGCAAAAGGATGTGAGCGCAAATAATCGCGGCACAGTAGCGGATACTGCTGATTGAAAGCACCTGCCACCCTTATATGCACGTTTGCAAACGGCGCACTTAGCTTTGTAAACACCAGCTTTTGCAATTCCGCTTCCGGTATTTCGTCCCTGCCGGGTGGACGGTGGTCTTGCGGAATTTGGCTAAGCCATTTAAAACCAAGAGCTTCCAATAGTGGTACCATGGTTTTATCTAAACTGGCAACCGTTACCTGTATATCGATAATATCTTTAGCCGCTAAGCCTTGTACACTGGTTGAACCAATGTGGTGTAAAGCTATGGCCTGGCTACCCAACACCTCTTTCAGTTGGCGGGCAATAGACCTAAACTGGGCTGGCCAATCAGCGTTGTAGGCTACAATTTCAATCATGCCGGCTTACTGCTTATTGTCAAACCAGTTAATAACCGTCTTTTTCTTACCGATGTTTTTGGGGATAGTGTATATGTTCAACTCATCGGGCCCTACCAAGCGCACCCCGCCCCCATTGCGAAAATGGTTGCCATCGGCTACGTAAAACTGTTTGCTGGTGGTTTTATTAAGCGTAAACTTTAAGGTTTCTTGACTGAACGAAAGCTCATACAAATCGACAAAATTGCCATCCTTGCTACGGAAAAAGGCCATCATATACATTTTACCATCGGCACCCGTAAACAGGTTTATGCCTTGATAGCTGCGCCACCATTTATCAACCCAATCGTCTTTTTCGCCTTTGGTCGGTGTCCAGGTTTGTACCAGCTCAAATTTGCAAGCGGGGTCATTAAGCGGTTTGGCATTGCTCCAATAAAAGTCAATAGTATTGGCATCCCAACTAGCCACTGCTAGCAGGTGCTGGGTATCGTAAAAAGTGATACCTACTGCGCCAGCGGTTTTGGTTTTAAACTCCCCATCACGGTTAATGGTAAGTACTGGGTTAACATCGCTTACGCCAGGGTTGGAGATATTGTAGAAGAGAATTTTAGAGGTATTCTTATCCAGGTTGTCCTCCACGCCCACCACCAAAAAATCGCCGATTACCTGAAAGCCACCGGCATGGTCGTGGGGTGTTTGCATTAACACATTGTAACGTACCACTTTTTGTACACTATCGGTAATATCAATCATGGCATAATATGAGCTACTATCGCTGCTGCCACTTACAATTACATACTCTGTGGTGCCATTGGTATAATATTGTACCCCTTGCAAATGCCCGCCCTCGCTGCGTATCTTGAAATCGGGATTTTTAAAAGGCACTTTAGTGCGCTCTACGTGCACGTTTTCCAACGCCTTCGGTATATCAGTGGTAGCGGGGTTTTTATCATTGTTTTGGGCCGACAAAACCTGCATCCAAAACATCATTACAAATAGAAGTACTATCCTAAGCATTGGCAATTTTTTATAAAAATAGCTAAAGGTAAGGGGATTGGCAATTGTGAGTGAAATGGCATGATGAACCGTGGCGTTTTCAACAACCGTGCAAAAAGGAATTAGATATAGCGTGGGGCGTTAGATAACTTTACCCCTCAAAGAATTATTAAAGATGACAGATGGCAGAAGACAGATTTCAAATAGAAGATGACGTAGAAGAAACAAAATCTACAAGACACTGATAACCGATAACCAGTAACCAATCAACAAATAACCAAAATGTACCAAGGAACGCTCATATTTGCCACCGGCAACGCCAACAAAGTGAAAGAAGTACAAGCCCTAGTGGGCAACAGCATAGCCGTAAAAAGCTTGCACGACCTTAATTACTTTGACGAGCTGAGCGAAACCCACGATACACTGGAGGGCAATGCACTGGAGAAAGCGCAGTTTATTTTTGAGAAATTTGGAGAGAATTGCTTTAGTGAGGATACCGGCTTAGAAGTAGAAGCGCTTAACGGCGAACCGGGCGTATATTCTGCCAGATATGCCGGCCCAGATAAGGGCGCAGCTGAAAATATGGACCTGTTGTTGGAAAAACTACAAGGTAAAACCAACCGTCGGGCAAGATTTCGCACGGTAATTTCACTAATTATAAATGGCACCGAACATCGCTTTGAGGGGATAGCGGAAGGCTATATACTAGAAGCCCGAAAAGGCAGTGCTGGCTTTGGTTACGACCCTATTTTCCAGCCCGATGGGTATGACAAATCATTTGCCGAAATGACCCTCGAAGAGAAGGCCCCAATCAGTCATCGGGGCAAGGCTGTGAAGCAGTTAATCGAATTTTTAAAATTATTTTAGTATTTTACTGGGAAACTATTGCGAAAGACGCAGTTTCTTTGTAATATTAAAGTATAATACTTCCACCTCATGAAATTCGGGTTCATCGGCTCATATTCTGAAGATCAAATCATCAACGGATGCGTTGTTGGAGATCGTACAGCGCAACAAACGCTGTATAGCCGGTATTCACCAAAAATGTTCGCTATTTGCCTTCGCTATGCCAAGGATTATCACAGTGCGGAAGACATTTTACAGGAGGGTTTCATCAAAGTTTTCAGGTACATTGCCAATTTCCGCCGCGAAGGTTCTTTCGAGGGTTGGATGCGCCGTATTTTCGTTAACACCGCCATTGAGCACCTGCGCAAAGCAGTTAGCCTCTACTCTATTGTAGACGATGAGGACAAGCCAATGGACATATTGGACGAAAGTACCTTTGATGAATTGGATTATCAAGATTTGCTCAACATGGTACAGAGCCTTTCGCCTGGTTATCGTACCGTTTTCAACCTTTATGTGGTTGAAGGATACAGCCACAAAGAGATTGCCAAGCTATTAAACATTAGTGAAGGCACATCCAAATCTCAGTTGGCCCGTGCCCGCATGATTCTTCAAAAGAAGGTACAGTCTGCACAACGCCTACCTTTGGAAGGCACCTCCGATTGGGGCTAATACATACCCTACCCTTACGACATTTACTTACAAGATGATTGCCGAACTGCTGCTATAACTGTATATGCACATGGTCGTCGTGTCGCACGCTATGGCACCCTTGAAAGCGTACTTTGGCATAACCCATCAACCCAAGCCGTTGCTTTAGGTGCGGCTCAATAAACATCTTCTTTACCCGCCTATCGTCGCCCAATATTACCATTAACTCCTTTGTACGTTTCTCATCCAAGTGCATTTTATTGGCATTACCTTGTGGTACTATGTGCTCCATAATGCCATATTGCCAATTACCCTTGCCACATTGTTTGGTTTGGTCTGGTTCATTACCTACAGGCCCCGAATATACCCCGTAACCAATTGGTGAGGGTGCTCCATCCAACGGTGCTCCGTTGTTAGCATCTAGGTAATAAAAGGCTAAATCGAGCTTCTTACCGTCTTTATGGCTAAGGTGTGGAATCAGTGGAAAACCATCAACAAACGGGAAGTTAGCATCCAGATAATACAACTTGCTGCCGTTGTATGATACCGACATTTCCAACGCCGCATCTTCTGCTACAGATTTTAGCTGAGGAGTAACATATTGACGGTTGCAAATGCAGGTGCCAATGGTTAACGGGCTCAACTTATCGCCAAAGCAAGGCAACGACACCCTGCCGCCTAACGGAGCCAACAATGGTACAATAGCAGCGGTAAAGAACAAATACACCAGCGGAAACCCAAATATAATGGGCCAAGGTTTGTAGGCCCATTTCCAGCGCTTGCGCATAACATAAGCAAACCCAATACATAGTAACAAAATAATGCCGCCTACTTGGGTAAGTATGGTTAGCATTATCACAACAAGCAGTATGGAGACTTTTGCGAGCGCCCTTAGCATAGCCCTAAAATACAGAGAAAAGGGTTATTATTTAACCTCTTTATCGCGCATGCACTCTTGTAGGTAGGCAAACACGGCAATCAAATCGTTGGGGCGCATGTATGGGTAGTTCTCCAGCAATTCTTCTAGGGTCCAGTCAAGCGTAAGGCTCTCCATCAGCTGCTCAATGGTAATTTTAGTGCCTTTAATACTTGGTTTCCCCTCTGGGTTCAAAACGATGTGGTTGCGCCATTCCATGTGGCAAAAGTAATGGTTTTTTGGTGGATTTTTTGATTGGTTAACTGGTTGATTGGGGGAAAAGTTAACCGCAACGTGCGCAAAGAAAAAGCGCAAAGAACGCAAAGAGGTACAAGGAAGAGCATTCCGATTAACTCTAGCTACCATTCCCTAATTCATAAATTGCTTAATAATTGCTAGGATGACCATTGGGGCCAAATATGCATCTGTTGTCCTTGTCATACCTCGGGCCCCACAATTTGAGCTCAATTAAACCACTGAATTTCTTATAAAACAACTCTCCTATTTCTACATAGCAACAGCCAGCGGTTTCCATTTTTTTGACATTCTCCACATTAACAAACTTGGATAGAATACCGAAGTTAGATTCCGCAATATCCAGCTGTTTGCAATTAGCCACCGATACACTTTTACTAAGACTCCATGTTATATTAAGACTTTTAAGTAGTATCCATTCCGCCGGAATAAAGGGCATTATTAATGAGTCCGACTCAAAAACCCTAACCCATTTAAGTGGTTTACACGAGGCAAAAAAATGGCTAAAATCAGTCCCATAACAACCTATAATTGTCACTGATTGCAAATTGGATAGTATTTCTAAATTTTTGGGAAGAGATTTAATATTCTCAAAATCAACTTCTGTTAGCTTCGAAAAGCTACCAAAGTAATCTGGCAATGCTTCAATTGAGGTATTTCTGAAAGTTATACTTTTGATGTTGACTGCGTTCCCAACCAAGTTTCTAATCTCAGAAGCATCAGCAATAATCAGATGTTCGACACAACTGGGGCATCCATCAATATCATTTTGATTCACATATCCTTTGTATTTGCTTGAGTCAATCTGAGCACTGCAAGTAATTGCTAATGCTTGATACAAAACAATCCAAAACAAAACGAGCCCTTTCATGTATTTTTCTTTTAAGTAAAAGTACCATTTTCTATCCATGGACCATCGACCATGGACCATGGACTATTCCTTACTAAACGGGTTCGCGTCCTTTTCGTGTATTTTATGCCCGATGCCGCTGGCACGGGCAATTTTGGTATTGCCGTGTAGGCTCCGGTTGGTAAAGAAAGTTGCGGGACGATAATTACTTAATTTTCTTAAGCTTTTTAGGACTCTGACGATTATCAAATAAAGTAACAATCAACAATTTACGACCTTTAACTCTGTAATACAGTGTTGTTTGTTTTGAAAGTACGGCCTTCCTGACATCATTCTTAAAAATGGGATAAATTAGCGGGCGCTTTGTTATCAATAATACAACACGCTCTGTTTTGAGCAAGAACTTTAATGCTTCCCGCTCTGTCCAGTTGGTTACTAAGTAAAGTAATATTTCATTAAGCTTAGCCTCCGCTTCCTTTGACCATTGCTCCTTTAACATGTCAAAAGTTGAAACGCTCCTTAATGGATTTTCTTACATCATCATAGCTGCTTACCCTTCCTGCTTCTATATCGGCCAAGCCTCTTTCTATACTAGCTTTTTCCTCTTCCGATATCATATCCCAAGCATCTTGGGTGCGAACTTTCTCCCGCTCCAATATTTCTCTGCAAATATTCAACACCGCCTCGTCATCAATCACATCAATGAGCAAGTGCAAGTTGCTTCGAGTATCTTTTAACGACATACTGCCTATTTTATTCAATGATAAATATACGCATTGTAGGTTTAGTTCTTGAAAACCAACTGGTGTTTTTAGCTTTTATTGGGAAAATAGTATTGGATATTTCGTTTATAATTATACCTGATTTTACTAATTTACATTATCAACCCCACACCATTGACCATCGACCGTGGACCGTGGACTATTCTTTACTAAACGGGTTCGCGTCTTTATCGTGTATTTTATGCCCAATGCCACTGGCGCGGGCAATTTTGGTGTTGCCGTGCAGGCTTTTTATTTTATCTAGGGCTTGATAAAGTTTCACCTGTTCGGGCTTGTCCCTAAACATATCCAACTGCTGTTTGCCATGCTCCAAATGCCCCAGGCGGAAACCCAATAAACGGATGGGCGTCTTATGGTCCCATAGCTCGTTAAACAACTGGTGGGCCTTTTCGGCAAAGATGTGATCACTGGCGGTAAGGTCTACCATGCACTGCTTGCTCACGGTGCGGAAATCATGGTAGCGCAACTTAACCGTTACACAGCTCGCCAGCTTATTATCATCACGCAGCTCAAAGGCCACCTTCTCCACCATAGCGCTCAGCAGCGAGCGCAGGTAGTTTACATCCATAGTATCTTCATAAAAGGTACGCTCCGTGCTTACCGATTTCGCTTCGTGGAATGGTGTAACAGGGCTATGGTCGATGCCACGAGCCCGCAGTTGCAACGTGCTGGCATGGCTGCCGATAAACTGCTCCAAGTGCCCTAGGTTGTAGTTGGCCAGCTGCCCAACGGTACGTATACCTAGTTTATTCAGCGTTTCTTCGGTCTTTTCGCCAATAAAAGGGATTTTGCCCACTTTCATGGGGGCTAAAAACTCCGCCTCGGTTCCGCGGGGTATCATAAGTTGCCCGTTGGGCTTGGCCTCGCCTGTGGCAATCTTGGCCATCATCTTATTTATAGATAGGCCAAAGGAAATGGGCAGGTTGGTCTCGGTCATTATGCGCTGGCGCAGCTTGGTAGCCCACTGGTAGCAACCAAAGTACTTCTCCATGCCCGTGAGGTCAATATAAAACTCATCAATGCTCGATTTCTCAAACAGCGGCGCCTCTTCCCTTATAATATTGGTTACTTGCCTGCTGTATAGACTATACTCACCATGGCTGCCGCTAATTACTATGGCATTGGGGCATAGCTTCAGCGCCTGCATCATGGGCATGGCGCTGTGCACACCAAACTTCCGGGTTTCGTAGCTACACGCCGCCACTACCCCACGCTTACTGCTGCCACCTACTATTACAGGCTTGCCAACCAGCTCAGGGTTTTTGAGGCGCTCTACCGAGACAAAGAAACTGTCTAGGTCCATGTGCAATATGGTGCGTTCATTGTCGGCGGCCATCGGGGAAAATTGCTAAAGATATTGACCTAATTTGCAAATATGGAATAATTGTTAGTATATTTGTAATATCTTTAGCCAAAGGTACTAATTTCTTTAGATAACCGCAAGAGCTGTCATGGACATAATCAACGTAAATATTCGCTTCCTGCGCAAGCAGAAAGGTATTACCCAACAAGAGTTTGCCGACCTTTTAAAAATCAAACGTGCCACCCTTGGCGCGTACGAAGAAGGTAGGGCCAAGCCAAATTTGGACGTGCAGCGTGCATTGGCAAAAATGTTCAACCTGTCGCTCGACCAACTGTTGAGCCGCAACTTGAGCAAAATTGCCGCCAAAAACCTGTTTAAAGAAGAACCCGGTGCCAACGATGCCGAAGGCCGCAAGCTGCGTGTGCTTACCATTACTGTGGATGAGGAGAACCGCGAATTTGTAGAGCTAGTGCCTGCCAAGGCCGCTGCCGGCTACTTAAACGGCTATGCCGACCCAGAATATATTGAAGAGCTACCGCGTTTCCGCTTGCCGTTTTTAAGTGAAGGTACTTACCGTGCCTTTGAGATTAGTGGTGATAGCATGTTGCCATTGCAGCCTGGCTCGGTGGTAGTGGGCGAGTATGTGCAAGACTGGACCGGCATTAAAGATGGCCTAACCTACGTAGTGGTTTCCCGCAACGATGGTATTGTGTATAAGCGCCTATTCAATCAACTACCGGAAACGCAAAAGCTATTATTGCGCTCCGACAACCCTAGCTACACCCCTTACGAAATGCCACTGGAAGACGTAGTGGAAGTATGGAAAGCCAAACTTTTCATCAGCCATGCACCAGCCGAGCAAGACATGAGCATCGAGCGTATGATGGGCATGATGCTTGAACTTCAGCGCGAGGTAATGCAGCTGAAGGGGAAGGCGTAAGGTTTAGTTATAGGTTATTAGTTATTGGTTGATTGGTTTTACGTTACAGGTTTAATCCCTTACCACTATTAGATTCCAAAAGAACCAGAATTCTCTAGGTTTATTTATTAGATTAAATTGACCTAATGATTCTTCCTCGATGTAACTTACCTTATTTACTGTGCAACCTCCGCAGTTGTAACAGCCAATTTCAAAGCAGTCTTTTATTACTTGAGGCAACTCAGTTACTTTATGACCAACAACTTCTATTGAAAGGGTATCCAATTCCTGCCTATCAACTTCAGGCACGTTTTGTGAAAACGCTACAAAAGGTGCCAATAAAAGGAACAGTATAAATAGTCTCATGCAAGCATAAACACCCTTAGGTAACTATCTCTTGCTACTCAAACTTTACATTATACAAATGCATGCAATCATTGGTGAGGACAATGCGCCTATCTTCACCAAAGAGCACGTAGGGGGTGGTGGTGTTAAGCTTAATGGGTAACTCAGTTGAGATACCAGCAAATGATGCCAAGTACTTCACGTTGCAGCATTTAATACCCAGCAACTTAGGAGATTCTAAACGGCCACCATGCAGCACTAATTGTTTTACCTCATTCAATGCTGGCCCGGTAAAACATAAGTCTTGTACGTTATACTCCCCTTCTGCAGACTTTGGAAATAGCCAAGCCCCCGATGGGTCTATAGTGAGTACCAAGTTTCCGGTTTCATCAAATATTTCGGCAACGCATTCGCACGTTTGTTGAGCCTTAAGACTAACACCGCCGCAAAACATCATTAGGAACAAAAACCAATTTTTCATGGTGAGCCTTTTTACGAAGATACCCATTATGGGTTAATATTAAACGGCGTTAGGCTTCTGGAATTGTATGCCTATTAAAACAAACTACCTTGGCTGGTATCGGGCGGTGGTAGCTTGGTAGTTTTGGTCTTCTTTTGAATGTCCCACTCTACCTCGCTGCCGGTGTTTAGCTTTGTATCGTCTACAGTTGGCTTAGGCTCCTCTTTCTTAGGTTCGGCTGATTCAGGTTCTGGCTTAGCAGTTGGGGTTGCAGCTGGTTTTGCTTCAGGGGTTGGTGCTATTTTTGGCTGAGGTGTTGCCTCAACTTTAGGCTCAGGCGTTGGCTTTTCTATGGGCTTGTCTGCTGGCGTTGCCTCTTTCACTGCCTCAGGAGTGGCACTTTCCTCCGTATCGTTATCCGCATCTTCCACAGGTGTATCTTCAGCATCTGCATCCTCGCTGCCAGTGGTATTGTCATTTAGTGTATCGTCACCATCATCGTCGTCATCGCCGCCGTCTGGCATGGTATCAGGCTCTGGGTCAGGGTCACTGTCCAGTTTGGTCACTTTTACCACATCGTTTAGGCTCAACCTATTGCCCAGTGCTTTCCAACCTTTTATGTCAATAAAGTCGGCCAAAGACACTATCTCCGTATCTGGGGTTTTGGCTTTGCCCTTGGTAACTTTCACCTCTACATTCGGGCGGTTATCCAACGAAAGGAAGGTAAGCTTGCTATCCTTGGCTTCGCTAATAAACAGGTACTTCTGCCCTGGTTTGGTTAGCTCAATATAGAAGCGTTTTATAAAATAGTTCTGCTTCTCGCCATCGAAGTGTACGGCAGTAACCACCTCTTCAATGTCCAGCTGTTTTATCACCAGTATCTCGGCCAGCTCATAACGGTTGGTCATTTCAAAGCCGGTTATTTCATAGTGCCCGTCTTTGTATATCACCAATATCTTATCATCGCCTTCAAACTTGCCCAGGTATCGGCCACGCTCCTCCATATTCAATCTACCCACCGAGTCATCCAACCACACATCAATACCCCCAAGCGTAGAAGAGCCTGATGATATCTTTTCTATTTTCTTTACCGGGTATTTGGTAAGCGTGTTGCCCTTACTGGTCCGTCCTTTTATCTCAAGTGTTGAGAAATCAAACTCAAACTTCTTCACCCTTGCGGTGCTGCCTGGGGTAAGCAATACGCTTACTACCTCTGCTTCGCCATTAGGGTTGGCACTAAAGTAAAGCACCTTGCTGCTCTTGGCCCCTTGGGTTACATCATACTCCTTCTCGCGGGTAACGCCCGGCACTGCAAAACGTTTTACAAAAGCACGCTTGCTCTTGGTATCCCAATATGCAGCGTTATACACCATTCGCTCATCGCCGCGTTTCCATACCCCGGCATGTATTATGTCTTTGCCTACAAAGGCTTTCTCGCTAACCCTTATCACTTGGTATCGGCCATCGGCAAGGAAAACAATGATGTCGTCAATATCAGAGCAATCGCCAATGTACTCATCCTTTTTCATGCCATAACCAATAAACCCTTCTTCACGGTTTACATATAGCTTTTGGTTGGCCACGGCTACTTGCGATGCTTGGATGCTATCAAATAAGCGAATCTCGGTTTTGCGCTCGCGGCCCTTACTATACTTATCTTTTAGGCGTTGGTAGTAGGCAATGGCATAATCGGTAAGGTGCCTTAGGTGGTGCTTAACCTGCTTAAGGTCGTCCTCAAGTTTCTTTATTTGCTCATCAGCCTTAAACTTATCAAACTTAGAGATACGTTTAATCCTTATTTCGGTAAGCTTTACAATATCCTCCTCGGTAATCTCTCTATGGAAAATAGCCTTATGCGGCTCCAAGCCTTTATCAATGGCCGATATTACCCCTTCCCAAGTTTCCTCTTCCTCAATATCACGGTAAATACGGTTCTCGATAAAGATTTTCTCCAACGATGCAAAGTGCCACTTCTCTTCAAGGGCACGCTTTTCAATCTCCAACTCTTGGCGCAACAGCTCCTTGGTTTGGAACGTGCAAAGCCTCAATATCTCATTTACGTTAAGAAAGTGCGGCTTATCTTTGATGATGACACAAGCATTCGGCGAAATGCTCACCTCACACTCGGTAAAAGCATACAAGGCATCAATAGTTACATCAGGCGAAATGCCCGGGGCCAACTCAACGGCAATTTCTACATCGGCAGCAGTGTTATCCACTACCTTTTTGATTTTTATCTTACCCTTATCATTGGCCTTAATAATGCTATCAATAATACTGGTGGTGGTGGTGCCAAAAGGTATTTCCTTTATGAGTAGGGTCTTTTTATCGGGGCTTTCAATTTTAGCACGCACTTTTACACGTCCGCCTCTAGCGCCGCCATTGTACTCGGTTACATCAACCGAGCCACCCGTAAGAAAATCGGGGTAGATAACAACATCCTCTCCCTTTAATATTGCAATTGAACCATCAATAAGCTCAATAAAGTTATGCGGCAATACTTTGGTTGAAAGCCCTACCGCAATACCTTCTACGCCTTGCGCCAAAAGCAACGGAAACTTCATTGACAATGATACCGGCTCGCGTTTACGGCCATCGTAGCTCATTTGCCACTCGGTGGTATCATCATTAAAGGCTACCTCTAGCGCAAATTTGCTCAGTCGTGCCTCAATATAACGTGGGGCAGCCGAGCCATCACCGGTGCGTATATCGCCCCAGTTACCTTGGGTTTCAATCAATAAATCCTTTTGCCCCAAGTTTACCATGGCATCGCCAATGGCCGCATCACCGTGGGGGTGGTACTGCATGGTTTGCCCAATGATGTTGGCTACTTTATTAAATCGGCCATCATCAATAACCTTCATGGAGTGAAGTATGCGGCGCTGAACAGGCTTTAAGCCATCTTCAATGGCAGGCACAGCACGCTCAAGGATTACATACGAAGCGTAATCCAAAAACCAATCTTTGTACATGCCACTTACGGGCACCGAGCCCGATAAAAGCTCTTGGTCTTCGTTCGGTTGTTCTTCTGCCGGTAAATCCTCTTCTAACTCTTCACTCATGGTTTGATGTACAATGTACGAGGTACGAAGTACAATGTATCAAATGCAATTTAATCATCGCTACTTGATACTTGATACTCACTACTTGATACTATTCCAATAACAAAGATAACACCCCGTCAGCTATTTTATTTAGTAGATAATAACAATATGGTGTGGGAAACCGATATTTATTGGATAAAAACCATACGCCAATACCTTTGGCATACATACTTTTCCAGTTTAACAGCGACAAAACCGATACATTATCTATTTTAGCATCTCCATGATGAAGCTATCCCAGTATAAATATGAGCTAGCCTGTCTGTTGTTTATCATAGGCATGGTGGTTGGCCTGTCACTTAGTTTTCCTAATGAAGGGCAATATAAGCTTAATGCCGATGAGGGAAATTACATGAACTATGCCCTTACGCTTAAGGCCGATGGCTTCTTGGACGGCATGAAACACCTAGCCAAATACCACGCCGATAGACCCGATAAGTATGTTTGGCCATCGCCATTGCGCATTGTACACTTGTTTCAAGCGTGGGTGTTTGTTAACATCTTTGATGGCATGGCAGCCCTAAGCTGGATGTCTACGCTCTCGTATGCGTTAATTGTTTTCTTATCGTTTAGGTTTGTTAAAGAGCGCTATGGGGGCTTGCCCGCACTTTTGTTTTGCTTATTGCTGGTTACCGCCCCGCTAGGCTTGGGCATTGCACGCAGGGCACTGATGGATAGCAGCAACTACTTGTTTGTATTGGGTACCACTTTGGTGTTCATCAGGTATCTTAAAACACCAACTTACCAATGGCTTGTATACTTTATAGTAATGCAAACACTGCTTGTATTAGAGAAAGAACCAAGTGCAATGCTATTGCCGGGCATTGCGCTGGTGTGGCTATTTTATTACTTTAAATACAAAGGCAAATATCGGTTTACTGATGGTTTGTTAGTGGCAGTTTGCGTACCCACATTGCTTTTATCATGCTATGCCATTTTCTTAGGCTGGGACAATTTTATGTCGATATTTGCATTAATTGACGAAGGCATTGCTTATAACCAATACAACAGCTACCATTATTTATATCAGCAAGGCCATTGGTATCGCATTTTATTGGACTATACGCTCCTTTCGCCCGTACTACTGCTCATCGGCTTGTTGGGTATAGGTTATTATTTCGGTAGTAAAAAGCTTTGGCAAGCCGATGTTTTGATTGTAGTAACCCTATTTGTGCTAAATGCCGCTGCCGTTACCTTTGCAACCCTTAACCTCAGGTACATCAATTACCTTGAATGGATACTACTGTTTATGGCTGCAATTGCCCTACCGGCATTAATTAATGAGCTGTTGCAAAAAAGAAAACTAGCCAAATACGCGGGTATTTTCGCGGTAGTGTTAATAGCTGGCTATAATTTGAGCCAATTTAAACGGATATTTATTGACTATGGCATGTATGACCCGATAACTTATAAACTACTACATGCAGCCGATGTGCTACCAAATTTTGCATTGGATACCTTTAAGAAATCGGATGAGTTGGTGATAATTGACACCATTGCCCCCACCCCACAAGACCTTTTCAAAATCGGTATAAAAAAATATAACGAGGGCGACTATATGGGCTGCATAAGGGCCAATCAAAAAATACTAGAGCTAAACCCTAAAAGCTTTGATGCGTGGAACAATATTTGCGCTGCATACAACCAGTTGCAAGAGTATGAAAAAGCCATTGAGGCATGTACCAAAGCCATGGAGCTTGACCCAACCGATGAGATTGCAAGAAACAACATGGATTGGGCCAAAGCCCAATTAAAGAAAAGGCAATAACGTTGGCTATATTACAATGTTAACAACTATCTACAATACACTAATGCCGCTTAACGACCTTTGGTAAGCATCAAAAAAACCGTTTTACCAACTTCAACCGATGGGTGTATTTCTTTTTTTCTTTGTTGTAGATGCCATAATGGTCGAGCATATCAATTCTTACCCTGCCAGCTGCATGTATTATTCTGCCTTCGTTTAATACTATACCTACATGCATTATACGGCCTTCATCGTTCTCAAAAAACGCCAAGTCGCCCTCTTGTGCCTGCGATACAAAATCAATCAGCTGTCCACCTTCGGCCTGTTGGTAAGCATCGCGAGGAACTGGAATGCACAGTAGCTTATACACCACTTGCGTAAACCCGCTGCAATCGATACCAAACAAGCTGCGACCACCCCATAGGTAAGGGGCGTTCATAAATCGAAGGGCTACCTTTTCAATAAATTTATCAACCTGCATGCGGTCGTGGTCGGGCTGTATGGCTTGGCCGTTGTAAACAAACTTCTCTTTACCGATACGGAAATTCATCCCATCAAACCCGGGCAGGCTACTACCAATAAGTATAGGTATGTGCCGCTCAGAGCTCACCGCCGATTGAACCACATCCAATGCCACGGGCATAAATTTGTTGTTCATTTGCACAAACTGCTCTTTGGTAAGCGGCATAAACTGTTTTTCATCAACCCAACCCTCATAATGATCATAGGCAGCTTCAATCTTCACCCAACTTTTCTCGCGCTGGATAACGGTAAGCGTTTCGCCAAAAAGCAGTTGCGTTACCATCTCGCTTTTATCAGAGGGCTCAGCCCTTACGGGCGCTACACTAAGGTCGCAAATACCATACTCCATGGCCAATTGTGCAGTTTGAATAGTTTATAATAGGCTAATTATTACCATATTGAAGTGCAATATACTCTAAGCATTTTTTAAGCGTTTTATAAGAAATCCACACTGTATGGATATTTGCAATGGAGCCGTTAAATCCCGATAAAATATGTTTTTGCAGCATTAGCAGTATAATGCTGCACGGGTTGATACAGTTTTATTAATTTTGCCGTTCTAGTATGATGTATTCTCTTAAAAGATTTGGGTTTATAGTGTTGATGATGTGGATGGCCAACGGCACCCTATCAGCACAAATTGTACTTAATGAGCTGTTCATTAACCCAGCTCAAGACCCAACCGCCCCGCTTTATCAATCGCTGGTAGATTGTGGCAATGCCAACTTTGGCTACGAATGGGTTGAGATATACAACAGCTCCCGTTGCGATACCATTGATTTGGGTTGCATGGTACTGGCTTCGCATACAGGTGCCAACAACTTTGGTTCGTTTACGTTTCCGGCAGGCACTATACTTGACCCACTGCAACATTTAGTTATCGGAGGGCCAAACGTATCGGGTGCCGATATTGACCTTGCTGCTTTTTGTGGCACCGGCAACCTTTGCACCTCTGGCAACTGGAACATGGATAATGGCTATGGATGGATGGCTATATACCTAGAAGATGGTACCGTAAGCGATGCCGTGTTTTGGACGTTGAATGCAGGTGAACCCAATGCACGCAACAATCAGGCTGCTTACGATGACAACCCTTGTGCGCCGGGTAGTGCCGATTGCACCTTCCCAGCAAGCTTTAAAGCATCAGACCAAATGAGTGCTGGCCTTGAGATAAATTATGCTGGCCGTTTTCCTGCTGCCGACCTAACCATTTACCGCACATTGGACGGGACAGGCAATTGGCAAACAGGCGGAAACCCCAGCCTTGGTGCCTGCAATGGCCCATGTGCGCCAGGCACTGATTTGTTGGCCGTATTTGATTCGGTTGCACCTGAGCGCTGCCGCGCCATGGACGGCTTTTTATCGGTGTTAACCACTGGAGGAACCGGCCCCTACGAGTACATTTGGAACAACGATATACGTGACCCTGAACTGGAGAATTTAGTTGAAGGACCATACAGCCTAACCATTACTGATGATGAAGGGTGCAAGTTTATTATCGATAGCCTATTGCCTAACATTGGCGAACCAGTAGTGCTAAGCATTGATCCGGGAGAGGCAACTATATTTAATGGCGACCAATTGCCATTGGAGGTAATAAGCCCTAACCCGATAGTTAACTATTTCTGGGAGCCAATTACGGGTTTGTCTTGTGGCAGCTGCCCAAACCCTAGGGCCGAGCCTAGGGTTACTACTGTATATACCCTGCAGGTTGAAGATGTTGATGGTTGCATAGCCGACACTAATATTATCATCACGGTTATTAAAGACGAAAACTCAACGTTTGTGCCCACAGCTTTTTCGCCAAACGGGGATGGGGACAATGATTTCTTATTTGTGCGAAGCCCTAGGCTAGTTGGATTGGAGTTTCGAGTGTATGATAGATGGGGGCAAGAGATGTTTTTTACTACCGACCAAGGTATTGGTTGGGATGGCAACAATAAAAATGGAAAACCTGCCAATGTGGGTGTATATGTTTACTATGGCGTACTTGAATTTGCCAACGGTAAAGAGCGCACCATAAAAGGTAATGTAACCCTGCTGAGATGAGGATTGGAAGTATAAAATTGGTTTTGATTACCACTTGTTTGGTTTGGGCATCGGTGCTCAAGGCACAAGACCCTCAATTCTCTCAATTCAACGCCAACCCCTTGTTTCTCAACCCTGCACTTACCGGTTTTTTTGATGGCGATTATAGATTGATAGCCAACTACCGTAGCCAATGGGGCAGTTTTACCAATACTTATCGCACAGCAGCCGCCTCAGCCGAAATATCGATGTTTAAGGGAAGGTTGAAGGATGATAACTTTGCGATAGGTATGCATTTTTATAATGATGCTGCTGGTACCGCTGCCTTTGGCACTAACCAGCTTACCCTATCATTTGGATACCGCAAACAACTTGGCCGTAAAGTGAAGCATACTTTGGGCATCGGTGCACAGTTTAACATGATTGGCCAGAGCATTGACACGGAAGAGTTGATTTTTGACAACCAATACAATGGTATAGAAGTAGACCCTGATTTGCTATCAGGCGAAAGTGTAGCTAGCGGCTCGGGCCTTAAGCCTGATGCAAGTGTTGGCTTGCTTTATCAAATAATGCCTAACAAATATGCCAATGTATATTTTGGGGCGGCATACTCGCATATACTGCAACCTACTATATCATTAATATCAAACGCTACTTACCGCTTAGAGCCTAAATATACGTTTCATGCCGGGGGTTCTTTTCAAGCAAACCGCACCATCTATTTTTTACCAAGTGTAATGTACGCGCAACAAGGTACCGCAAGGCAAATTAACGCAGGTACCTACCTTAAGTTTATTATGGAGTACCGAGATGATGGCGATGTAGCTTTTGCCATTGGTGCCTGGGGCCGCATAAGCAATATTACTCCCGATGCGGTAATTATAGGCGCTCGCTTAGAGTTTATCCGCTTTATTTTAGGGCTATCTTACGATGTAAATATTTCTAATCTTAACACGGTAAGTAATTCCCGGGGCGCATATGAGCTTTCGCTGGTATACTCTGGCGTATTTACTTCAGTAGGTAAACGCAGGCTAAGCATTCCTTGCCCGCAATTGTAACACCATAGTTACCCTTAAAACAGTAAAGGCCCCTATTGCTAGGAGCCGAAATTTTACTGTCTCAAAAACCAACCTCTATCTTTGGTTACCAGTTACTAGTTTATTGGTTAACTGGTAAATTGTACTCGTTAAATCCCTTTACTTCGTTTACACACTCAGCCATTGTTCATTTTGTTGTTATCATTACCCGATAACTAAACCCACACTTCCTTAAAGGTAGGGTTGCACTGCAATGGGCCCGCAATGCAACCCTCGTTTCCTCTAAGTCTCAAAACCAACCTTACCTCGGTGTGTGGAGAGCGAGCAAGGGTGTTCTCTTTATTTGGTTATTTGTAACCGGTATATTGGTTATTGGTTAACCATTACTCGTAAACGTTACTCATTATATCTTTTGGCTCAGCTAGCAGCTGGGCATTTTGTTCTCACATTATTTTGGTTTTGAAACCAATCAACCTATAACCGATCAACTAGTAACTACTTTAAGGAGGCCGCTGCGGTAGTTTGCAGTCTGCCGCAGCAGCCCTTTTCCTTAAGTCTCAAAACCAACCTCATTTTTTTGGTTACTGGTTACTTGTTAGTGGTTAACTGGTAAATAGTACCCTTTATACTTTTGGCTCAGCTTGCAGCTGGGCATTTTTTTCTTTTTTTCGGTTTTGGCACCAATCAACTAATAACCAGTTAACCGATAACCAAACCCCAAAGGTAGGGACTGACCACTTGTGTGGCAGGCGGACAGTCCCACATTGTACCTCTAGGTCTCAAAACCAATGAAAAGATGCTCTTTGTTATATTTTAGTCAATAATCCGCTACGTTGGGTAAGCTTTTGCAGTTTGCGTATACCTTGCACTTTAAGCTGCCGCACGCGCTCTTTACCTAAGCCCATAGTATCTGCTATTTCTTCAAACTTCATCGGCGTGCGTCCATCCAAACCAAAGTGAAGCCTTATCACTTCTGCCTCTCGTGCATTTAGCCTATTCAGGCACCTTGATAGCTCTTGAGATACCGATGCAGTCATCAAACCCTCATCTGGCGCAGCCTCAGCCTCGTTTTTTATTCGCTCAAGCAAGGTCACGTCATCTTCGTTGCTGCCTATTGGCCTATCAATGGATATAGCCGATGCGCCCTGCGATTGCATTAGCACTTTGTTCACCTCCGCCGGGGTAAGATCCAGCTCAAGCGCCAGCTCTTCTGCCGAAGGTTCACGGCCAAACATTTGCTCTAGCCGGCCAAAGGTGGCATGTAGCTTTTGCATTTGTGCAAGCTGATTGCTCGGCATCCTTATAATGCGGGCATTTTCGTTCAGCGATTTAAGTATACATTGCCTAATCCAAAATACCGCATAGCTGATAAATTTATATCCGCGGCTCTCGTCAAAGCGCCGGGCAGCTTTCATCAAGCCTATGTTCCCTTCGCTTATCAAGTCTTCTAGGTGCATACCAAAGCCTTCGTATTGTTTCGCAACCGATATTACAAACCTGAGGTTTGCCTTTACCAGCGTTTCAAGCGATTGTATGTCGCCCATGCGTATACGTTTAGCCAGCATAGCCTCCTCGTCAGCGGTAATGCCCGTTTCTTTGGATACATCCCTAAAATATTTCTCAAGCGCTATTGAATCACGCGTGGTAAACCTTTGATTGATTCTCAACTGCCTCATATCCTTATTCCTCAAGTTTTTTATTAAAACCCTGCTCGCACAGTTACTTCATTCGTGGCAGCTATTGCTTACAGGCTTCCGCTTGGGCATGCGGAGGTAGTTGCCTGCTAAATAGCTTGCCTTATGCTCTTTTCAAAAAAATGGTTGGGTTTTATTAGTGCCTATGCACGGGGCAGCCAAGCAAAGCACTCAGGGTGAGCCTTTGGGTTCAATTTGGCTATTTCGTATACCTTGGTATTTAAAAAGGCATGCATTTGCTTGCGCGAAGGCTCGGCATCGTCCATGGCCTCCCATGAACTAAAGCTCTCTGGTATCACCCATAGGTCGGTAAGGCTTACACCTTTTACCTCATCAATGCGCAAATGCTCTTGTAATGCTTTAGAAACCGACTGGCGAATCCACCAGATAGCGTAGGTACGAAAACTTACGCCCTTGCTCACATCAAACCTATTGCAGGCTTTAATGAGGCCGATGTTGCCAGTATAACAAAGTTCTTGAAACGATAATCCTTGGTTTTGATACTTTCTTGCAACGGTCTTCACCAAACTAAGGTGGGCGTTTACCAGGGTATTTAATGCGCTAAGGTCTCCATTTTGTGCCGCCAAAGCTAAGCCCAAGGTATCCTGTTCGCTCACGGCATGCTTTGCCGTATATTCTAGTAGATATGCACGTACCGTTTTGGAGCGGCGCTCGCGCAGTCCGTTTTCTTTCTTCTCAACTCTCATCCCGTCTAATGTTAATAGTTTAACACTCTATCACTCTTCACACCCTCTTTTACGGCAATGCCAAAGTAAAGGTTACGGGATAATGCAAAATAAGTAAACAAAGCACGCAAGCGCATTGATAATCAGGTACTTTACAAGTGCTACAACAGCCCATCAATAGCCTTGGCCAGCTTATGGTCTTTATCTGTAACCTTGTTTCCTGCATCGTGCGTGGATAGGTATATATCCAAGGTGTTGTAGGTATTGGTCCAAGTAGGATGATGGTTATGCTTCTCAGCAAGGATGGCCACACGGGTCATAAAGGCAAATGCCTCAGAAAAGTCTTTAAACTTATAATTTCGGTGCAACTGGTTATTAGTTTCTGTCCACATGTTACAATAGTTTTTAAAATTAATTAGCTGCAAAAAAGCAGTTAATAGCATAATGTTGTGCAATTTTCGTACCTTAATTAACTATTACTGCTTAAAGATTGTTAATTGATTATGCGGTAAAAGAACTATTTTTGTGGGCTTTTACTTTTACAATATTTAGCAAAGCTAATCTGATTGCATGGCAGTTTCGATACACAAGGAGGGATATAAAATAATACTGGTAACCTTTTTGGTGCTAGCGGCGTTTAACGTTACCTTCCATTATGCCAACTTACTACCATATAATGGGCTCTATTTGCTTACGGGCATTAGTGTAGCGTTTTTCCTTTTTGTAGCATACTTCTTTCGCAAACCGCGAAGGGCCATGATTACCGATGCACAGTGCATTGTAGCACCTTGTGATGGTAAAATTGTAACCATTGAAGAAACCCATGAGGTAGAGTATTTTAACGAAAAGCGCTTATTGGTATCCATATTTATGTCGCCCAGCAATGTGCACATCAACTGGAACCCTATAAGTGGCATAGTAAAGTATGTAAAATACCACCCGGGCAAATACCTGGTAGCCTACAACCCCAAATCATCTACGCACAATGAGCGCAACACGCTAGTGATAGAAGATGAAGGAGTAGAAGTATTGGTGCGCCAAGTAGCTGGTGTGTTGGCCCGCAGAATTGTGCATTATGTAGAAGAAGGTCAACAAGTTTTTCAAGGTGCCGAGTTTGGGTTTATCAAATTTGGCTCGCGCATTGACCTGTATTTACCCCTTGACGCAAAAATAGAAGTGAACTTAAAAGAAAAGGTGCGCGGCGGCAAAACAATCATTGCCCGTATGCCACAAGACTAAAAAAGTGTAACTTTAGCTAATAACATTGAAATAGTAAACTCAACATACCATGAAAAAATTATTCGCCATAGGTGCATTTGTATTTGGAGTAACCATGTTTGCACAAGCTCAAAGCAGCGCTACCACTCCAAAAAAATCAACTCAAATTACTGAAGCCCCAAGACCATCAGGTGGCGATGTACGTACCGATAATCTTAGCACTAATTCGCCAACTACAACTCCATCAACTTCTACTAGAAGTGCTGAAAATGCTCCGGCAGGATCAACTGATGCGGCACCAGCAGCAACAAGGGGCACTAACACTACCCCATCTACTCGCGTGCTATCGCCAGATAACACTATAAATGTAGATGGCAGAAATGCTGCACCCAGAACTCAACCGGTAGTTAAGCCAAATACAACTATTACCCCGAAGCACTAATTCGGCGGAAATTGATAGCACATAGTAGGCTGTTCCTTTAATCAGGAATAGCCTATTGTATTTATAGCCACTATGCTTTCATTATTAACACTTTTGCGCGCACCTGCCATATTTTTATGGTTGCTATTGCTATGTTTTAGCTATGCGCCATTGTATGCACAAGGCCAAATGCCTTCTAAAGTAAGTAAGCTAAAAAAATACTTCGGCCCATCGGGTAATCCCTACAAGGTAAGAGTAATACCAGTACCACTGATAAATTATAGCCCCGAAACCAGATGGGGATTTGGCTTGGGTACGCAAGTGTTGTTCAGAACACCATCAACAGATAGTACCGGTAATCTATCAACCACAGGGTTTGCTTTTATATTCACGCTTAACAAACAGTTCATTGTTAACCCCAATTGGGATATTTTCTGGAAAAAAGACCGCTACCGACTAACTGGTGCAGTCCTTTGGCAACGTTATCCCGATTCGTTTTTTGGGCTCGGAAACGAAACCAAAGAGCAAGATCAAGAGCGTTTCTCGTCAGACTATGTATTGGTGCGCAACCGTTTTACCAAGCAGTTTGCACCACATTTTCAGCTTGGTGCCCAGTACCGCTTTGAGTATATGTATGGAATGAAGACTGAAGAAAACGGGCTTTTTGACACCAACGACATTCCTGGCGAAGGTGGGTACACGGCATCTGGGTTGGGGCTAGCCATTATTTACGACACTAGGGATCACAACCTTTTCCCTTTTAAAGGCTGGTACATGATTTTCTCGCACCACCAATACTCAAGGTACTTTGGCGGCAATACAGATTTAACCAGTGTGCGCTTAGATGTACGCAAATATTTTAACCCCGGCAAAGGCAGTCACATTGTAGCCTTGCAAGGTGTAGCGCAGGCAAATAGCGCGATGCCACCTTTTAAAATGATGGCGACATTTGGTGGCAGCGAACTAATGAGAGGTTATTTTTTTGGCCGTAACAGAGACCAGCACATGTACGCCCTAACGGGTGAATACCGTTTTCCGCTTTTTTGGAAATTCATAGGGGTGGCCTTTGCTTCTATGGGAAACACCATGGGACCATACAGCAGCGCAGGCTTCAACAACCTAAAATTTGCCGGTGGTGGTGGTTTGCGCTTTACTATTGATGCCAAAGAGCGCATCAATATTCGATTTGATGCTGGCTTTGGGCAAGATGGCTCACGGGGTTTTTACTTAGCCATAGGCGAAGCATTTTAACAAACCTTACGCCTTATACTTACCACTATCCCACCCTTCAATAAAATTTATCAGCACCCCTTTAAATGTTTCCAATGCTTGTGGGTTAAGGTTTTCGAGTTTATCAAGCCGAGTATGGTAGCAAGGGTCAAACGCGCTGGCATTCATCCCAATTATTGATATTGCCGGCAGCTTATGTATGCCAAAAGCACTACCATCGGTAGCCCCCACGCTTAAGTTAACTTGCTTAACAGGCACACCACAATCTACAAAAGCTTGGTTGATGGCTGCAACTAATGCTTTATCATACTTTACACGGGTATTTATCTCACTCTTTAATATAGTAAGATGCTCAGCATCCTTTATCGTATCAATATTTACCAGTAGAGCATTTTCGCGCAACAACTGCTCTTTATTGCGCATTGCGTATGCGTTTGAGCCACGCAACCCACACTCTTCGCTACCAAAACTTACCAAACGCAAACGGGTATGTTTAAGCTTGCTTTTTCCTGGTTGGGTTTCATCAGCAAACACTTTGGCCATTTCTACCGCTACAGCCACACCGGTAAGGTTATCCATAGCACCATCAACTACCTGTTTGCCATGCATAGCGTACATGGTAAAGGTGGCAGGCGAAAGCACTGCCAGCACCAACCAGGCAATATCGCCCCATGCCGAGCCTATAAGCCAAACCAACAATAAAACAATGCCTTGTAACACAAACAGTGCCCCAGCTACAATGGTAAGTATACCGCCAAAATTTTTTAGATGATACCACCATTGAAACTCCCGCACGCTATCAATATGGCCAGCTACTAATATCGTTCGTATTACTTCGCCCTGAGGTTCCAAAGTAGCCTCTACGTTTGATGACTCCATTTGAGGAAACAAAAAATCGAGCCAATTACGATAGGTTAAAAAGTGACCGACAAATAATATACCGTTTACTAAAGCCAAAATGGCCGCCCCAGGTACCGAGAGCCAATACAAGCCAAGACTAATAAAATAAACCACTGTAAACAGCTTAAGTGCTACAAACTTGGCAGTAAGGGCAGCCGTAAATGGCTGTATCTCGGCACTGGCACCTATTGTTTCAAAACAATCTCGAACATATTGCTGTGCCGCTTTCTCGGCGCTGCTACCCGCTAACCTACCACCAAATTGGTTAACAACGCTCTCAATAAATGCTATCATGGCAAGTGGATTTGTGTTTAAATCTAAAGGTTTAGTTGCATTAAAACACAATAGGCCACCTTTGCTGGTAGCCTATTGTATGGATAAGGATTAAAATCCCCTCTTGCGAAAAGTTTATATTACCTAATCTTCGAAATAGATTTGGTAAGAATTACATTATTGTTGTTGTCGAAAATACGCAGCATATATACGCCTTTGGCCAAATCAAGCAAATCAACACGATTGTTAGTATTGTCAGGGTCTACTTTTTGGGTAACAACTTTAAGACCCAACATATTGTAAACCTCTATTCGGCTAATGTTGAGTAGTTCAGGACGTTTTACAATAACAAACTCTTTCGCTGGGTTAGGGTAAATTTGTATGTCAGAAGGTGCATAGCTATTGCTCATAGGAGTAGCTACAGAGGTAAACGGAGTAAGATTAGTACCAAAATAAGTAGTTTGTACAGTACCGGCACTATCACTTTCTTCGTAAAAACTTACGCGCTGTACTCCATCTCCTGGAAAGTTATTGTTACCGAAATGCGCAGAAAACTCTTCAGAACTGCCCGCTCCAACTTCTATGGTACCTGTATCTACGGTGTAATAGTAACAAGAGCCGTAAACACAAATCTGATTACCTAACCAATTATTGTCATATACATTTTGGTAGCGATGCCACTTAAGCGAAATTGGCTTAGTAGCACCTAAATTAACAATATCAATATCCAACACATACTCTGCCCTATTTGCATCAGCAGTGCCAAACAAAGAGTCGCTACTAATTGAAAAGTTTTGAGCTGAAATAGTTCCGAAACTCAAAAATGTAGCAATAATAATTACAGCAAGTATTTTTTGCATCAGTAAGGTTTTTACACAATAACACTAAGATACTTCAAAATTAATTACATCGCAAATATTTTCACCCATGTTTTAGCATTCACAAAGAGTTTGACTATTGCCCAGGTTTGTTTACCTGATTTATGCGAGCACGAAAAAAATTAACTCTTCATTAAAAAAAAGTTAAGAGATTAGTTATATTGCGGTACTGTTATCATAATGTACCGTCCTAACAATCAACTACTTTCCATGAAAAAAATCTACTTCCTCATTTTTTCCTTTGCGTTGCTTGCAACCTCTACCGCATTTTCACAGATAATATTACTGGATCAAGATTTTGAGTCGGGTTCGTTACCATCAGGCTGGAGCCGTGTACAAAATACCCCATCACGAGGATGGGAGTTTGGCACCAACACTTCGCTGGGTAGTGGTTATTTTACACCACCTGCTCATACTAAATTTGCTGCCAGCAACGATGACAAATACGACAACCAGGCGGCAACACAAAATTTAGCCGATAGGGATATGTTGATTACCCCTACCTTGAACCTTACTACAATGACCACAGGTATATTGGCGTTTTCAGCATATCACACAGGTGCATACGGCTCAACAGCAACCTTGGAGATAAGCACCGATGGAGGGTCGAGCTGGAGCGTAATGCAAACCATAGGTACATCGGCTGATTGGCAAGATTTGAACATAGACCTAAGCGCTTACTTGAACCAAAGCAATGTAAAATTTGCCTTTGTGCACAACGATGGTGGAGATTGGGCCGATGGTGTTGCTGTTGATGATGTGAAAGTTTTTCAACCAACGCCTAATGATGTGCAGCTAATATCAGTAGATGTTCCGAGTTCGTCTATAGTTGGCACCGTGCCGGTAACCATTACCGTAAAAAACTACGGCACTGCAACCCTTAACTCTTTTGTTTTTAATTGGACTACAGATGGCGGCACTACGAACCACACCGAAACGGTAAATGCCCTTGGTTTGGCCCCAGGTGCTACAAAAACTGTTACGCACAACACCAATATCATTAGCCTTACTAGTGCTGAACTAACCATTGATGTTGACCTTAGCTTACCAAACGGTCAAAATGACTTGTCGGCCAACAATGTTGGTTATGCCACAGTTAATGTGTTGTTGGGTAACGTTGAAAAATTTGTTGTGATAGAGGACCATACTGGCGCTTGGTGCCAGTTTTGCCCTGATGGAACCGTGGTACTATACGATATACTTGACCGCAACCCTAATGCAATAGGAGTAGGTGTGCATAATGCTGACGCTATGGATTTTCCTGATGGTAACACTGTTGGAAACCTGGTTACAGGCGGTAGTTTCCCGTCTGGAACTATTGACAGGGTTTTATACGATGGTGAATCGAATATTGCGACAAGCAGAACCAAGTGGACCAATTATGCAGAAACCCGTTTGACAGAGACTAGTATTGTCTCTATCAATGCCGATAACACTTATAATTCAAGCAGTCGCGAATTAACGGTAAATGTTTCAGCCGAGTTTATGACCGACCTTACTGGCGATTATCGACTAAATGTGTTTATAGTAGAAGATAGCGTGGTAGGCACCGGTACCGGTTATAACCAGGTAAACGCATACAACAATGTGACTGGACACCCTTACTACCAAGCTGGCAACCCTATTGTAGGTTTTGTGCATCGCGATGTGGCGCGTCACTTTATGGGTGGTGCTTGGGGCCAAGCAAGTGTAATACCAAATAACATAGTTGCCCTTACGCCATACAGTCATACATTTACCTACACCTTGCCGGCAGGTTGGGATGTTAACCAAGTTCATTTGGTGGCTGTTGTGCAAAAATTTGGTTCTTCCTCTAGAGATCGTGAAATATTAAATGCCTTGGAGTTTGAACTTAACGAAAGTGAAGTAACCAGTGTTGATATCGCTCAAAACGTTGCAGCTGTTGACCTGGCAAGCATTACCCACAGTGCTTGTGGAGGCGGCAAAGAGGGAGAAATTACGGTAAGCGCAGTAGGTTGCACTGATTGTACTTTTACTTGGAGCAATGGCCAAACGGGTGCAGTTGCTTTTAGCCTTGCACCTGGCAACTACACTGTAACTATGGAAAACAACAGTGGTATTAATGTTACCCAAACCTTCACGGTTTATGGCCCAGTTATGCTTAACCCCACTGTAACAATTAACAACGGAACGGGCGATGTAACACTTGATATTAAAGGTGGACAGGCTCCTTATACTATTGGTTGGAGCAATGGTTCATCAAGTGCAAATCAAACTGGTTTGGCAACTGGCGTTTATGAAATTACCGTAATTGATAACAACGGATGCTCTACAGTACAAAACCTGCGTATTGCCGATGTTGTTGGTATTGCTAATGTGGTAAGCAGCATCAACTTTGATGTATTCCCTAACCCAACTAGTGGCAATGTTACTGTAAAAGCTGATTTGGCCAACAATACTAATGTTACCATCCAAATATTCAACACCCTAGGTGCTTTGGTTAGTGAAACCAACCTAAACGGTTTGGCTCAAGTTAGCCACACACTTGACCTTAGCGCCGAAGCTAATGGTATATACATTGTAAAAGTAACAGCCGATGGTGCTTCAGGCATTCGTCGTTTGGTGCTCAATCGTTAACTGCATTTGGTAAAGCTAATTTAAGGGGCGCCTAGTTGGTGCCCCTTTTTTTATGTCAACATACTGGGTTGCCATATCTTTAAATGATAACTTTAGGATAATGAACGTTTTAAAAATCTTCTCAAAAGACGAAGTGCGCCAACTAATGCAACGCAACAACTGGAAAGCAGCTTGGGAAGTTATGTTCACGTGGGGCCTTATTATTGCCACGTTTGTATTGGTAGGTTTATGGCCCAATGCATTTACCGTTGCTGCTGCATTTGTAATTATAGGTGGTAGGCAACTTGCACTAGCTATATTAATGCACGATACTTCTCACAATGCCCTTTTCAAAACAAAAAAGCAAAACCAATTGGTAGGTAAATGGCTATGCGGTGCGCCAATTTGGCACGATATGGAAGCATACCGAACCTATCACCTAAGCCATCACCAACACACCGGTACAGTTAACGACCCCGATTTGCACCTTAAGGCGGGCTATCCAACCTCCCCAAAAAGCTTTGCCCGAAAAATAGGTAGAGATATAAGCGGTGTTAGTGGCATTAAGGCCCACTTTGGGATTGTAATGATGCACCTTGGAAACTTCAAATACCAATTGGGCGGCTTAGTAGAGCGCATAGATAATACCGGCAAAAAATACTATGAACGATTACGATACGGTGCTGGTAATTTAGCGGGCCCCATTATCATCAACACTATCATTTTTATTACAATGCTAGCTTTTGGCCAACCATGGCT
The DNA here is from genome assembly GCA_018401955.1 of Chitinophagales bacterium. Lineage (GTDB taxonomy): Bacteria > Bacteroidota > Bacteroidia > Chitinophagales > CAIOSU01 > CAIOSU01. The sequence continues at coordinate 52,754 of JAGYJT010000012.1, read as the reverse complement.
ATACCTTATTTGGATAGGCAGTATGCTCACCACTGCCATGCTGTTTGCCAGGGTACGCTCCATAGCCGAGCACGCCATTACACCAGATACCACCGACCCATTGAATAATACCCGTACTACCTATGCCAGGTGGTACGAACGCTTGCTGTTTGCACCACACCATGTAAACTATCACCTTGAGCACCACCTTATGCCCGCTGTAGCACCGTATAACCTGAGAACTATGCACCAAATGCTCAAAAAACGTGGCTTGCTTGATAATGCTTGTGTAGAAACCAGTTATTGGAACATTTTTCGAAAAGCTTGGGGAGGAAAAGAAAAAGCCACGTAGGTATAAATAATCTTCTCGTTGATAAGGCTTCAATTCTGTTCAGCTCCAATAGTGCTGTTATCATCCTAATATTCAGCGGTTTTAGCATCCTCAATTTATGGTAATAAAAATACAACCAAACCAATTACAGTGATGCAACTGCCCGATAACAGCGAAATTTTGTAATTGTCCAAAGCAAATGATGCCAGTACTTTCGTATCAATCAACGCCATTTGCTATGTTTTTACCAATGATGATAAAATGGGCACTTAATGGGTTTGGGCGAAACCAGCTGCAACGCTTTGCAGAACTCGCCTCACCATTGATAGCCCTTTACCTGAGGGGAAAAAATTACATTGACCCCATTGACAACAGAGGCTACCGTAGCTTGTTACCCTACGGGTATGTAAACCCACGCCCCAATGCACTGGCGCCCGGTTCTTTATCGCTAGAGCGGCATCGTCTTTTGTTTCTATACCTCAAAGAGCACACCAACCTGCTTCGTGAGCCGTTAAAGGTTTTGCACATAGCGCCAGAGGTGTGCCTAAGAAGGGCGCTGCAAAAGCAAAATAATTTAGATTACATCACCGCCGACCTGTGTAGCCCGTGGGCACAATATCATTTTGATGCTCATGCCATACCTTTTAAAGATGAGACTTTTGATGTGGTGATTGCCAACCACTTACTAGAACACGTACAAGATGATTTACGGGTAATGAGTGAGTTTTTTAGAGTAATGAAAATAGGCGGGTGGGGCATATTTCAAGTGCCTTTGGATGAAAAACTAAAACATACCCAAGAAGACGCTTTTTTGGAAAGTGATGAATTACGCGAAAAGTATTTTGGGCAAAAAGACCATGTAAGGCAGTACGGAACCGATTATTTAGAGCGACTTGCTTATGTGGGTTTCGATGTAAAACTCTTAAGGCTGAACAAACTCAGCCCAAACCAAGATTATACCAAATATGCCGTTGACCCCAGAGAACCCATAATAGTATGTAGAAAATAGGTGGATACTTTGTACAGGTTAAATTGCTAGTTTTAGTTGGTTCGGTGGTACATTTGTAACATCAGATGAACGAAGGCGAATCTGAACTCGCCACCTATAACCCGCAATCACAATGTACACCGCAGCGCAAGAACGTGAATACCTGGAACTAAGCCAACAAATACTGGCAAACCCTGCACCGCAAAGCCTAGAGGCTGCTGATAAAGAAGTAAAAGATTTAAGGGATACCATTAAGTACCACGACTGGAGATATTATGTGCGCTCTGAAGCGGTAATTACTGATTTTGACTACGACCAGCTTTTCAAGCGCCTTAAAGATATTGAGGCAAATTACCCTTCGCTACAATCACCCGAGTCGCCAACCCAAAGGGTGGCCATGGGGCTAACCGAGGCGTTTGTGCCGGTTGAGCATAACTTGCCCATGCTATCGTTGGACAATAGTTATAACGAAGAAGACCTTACGGAGTTTGACAACCGCTTGCGCAAAATAGTGGGCAACGAAGGTATTGAATACTGTGTGGAGCCCAAATTTGATGGCTCTAGCATTGCCATTCTTTATGAAAACGATATTATGGTGCGCGCCGCCACCCGTGGCGATGGTGTAATGGGCGAAGATATTACCAACAATGCCAAGGTAATAAAATCAATACCCCTTAGGGCCGAGTTTAGCAAATACGGCATAGTGAAGGCTGAAGTGCGTGGCGAAGTGGTTATTCGCAATGATGTGTTTGAGGCAATGAACGAAAAGCGTCGCGAACAGGGGCTAAAAACGTTTCAAAACTCCCGCAACACGGCATCAGGTGCGTTGCGATTAAAGGATAGCGCCGAAGTGGCCCGCCGTGGCTTGGAGGCGGTAATATACCAAATAGGATATGCCATTGATAAGGATGGCAACAATGTATTGGGCATGGGTATTAAAACCCACTATGAGAGTATTGAAACCTTGTACAAACTAGGTTTTAATGCCCCGGTAAAAGAGATTGGCCTATACCCTACTATACCACAAGTAGTAGCCCATGTAGGCGAGTGGGAAGAAAAACGCAACGTGTTCCCTATCGAGATTGATGGGATGGTGATAAAACTGAACGACTACCAAAAACAACAAGAAACCGGTAGCACCTCTCACCACCCGCGCTGGGCCATAGCTTTCAAATTTAAAGCCCGCCAAGCGCAAAGCACCTTGGAGCGGGTGGAGTTTCAGGTAGGCCGCACGGGAGCGATAACGCCAGTTGCTAAAATAACGCCAGTGCCGTTGGCTGGTGTTACTATCAGCTCCATATCGTTGCACAACGAGGATTTTATACTGGAAAAAGATATTAAGATTGGCGATACCGTGGTAGTGGAGCGTGCTGGGGAAGTAATACCATACATTGCGGGAGTGGTAACTACTTTGCGCACCGGCAACGAAACTGCTATCGATTTCCCGCGCGAATGCCCATCGTGTAGCTCTACCTTGGTAAAGCCCGAGGGGGAGGCTATTTGGCGCTGCGTAAATATTGAATGCCCGGTGCAGCAAGAAGAACGCATCATTCATTTTGTGAGCAAAGGTGCTATGGATATTGATGGCTTGGGTAAAGATATAGTAAAGCGTTTTATGGCTGAAGGCATCATCAATCAGCTAGAAGATGTTTACCAATTGGATTATGCCCGCATTTTGGCTTTGGAAGGCTGGAAAGAAAAGAGTGTGGCCAACCTAAAAACCGGCATTGAAAACAGCAAGACCCAACCACTTTGGCGATTGATTACCGCCTTGGGCATAAGGCATATTGGCAATACTACTGCCAAAGTATTGGCCAAACAGGTAAAATCAGCACTTGACTATATTGACTGGGACCAAGAAAAACTGACCCAACTAGAAGACGTTGGCCCCAAAGTAGCCGAAAGCGTGTATGAGTTCTTCCATACCGAAGCCAATATTCAGCTACTAAAAAAACTACAAGAACTGGGTGTAAACATCGAAACACAGCACGAGGAAGTTACCCCAGCCAACAACAAACTGGATGGCAAGAGCTTTTTGTTTACAGGCACCCTCTGTGTGCTACTTTGCACTGAAGTACCCACAATATTCTGGAAACATCGGGCGTTCGGCTTGCCGTCAAATGGCCTACCCAATTGGCTTACTTACATTATAACACTTATTAGGTATTTAGGTCTGGCTGGTTTGACTGGCCTTTTTTGGAATATCAGACCCCACAAGAGAGCTTTACATCCCCCAATGCTACTAGGCCTTGGCAGACCGCACAAGGAGCAGTGTTTCGCAGCTGCACGGCCGCAACTGTCAAAATTTTCTATAAAAGATTAAACGCCCCATCTTCAAGAAGTTACGCCGTCAGCATAAACTCGCCCAACTTTTGTATATTTGCTGGGGAGGCCGGGTCAGCTACGCAGCGACCTAAAATAGCTCGTAGATTTTGGTTATGACACCTCCTTATGCAGCCAAAGGAACGCCGAGCCAAGGGAAAGGGACTGGTATCGGACCCCCCTACATTTTAATGCGCATAGATTTGTGCTTATCCCCCACTTTAACGCGCATAGATTTGTGCTTACCCCCTTTCACACCTGCTTAAATTTTCTACAAAAATCCGCATAACCATTGTCAAAAAATAGACAACGGCAAAACAAAAAGCCCCCGCCTGTGAACGGGGGCATAAGGAGGAGAATACAGAAAGGAGAAACGCTTGTGTTGCACACAAGCGCATGATAAGTATAAACTAAATTAGAGGAATTACAATATGCTCGAACACCTACAAGAATCCGCGCCCCCACCGGAGGTACTTAGCGTACCCCTGGAAACCTTTTTGCCTATGAAAAAAGCAAACGCGAACAAATCCTTGAAGCGCAGATCAACACCAGCGACTGGTTAACGGAGCTGGGCGCCAAAACCGAGGACGAGATTCTGACGGAAATGGAGCATAAGCAGGTCACGGAGGCGTTTAAAGATTCATTAGTGGATCACGAGAAGGCAAAAACCAGCCTGACTCAGATCAAGACGCCTGTTGCAGTGCAGCGCTTGGTGGGGATGTTAACGGCATACGACTGGCAGTTTGTGGAGCAGGCGCAGCATATACGTGGAATGGCGGTGGCAAAGATATTGGAAGAGACCGAGCACCCTGATGCCCGAATACGCTTAAAGGCTTTGGAGATGCTGGGTAAAGTTACCGAGGTTGGGCTGTTTACTGAGCGCATTGAGATTAAGAAATCCGATCTTAGCGATGTGGAGCTGGACGAGCGCATTAAACAAAAGCTTGATGCCTTGCACAAAACGATTGAAGTTGAAGCCCAAGAGGTTGAGACCGTCGAAGATGAAGAGAATGACTGACCCAGAGCTGCAGGTGCTGCTTAAAAGCATGTCACCGCAGCAAAAGCTTGAATTTCTTGAAGAACTGGACGAACAAGAGCGCCGCCTACGGCTGCGTAATGCCAGGGGACATGATTTCCTTTGCAAAGGAGGTGTATCCTGGGTTTAAAGAGGGTGCGCACCACAGGAAACTGGCGAAGATTTTTGCGGACGTGGCTTCTGGTAAGAAAAAGAGGGTGATTATTAACATCGCCCCCCGTATGGGTAAGTCAGAGTTTGCCTCTTACTTGTTTCCAGCGTGGTTTTTAGGGCAGTACCCCGAGACAAAGATCATTATGGCGACCCACACCGCCGGATTGTCGGAAGATTTTGGCCGAAGAGTGCGTAACCTCATTGAAGGAGAGGACTATGCTCAAGTTTTTCCAGGAACGAAAGTCGCAGACGACCAAAAAGCTGCCGGTAAATGGTCAACAAACGAGGGCGGTCAATATTACGCGGTGGGTGTGGGTGGTGCACTTGCAGGACGCGGTGCCGATTTGTTTGTTATTGATGACCCACATTCCGAACAGGATATAAAAGCCAATAGCAGAGCCACATTTGACAATGCCTGGTCGTGGTTTCAGACCGGACCGCTACAGCGGTTGATGCCAGGGGGCCGAATTATCGTGGTAATGACACGATGGAGCCTGGTGGACTTAACAGGGCGGCTTCTTAGCTTTCAAGCGCGTAATCCAGACGCAGATCCTTGGGAAATTGTGGAACTTCCGGCTATCCTTTTTGAGGATACTGAGAAAGAAAAGAGCCTTTGGCCTGAGCAGTGGCCCCTGGAGCAGCTACAGCAAAAGAAAATGGCGATGGACCCCCGGTATTGGAACGCCCAGTACATGCAGCAGCCAACACTTGATTCTGCAGCGTTTATTAAGAGAAGTCACTGGCGTATTTGGGAGCCAGAAGACCCGCCGCAGTGCGAATTTATTATCAGTCTTGGGACACGGCGCACGAAGCCAAGACCACAGCCGACTACACGGCGTGCACAACCTGGGGTATTTGGTATAACGAAGAAGAGGGCAGCCGACCCAGTATTATACTTTTGGACGCATTTAAAGATAGAATGGAATTTCCCGAACTTAAAGAGGTTGCTTACAAGCAATGGAAAGAGTGGGAGCCTGATGCGTTTTTAGTAGAAAAAAAAGCTGCTGGCGCCCCGCTAATTCAAGAATTACGCCGCATGGGTATACCTGTTGACGAATTTACCCCCAGTCGAGGCAACGATAAGATTACCCGTGTCAATGCTGTTTCAGATTTATTTGCCAGTGGGTGCGTTTGGGCGCCCGATACACGATGGGCGCGGGATGTGATTGAAGAGATTGTGGCGTTTCCAGTTGGAGAGCATGACGACTACGTGGACACTATGACCCAGGCGCTGTTACGCTTTAGAAATGGGGGGTTTATTACGCTACCAAGCGATGAAGCCGATGAACCAATGTACTTCCGTAGCCGCAAGGCGGCATATTACTAGGAGCCAGCATGGCTAAAGACCGATCCTACGAAGAGCTGCACCCAGAAGTGCAACAAAGGGTAAATCGTCAACGACGCTTTACAGAAGCAGTGCCCGGTGGGCTACCCGCGCTTTTAAAGGGTACAGAAGGAAGTTCTTCTACCTATCAGGGCTTGGTAAATCCACAGGTGCGTAGAGATTATGCGCTTGAAGGATCAAGCACTGGCGGGTATGTAATGGAAAGCCCGTACTTGAGGGATAACTATGCAAATATGGGTATTCCTGATGAAATGTGGATGAACCCAGAGAACAAAAATCCTGCACAAACAGCTTCGCATGAAGCCAACCACATACTGGCTAGGAAACAATTGGGGGCTGCTGCAAACATTAACCAAAAGTTTGATGAGTTACTTGGTGATTTTACAACTAGAAAAAACAAAGCCGGAGAAGAAGAAAAGAAGTATTTAGGGAGAAAGAGGACTGATTTTGTAAGAGCCGCCTCTGAAGCGTATCCATACCTCAAAGAAAAGTACGGTATTGAGTCGGCATACTTGGACCCAAAGATGCTTGAATTTCAAGCAAAGGCTGGAAAACTTCCGAACCTTTTATATGAACAGCTTGCCACCCTTGCATCCATTGAAGATACACAAGGCGTGGATTTAACTAAGGATCCAGTGCTTCGTAAAACGCTGTTTAAAGATCGAGATGTGCGGGAAACTTATAACGCCCTAACAGGACTTCGCATGACCCGGTTAGACAGGCATGATATAGAACCTATGACTCGGGTTGAAGAGCCAACCACAGGCACCATTGACAAATTTAAACGAATGATTGGGTTTGCTGAGGGCGGCTACGTTGAAAACGCGGGCAACAAGAAATTAATTTAAGAGGTCATTATGGCTATTGATAAAGCACTGTACCAAGCACCCCAAGGCATTGAGGAAGACGCTCAAGCGCTGATGGGTGAACCGGATCTTGAAATTGAGATTGAGGACCCAGAAGCTGTACGCGTTAGCGTGGGTGGGGAAGAAATTCTTGAAATTACCGAAGGCGAAGGCGGGCCTGATTTTTATGCCAACCTTGCAGAAGAAATAGACGAAGCTGAACTGCAGAGCCTTGGTAACGAGCTTTTACAAAATATTAAAGACGACCTTGATTCCCGAAAAGACTGGGAGAAATCGTATAAAGAAGGGCTTGTGCTGCTTGGCTTGAAATACGAAGAGCGTACTGAGCCGTGGGACGGCGCCTGTGGTGTGTTCCACCCCATGATTACAGAAGCGGTCGTTCGTTTTCAGTCCGAAACAATCATGGAGACATTTCCTGCTCAAGGGCCTGTACGTACAAAAATTATTGGTAAAGACACACGCGAGAAAGAAGACGCTGCAGCCCGAGTCAAGGAGGACATGAACTACGAGTTGACCGAGCGCATGCCTGAGTTCCGCATGGAGCACGAAAGGATGTTGTGGAACTTGCCAGCCACTGGTTCCGCATTTAAGAAAGTCTACTTCGACCCCAACCTCCAGCGCCAGACATCGGTTTTCGTTCCAGCAGAAGACATTATCGTGTCCTACGGCGCGGTGGGGTTGGAGAGTGCTGAGCGTGTAACACATCGTATGTACAAAACCAGCAATGAGATACGCAAGCTTCAGGTAGCAGGCTTTTACCGTGATATTGAACTGGGTGAGCCCTCCAGGCTAAAAAATGAGTTGCAGGAGAAAAAGGACAAAGAAAGCGGAATGTCGTCAATTAATGACGACCGCTATGTGTTGTATGAAGTACACGTCAACCTTGACCTACCGGGCTATGAAGACCTAGAAGACGGGGAGCCTACAGGCATTGCCATACCATACGTGGTCACAGTGGTAGAGGGCACAGGTGAAGTACTGGCAGTTAGGCGTAACTATTACGAAGACGATGTAACGCAAAAAAGACGCGACCATTTCGTGCACTACGTTTACATCCCTGGCTTTGGGTTCTACGGCTTCGGGCTGTTTCACCTAATTGGTGGGTTTGCCAAGTCGGCAACGTCGATCATGAGGCAGCTTGTGGATGCCGGTACGTTATCCAACCTGCCGGGGGGACTGAAATCCAGAGGACTACGCATCAAGGGGGACGACACACCGATTGCACCGGGGGAGTTTAGAGATGTGGACATTGGCTCTGGCGCTCTGCGGGATAACATTCTGCCACTACCCTATAAAGAACCCAGTGCGACGCTGTACCAGTTGTTAGGGACGATTGTTGAAGAAGGGCGTCGTTTTGCCGCAACATCAGACATGAAGATTTCGGACATGTCGGCACAGGCCCCTGTGGGTACAACGCTGGCGTTGTTGGAGCGCATGCTCAAGGTGATGTCTGCGGTTCAAGCTCGGGTGCACTACGCCTTTAAACATGAGTTAAAGCTTTTGTCTGCAATCATTAGGGATTACACCGACGATGATTACGACTACGATCCGATTGAGGGGTCAAGGCGGGCCAAACAGGCCGACTACGACATGGTGGAGGTTATTCCTGTCTCGGACCCCAATGCGGCAACGATGTCTCAGAGGATTGTGCAGTATCAGGCAGTTATCCAGCTTTCCCAGACGGCGCCTCAGATTTACAACCTCCCACAGCTTCACAGGCAAATGCTTGAAACCCTTGGCATTAAGAACGCCGCCAAGCTTATACCTACAGAGGATGATGAGAAGCCGGTGGACCCCGTGTCTGAGAACATGGATGTGCTCAAGGGCAAGCCCGTAAAAGCCTTTATTTATCAAGACCATGAGGCACATATTCAGGTACACATGAACGCAATGCAGGATCCACTTGTTACGCAGCTTATTGGGCAAAATCCAAGAGCCAACCAGCTTGTGGCGGCGATGCAGGCGCATATCGCTGAGCACGTTGGGTTTGCCTACCGCCGTAGGCTTGAAGAGCAGCTTGGGATGCCGTTACCTGCACCCGATACAGAGATGCCCGAGGAGCTTGAAATTCAGGTTTCGCGTCTGGCAGCAGAAGCAAGTAAGCGGGTATTGGCAAATAGCCAATCCGAAGTTGCCCAGAAGCAGGCGCAGCAACAAGCGCAAGACCCCATCGTACAGATGCAGCAGCAAGAACTCATGCTCAAGCAGGCCGAGCAGCAGCGCAAAACGCAGAAAGACCAACTCGACATTCAGATTAAACAGGCTGAACTCGCTATAAAAGAGAAGGAACTGGCGGTGGATGCGGCAGCAAAAGCTGACGAATTGAAGTTACGAGAGCAAGAATTGTTAGTAAAAGCAGCAAAAGACGCCGACGAACTGAAGATTAAGCAGCAGCTTGAGGGAATGAAACTCGGCATATCTGTTGGGGAATCCAGACAACGAGGAGGTAAAACCCGGTGATTGAAAACTTCGTAGAGGTTCTACGCAAAAAAATACGAGAAGATTTGAATAACTACGCCGACGATATTGCAGGCGGCGCTTGTCAAAATTTTGAGCAGTATCAAAAACTCTGCGGTGTCATTCAAGGTCTGGCAATGGCAGAGGCTTACTTACTTGACCTTGCACAGAAAGCTGAGGAAATAGATGACTGAAGAAACCCAACAGGCAACCCAGTTGCCAAACCCAACCGGCTGGAAATTACTGTGTGCTATTCCTGAAGTTGAGGATAAGTTTTCCGGCACCGATCTACTCAAGCCCGATTCAATGGCAAAGATCGAAGAGCACAGCACAACCGTCTTGTTTGTCGTCAAAGTAGGTCCAGATGCGTACAAAGACGAAAGTAAGTTTCCACAAGGCCCTTGGTGTAAAGAAGGTGATTTTGTGTTAGTTCGTGCTTACTCAGGAACTCGTTTTAAAATTCACGGCAGAGAGTTCCGCCTGCTTAACGACGATCAGGTTGAAGCCGTTGTTGAAGACCCTCGTGGGTATACCCGCGCTTAATAGGAGCTAATCATGGCAGAGAACTACAAGTTTCCTGATGAAATAGAAGTGGAAGACAAGGATTTAGAAATTGAAACGGAGTCCGACGAAAGCGATATTGAGCTAGAAGTAGTTGACGATACGCCAGAGCAAGACCGTGGGCGTAAGCCTCTTGACCGTGAAGTTAATGACCCAACGGATGAAGAGGTCGCAGAGTACAGCGAAAAAGTCCAGAAACGGATGAAGGAGCTTACGCACGCTCGTCATGATGAACGTCGGGCTAAAGAAGCGGCTGCACGTGAACGGGAAGAAGCAGTCCGGGTTGCGCAACAACTTTTTGAAGAAAACAAAAAACTGCGTGACCAGTTCAGTAAAGGGGCCACTCATTACGGGGAAGTTCTCCAGTCCAAGGCGGATATGGAGCTTCAAATGGCTCGGCAGAAATTAAAATCAGCGCAGGAGAGCTATGACACGGATGCGATTATTGACGCCCAAGAAGAATTTGCGGCAGCTAAATATCGTTCTGAAGCTGCAAAAAATTATCAGCCCCCCGCTTTACAATCCAAAGAAGATGATGTATATATTCAACCTACGCAGCAGCAATCGGTTCCGCAGCCTACTGAACGCGATGTTCAGTGGCAAACCAAGAACTCTTGGTTTGGGGCAGATGATGAAATGACCAATCTTGCTTACGCTGTGCACAAAAAACTGGTCAATGCCGGAGTTCCTGCGGGATCGGCTGAATATTACGAGCGAGTAGACGCTCGCATGCGTGAGGTGTTTCCCGACTATTTTGGAGAGACAAAGAAGGAACAACCGAGTAAACGTCCGGCTAACGTAGTAGCCGCTGTAACACGATCTGCCAATGGAAAAACAAAAGTTAAATTAACTAAAACCCAGGAAGCCCTGGCAAGAAAATTTAACTTGACCAATGAGCAGTACGCTAGAGAAGTCCTTAAACTTACATCGGAGTCCTAAAATGTCTGAACGAATTAGCCGTGACGGCGCGCAAGAGCGCACGCCCAGAAACCTTCAAACACGTGAGAGTTCTGCTCGTAGCATGGAATACAGTCCACCGAGCACTCTTCCTGACCCCACCCCTCAACCGGGTTGGAAATTTCGATGGATTGCTACTGCCCTTTTAGGTGCGGCACTTCCGCAGAATGTTTCCAAAAAAACCCGTGAAGGCTGGGAACCGGTCAAAGCTCTTGACCACCCCGAGCTTATGCTCGCAGGCGATAAAAACGGGAACGTTGAGTTAGGCGGTCTATTACTGTGCAAGATGCCAGAAGAATTGGTAGATTCGCGCAATAGCTTTTACCGTAAACAAAACGCAGCCCAAATGGAGTCTGTGGATAACAACTTCATGCGTCAAAGTGACCCCCGTATGCCGCTGTTCAGTGAGAAGAAAACTTCCACAACCAGAGGCGTCGGATTTGGAAATGGTTCTAAATAATTTTTTAGGAGTTTAAAATGGCTTATCCTACTGTTAGCAAGCCTTATGGCTTCAGGCCGATCAATTTGATCGGCGGGCAGGTATTTGCCGGCGCTACACGTAAAATGCGAATTGCTAGTGGCTATGACACTTCAATTGGTTTTGGCGATCTGCTTATTCGTGTTAACGACGGTACTGTTGCCCGTTCAGCAGCAACTGATGCAAAACCAACTGGCGGTTTCGCTGGCGTTTTTCTTGGTTGCGAATTTGTCAACTCAAGCACAGGGCAAGTGCAGTTCCAGCAAAACTTTGTGGCTGATACAACAGTAACATCTGGTTTTATTACGGCTTATGTCTGTGATGACCCCGATACGCTGTTTCAAGTCACGGTAGTTTCTGGCACCACTGTTATAACCGGTGTTCAATTTACATCTGTTGGTAACAACGCTGAGATCGTAAACAACACAGGCATTACTGCTGCTGGCAACTCACAAGTTGCGTTGCTTGAAACAACTGCTACGACAGATACTTTCCCAATTCGGATTGTTGATGTTGTGCCGGACACCGCCTACGTTTCAGGCGGCAACATCTTGTTTCCCGAAGTGATTGTTAAGTTCAACTTCGGTATGCATGCTTATGACACCGCCGTTGGCGTTTAAGGAGCAGATAAATGGCTATTTCACGCGCACAACTACTTAAAGAACTGCTCCCAGGACTTAATGCTTTGTTTGGTCTTGAGTATGCTCGTTACGGCGAAGAGCATAAGGAGATTTTTGAAACCGAAACTTCCGAGCGTTCGTTCGAAGAAGAAACCAAGCTGTCTGGTTTCTCCGCCGCTCCTGTCAAAAACGAGGGTTCTGCCATCGCCTATGACAACGCACAGGAAACTTTCACAGCCCGCTATACACACGAGACAATCGCTCTTGGTTTCTCGCTGACGGAAGAGGCAATTGAGGACAACCTCTATGACTCGCTCTCCAGCCGATACACCAAGGCTCTCGCTCGTGCTATGGCTTACACCAAGCAGACTAAGGCTGCTGCGGTTCTTAACAATGGCTTCGACACCAATTTCCCCGGTGGCGATGGAGTGCCTTTGTTTTCCGCTTCGCACCCCTTGGTTTCGGGTGGTGTTAACAGCAACGTCCCCACTACTCCTGCTGACCTGAATGAGACTTCTCTTGAAGCCGCTGTTATTCAGATCGCTGCATGGACAGATGAGCGTGGCCTGTTAATCGCAGCTCGCCCCCGCAAGCTCGTTATTCCCCCTGCATTGCAGTTCGTTGCAACACGCCTCTTGGATACTGAACTCCGCGTGGCTACGGCTGACAACGACATCAATGCGTTGAAGAATAACGGCTCGATTCCCGAGGGTTACACCATTAACCACTACTTAACCGACACCGATGCTTGGTTCCTTACCACGGACGTTCCTAACGGCATGAAGCACTTTATTCGTACGCCGCTGCAGAACTCCATGGATGGTGATTTTGACACCGGGAACGTTAGGTACAAGGCGCGCGAGAGGTATTCGTTTGGCTTCAGCGATGCAAGAGGTATCTTCGGATCTCCTGGCGCAGCTTAAGTAGCAAGAAAAAGGGGGCGACAAGCCCCCTTTTTTGTTTTATTATTTCATTAAGTCTAGGATTTATTACCCGTACAGACTGACCTAGCAGACATAGTAGAGACGGTACGGGGATGTGCTACTACACAAGGAGTTTTCAATGGCAACAACTACTTTTTCTGGGCCAGTAGTCTCTCAAAACGGTTTTCAAAGCACCGTTACAGACACTTCCACAGGTTCCGCCACATTCAACGTTAGTACTACCGAAGTCACGATGACCGGTGCTGGCGGCACGGGTGGACGTACTCTTTTCAAACTTAATGCCGATGCCGCGCTTGGTTCGTTCACCAATGCTCTTAAGGCTGAGGTTGTTTACGGCGCTTCTGGTTCTACTTCTGGCCTGGGTTCAGCCTTTGTTGCTGAGATGACCCTGTCTGCTGGCACTTCTGCCGGTACTTACGCGCCTGTTGAGATTGAGCTTAATGCCGCTTCAACAGCTTCAACCGGTACTTTGACCTCCCTTATCCACGCTTCAGTTAACGGCACGGGTGCAGACTCTGTTGTTAACGCTAATGGTGTGCTGTTAAACCTCGTTGGTATGACGGCTGGTTCGGCTGGTGATACCGATATGGTGACAGCCCCCGGCGGTAACTTTGCTGCTGCTGATATTGAGGGTGGCATTGGTATCAAGGTCAAGGTTGGCGCAAGTCTGTTTTATATTCCTTTGGTTGCCGCTGCTGACTACCAAGATAATTAATGGCTGCGTTAGATAAAGAGTACCTGTTGGGTTTAAGGAATCAGGCGCTGGAGCAACGGCAAAAGTACCTGGACCTTATCCAACAGGCTAACGGCGCAATCGCAATGGTGGATGTTTTGTTAACAGAACTCGACCGAGAAGAACCGGAGAACCAAGATGGCAAGTCAACAGTATGATATTTGGTCAGTAACACCAGAGGCCGATGTCGATTTTTACCGAGCGGCTGCTACTATTGCTGCTGCGGGGCCTTTAACGTTACTTAAAACAATCCCAGGCCGCAATGGCTATGGGTTTAAAGTTTCGGTTACTTCAGACGGTGACGATGCGACCACGGTGTTTACGATCACAGGAACAATCGTCGGGCAGACAACCGATGGCGGTATTGGCACAGAAACAATCACAGGTGTTAATACTAATACCGTTTCTTCAACCAAGTACTTCTCTTCTGTCACAAGCGTCGTAGCAAGCGCAACATCATCCAACGACGTAAGCGTTGGGTACACCGCTGATTTAGCCCTCCCGCGCACGCGAATTAAGGGTTTGTACTACGTAGGTAGCGGAAGCGCAGGCAGCATTGTTATTACTTCAGCCAACGTGACAGCGCCTTTGTACAAGATTGTTACCCCAACCAACGGCGCTAGCTTTGCTGACAGCCTGTTTATGCCTGCTGAAGGTATTTTAGTAGGTGGTGATGCACGGGACGACTTCGCAACGGTAACGGTTACAAACGTAACTTCGTTTACTCTTCTGTGTGGCTAGCATGGCTAAGGGCATGGGTATTAAAACGTCGGTAAAAAGCGGTAACTTCCGACAAACAAAACAGGGTGCTGGCATGACGGAGAAAGGTGTAAAAGCCTACCGTAAGGCCAACCCTGGCTCTAAGCTTAAGACTGCCGTTACAGAAGATAGCCCTACAGGCAAGCGCGCAGCGCGGCGTAAATCGTTTTGTGCTCGAATGAAAGGCATGAAGAAGTTAGCTAAGCCCGAGACACGCAAAGACCCCAACAGCCGAATTAACCAATCATTAAAAAGGTGGAAGTGCTGATGAGCGTCGAACGTGAACTAGCCGAACACGGCGTTGAAATCAAGCACATCCAGGACGACATGGACCGGATGATGAAGGATATTGATGAGATCAAGCGCTCTCTGGCAGAGATAAACCGCACCCTTTCAGAAGCCAAAGGCGGCTGGAAAACAATGATGGCTGTCGCAGGACTAGCCGCCGCAGTAAGTGGCACATTAGGGTTTCTACTACATTATTTAACAGGTAAATAACCATGGCTAAAGAGGTATACGAAATTTTAGGTCGCCCTGTTACTAAAGAGCAGTACGAAGCGGCAGCTAAAAAAATGGACACTCCTCAATCTGAAGTTGAGAAAGATATGGATGATTTTGCTAAACGTGCAAAAGAACGAGCAGCCCAAAGAAAGCTAAAAAAAACTGCAATTGGAAAGAAGAAGGGTGGTTCAATTAAGTCTTCCGCCTCTAAACGGGCGGATGGTATTGCCATGAAAGGCAAAACCCGAGGAAAGATGATCTGATGTACCTAACAAGCAACATTCCGTATTTCAAGTGTTGGGTCAGGAAAGAATTTACTAATGCGCACAGCAACTACCACGGAGAGTACATACACGGCTTGGCAGTTGCTGTCACGACAATACCTGACCGATGCCTTAGCTTTCAGATCATCTTCACGGGTTGTGAGGCTGAAGGAGAGCCTAACCCTCATGGCGGGGCTATGTGGGCGCGTATGCCGATCACTGCACTTGTGGGTGACATCCCCCTTCAAGAGTGGCCTGAGCGTATGCAGACCCATCTGGCTCAGCCTTGGGACTGTAGCTCGTACAACCACGGGATTGTTAAGATCGCCAGGGCACAGCCTTCGCCTTGGTTGTGCAAGATTGATAACGAGTTTCATACTGGAAGGTACTTGTTTACGGTGGACTACGCCGAGAGCGATGTCTCTGAAGACCCCTCCCAGCATAAACAGAGCCATGTGTTAATTCTTACTGATGCAGGCAAATGGACAGGAAATGTAGTGGCTTTACCCAACAATCGAGTGCGAGTTACCAGTCCTGCTTATTGGCAGACCGGAGAAGGAGCGCCTGATTTTAGACCGAGCCAATGGATTCAATGTGCGGAACAAGATGACTCGTACATGGACCCTGAGGTGACTTTTAATAACTTGTACAAGGAGTAACTGAGATGATGAAAGCAAAAATGGGCGCTTCTAAAATGGGCACCGTTAAAACAGCAAAGCCTTCTATGGGCAGCGCTTCTAAGCGTGCTGACGGTATTGCCGTAAAGGGCAAGACCAAAGGGAAAATGTTGTACGGTGGCGGTATGACTAAGATGATGGCGGGTGGTGGCGTTGGTAAAGCCAAAATGATGGCAAGCGGTGGCATGTCCAAAATGATGAAGAGCGGCGGTAAGGTCTAAGCATGATGCCGAGCCGAGGGATGGGCGACATGCGCCCATCCAAAATGCCTAAAGCTCGTACGATTACCCGTAAGGATGATCCAAACGAGGTAACGGTTTTTAAAGCCGGAGGTAAGTCACGTGTTAACGAAGCTGGCAACTACACCAAGCCTTCCCTCCGAAAGCAGATATTTGAAAGAATTAAAGCGGGTGGTAAGGGTGGTGCCCCAGGACAGTGGTCTGCCAGAAAAGCCCAAATGCTTGCCCAGCAATACAAAAAAGCAGGCGGCGGATACCGTGATTAAGATGCCGACGTACGAGCCGAAGACAGACGGTAACGTATTTGAATGGGTCTTGTACTCCACGCAAACGCTAAGAGAGCTTAGAAGGATAGAACGCCATGCCATTGAAAAAGCCGCAGCAGAGTCTGAAATCTTGGACTCAGCAAAAATGGAGGACTAAGAGTGGAAAGCCTTCTACTCAGGGGGCAAAGGCCACTGGTGAGCGCTATTTACCAGAATCAGCCATTAAGTCATTATCTCCCGCCGAGTATGCAGCTACTTCAAGGGCCAAACGGGCAGGTAAAGCTAAGGGTAAGCAGTTTGTTAAACAACCAAAGAGCATTGCTAGAAAGACAGCGGGGTTTCGATAATGGCACTTAAACCTGTAGACAAAGAAGAAAATCCGGGTCTGGCAAAACTTCCAACAGATGTCCGTAACAAAATGGGCTTTATGAAAAAGGGCGGCGCAACTTCAAAATGGATTCAGTCAGCCATCAAAAAACCCGGCTCTTTACGAAAATCGCTTGGTGTGAAAAAAGGCGAAAAAATCCCCGCCGCCAAATTAGCCAAAGCCGCCAAAGCCCCCGGAAAGATGGGCCAACGTGCCCGACTTGCACAAACACTAAAAGGCATGAAAAAGAAATGATTGACTTTATTCAAAAGCAGATCGAGGCTTCAGAGCGTTTGTTTCAAATGATGGCAGACGACCATAAAGAGCGCATGAATGGCATGAAGATTTGGGTTGACATGAATGAAAGTTACTTAAAAAAACTAGCAGAAAGAGACGCAGAAATTGCGGAGCTTAAAGCGTTACTCGCCGCATACAAAGCGGCGGAAAAGTTGTAGTGGAAAAGAAAATAATGGAAATAAGCACTCACCTGATTACTGGCATGATGGTGGGGATTGAGCTTGTCCCTGGAGATAGTGATTGGCAACATTGTTTTGTTATTGACCTGTTTATTGTGCGAATCATGTTTCATTGGGGAGAGAGCAATGTGGATAGCTGAATTTGTTCTCTGTACCTTAACGCAAGGTTGCACGGGCATCGTGTTTGACGATCAGACAAATTTTGTGACAAAAAATGAGTGCGAAGCCTATACTGAGCACAAAAGTGATTTAATTGTAAAAATTATGAATGAATACGGCAAATTGGTAAAATTTATTACGACTGCAAATTTAAAGGCGACGGGCTAAAAGTATGACAACCTCTGGCACCGCATCATTTAATTTAGACCTCAACGATATTCTCGAAGAGGCTTTTGAGCGCTGCGGTGCAGAATTACGCACGGGTTACGACTTTCGTACAGCAAGGCGCTCCCTAAACCTTTTGTTTGCAGACTGGGCCAACCGAGGCATTAACCTCTGGACAATCGAGCAAGGTTCTCTCCCTTTAGTGCAGGGGCAGGTTTCTTATGACCTTCCGGTTGACACCGTAGACCTTTTAGAACATGTTATTCGCACGGGCGCGGGTAGTGCGGCAACGCAGGCAGACCTAACAATCTCTCGTATTAGTGTTTCTACCTACGCCACGATCCCTAACAAGATTCAACAAGGACGGCCCATTCAAGTCTGGGTTAACAGGCAGTCTGGGGCGACAGAGCCTACTGGGGTGAACGCACCCCAAATCAATGTTTGGCCTGCTCCTGATGGCTCCCAAGCGTATACGTTCGTTTACTGGCGCATGCGCCGTATTCAAGATGCTGGCGGTGGTACTGCTACCCAGGACATCCCGTTTCGTTTTCTTCCTTGTCTTGTGGCAGGGCTGTCGTACTACTTAGCTTTAAAGCTTCCTGATGCGACTGAACGACTGGTTATTTTAAAACAGATGTATGACGAGGCGTGGGACTTGGCGGCTGGGGAAGACCGTGAGAAAGCGCCTGATCGTCTGGTACCGCGCAGGATGTTTATATCGTGAGTAATCGGTTTTCTTCGGGTAAGTATGCGATTGCGCAGTGTGACCGCTGCAACTTTCGGTACGACCTAAAAGAACTAAAAAGGCTGATTATTAAGACAAAAAACGTTAATATTCTAGTATGCCCGGAGTGTTGGGAACCCGATCAGCCGCAGTTGCAGTTGGGCATGTATCCGGTGGAAGACCCGCAAGCAGTAAGAAACCCACGACCAGATGCAAACAGCTACATCACATCTGGACTTGGCCCCGATGGAACAGAGTCGGGCGGCAGTAGAATTTTTCAATGGGGCTTTGCTCCTGTAGGCGGCGCCAGAGCTAATGCAGATAGTCTTACACCAAACAACTTGGCGTTGGGTATAACACTTGGAACGGTAACGGTATCAGTAACTTAGGAGATTGAGATGGAAAAGAAATTGAAAGAAATGCTTAAAGAGCATGCAGACAAACCTGCAAGCAAAGCACACAAAGGTTTAAAAAAAGGTGGCAAAACCAACCTTGACATGAAGAAGTACGGTCGAGGCATGGCTAAGGTTATGAACCAGCGCTCTTCTGGAAGGGGTCGATAATGTCTTCGCATAACCAACCAACTCCCGTGCCGGTCCCTCACACTAGTGGATACCCTAATAATGTTCCCAATACGCAGACTGTTAAGACTCGTGGTACGGGCGCAGCAACGAAGGGCACAAACTCTTCTAAGAAGCTTGGATAAATGAACTATACGACTCTGTTTGAGACGATCAAGGGATATTGCGAAAACGATTTCCCAAACACGCAGTTCGGTGATCCCACCGCTGCAAACGTTACATTTACGTCAAAAGAACAGATCGATACGTTTATCCAACAGGCTGAACAAAGGATTTATAACTCGGTTCAGTTCCCAGCTATTCGTAATAACGTCACTGGCCCAGTCACACCTAACAATAAGTACCTCTCTAGTCCGTCTGACTTCCTTGCTGTTTATTCAATGGCGGTTATTGATTTAGTAACCGGCGAGTATGAGTTTTTGCTCAACAAAGATGTCAACTTTATACGGCAATCTTTTCCAAGCCCTACTGCTACAGGCAAACCTCAGTACTACGCTATTTTTGGACCAACAACGACAAACACTGTTCCTGCTGTGATTACAAATGAATACAGCTTTATTCTTGGTCCAACACCAGATGCTGCATACAATATTGAACTTCACTACTATTACTACCCTGAGTCTATTGTCACTGCATCAACGACTTGGCTTGCAGATAACTTTGACAGCGTCTTGCTATACGGTTCGCTCTTAGAGGCTTACACCTATATGAAGGGCGAGCCTGATGTCATTGCTGGGTATCAGAAGCGTTACGATGAAGCAATGATGTTAGCTAAACGCCTTGGTGATGGGATGGAAAGAGGCGACGCTTATCGTAATGGTCAAATTAAGATCCCGGTGATGTAAATGGCATTTACTGGAAACTTCACCTGCAATTCGTTCAAGTCTGGGCTGATTGACGGAGACTTTGATTTTGATACGGACACGTTCAAGATTGCGTTATACACAAACAGCGCATCGCTTAACGCAGAGACTGCTGCATATACAACAAGTGGCGAGGTTGTTGGTTCAGGCTACACGGCTGGTGGGAATACCCTAACCGTCTCCAAGGGCATCACAGGCGGTACGGCGTTTATTACATTTACAGATACTTCGTGGTCTGCCGCTATTACGGCTCGTGGTGCGTTGATTTATAAAGATAGTGGTGCAGCAGTCTGTGTATTAGACTTTGGATCTGATAAGACTTCTACAACAACCTTTACGGTTGACTTTCCAGTAGCTTCCTCAACGGATGCATTAATTAGACTTTCATAGGAGTTAGTTATGTTTAACGAACAAGCAAAAAGCACAGACCTTGTGTCTAGCACCGTGCAAAAAAGTAAGGGTGTTGCGGAAGGTATTCGTGGTGGGGGCGTATTTACCGTCACGTGTTTTGACAAGGACGGCAACCTAAAGTGGGAAGCTAAGTCCCCTAATTTAGTGGTTAATGTTGGCCTTCAGGACATGAACACCAAGTACTTCAGTGGCTCCACCTACACGGCTGCTTGGTACATTGGTCTTTACGGTGCGGCCTCTTCTAACGATCCCGCCGCTGGTGACACGATGTCTTCACACGCTGGTTGGACGGAAGTAACGGCTTATAGCCAAGCCACCCGCCCCGCTGCTACATTTGGAACGGCAACCACCGCAGATCCTTCGGTAATTGATAACTCGGGTTCAGTAGCTGTGTTTTCGATCAACGGCACAACGACGGTTGGTGGCGCTTTCTTGACCTCGGATGACACCAAGGGTGGCACTTCTGGCACATTGTTTTCGGCGGCAGACTTTGAAGCGCCAGGTGACCGTGCTGTTGTGAACGGTGACACTGTTAACGTGACCTACACCTTCAGCTTAGCTGCGACCTAAGGAGCAACAAATGGCAACAACATTTACTAAGGGGCAGCAAGTCAAAGTACGGGCTGTTATCCCTCAAGGTGCCGTTCAATCATTTCGTATGGACGAAGACGGTATTGTGTATTGCTGGCTTGTTTGGACTGATGCGGATGGCAAAGAACAGTCACGCTGGTTCAAAGAGTCTGATCTCGTAGCCGTAGAGTAACGTGTTTGGTTACGCTGCGTTTGCTGAAGCCCCGTTTGCTTCTCTTGCAGAAGTAGGGGTTGTTTACGATGTTTCAATTAGTGAATCAGCAACAGGCACAGTAACTTTTGTAGCTCAGGCGGTTTTTGCAGCGGAGTTTATAAGCTCTGCTTTAGTAACAGATTCAGTAGCAGCCAACGGGTCTTTTATATCAAGCGTAATTGAAAACGCAACGGGTACAGATACCGTCGCCGCAGGAATTAGCATAGCGTCAGCAATCGCAGAGTCTGTTACCGGCACAGATACAGTTGTAGTAAGCGAAACTTTTAATAGCCTTATCAATGAATCTGCTTCTGCAAACGACACAATAGAGGCATCTACTTCGTTTAGTTCTTCCGTTTCTGAAACTGGAACAGGAACTGAGCAGGTTAGCGTCAGCGTTGTCTTTGAGTCGGATATATCAGATGGAGGTCAGATTACTGACTTACCCAGTACGACGCCAACATTTAATTCGCTTGTCATTAATAACGCTACCATTACAGATGAAATATCTTCTACTTTTTCTGTTGATGGGGATATTACAGAATCTATTTTGGTTTCTGGAGAAACGTCTTCTCTTCCTGAGTATGCCGTATCAGTTTTAGAGTCAGCTACAGCTACAGATTCCGTTATTGCAAGCACGATTTTTTTAGCCGCTATTCAAGAACTAATTCTTGCCTCGGATTCTATAACAGCAAGGCGTCTGTGGGAAATTATTAACGACTTTCAGAGTGTGGTCTGGGGTAATATTGATTCCAGTCAATCAACGTCTTGGGGCACGATTAATACGTCCGAGACTTCAGACTGGACCACCATACCTACCCAGCCCTAAGGAGCAATAAATGGCTTTCGTTGTAGCAGATCGAGTCAAGGTTACCAGCACGACAACGGGCACGGGGGCTTATACGCTTGGTTCAGCCAGCACAGGCTTTCAAGACTTTAGTGCTATTGGTGATGGAAATACCACGTACTACACAACAACCGACGGCACCGATTGGGAAGTCGGGATTGGTACGTTCACATCATCAGGCACAACTTTAAATAGAGACGCAATTCTTAGTTCGTCCAATTCAGGCAATGCTGTTAGCTGGGGGGCTGGCAGTAAGGATGTGTTTGTAACGTATCCATCGAGCCGTTCTGCGTTTGGTGGCGCTAGTTCTGGAATCATTACAAACAGCAATACATTAAGTGAAGATTTTACTTTCCTTGCTAACTACAACGGATTTTCCGTTGGTCCTATCACTATTGAGTCCGGTGTGGATGTGACACTTTTAGGAAGTAATTCTTGGTTTATCTTGTCAACAACACCACCCGGTACGGGAAACGTGGCTACAGTAGGTAAGGCTATTGCCATGTCAATAGTTTTTGGATAAGGAGTTTTAAATGGCAAACCCAAATATTGTTAACGTTACAGACATTCGTGGCAAGACTGCTGTTGTGGACCTGTCCACCACTAACGCAACCTTGGTTGTAGAAAATACAGCAGCAAGTGGCAAAGTTTTTAAAATCAACTCGTTAATTGTCTCCAATGTGGACGGATCGTCTGCGGCTGATATAACGATCAGCATTTATTCAGAAGACAACATTGGTGGAACAGCTACGGAAATTGTAAGCACTGTATCTGTCCCGGCTGATGCTTCTCTGGTAGTTATTTCTAAAGACACCTCAATTTATTTGGAAGAAGACAAGTCTATTGGTGCAACGGCTTCGGCGGCAAGTGACCTAAAGGTGGTGTGTAGCTACGAGGAGATCAGCTAATGCCTATCGGTAATGGCGGAATAATTGGGGTAGCAAACAACCCAACAGATACTGTTGCGTCTGGCATTTGGAGCCTGCAAGAGCAATTCAAAGCAATAGAGGCTGGCGATTGGCCCTTTTTTTCTGTTGATGTCGAATACCTTGTAGTTGCTGGTGGAGGTGGGGGTGGTTCTGGATTAGGCTCAGGTGCTGGCGCTGGCGGTTATAGAACCGGAACTCTTACTCCGATTACTCCCGCAACAAACTATACCGTTACTGTTGGAGCGGGCGGGACAGGCGGTGCTAGCAATGGTGTTAATGATGGTAGTGACGGGGCTAATTCTGTTTTTTCAACCATTACATCTGCTGGAGGCGGTGGCGGTGTTGCGGTGGGTGGTGCAAAACCTGGTCGTGCTGGTGGTTCTGGTTCTGGTGCTTCTGGTGGGGGTGGTAGTGCTCAAACTGGTGGCGTTGGTAACACTCCTTCAACAGCACCTTCTCAAGGCAACAATGGCGGTGATGTTGTTGTTGGTTTTACCAATCCAGCAGCCGGTGGTGGAGGGGCTGGGGCCGTTGGTGGTAATACAGCGTCGGTTCAAAGCGGGGCTGGCGGTGCAGGCACAGCGTCATCTATTTCAGGTTCTTCCACGACATACGCTGGTGGTGGCGGTGGCGGCGCAGGTGCTGTAGTCTTTTGGCTGCGGCTGGTGCTGGCAGGGCGGGCGGTGGTGGCGCTGGAAATTTAGCCAATAAGCGCAAACAGGTCTGCAAACACCGGTGGCGGTGCTGGTGGTGGCGGATACGACCAAAGACTTTCTCCGATTCGAGGCGCAGGAGGTAATGGCGGCTCTGGTGTAGTAATTCTCAAATACCCTGACACACTTACCATTTCTAACCCTGGCGGTGGTCTTACTCTTTCAACTGCCGCACCTGCTGGTGGGTTTAAGGTAACAACAGTAACCGCTGGTACAGGCAACGTTTCATTCGCATAGGAAAACAAATGGCACATTACGCATTCTTAGATGAAAACAACATTGTCACCGAGGTGATTGTGGGCAAAGATGAGGGTGAAGACGGCATTGACTGGGAACAGCACTATGGTGCGTTTCGTGGTCAAACTTGCAAGCGCACCTCATACAACACTCAAGGCGGCGTTCATTTTAGTGATGGCACACCGTACCGCAAGAACTACGCAGGGGTTGGATACACCTATGATTCTGAGCGTGATGCATTTATTTCACCTAAGCCTTATGTATCGTGGAACCTGAATGAAACAACATGTTTATGGGAAGCACCAGTAGCTTATCCAGACGATGGTAAGTATTATCAATGGAACGAAGAAACAACATCTTGGATTGGGGTGCAGTTATGAGCAATATAAAAATTTCAGGTAACGCAAGCGGGACCGGAACGACCACGCTGCAAACAGCTAACACCAACTCGGATACTACGTTTACATTGCCAGGTACGGATGGTACTAGCGGGCAAGCGGTTGTTACAAACGGGTCGGGAGCGCTTAGTTTTTCCTCCGTTGGTTTCTTAAATATCCCGCAGTCAGGTTCGGCTAAAACTGCTTCTTACACTTTAGCAACAGGCGACGTAGGCAAATTTATTGAGGTTGGGGCAAGCGGGTCAATCACAATCCCTGACGCTACTTTTTCGGCGGGCGATGTTATTTCAATCTTTAACAACACATCAGGTGACATTACGATTACTTGCACAATTACAACGGCGTACATAGCGGGTGCAGATAGCGATGAGGCAACGGTTGATTTGGCAACCCGAGGCATTTGCACGATTTTGTTTATTAGCGGCACAGTCTGTGTTATTTCAGGGAACGTAGCACCATGAGTGGAATCCATTTAGCCCTTTTGGGAATGAATTTTGGGGGACCACCGATTTTGGATTATTTAGTTGTTGCTGGCGGTGGGGGGACAGGCGGATTTTGTGGCGGCGGAGGTGCTGGTGGACTTGTTCAAGACACAGCCTTTGTATTTGTCCCCGGAACAACGTACACAGTCACTGTAGGTGGAGGCGGTTCTGCGGGAGCAGCAAGTTCTAACGGAACTAATGGCGGTAACGGTTCTAATTCTGTTTTTAGTTCGTTTACTGCTACCGGTGGTGGTGGTGGCGGGGGTCGAACTAGTGTTAGTTTGGGTGGTGGTTGCGGCGGGAGTGGTGGCGCTGAGGGTGACCTTGCAGGTGGTACAGGATCGCAAGGGTTTAACGGTGGTGCGGGTAAGGTGGATGCAAATGCTTCATTTAACTGCGGTGGTGGCGGTGGAATGGGCGCTGTTGGAGGTACCGTAACATTGGGTTATGAAGGCGGCGATGGAGGGATTGGTATTGAGTCCTCTATTACTGGTAGCGCAGTCTACTACGCAGGAGGTGGCGGCGGCGGCGGGGTTGTAAGTGCTTTTGCTGAAGACTTTACTGGCGGCACAGGTGGTCAAGGTGGTGGTGGGGACGGCGGAAGTATGGATACGGGTGGAGTTACAACCGCTAACCCAACTGCGGGCGCAGCAAATACTGGCGGCGGGGCGGGTGGTGGAAGCTTTAATAGTGCAGGTCAACCCGGTGGCTCTGGTGTAGTTATTCTTAAATACTCAAGTGCATTTACTATCTCTAACCCTGGTGGTGGTCTTACTCTTTCAACTGCTACGGCGGGTGGTTTTAGCGTTACTACCGTAACTGCTGGTACAGGCAACGTCTCATTCGCATAGGAAAACAAATGACACATTACGCATTTTTAAATGAAACAACATCTTGGATACAACCGGAGTAAACCATGCCTACGTCATATACCACCCTTCTTGGTTTAGCGCTTCCTGTTACTGGCGAATTAGCTGGTACGTGGGGAAACGTTGTTAATAATGAAATTACTTCGCTTCTTGATAGCGCAATTGCAGGGGCTACTAGCGTTAACGTTACAAGTGCAGATGTCACACTGACCGATACGGATGGCGCTGCTGATCAATCACGTTCTGCGATATTAATTGCTACAGGCACCCCTGGTACGACACGAAATATTGTAGCGCCAAGCGCTAGTAAGGTTTATGCCGTATTTAACACTTCGGATTCTTCAATCGTTATTAAAGGTTCTGCTACAACGGGAGTAACAATACCCACAAACGTAGCCACAGTCGTTGCTTGGAACGGATCGGATTTTGTTAGAATTGCGGGGGATGTAACTCTTGCAGGTACGCAAACCCTTAGTAACAAAACAATCGTTGCTACTAAAGAAGTCAAAGTTGCTACGGTGGCAAACGACATAAACCTGTCTTCTGGAAATTATTTTTCACACACAGTTACGACAGCTACGACGTTTACGGTAAGCAATATACCAAGTAGCGGTACGGCAATAGCGTTTATCCTTGACATTACTAACGGTGGCAGCGCTGTGGTTACATGGTACGCAAACCTGACATGGGTTGGAGGGGAAACCCCTGAGCTTACTTCTTCTGGGCGTGATGTTTTGGCGTTTTTCACGTATGACGGAGGTACGACATGGAACGGTTTTGTGGTTGGCTACGATATGTTGGCAGCTTAATATGAGTTCTCGCATAATTCTAACTGCCGCTGCTGGCCTAGGCGGCAATACTATCGCAGACGTATTTAATTCACGCCTATACAGTGGTACTGGCACCACTCTTAATGTTATTACCAATATTGATATTTTAAATAATGGGGGATTTATTTGGTGTAAAAATTTAGAGGAAGGCACTAACCCGGTTAATTTTGATCACGTAATACAACCCTATCAAGATAGTTCTTCAACTTCTGGATCTTCTATTTTTCCAAATCTATCTATAGCAGCTTCGAGTTGGTTTTTGGCAAGCTCTAATCCAATTACGGCAACAGGGTGGAATGCTGCTCCTAGCGGTAGCCTTATTAATGTTCCTCCTAGTTCACCTGCTACTCCAAATTTTGTTTCTTGGAGCTTCAGGGAAGCCGAAAAGTTTTTTAGTTTTGTAAAGTTTGTTGGCAATGACACAAACCGGACTATTGCACATACACTAAACGCAGTGCCAGGAATGATGTTGGTAAAACGAACTGGGCCATTTGGTTCTTGGGATTGGCGTGTGTTTCACCGCAGCCTGGGTCCTACAAAATACTTAACACTAAATTCAACCGCCGCAGAGGCTACTGATTCAACAGTTTGGAACGATACAGCACCTACTAGCAGTGTGTTTTCTGTTGGTACAAGCTCGTTAGTTAACGCTAATGCGTTTAATATTTTTGCATTTTTGTTTGGGCATGAAACTACTACCCGTGGATTAATTAGCTGCGATTCATACACGGGCAACGGATCTGCAACTGGTCCCATTGAGGCTCTTGGTTGGGAACCACAATGGTTAATGATTAAACGTGCTGATTCAACCGGACCTTGGCTTATTTATAGCGCATCAATAGACCCAAGTAACACACGTACCGCAACATTGTCTGCAAATACTTTCGATGCAGTAAACAATAGTGCCCCGGGTATTGACTTTTTAACTACCGGCTTTCAAATTAAATCCTCGTCTGCCGATGTTAATGCAAGCGGCGGTACCTATGTTTACATGGCAATAAGGAGTGAGTAATGTACGCAAAACTTAACAATGGGGTTATAGAGAAATATCCTTACACAATCAGTCAACTTAGGAAAGATAATCCACAGTGTTCGTTTCCTAAAATTATTACTCAAGATGTGCTAGATCAATTTAATCTTGTTATAGTACAAGCAGTTACAGCTCCAACAGTTACTGACCCAACGAAACGTGTTGTTGAGGATGTGCCTGAATTTATTGACGGTATGTGGTATCAAAAATATAACGTTGTTACGTTAAGCTCTGAAGAGTACGCCGAACGTGAACAAGCTGAGGCTGAGTTTATACGTGGCGCTCGTAACCAAAAACTTACGGAGTCTGACTGGACGCAGGTTGCAGACTCACCTGTTGATTTAGTATCTTGGGGTATTTACCGTCAAGCATTGCGTGATGTACCGGCACAAGAAGGATTCCCGTGGGATGTTACGTGGCCCGAACGGCCTTAATGAAATGAATAATGGACCCAATCACTCTTCTAGCAGCGGCCTCGGCGGTATGGAATGGCATCAAAGAAAGCCTCCGAGTTTGCTCAGGAGGCTGAAGGTGTTTGGTCACAGTTAAGTAAATACGTCGGTTATGCAGACCAGCTTGAGCAGCACATCACCGATGCGAAGAACAAGCCTCAGAAACCCAAGCTGTTTGGTAATTTAGATTTTGGTAACGACACGCAGGAAGCCTTCAACGAGGCCGAGCATAAGTTAATGTCTATAGAGAAGGAAATACGGTTTGAATTTTTATATGGGGCATTTTGTAACCTTGAAGGTGGCTACGGGAGCCTGGACGGGTACCGCAAGTTTTTAGAGATGCGTCGTAAGATCAGGGCAGACCGTATCCGCATGAAGCAAGAGCAGGAGATGATGCAAAAGAAGTTCTGGGACGACATGTTTCTTTATGGTGGTGTCTCAGCCGTAGTCGTGGTTGGGTGCTTGTTACTGTACATGGCAGTAGACTTTATTTTTAGGTACGCAAAGTAAAAGGGGAAAGTCATGTTTGATGACAAAGAACTTAAACGGGCCAAGATTGACATACGGGCTGAACTTAATCGGTTGGATGCCCAGCAAAACGCCAAAGAGGTGGCAGGCAAATCCATTGGTCGGTACGGCCTGTTCTACATTACGCTTATTGGTGATCGGTGTGCTTGCCAGTCTTGAGTTGGCAGAAGGCAAGATGGCTGCGGTGATGGGGCTGCTTGGTGCGTCTCTCACGGCCTGATCTCCATGCTCAACAACATCGCCGGGGCTACACCAAAGCAAGAAAAGCCAGAGTTTGAGGTGATGAAGCAGCTTATTGACCGCCTTGACCGGATGGCTGACCGTGACCCCATGTCTGTAACTGTTGACGGCGACAAGGTGACAGTTAAGAAGGGCGACAACACAATGGAGACTGCAAGATGATTCCCTTAGCCGCAATTCTATCCATTGGTGAAAAGTGCTGGATAAGGTTCTGCCAGACCCAGAGGCCAAAGCCAAAGCACAGGTTAGTCTTATGGAGATGGCGCAGCGGGGTGAACTGGCTCAACTAGAGGCCCAGGTTAAAGAGATGCAGTCTGCCCGTGATCGAAAGTGCAGATTGCTACCAGCGAGTTTGCTCCAATGTTGAGCAAGATTGTCACCCCCTTGCTTGCGCTTGGCACGGTAGGGTTAACCTTTATCTTGTTTGGCGTGATTATCTTTGTTGATGTGGATGCCGATTCCAAGGACATTCTCATCTATGTACTGGGTGCGCTGACCTCTGCGGTTACGATGGTGTTGGGCTACTATTTTGGATCCTCGGCTGGCAGCAAAGAAAAGAGCGCCCAGCTTGATGACATCATGGAAAAGAAGAAATGAACCTGACCCAGAAC
Organism: Chitinophagales bacterium; assembly: GCA_018401955.1. GTDB lineage: Bacteria > Bacteroidota > Bacteroidia > Chitinophagales > CAIOSU01 > CAIOSU01. Next base: position 23,583 of record JAGYJT010000012.1, on the reverse strand, counting down.
TTCACCTTGTCTGAAATGACCAAAGAGCGAGACGGCCCTGCGCTTTGGCATGGCAAATGACCCCAGCGAAACCGAGATCGAGAACATGCGCCTGCTGTGCGAGAACGTGCTTCAAAAGGTGCGTGACTATTACGGCATGGGGGTCAAGGTCAATAGCCTGAGCACCCCCTCGTTAATTCCTAAGGTGGGCGGCAGTACGACATCGGACCATTGCAAGGGGTTTGCAGCCGACATCGAGATTCCTGGTATTGCTAATGCTGACTTGGCCCAATGGATTGCAGACAACTGCGAGTTCCGCCAACTGATACTAGAGTTTTATACAGTAGGTGTCCCGGACTCGGGCTGGGTCCACGTGAGCTTCAACCCTGCCGACAACAAAAAGCAGGTCTTGACCGCAACGAAACAAAACGGTAAAACAGTTTATCTCCCTGGACTGGTGGCCTAAATGCCGTTCCTCAAACTTCAATTTCGCCCCGGTATTAATCGAGATACCACTAACTATGCTAACGAGGGTGGTTGGTTTGAGTGCGACAAAATTCGGTTTCTGGCTACCCACAAAAAATTGGTGGTTGGGTTGAAACAACGTCTGAGCGGGTTATCGGCACATCCCGCCAGATGTGGAATTGGATTACGTCGTATCAAGATAATTTTCTGGCTGTCGGCACTAATGTCAAAGTCTATATTGAAGTAGGAGCTATTTTTTACGACATTACGCCAATTAGAGAAACGTTTACTACTTCTACCACCCCATCATCCGATGACTGTATAACAACAGTAAATGGATCAACCACAGTTTCTGTAAACATATCGGGGCATGGTTGTTCAACCGGAGACTATGTAACTATTTCTGGAGTTTCTGGAGATCCCGGTGGTATACCCGATGCCGAGATCAATGCCGAACATGTTGTTACTAGAGTAGACGCTAATATTTTCACGTTTGTAGTTGCGACCCCTGCTACTTCAACTGTTAGTACTCCCCCCGGTGCTGGAGGCACGGCTATTGATATTGAGTGCCAAATTAGCCCTGGTTTTCCATTAGTTACTGAGGGTTATGGCTGGGGTACTGGTACTTGGAGCGGTTCTTTTGGCTGGGGTTTATCTTCGTCAACGCCCGTTTATTTGCCGCAACGAGATTGGTTTTTTGACAATTTTGACAACGATTTGGTAATGAATATTCGGGCAGATATCGAAGCGGGCGGTGTTGCTGTTGGTGGTCCTATTTACTATTGGGAGCGTGGAACTTCGGTGTCTCCTGCCACAGCGCTCGACACTCATGCCGTATTGTTATCTGGGTTAACCCTAAATGGTGTGTCTGCATCAGCGGTTCCAGATCAAGCTGGTCAAATTCTTGTTTCTCAAAACGATAAACATTTATTGGCGTTTGGGGCTAGACCTTATTACGACCCTGCAAGCCCACCAACTCCATTGCCGTCTTATGACCCGCTGTTAATTCGCTGGGCATCTCAAGATCAACCTAATGTTTGGCAACCCACAACTACGAACTCGGCTGGATTTTTAAGAGTTTCTCGTGGCTCACGAATTATTCGTGCCATACCAACACGACAAGAGATCTTGACCTTTACAGATACGACCCTGTATTCCTTACAGTTTTTGGGTACGACAGATGTATTTGGCCTCCAAAGGCTGGTGACAATATTTCTATTATGAGTCCACGGGCGGTCATCACAGCCAATAACATTGCTTACTGGATGGGGCTGGATAAGTTCTATGTGTACGACGGTCGTGTGCAAACACTACCCTGTTCGTTGCGTGAATATGTGTTTAAAGATTTAAACTACTCTCAAGCAGATCAAGTTATAAGTGGCACTAACGAAGGCTTTAATGAAGTCTGGTGGTTTTACCCTAGCGGCAATTCAAACTGGGTAGACCGTTACGTCATTTATAACCATTTAGATCAAGTCTGGTACTACGGTAATCTGAGCCGAACCGCATGGCTTGATGTTGCATCACGGCAATTACCCTTAGCGATGTACACCGACGAGGATCAAGACCCCGGTATTTTGTATACGCATGAGTCTGGTATTGATGACGCTGGACTACCGAATGGAGGCTTTTATCCAGTCCTCAGATTTTGACCTTGGTGATGGTGAGCAGTTTATTTTGACCCGCAGAATGATCCCAGACATCAACTTCTCAACCTCTACAGCAACCGATCCGGAAGTGTCTCTCACGATTCGCCCACGAGACTGGCCTGGCTCTAACTTTCAAGGCGATCCTTCAGATACCCAGCGGGTAATTGAAACGTCGGTAGGACAGTACACCAATCAAGTTTATATTCGTGCAAGAGCTAGGCAGATGGCTTTGAAGGTTGAATCTGAGAATTTGGGTGTCCAGTGGCAGTTAGGTTTGCCTAGGCTTGATGTACGCCCGGATGGTAAGCGATGATTAGTAAAAAATTCGTTGCTCCCAACCTGCCTCTTTTTAAGAATGATTACAACAGGCTGGACCAAGATCAGTTTTCTAACGCCCTACGTTTATATTTTAACTTGGTGGATCGGTTCCTTGTAGATACCGTATTAGATGCTTTCAACGGGGGCCTGGGTGGGAACACCATAACTCTTCCTCATATTGCGGCATCTGACTCAACCGACCAAAGAACCACAGACGACACTGCTACGGTAGTTAACTTCAACACTTTAGACTCTGGGTTTGGCTGGACGCTTAACTCACCGGGGTCTGCTACAGCGGCTGTTGCTGGGGTGTATACGATCAGATACAGTATTCAGTTTGCCAATACTGACAACGCTGCGCATACGGCGACTGCTTGGCTTCAGAAAAACTCGGCAGATGTAGCCAACTCAGCCACTACTTTTTCGGTCCCGGCAAGAAAAAGCGCCTCCATACCGGGGTTTATTTGTGCTTATTCTGAAGCAACCTTTAGTGTGAATGTCGGTGATGAAGTTGAGCTTTACTGGGCAACTGACCAAGCAGATGTCGTTTCACCTGCCGCCGACGGTATTTTGCTATTTCACGATGCAGCCCAAGCATCTCCCTTTGCCAGACCCGCCATACCGTCTGTCATTGGCTCTATTGTTTGGGTGTCGGCCCTTCCTTAAACCTTGATAATTCTTTAAAATACTGATATGAACGGACTCCCAGCACTCGCCCAAAGCGTCCAGTCCCAAGGACGAGGAAATGACTCAATGCTTGTCCACATGACACCTCGTGAGGTGGGTGGACTGCAGGCCCTTGCTATGGCAAACGGTGGCTCATTAACCATCAACCCCCAGACAGGGCTCCCCGAAGCAGGGTTCCTTGATAACATTCTCCCTATGATTGCTGGCGCTGCGTTAACAATTGGCACAGGCGGGGCGATTGACCCTTTTACAGCAAGTATGATTGTAGGCGGAGGTACAGCCGTTGTTACAGGTGATGTAGAGAGAGGTTTTTCAGCCGGACTCGGTGCCTATGGTGGCGCAGGTCTGGGCGGTTCACTTGCAACAACAGGCTCACAAACAGCCATGCAGGCAGAAGCGGCAAAACAGGCAGCGGCAATGCCGACCACGGCAACACCGGTATTAGCGCCACAGGCAGTAACGGCAACGTCAACTAACCCAGCAACGCAATCACTGCTAAATACTGGTATGTCGCCAGAACAGGCAATTGCGCAAACCAAAGGTAGTACTCTTGCCGCAACGCCTCCTGTCGTAAATGTGACACCCCCGGTAACACCTCCGGTAGCAACCCCCCCTAGTTTTGACATGACGGCAATCGAACAGGCTGGGCAGCAAGGGGGCTTGACTAACCTAAAAGGTGGTTTTCAAGCGCTTGGTGGGGGGCCTGGGCGTGAGTTGTTTATGCAAAACGTTGGGGGCTACGGCGGGTTGGCTAAATACGGCGGTGCAGCAGTCCTTCCTCTCTTATCTTCAGACGCTGAAGGCGCTCCTGCGGGGTCCCCCCAGATGATACGGCCCTACCAGTACGACCCAGGCCGTCAGGATGTCGCATACCGCACAGGCGCACCGACAGAAAGCACGGCTGAACAAGAATACTTCCGACCCCGTTACGCCCCTATGCCAATTTACCGAGCCAAGGACGGCGGTTCTGTACCTATGTTAGAGGATGGCGGCTTTGTTATGACCAAGAAAGCCGTGGATGGTCTCGGTGGTGGGAGCAACAAAAAGGGGCAGGAAGAGCTTAAAAAAGGCTTAGGCGCCATAGCGCTCAAGGGTCCGGGTGCCCGTAGGGGGCCAAAGGCAGGCAAAGATGACAAGATTAAAACGTCCATCGAAGGTAAAATACCTGCGCGTGTGTCGCATGGAGAAGCCTATGTCACCAAGAAGGGCGTTAAAAAAGCAGGCGGCACAACCAATATGTACGCCCTGATGAAAAAGGCCGAGCGCAGGGCATGATTATTGAGGTCGTACCGACATCGTTAGTACACCGTGTATGGCCTGATGCAGAGAAGTTTTTAATTGACGCATTGCAATACGCAGGAGACGATTACACAGCAGAGCAAGTACGCGCTAACATAGCACGTGGTGAATGGCTTTTAGTTATTGCGTCCGATGAAAGCGGTATACGTGGCGCAGCGGTGGTAAACATCTACAACATGCCCAATTATCGAGTGGCGTTTGTGGTTGCAATAGGCGGACGCTTAATTAGTAATACCGAAACATTTGAGCAGTTCAAAGGTATTTTAAAAAGTTTTGGCGCCGACAGAGTTCAAGGTGTCGGTAGAGACGCAATCGTGCGGCTATGGAGTCGTTACGGTTTTCAAGAGCGCTATACGCTATTTGAGGCAAAGATATGAGATACGACCATTTTTCAATGCTGCCAGAAAAGGCTTTCCAACCCCGGAACGGTCGTTATGGTATGACGCTTGAAGGCGGTGGAGGTGGGGGGCAACCTACCCAAACTAGCCAGATTAGTATTCCTGAGTACCTGCAGCCTTATGCGGAGTCGATGGCGGGGCAGGCAGGTGCGCTTACAGGTATTGGTCCTGAAGCTGGTGAAGGCACACCCTATCAAACGTACGGCGGGGAGCGCTTAGCCGGGATTACTGGTGAACAACAAGCAGCACGAGCCGGTATGTCTGCTTATGGTGGCCCCCAACAATTTGCCCCGGCAACAGGGCTTGCAACAGCAGGCGGACAACAAGCGCTTCGAGCAGGGCAGTACGGCCCCGGTCAGTTTACGCCCGGTCAAATTACAAGTGGAATGGGGTCTTTTGTTGCTCCCGGCGCAGCTAACATGTACATGTCGCCCTATATGCAGCAGGTTGTAGACGTTCAGAAACAAGCCGCCGTAAGAGAAGCACAGATCGCAGATCAACAAGCTAGGCTTGGTTCGGCTCGTCAGGGCACTTATGGTGGTGCCCGTCAGGCTTTAGCTACAGCAGAACGTGAGCGCGGTCTACTTGACCGGCTTTCTAATATTCAAGGCACCGGGTCTCAGTCGGCTTTTGATGCAGCGCAACGTGCTTTTGAAGCAGAGCAAGGTCGTGGTCTACAGGCTGGGCTACAGACGCAACAACAGCAACTTGAAGCCCAGCGACTGCGGGAGCAGTCTCGTCAGTTTGGTTCCAGCCTTGGTCTTCAGGGGGCGCAGGCCGCGACGCAAGCAGCCGCTACCTTGGGTCAGTTGGGGAGCATGGAACAGGCTACAACGCTTGACCGGCTTAAGTCCCAAGAAGAATTTGGTCGCCTCGGACAAGAACGCGAGCAACAAGCGCGAGACATTGCGTACCAAGACTTTCTTAACCAACAGCGCTACCCTTATCAGCAGATTGAGTTTATGTCTGGGCTTCTCCGTGGACTACCTGGGTCGTCTTCAACACTGTATCAGGCACAGCCAAGCACGGTTTCACAAGTTGCTGGTGGTGGTCTAGGACTCCTTGCGCTGTCTCAAATGTTAGGAAAATAAGCATGAACATTGTGCAAATGGAAAACCGCATGAAGGGTGTGCCTGATGAGGCGCTTCGCCAAATGCTTATTCAAATGACGCAAACTGGGGCTGTTGGCACCCCTGAGTACATCCTTGCCGCCGGTGAAATCCAAGCACGTAAAAACACACGCCAAAAAGCTGCTATGGGGCAAGGAAATAAGACACCCGTTATTGCAGAACTAATTACAGGCGGCGCTATGCCTCCGATGCCCCAGCAACAAATGCCACAACAAATGGCCCAAGCCCCTGCCGAAGGTGGTGTAGCCGCACTGCCTGCCCCTAGTGCTGCACAAGAATTTGCTACGGGAGGTATGGTTGCGTTTGATGCTGGTGGTAGCCCAGTGGACGCGGTACTGGAACAAATGTTTGGTGAGGGCCGTCGTCCGATGCCGTATGCGCCTGTACCGAGGCAACAGTTAAGTGAAGAAGAGCTTGCTGAAGCGGCGCGGCTTAAAGGTTTGGGTGTGTTTGGGGCAACCAAAGAGGCGTTGATTAATCCTGTTGTTAATTTCTTTACGCAAGGCACACCTCTACGAGAGCGTGTTCAAACCACTTCAGGGCCTGCCGATGTTGCATTTGTACCCCCCGCTGCCCTAGCAGCCCAAGCTGAACAAGCCGCACAAGCAGGCGTGGTTCCTTTACAACCCGCAGCCGAAGACAAACCTACGGTTACACGTGTTGACCAGCCTGAAAAGAAGACGACCTCTGCCGGACTACCCTCACTAGACAAAGCAGGGATTATGGGTATTGCAAAATCGTTTGCTGGCACGTTACCTGACAAAATTACGACAACAGATGAAGCGGCTGTAAAAGACCAATTCAAGCTGTACAAAGACATGGGTGTTGATCTGGACCCCTACAAAAAAATTAAAGAGCGTTTATCTGGCGCGGAGTCTGAGTACGAGAAGCAAAGAAACGAAGCTGGCCTTATGGCACTTGCTCAGTTTGGGTTTAATTGGGCGTCAAATACTGGCCCGACACTTGCTGCAGCCGCTAAAGCAGGTAAAGACATCATGCCTGGGGTTATGGAGTCTGTTAAAGACCTACGCAAACTTAAGCGTGAGGATGAAAAACTGAGCGCTGAGATTGCAGCCTTCGATAGCCGCATGCGTAAAGACGTTACAGACAAAGCCCGTGCCGAGCTTCAGGCTAAGAAGAACCGTGTCGAAGCCCGACGTGACGCTGTTCAGGATAACGCAGCACGAATTGGTGGCACTATTTACGGTCAGCAGCTTGCGTCTCAAACTACATTAAAAGCGACTGAGCTGACGACCGAAGCCACTATTGCTCGGTTAAAGCAGCAGTTGGGTGAAACCCAGACTAAGAATATTGTGGACGCTGCAACAAAGTTGGTTACTGGCAATCCGCGCTACGCTCTTGCACCGCAAGATCAAAAAGATACAATGCTAAATGACGCTATCCAGCAGGTTTTACGCGCTCGATCAGCAGCAGGTACTACGGTTACTAAAAATTAAAGGCTAGGGTATGCCCCTTTATAAAGTAAACATCCCTGGGCAGGGATCGTTTGATGTTAATTCACGACGTGAGTTAACGGATGAAGAAGCCATAGCTGCCGTAATGGCGCAGCTCCAACCCCCTACGCCTGTAGAACCCGAAGCAACCCCCGAATCTGGATTTGTCCCCGCCTTTAAAGCTGGTGTTTCTGGCGTAAAAGAAGCTGGTCTTGCCGTCCTCGGGCGCACGGGTTTAATGGATGAGGAGGCTGCACGACAGGCCATTGAAGAAGAGCAAGCCTACCAGCGCCGTACATTTGCCCCCACCGAAGAAGGCTTTTTAGAAGCCCCCCTTACTAAAACTACTGAACTTCTTGGGCAGTCTCTACCCTATATGGCAGCGCCCCTTGTCGCTGCTGGGGCCACAGCTTTAGCACCTCTTACTGGTACGGCAGCTACGGTTGCTGGTCTTGGTGCGGCAGGTCTTGCTTCAGGCGCTCAGTTCACGGGTACTAACCTGCTCCGTCAGATGGAGACAGGTAAAAGCATTGGCGAAACGGATTTAGGTAACGCTGCCCTAGCAGCCGTGCCCCAGGCGGCGCTCGATACGCTTAGCTTGCGGATGTTGCCGTTTATCCGAAATATTTTTGGGCAGGTTGGCAAAGACCTCACCGAAGAAGCGGCCCTTGAAGTAGCCAAAAAGACTCTAAAGGATGGCGCTGCTGACTACGCTTTAGCCACGGGACGCACGATGGGCGTGGAGGGGTTGACAGAAACTGCGCAGCAGGCCCTTGAGCGTTTACAGGCTGGCCTAACAATGAGCGACGAAGACGCCCGAGATGAATACTTTGAAAGCTTTATTGGCGGCGCTGTTCTTGGGGGCGTGCTCGCCCCTCCGGGCCGTTACCTTGAGCGTCGTGGTATCCAGACTGCTGTTGAAAAGCGCGAAGCTGAGATTACGGCTGAAGAGCAACGCCGCCAACAACTAATTGCCGACCAAGAAGAATCCCGTAAGGTTGCAGAAGAAGCAGGTGCCCCCCTACTAACCGGTGAAGAAGCCACCATGCAGGGCGATCTGTTAGGTCCTGTGTCGATGCTTGGGCAAAGGCAAGAAGAAGTTGAAGCAGAAGAAACCGCCAAAGCTGAGCGTGCGCAGGAACTGCAAACGACATATCAGCAGCTCGTAGCCCAGATTGAGGCACTAAAAGAACCCACTGCTGCCGCTGCACAGGCAGGCGATAGCGCCCAAGCTGTACAGCTATCTCAAGAAGGTAAACGCCTTCAAAGCATGCTCAAGCAGATTGAAGAACAAGCAAAAGCAGATAAAGTAAAGCTTGTAAAGCCTGTTGAAGGTGGGCTGGACCCTGTTGCGGCGCTTAATAAAAAGCTGGATACCGCTAAGAAGGCGCTTGTAAAAGCTGGTGACCTTGGTGAATTTGACAAAATTGAGGGTTTGGCAAGCAGAGTAAACGCTCTTGAAGCAGAAATCGCCCAGGCTCAGACACAACCCTCTTTGTTTGGTGAAGAAAACCTAGCCCAGCTTGCGGAACAAGACCGGCTTGTTGCTGAGGAAGAAGCCAAGATCCAGCGTGGTGAGAACGTATTCAACGTATCCAAGCGCATCATTCGACAGTCACGTCAGCAGACAGAGCAAGAAAGAGAAGCGGCTGAGGCGCAGGCTAAAGCACTTGAGCGCATTGAATTTGGCCTTGAGAATATGGGCTTGTCTGCGCTGGGTATTCCTGCCACACGCCGTAAAGCGATTGAAGAGCAAATCAACCGGGGTATTGTGTTACCCCCTACGGCAGAGCTTCTTGGCATTTCTGTTGATAAGCGTACTACTGCAGACAAAGCCCTACCCCAGATTGAAGACGCAATGCGCTCGCTCAACGAGCAGAGGCAGGGGCGTTTCTACGACATACTTAATAACCGGGTCGAGCTACTTGATGAAAAGGGTGAGCTTACCGACGCAGGCCGTCAGGCTGTTGCCGATGAAGCCAAGATGCAGGAGCTTAACCGTCTGCGTACGGTTGGCCTTTCCAAGTTAGACGCACGAGCCGCTGAGGATGCGCAGGCTAGGTTTGAACAAGCCCTAGAACTTGACCGACAAGAACAACTGCGTCAAGAGCCGTTTAGTCGTATGGTAGAGCAGCAAACACGAGAGTTAAAAGACGCGCCTACCGAACAAGACGCCATTGATGCGTTCAAAGACGTACCCCCGCTTAAAAATACAGCTTTTGAAGCATTTCGTGATGCTGTTTACCCCCTGCAGCGCGGTCAGTTTATTAGTGATCGTGAGGGTGTTCCTGAAAGACTTGCAACGGAAGAGCGCGAGCGCAATCAAGGGCTGCGAGACCGGATATTTTTAGCTACCAGAGAAGCCAACCAGATTAAAGACCGCTTGGCGCAGCCTGGTGTGCAACGTAATGCGCAAGCAAGTGCTAATTTACAACGCCGACTTACGCAGCTTGAAGGTGAAATAAAGCAACTCCGAGCGGGGCTTACCCGTGCGCCAGAAGCGGGCACGTCGTTATTTTCTACACTTCAACGAGATGCTACGCAAGCAGCCGATGCCTATATCACGCAGGCTATGAAAGAAATTGACGCAGCTCGGCTTACATCCCGACGCCCTGCTTTGACTGGTGAAGAGCGCACTGACACGGAACTAAAACTTCGTGCACCGTTCCAAGCTTTTATTGATAGGGTAAGTAAGCCTACAACTGAAGGTCGGATTCGCAGTATTGGCCCTGCACTGCAGGCGCTTCGCGGTAATATTGATGAGGTTACTCAAGAAGCTAAGGGCGCTCCGGTTGAGAAAGAGCTACCTGTTGAAACAGGACGGCGTGCACCTGCCCCTCCTAAAAAGCCCCCTGTCAAGCCCGAAGATAAAGAGCTTATTGAAATACAGCGCAAGGTCATCAACGACAATGTGGTTGAGGTTTCAAACAACCAGAAGAAACTTGCACGCATTACCACCCAATTGCAAAAGGCTGGATCAGAACTTGCGCGTTTGCGCAAGCAGGTAGCAGGTAAAAAAGATCCAGAGGCACGTGCTCGTATTAAAGAACTTGAAAAGCAAATGGTTGCGGCTCGTAAAGAAGCCGGTATTTTAAAGAATGAAAACAAAAAAACGGTTGAGCTTCTTAAGAAGCAGGGCGTTGACACTTCGATTAACCGAGACGGTGAATTTGTTCTTCGCCAGATTGAAGAAGACGGTGACTGGGCACAGCAGCAACGTGACACACGAGGCGCAATCTCTGTAGCCGACCGACGCAGCGCGGTTGAAGCACTTAAGAAACGCATTACAGCGACCCAAAACCGCCTTAAAGCAGCCGAGAAAGTTGAAGAAGACCTGACTGCTGCGCTTCAGATCGGACGCATGAAAACGCCTGAAGGCAAAGAGCTTCCTGTTACGAAAGTTCGCCGTGAGCTTGAGGATGTTGCGTTTGAAAAGCGGCCTGAAGCTATTGCCGATGAGCTTGAGATATTAGCTAAACAACGTGCTGAGCTTGAGAAACAAAAAGAAACTGCTACGCCAAAAGAGCGCCAGTCGATTGGCGGCAAGCTCGCAGCTAATACAAAAAATGCCAACCGGCTCAAAGCCATGCAGACTGTTGCGCTGCCTGTGCGTACAAAAGAAACAATTTATGGCACGGCAGAAGACTTTAGCGAGATGGCTGAAAAGCAGCGCCGTATTCTGCTTGAAGATGTAAAGAACCAGGTCACTAGGAAAACAGAATTAGAGGTCATGACAGAAGCCGAAGGCATTGCTCGTGACCAGATGAAAGTTGCCCAGGCTGAACTTAACGCTGCCAAAGACAAGCGTGAGCAGATGGTGGCTAAGGCTAAACTAAAGTCGGCTCAGACAGCACTTACTCGTGCAACCGTAGCGAGGTACGAGCTTCAGCTAAAATTGGAAGACCTGGCGTCTGACAAAACAAATGCCAATCCAGACGACAATGTTTTCTTAAGCCTGGAAGAAGCTGACAAAGAACTTAAAGACGCACTGTCTGGCTACCGTAAAGACGCAAACTACGACTGGCGTGTTGGCGATACGGACTTTGAAACGGCTGTTGATGCATCTGAAGCTGCTCCGTTTATTAAAGAGTTAGAAGCCAAAGCTAAGAGCCAGAACATTAAGTTCAAAGTGTACAAAGACTTCACTGAAGTTCCCATGAAGATTCTTAAGGCGCTTGCTAATCAAGGCATGAGCATTTACGCCGACAAAATTAAGGGCGGTGTAGCGCCTGACGGCGAAGTGTTTGTTATTGTCAGCCACCACGCCAACCTGAAAGACCTTGAGCAGACAGCAGCGCACGAGCTGGTGGGCCACTATACCCTTGAAGGGCTGCTTGGCAAGGATGGTATACGCCGACTTCTAAAGCGTGTAGAAACCTCTTTCCCTGGCGATGCTAAGACTGGTGAGACCGGGGTGTTTGCTCTGGCAAAAGAGCTTGGCGTTTTACGTGAGGCTGGCGATGCGTGGCTTGAGTCTGTTGAGTCTACAAAAGCTCTTGTAGCCGAGGGCAAAATGACCAAGGCGCAGCAAGTAGAGCTTGCTCGCATGAAGGCGCTTCGTGAAGTGCTTGCCTATACTACAGAAAATTATATGGACAAGGCGCCTGCTTCTAAAGAAGGCGCGGTTAAGAAGTTCTTCAAAGAAATCCTGTTTGCCATCCGCCGATGGTTGACATCCAGTGGGTTTAAGGAGTTCAAAGACGTCTCCACGCCCGAGCTTTTCTCCCTGATTAAGAGCGCCTACAAAACTTTTGATGCTGGCAAAGCCAAGACTTACCGTAATACCGACGGCACCATATCCTTGCGAAGCGCCAAGCCCAGGTTTAACCCAACGGTAAACCAAAATGTAGTCAACGCGGTAGATAAAATTGTAGCTCCGGATACACCTGCCTATGAGAAATTAAAAGCCAACCTTAGCGGTTTAAATTTTAGAACACAGTTTGTTGATCGTCTCGATTCCCTTGAGCGCATTAAACGCATTGGGCAGGCTACGCTAGACAAAGTTGGAAAGCCTATGCTCGATAGCCTGAAAGCAACTGATCTTCTGTATTTTGCGCGTAAGTATGGGCAACGCACAAGTTTTGTTTCAGAAGCAATGACTAGTGGCGTTGTGCAGTTAATGAAGGACCCCAAGACCGGCGAGTTTATGCTTTCTAGGGACCTTCAAAAAGACGCTGCGTCAATGAAAGGGGTCGCTCTCGCACTTTCCAAAGCTAAGTTTGGAGACGTTCAAGCTAACGAAAACTTTATGACCGCATATATGGCGGCTGAACGTGCTCAATCAAAAGCTGTTGGTCTTAGTAAACTAGGCGCAAACACTACGCCAGCAGACGTTAAAGCTTTACTTGACGCTGGCAGAAAAGACTCAGCTATCCAAGAAGCTCGTAAGCTTTACAACGAGTACAACAGCGATTTGATTACGTTATTGGAGCAATCGGGCTACTTAAGCAAAGCTAAAGCTGCTGAAATAAAATCTCGAAAAGACTACATTCCATTCTACCGAGCAGATGCTTCTGGAACAGTTAATCTTTTTATCGGTGATGAAAAAATAGTAAAGATGGGAGACCTTACTGAGCAGCCGCACCTCAAAGAACTTTTAGGTTCCGACCAAAAAATAAGAAGTATTTTTGTAAACTCTTTACAAAACACGAACATGGTTATGGATCTTGCTTTGCGTAACCTAGCGACACGCAACGTCGGATTTGTGCTTCAAGGTCTTGATATAGCCAAGCGAGTTGGTTCGGGTAAAGCAGGAACTAATATTATTCGCGCCAAGATTGATGGTAAAGACGAAGCGTGGGAAATTGATACTGACGGCACCGTATTTGGTGACATTCCTGCCGAGATTATTGTTAAGGGTATGGATGGTATTAAAACTACAATACCTGGGTTTATGAAGCTGTTTAGCTTCCCTGCAGATTTGTTTAGAAAGTTCATAACCCGAGACCCTGCATACGCCATACGCCAGATTTTCCGTGACTCGACCGCAGCTTACATGGCAACGGGGTCTGATGCTACGCCTGTGCTTGCTGCTCTTAGAGAGCTTAAGAATATGTACGGCGACAAAGACCCAACCGCACGTAAGCTTATGGCGGCGGGGCTTAGCGGGGGGCAGGTTATTACTGGAGACCCCGCAGACGTACAAAAAATACTTTTGCAAGTGGCTTCCGGTAAGCCTGGTTGGGAAATGGCTATGGCTAAACTTGATGGTTTTGCAATGGCTGGGGATATGGCAACTCGCGTTGCTGCCTATAAATCGTTTGTTAAACAAGGACTGTCAGACCGCCAAGCAGACTTAGCCGCCCTTGAAATAATGAACTTTTCTCGGCGTGGCCTTTCACCAAGTATTTTGTTTTTAAACTCCATGATTCCGTTCTTATCTGCCAACGTTCAAGGTATCGACGTTTTGTACCGTGCTTTCAAGGGGCAGATGGGGTACTCAGAGCGTTTGAAAATCCAAGAAAAATTGTGGAAGCGCGGGGCGTTTATGGCACTGGCAACTGCTGCTTACGCCATTGCTATGGATGATGAAGAAGCTTACGAAAACGCACGTCCCTCTGAGCGGTATGGAAACTGGTTTGTGCCTTTGCCGGGAATTAATGATCCTGTTCGTATACCCATACCGTTTGAATTGGGTTTAATCTTTAAGGTTTTGCCAGAAGCAGCATTACGCTATGCAAACAGCGACGAAAAGGGAAGCGAAGTTCTTAGAGATATGAAAGACATGCTCTTCCGAAGCTTACCGGGAGATATACCCCTTGCAGCAAAACCCGCTCTTGAAGTCATGTCGAACTACTCGTTTTTCACCAACAGCGCCGTTGTCGGCGCCAGACTCTCTGGGCTTGATAAGGCTGAGCAGTACACAGATAAAACGCCCGAGCTTCTCAGATCGTTAGGGGCGTTGGGCATTTCGCCAGCACAGGCAGAGTACCTTGTCCGTGGTTACACAGGCTCGCTTGGTATAGGGCTTCTTGGTTTGACCGACGCAGTATTTAGTCCGGCTAAGATGGCTGAGAGGGTTGCCATGGGAGAAGCTAAAGACTTTCCTTTCTTGGGCCGACTAATACAGCCTAGCGATTCGGCTGGCATGATTGACAAAGCCTACCAAGGGGTAGAAGACGCCCGTACTGCACAGCGTACCTACAACAACATGATGGCAGAAGGACGTGTTGAAGATGCCGAGAAATACTTAAAAGGTGTTATGGACGACATTATGTTGGCGTCTGCTGCAGGCACGTTTACCCAGATTATGGGCGAGATAGCCAAGCTTGAAAGAATTATTAAGGCGTCCACGGACATGGACCCAAAAGAGAAAAAACAACAGCTTGAAGACTTGCGTCAGAACCGTATTGAATACGCTAACGAGTTTAGAAAACTACGATCTGAGTTCACGGCCTACACGCCAAAATAAAACACCAAGGCGGTTACCCACAATCCCTGCCATCGCCTTACCCTGTACTCTGGCTGCAACCGCCGCCTTGAGTCCTTCTTCATAAACTTTGTCCGTGTCAAGGCAGGGTACGAAAAACCCCTGCCCCAGCTTAAGCTGCTTCCACGGATATATGTTCTTCATCGTCAATCTTGCGGGAAATCTTCATAGCGTTGACACGCATCTGCGGCCCTTTGGTTTTCGACATCAGGTCTTTCTTCATGTAGGTAACGTGGCTAATCGCCCCCATCTGCGTCTTGAAGTCCGCGTACCCGAAACTCATACTGGAACAGTACTGCTTGAGCAACGACTCCTCAATAAAGAAGTCTACGTAGCCAGGGGTTACGTTGTGCTCCACACGCCCAAAGATTTCACTGCGGGTAATGGACTGGTCGATGACGCCACTATCGCCAAAGGATGCGGCTAGCGAGTTGTCGATAGACTTCACAACGATGAACTTACCGTAGTATTCCCTGATGTAGGCGTTGAGCACGTCTTCCGCACCCCTGAAGTTGCTCTTAATTACCTTACGAATTTTCTCAACCATGCCCTTGAGCACACCCATGATGCCTTCAATCGGCAGGTCAACAATGCCAGCGTACTTCGAGCCAACCAGAATTGCTGACGCCACCTTCGCCGAGCAACCAGCCAGCCAGTAACGCTCGTCGTCTGTGAATTTAAATTCTTTCTTCAGTTGGGTGCGGGTCTCCTCCAGCACTTGCTGGCAAAGCTCCATGTTGTCCACCAGAAACTGCGCCCACTTCTCGCCAGCCACGCCGTAGTTCTGCCTGATTGTAGAAACAACTTCCGTCTCACCCTCTTCCCATTTAATAACTTTGTTGAGCGTAAGCTCCAAAAGCCTACGAAGTTCCCCTTCCGAGGAGTGCCGTCGAGCGCCTGTCAGGTAGTCAATTACGTGGGTGTTGGACGATAGCAGGGCAATGGATTTCCAGTAGGTTGTGTTCTCCCGCTCTTTATTGGCGCCTGACTCCATCCGCTCTTTACCCTGGCCCTCTGCTACGTCGAAGATAAAGCCCGCAACCCACTCAAAGTCCTTGCGGTTTTTGCTGGTGATCTCATCTGAAATCAAGGGCATGCTGTGTAGTAACCCCATGCGCTGCTGCATAGCAACATCAGACGTATTCTTACTGACCCTGTACTTAACGGGGTGCCCCCATACGCTGGCTGCAAGCTCCAAGGTCAAGCTTTTACCTGTACCGGACTCGGTGGACCCGAGGTGAAATGTAATGCCGTCGTAGCCGGTGAACCGCATAAGTGGCGCAGCAAACCCAGTCAAGCTCATGGCAAGGGCTTCGTACATCTGTTTCTTGGTCAGAAGGTTGACTATTTTGCACCAGTTATCCAGCGATCCGGTAGGCTTGGTTGCCTTGTTGATATTGACCAGCCCCCGCATGGGGATGTGCTGAGGCAGCATGTCTTTAGAGAAAACTCGCTCGTTGAACACAAAGGTGTCGTTGGGTTGCCAGCCATAGTTACTAGGCACATCAATGGCGGCTCGTGAGAAGGACGCATCTTCAACGCAAGCCCGTACGTAATCAAACAGGTTCTTGTCGTTACCCGCCCCGAAGGAAGCAATAACGTTCTGCTGGGCAAGCGCCTTAACTGTTTCGTCTCTGGATACCACCGCCCGCTGGGGCAGCGTAATTTCTTGGGGGCCTTGGGGTTTGAGCGCCAGCAGGTGGACGATGTGCTCGCCTTCGCTCTTCAATATGTTAACCACGAACAGGTCGTAGGGGATGACAGGCACTTGGGTTGTAGTGCTGTTGCCCTGCCCGTCTTGCTCAATTTTGTCCCTGTAAACACCGTTCTTTGCGCCGTAGGAGAACCCTCTGGGGGGTGGGGGCCTTGTAATTGTGGCGAATTTGGGTGTAATTGGGGCTGTTTCTGGTTCAAGAACAATCGTTTTCTCGGTGTTATCCACCTTAACTTCCCGCCCCAGTATGAGGGCGTTCGTGATCTTGCCGTAGTGTGGGCAGCTTGGGCAGATGCCAGGGTTAACGCTATCGAGTTTCAAACATCCATAGGGGCCTTTAATGTCCCTAAGCTTCTGCTCCATGCGCTCGGTGTCGTAGGGGTGCTGCTTGGTCAGCCACACACAGGCTTTATCTGCGTCGTCTGAGTGCTTGGCCCACGACAAAAGCCCCCTCCAAAGCGGCTCCATGCCATCTTCCTGCGCATGCTCCACATAGTGGGCGAGCTGACCGCACCCGGTACCCGCCTGGGTCTTGGCGATGATGTTTTTAAACAACGTTTGATTGTTCTCCATCAACGCTATGGAGCTTGCGGTTCGGGTTGGGCGCTGTCCGGGTAGCTCAAAAACAGGTGCCACCACGGGCTTGACCTTGAGCTTGCTCTCGATGAACTCAGCTAGTGCAGTAAAGCTGAACGGCCCTGAGCCTTCCTTTAGAATCTTTACAAACTTAGGCGGGTCAAACTTCTGATTGTAGGTACCCGGCACACGCAAGACACGCGCAGCGTCAGCCGTGCAGTTCCAGTCAATCTCAAATCCTTCTTGCTTGCACAGGCGCTTAAAGTTTTCGGCTACAGGTTTCCATTGGGCAATCTCGACCTCTTCAGCAAAGGGCCAGTACACATGGAACCCACCGCCCGAGGACACCACAATCGGCTCACCTAGTGTGTGCATGCCAGTTGCCCCTATAAACTCAAGGTAAGCGTCCCGGCCTTCTAAGCGGGTTTTGTACTTCTTCTCGTCGCCAATATCAATGTCGATAAAGAGCGAACGTATTACGCGAGCGTTATCTCCCGTTCGTTTTCCTGGTTCTTTAAAAGCGGCAAGGGCAAAGTAAACATCCCGATTCTGCGCGGCAAACAAATCCGCTGCAGTCACAAGTCCATCGAGACTGTCTACAAAAACATGCTCTTTCTTTTTAGTATTAAACTCAGCCGCACAGTAAACACCGGAAGACGGGAGCACCGCCGCTAGAAAATCAAGCGGTTGCATTTAATCCCCCTTCAGTTATCGTGGTTCAGCTACGGCATCGAGTAATTTTTCAAAGCGCTTAAGAAGTTCTTCCTGATAGTTTTTAGGTAACTCCCCCATGCTTAGGATTTGAAGGCAGGTTCTAAATAGCTCTTCGTCGGTCAGGCTCGTAGGTTGAATGTGTTGCATAGTGTTCTCCAAGCGTCTTCTGTCTGGGTTACCTTCTTAAGCACTTCAATAATTTCTTTCACACGGTCTTGGTAAGACGGCGTGACTTCAGTTGCTCCAGTAAACCAGTTATATACAGTCTGTCGAGTGGCCCCAGTGGCTAAGGCAATTCTTTGTACGGATATGTCCCGCACCATGGCCCAACGGGCCAGGTCATTGCCGAGAGACTGGGGGGCGTCTGTAATAAGTTGTTTTGTTTTTTCTGAGTAAGGCATGTTTTAAGGGGTACTTGCTTTCGCTTTCCCCCCTCCATAATTAGTCGTCGGTATCCCAGTCAGCAACTACAGAGGCTAGGTTGTTGCGCTTGTTGGGGGCAGGAGCCGCTTTTTCTTGCCGTACTTCTGGCTCATCGACATCGTCCTCAACAGGCTCTTTCGCCTTGGGTTTCTTGGGGGCCTCCAGTATAGGGGCGGTAGCCGCCTTGTCTGTTTTAGCCACCGTCATCGTGACAGCTTTCTTGGCGTCCTCTGTAGCGCCCTTCGCCACAACAATGTCGTGCTCCTCTTCATCCAGCCAGCGGGTCGGACGGAAGAAAAGCTTGGGCGATTGTGCCTTGGTATCAAACTTCATGCGGGTCACAACCATCTCAGGGCTAATGCTCTGGGCACCCAGCCAGTTGGCGTACGCCTTCAGCGGCATATTCTCGCCTTCTGCTTGACCGAACAACGAGGCAGCAGGAACCTGAAGCTGCAGTACATCGCCATCCATGTCACTTTCAAGCACAACCGCAAGACGCTGGGAGAATTTACAAGCGCGGCTGTCTGCAGAACCAGAGCCTTTCATGTTCTGGGGACATGTGGCACAGGTGCCGGACTGGGGGTTTTTAGATTCAGGGGAAGGCTTGTCGCCATCCGCCGACCAGCAGTCAGGGGCAGCAGACTTCTCAGGGTCATAAGCGCCGGCGTAGAAGGTGCGCCCGATGTTTGCTGCGGCATTAACGACTACCACATCCAGATGACGGTCTTCAATCGAAGCGACCTCTTTGCCGTCTGACAGCAGGCGGAACACACCGCCCTTGATTGAAATACGCTTACCACCGCCACCACCAGCTCCACCCATCAGGGCCTTGGCGACATCAGATAACTCCCCACGCTTCTTAGCGAAGGCAGGGGCTTTTATGGGGTTAAATTGCACGACATTACTCATGGTTACTTCTCCTTATCGAGTAGGTTTGCGAACAGTGATGGTGTACTCACTGTCGGAGTTAAGGCCCGGAGGAACCACACCAGGGTTTTCTTCTAAGAACTGCGCCATATTGCTTTGCGCAATACGCTTTTCAAACAAGTCCAACACCTCGTTCTCAAGCACGAACTTCTTGAACGAATCCCAGTCGCTAGTGCTGTACCGAGTTTTGTGTCCAAGCATGATCGTGCCTTCATCGGTGCGAACGCTTTTAACACCAGCCGCCATCATATGGTCCTTCATGGCGTTACTGATTTCCTGTTGCTGAGTCTTTAGTGCTTCGACTTCTGTCTCGTACTCTGTGGTCAGCTCTTGGACCTTCGTGCGGATGCGCCGGTAAATTTTAGCCAGCTTGTCCAATGGGATAGTTTCTTCTGTCATGTAAAGCTCCTTTCTGTTTTTTCCTATTTTGTCAAACATTTTACTTGTTGTCAACTATTTCTTCATACAGCTTGACGAGCAAGTTGTTGTCCTCCACCCGGTCAGCCAGACGCTTAAACATCTTGCGTTCTATTTCACTGCCCTGGATGTGGATGACCGTCACCTTATCGCTGTCCTGGCCTTTCCTGTCGGATCGGGCACAACATTGAATGTAGGTTTCGGTCGATAGCACAGGACCCCAAAAGACCACCGTATCGGCAGCAGTTAGGGTTACCCCGTGGGCGGCAGACTGGGGCTGAATAACCAACACCCTTGGGTCTGCTTCTTCTTGGAATTGCTTGAATATTTTGGTACGTTTGGACGGCGACACATCCCCGTGAATCAAGTCACATACCACCTGATTTTTAGTTAGGTAGCGGTAAATCGTGTCGATGCTGTGGCGGTAGGGGGCGAATATTAAAACCTTGCGCTGGGTCTCTTCCAGCGCCTCCATCAAGACCGCCAGTCTTGGCGCGCAATCAAACTCAACAACCTCTCCATTGTCTGTATAGGCTGCACCAGCACTAATTTGAAGGAGCTTGTTAACTTCGGCGGCGGCGTTAATCGCCGAGATAGTCTCACCTGCCGCCTTGACAAGCATCTGTTCTTTAAGGATCTGGTAGTACTTTCGTTGCTGTGGTGTGAGGGGTACATCGCGTGTCTCCGTAATAACAGGGGGTAGGTCAAGGCACTGCGCTTTCGTGAACCGTATGGCTGGCTGCAGCGCCGCATGCACTTTGTCTTGAGCATCAGGTTTCGGCACCCACTTGAACTGGGTTGCTTTGAGCATTGTGGTGTCACGCCACGCTGTCATAAACTTCGGCACCCCTGTGGGGTTCACCAGCCTAGCCAAGCCGTACGCATCGACGGGCGACTGCGACGCCGGGGTTCCGGTCATCATCCACAAGCGTGTGCCTACATGGATAATTTGGTTTAGCGATTTCCAGCGTTTGGTGGATACATTTTTATACGCATTGGCCTCGTCAGCAATTATCAAATCAAACCGACCATCTGCATTGACTTCGTTGGCAATTAGGTTTAACCCTTCGTAGTTTGTAATCACAAACTCGTAGTCGCCCTGCACCATTTCAATACGTCGAGAGGCTTGTTGGTGGTGGGCTACGATGGCGCTTCTGTGGATGACGCTGTTGCTTATGTCGCCTATCCACGCCGAGTGCATGATTGACACAGGGCACAACACCAAGCAACGTTTTACGTGCCCAGCCTTCATCAGGTAGTCTGCAGCCCACAGGGCTGAGAGCGTTTTACCTGTACCCGGTTCCGAGAATACAAACGCACGTCGATGCGTTGTTAGGAATGAAGCCGTTTCAATCTGGTGCTCCATTGGCTTATACCGACCGGGCCAGTTGTATCGGGCGATGATGGGGGATGGCACATCCCGAACGCCTAGGTTTCTAAGAACCGCGACTTCGTCCAAACCCCACTTAATTGCTACTTCATATATGCCTTCATTTTCTCCAACTACTGCCATCCTCGGTATTACTTTGTATTTGTCTGGGTTGCGTGTCCGCAGCACCAGAGCTTTATTATCAACAATCTGCATGGGCTACTTCCCGTTGTCAGATTGGTTTGCTCGTTTTGAGCGTAGCCTAACGTTACTCATGGTTGACTTTCCTCCTTGTCGTATTGGCTTTTTGTGGTCGATGTCTTTGCCTGCACGCTCAACACCTTTTTTATCAAGCATGCGCCGTGCTCGTTGGCGTTCGTGTTGTGCGCTGGCAGGGCCGGACTTCCCGGTTTCTAAGTCACGCTTGTATTCTTTTTTGTAATCTCTGGTCATGGCGACCTCCTAATGTTTGGGGTTGAACTCGCATCCTTTGACTTGGCACCAGCCGCATAGCGGCGTTTGCGTAGGGTTCCACACGTTGTGTTCAAAAGCAGAAGAAAGCTTTGACACCCGTTGCCTGTATTCCCACCACGCCTTCTCTGTTTCCTCGAAGGTCATCCGCTGTTTAACGATGGTGTCCTTCACTACAAAAAGAAGGGCCGACTTTATTTCACGGATGTGGGGGAAGTGGGCAAAGGTCATCAGCGACATAAGCTTTAGCTGGTCGGTGTCAGGGTATCGGTTGTTGCCTGTCTTGTAGTCCACAATCCAAGCGGTTAGTCCATCATCGTCTACGATTAGCAGGTCGGCAATCCCCCGCACCCATACGTTCTCGTCCTTAAACCCACAGGGCAGCAGATCAATCGTCAGCCCCATCTCATGCTCGGGGAGTTTGCGTCCTGGTTTAGCTAGTAACGCGTCGATTGTCGGCTTAACAAACTCAAACTGTTTGGGTAACGGGGTGCCGTCTTTCACATAGTCTTCGGCGGCTTTGTGCAGGTCTTTGCCGTAACGTGTCTGTTCAGTTTCTTGGAAGGGGTACTTCTTTAAAACTTTGACCTCGTGGTATCTGCGGGCGCAACCCTCAAAATCTTTTAAGCTGCTGTGGGACCATGTGATTTTCTGCATTAGAACCTCGCGCTTTGAATCGCCTTAGTCAGGCGGCTGGAAAACTCAAGCACAAACTTTTCGTTTGACTCATAGGGGTGGTTCATGTCTTTGAGAATGGCGTGCGTCAACTCGTGCCAGAACGTGTCCATTACTTCTTCGCGCTTGAACCTGCGCCCACTTAGGCTGCTGTGGGTTGCTACGTCGATTTGTTTCAGCTCGTAATCCACTTCACCCATCAGGCCATCGGCAATTTGTTTAACCTGATTGATTTTGTAGAGCCTGCGTCCGACTCTTATTTTTGTAGGTAACTTCATACTTCTCCTTTCACTATTTAGCATCGCCATAGCGATGTGCCACGTCAGCTTCAGCATCAAGCGGGATCCCCGGCATGTACGTCGGCTCCATGACCATTTGCGCTAAAACCCATGTTTTAGCGTCCTCTGCTTCTGCCTCTGGTACAAGGCAGACAACCTCATCATGAACAGTCAATACGCACGGATACCTCTCTTGTATCCGCAACATGCCGTCCGTCATGACGCACCTAGCCACCGCTTGCACGATGTTTTCGGTAAGCTTTCCACCGTATAGCTTCTTACTGCTGGGGCCATACACCCATTGCACCCGACCTTTGTCGTCCGGGTTGCCTTTCAAATTATTATAGCGCAGGGATAATCCGCTTGGCAAGACGACCTCGCCCTTCCTGAAGGTCACGCATTTGTAGGGCACCTCCTCCCCATTCATCAGGCTTCTATGAATTAGGTTCTGGCAGATGCTCCAGAACTGCACAACAGGGTCAGCAGCATCCCGGTACTTGTCGATGATTTTCTTGGTTGCCAGTGCATGAACAAATAATTCCTGATCGGTGCAGTTGTGGGGTATGTCTGCCAGTTTCTCTAGGTTAACTTCCCAATCGGTAAATTTCTGCACGTACTCAGCGTCGGCCCCTAACTGCTTGGCAAAGGCTTTGTCGTACCGAGTCGGTGGCGCACCCAAGAACCCTGTCAACAACTGCGCAGCAAACGCTGCCCACCCGAGGCCATAGCCTGCACCCAACAAAGCAGACTTCGCAGACTGACGCAAATCAGGGTGACTGTCTTTACTAAGCCCCGGTATACCAAACATCTGCGCACCAAAGGCAGCATACGGATCGCCTCCGGCTCGGAAAATGTCGAGCATCGCATCGTATCCAGCCAGCCAAGCCAACACACGCGGCTCGATCTGTGCAAGGTCACACACCACCAACATGTACCCTTCGGGAGCCATGATGGCTTTACGCAGGAACGACCCCCGCTTTAGGTTTTGAAGGTTAAGACCAGAACCTTTACTTGCTGACCATCGACCGGTGTGCGCGCCATAATAGTTAAGTGGGACTGGGAGTCTTCCTCTACTAGAAATATCGAGGAACCTTTGCGCTCGTGTTCGCTCCAGCGTTGACTTAACGGCAAGCCTCGCTTCACATAAGAGCGCCACATCTTCATTGTCGGAGTTGAGTAGTGCTTGGAAAAGAGCGTCATTCTTTGCAAGA
>JAGYJT010000119.1 GCA_018401955.1 Chitinophagales bacterium | reverse complement strand
TTAGTTGGTTGTCGATGACCACCTTACCTGGGTAATCCATTACTTGATACTTGGTGATGGTATGGCCATCAATGGATATGTTCAGTTGGTTTGTAGCGGGGTTGGGGTATAACTTTATCCCTTGCAGACCATCCAAGTTATCAATGCTATTATACAAATATTCGCAAGTTACGGTAGTGTCTACTCTATACTGGCCTAGTGTACTATCAGTGTAGCATCTCAGCCTATAACTCGAACCATCATCAAGTAGGCACAGAATAGAAGGCACTACAAAATTATTTATGGAGCCAAAGCGCTCCATTACTTGAAGCGTTTGTGGGTTGATTTCAATATCAGGCATTGCCAATTCCGCATGGTAGTATCTCAAGTTCTCGCCATTTATGTTACTAACGGCAACTGAATCAACAACCCATTTAATAATGCTGTCACAACTGCCCAATGCCCTTATGCTCAGAGTATCGCCAATGGCGGCACTGAAAAAGTATATGGGGTAATCAACTCCATCAACCAAACTGAATACCGTGTCATTTCGCTCAAATGTATAAGAAGTATCCATCCAATTAACCGTGTATGGGTATATGGCAGTGGTATGCTCAACTAGCATTTTGTATAATTGACTATTGATTATAGTATCTTTTTCGTAAGTCAGGTCTGTTTTGCCAGAAAAATCAAACCCATAATGGCTATACGTCCACTGCGCCCCAGGCGGACACCAATTTTGCGCTTGCGCGAATAACGAAAGTAATATAGCAACGGATAGTAATAGTGGTTTCATAAGGCCCAATTTTAGAACAGTTAAACTTTTCCATGAAGATAACTGATATACTTTGGGCATTAAAATAAAATAGCTTACATTATGACTAATTTACATAAAAATGACAAAAACCCTAATCGCCCACTTGCGAAAGGACCTGCAATTTGTTTGGCGCAATACTAGCACTGCTTCCCTTGGTAAAAGCCAGCTTTTCCCTGGGCGGTAGCTTTTCCTTTTTCTTAAACCACATCCAAGGCAAGAAAATGCGTTTGAGCATTTCTCGGCGGCGCTGCTTGCGGCCCATGGTGCTGCGCCCTGTATTGTTGTCGGCTACAAAGCGGGTAATAACATAGTCGGTTAAGTTGCTGCTCATTGGTACGGTCAATTTCATTTGCCAGCCATCCATTTGCCCCGTACTTATCGTTAGTGAGTCACTTGACTCCATGCTTGCACGTAGTTGCTCATCAATAGTAAATCTAAAAACCCCGCTCTCATCAGTAGTTACAAACAAAGCAGTACCCAATACGGTTACTTGTGCCGAGCGCATAGGCACCGTATCAATACCGTTAGTGCGCATTACTTTGCCTTTTATAACCAAGTTATTTGCACCGCTCCCGCCGCCAGGCCTTGTACCACCCATATTACCAAACACTCCTAAACCATCTGGAATAACATCCCCTTGATAAACCTTACGCACCGTAAAGGTACCAGGCACAATGGTGTCTTGTGCCAAAAGCAGCAGGGGTAAAACACAAGCAAGTATAAGAGCCAACCAACGCATATGCTAAAGAGAATAACTGTAGGAGAATACCCCTATAACCCACAAAACGGATTTGGTTACAGCTTATTGCCAAATTTATTTTCGGTGGGTGTAAATCTGCCTAAAAGTTAGGTTGATGCGTGGGGCTAATACCT
>JAGYJT010000118.1 GCA_018401955.1 Chitinophagales bacterium | reverse complement strand
AAACCGTTGTACAACACTTCGGCAGTGCGCTCTGGGTCGGTTTTTATCAACTTCCAAGGCTCTAGCGTGCCTAAATATTTATCACCTTGGCGGGCAAGTTCCATAAGGCTGTTTTGTGCCGATCGGAACTCATATTTCTCAATACTCTCACCAACGTTTTTGTATGCCTTGGTTATCTGAGCCAAAAATTCCGTATCCTCCTGTTTCAATGCTCCTTTAGGTGCTTGTGGTACCACGCCATTGTAATACTTATGCGTAAGCACCATCACGCGGTTTACAAAATTACCCAGCGTGGCGACTAGCTCATTGTTGTTTTTTGCTTGAAAATCGGCCCAAGTGAACTCGCTATCTTTGGTTTCGGGCATGTTGCTGCAAAGGTAATAGCGCAACACATCTTGCTGGCCCGGGTACTCTTGCAAATACTCGTGCACCCAAACAGCCCAATTGCGGCTGGTGCTCAGTTTACGGCCTTCAAGGTTCATAAACTCGTTGGCAGGGACGTTGGTAGGCAAAATATAATCGTTGGCCTTCAATATCACGGGGAAGATTATACAATGGAACACGATGTTATCCTTACCTATGAAATGTACCAGTTTGGTTTCCTCGTTTTTCCAATAGTCTTCCCAGTTTTTGCCATTGTCAAGCGCCCACTGCTTAGTGGCACTAATGTAGCCAATTGGCGCATCAAGCCACACGTATAGCACCTTACCATCTGCACCTGGTAGCGGTACGGGCACCCCCCAATCCAAATCGCGGGTAATGGAGCGCGGGTGCAGGCCTTGCTCAATCCAGCTGCGGCATTGGCCAGCAACGTTTACTTTCCACTCTTCAGTTCTACCCTCCCCTTTTATTATCCAATCGCGCAACCAGTTTTCGTAATTATTTAGCGGCAAAAACCAATGTTTGGTTTTGCGCTTAATGGGTGCTTTGTTGCTCAGCATGGAGCGTGGGCTAATCAATTCGTCAGGGCTAAGGGTAGTACCACACTTTTCGCACTGGTCGCCATAGGCATTCTCGTTGCCACAGTTGGGGCAAGTACCTACTATATATCTATCGGCCAAAAACTGGCTAAACTCCTCATCAAAATATTGCTCGGTTTCGCGCTCTTCAAACACCCCCTTATCGTAAAGGTCCTGAAAATACGCCGAAGCCGTTTCGCGATGCAGCTCGCTGCTCGTGCGGTGGTAAATATCGAAATCGATACCCAGCTCTTTAAAAGCCTGCTTGTTTATTTCGTGGTACTTATCAATGATAGCTTGCGGGGTAGTACCTTCTTTTTTGGCTTGAATGGTAATGGCCGCACCATGCTCATCGCTACCACACACATACACCACATCCTTACCACGCTGGCGCAGGTAGCGCACATATATATCGCCAGGCAAATAAGCACCAGCAATGTGCCCTACATGAAGGGGGCCATTGGCATAGGGTAAGGCAGATGTAACTGTGTATCTTTTCGGTGCGCTCATAGTATCCGTTGCAGTTTGTTGCAAAGATAGGAAAGGTTGTGAGCATTGTCACCCTGAGCGGAGCCGAATGGGTACGGGTTGCGGGTTGCCAGTTATTAACCGCGAATAAATTTTCGCATCACAAATTGCCCATTATTCAATTCCAGCTTTATCAAGTAAACACCTTGCGCTAATGACGATACATCAATACTTAAATCGCTACTGT
>JAGYJT010000117.1 GCA_018401955.1 Chitinophagales bacterium | reverse complement strand
ATTGCCTAGTGTAGAACCCCTGCCCGTTCGGATGTTCCATCCGAATGACCGAGCCTAGGGATTTGTAATCCCTTTTTCGCTCTAGCGGAAACATGGTTGTGAAGTGGGATAGCTACTCCGGACAAACTCCAAGCAGAACACTAAACTCACCACTCGCCCAAACGGGCCCTCGCGCGCACCCTTTCTCGCCTCAGGCGAGACTAAGGATGGCACGCTAGCTTCCGCAGTCCAGCGCACACCTCTTCTCGTTTGAAACGAGACTCGAGGTGACAGCAAGGCATCACCCAAAAAATAATTTTCATCTTTATTTTCACTACGCAACAACACTGCGCACTACCTCTTTTACTTTGTACCATAATCAATAAGTAAAATGAAAAAAAGGGACATTGATAGCTTTTGTATTGACCTTAAGGTGAACTGTCGAATTGAGTATGGCCATATCAAAGCCAGTTCTACAATTGACTTGCTGATAAATGACAAGAGCAAGGTTGAGGTGGAAGGCAATGTACTGGAAATAGACCAATTAAGGGAAGCCCTAAAGATTGACGGCACCTACTTGATTTATAACTGCACCTGTGGACATCATGGTTGCGCAGGGATTGTGGATGGCATTAGGGTTAGCACCGAAGGCAACCTGCTGCACTGGGAGGATTTGGATGCTCGGGATGTCTTTGTTTTTGAAAAGCTGACCATACAAGTGCAGCTTAATAAAATGGAGAAAGACTTGGCGTTTTTTAATAAGAAGTTTAAAGAATTTAGAATAGAGTTAGATACAGAATAACCGATGGAAAACAACGAACAATTTAACGGGAATGATTTGATTGCTTTGGGCTTTGCGCCGGAGAAGTGGTTTAGGGAGGCTATTGCGCATGTAAACGAAAACGGTTTGCAGGGTAAGGAGTTGGCGCAATACCTGGAGCAGTTTAAGAGCGAGCCGCAAATAGGTTTGCATGCCGAGCATGTGCCTTTTGCCATCAACATTAGGGCGGAGGACGAACTGGAGGCCCTGAACGTGGAGGCGGTGACCAACACCATGCGCGCCGTAATGCAAACGCCTACCGTGGTGGGCGGTGCCATTATGCCCGATGCTTGCCCTACCGGGGGCATCGGTACCATACCGGTGGGCGGTGTGGTGGTGGCCAAAAACGCTATTCACCCGGGGATGCATAGCGCGGATATATGCTGCTCGGTGATGTTGACCGATTTTGGTAACATCGACCCGAAAGTGTTGATGGATGCGGCGCATGCCAGCACGCACTTCGGCCCAGGCGGAAGGGATAGGGATGCGCAGTTCCGTTTTCCTACGGATTTGTTGACCGCTTTTGAGGGCAACGAGTTTTTGAGGGATAACCAAATGATAAGTGCCGCGCGTTCGCACTTGGGTACCCAAGGCGATGGCAACCACTTTTTGTACATCGGCCGCTCTAAAAAGACGGGTAACACCATGATTTTGACGCACCACGGCTCAAGGGGTGTGGGTGCTAAGCTGTACGATAAGGGCATGAAGGTGGCGGAGCGTTTCCGTATGAAACTGTCGAAAGAAACCTTGAAACAGAACGCCTGGATTCCGTTTGATACCCACGAGGGACAGGAGTACTGGAAGGCCTTGCAGGTAATAAGGGAATGGACGAAGCAGAACCACGTGATGATTCATAACGCTACGGCCGCGTTGGCCAAGGCGACCATTGAAAACAGGTACTGGAACGAGCATAACTTCGTGTTTCAAGACGA
>JAGYJT010000116.1 GCA_018401955.1 Chitinophagales bacterium | reverse complement strand
TAACAGAAGCGCAGGGGAGCCGGGTAGAGGATCGTCAGAACATGTCTGGCGGGGGTTTGAGAACGGGCAGGAGTACCTCGCCCGACACATTCGTATCAACGTACCATCATGGAGCGAACAGTCTGGACCAGACTGGAATATCGCTTGTTTGGGCGTAATGACAATGAACGAAGAGTTTGCGATCATTGAGATCCATAGGACAACCGATTGTGAGACGTAATGGACCCAATAACCATCCTTGCTGCTTGTACTGCCGTTTGGAACGGCATCAAGAAAGCCTCCGAGTTTGCTCAGGAGGCCGAGGGCGTTTGGGGTCAGTTAAGTAAATACGCAGGGCTAGCCGACCAGCTTGAGCAGCACATAACGACTGCCAAGAACAAGCCCCAGAAGCCCAAGCTCTTCGGTAATTTAGAGTTTGGCAACGACACGCAAGAAGCCTTCAACGTCTTTGAGGCCGAGCATAAGTTGATGCAGATGGAAGCGGAAATAAAACATGAGTTCTTGTACGGTGCCTTTGCCGATCTTGAGGGTGGCTACGGAAGCCTGGACGGGTACCGCAAGTTTTTAGAGATGCGCCGCAAGATCCGGGCAGACCGCATCCGCATGAAGCAAGAGCAAGAGATGATGCAAAAGAAGTTCTGGGACGACATGTTTCTTTATGGTGGCACCTCAACCATAGTCGTGGTCGGGTGCTTGTTACTGTACATGGCAGTAGACTTTATTTTTAGGTACGCAAAGTAAAAGGGGAAAGTCATGTTTGATGACAAAGAACTTAAACGGGCCAAGATTGACATACGGGCTGAACTTAATCGGTTGGATGCCCAGCAAAACGCCAAAGAGGTGGCAGGCAAATCCATTGGTCGGTACGGCCTGTTCTACATTACGCTTATCGTGGTGATCGGTGTGCTTGCCAGTCTTGAGTTGGCAGAAGGCAAGATGGCTGCGGTGATGGGGCTGCTTGGTGCGTCTCTCACGGCCCTGATCTCCATGCTCAACAACATCGCCGGGGCTACACCAAAGCAAGAGAAGCCTGAGTTTGAGGTGATGAAGCAGCTTATTGACCGCCTTGACCGGATGGCTGACCGTGACCCCATGTCCGTAACTGTTGATGGCGACAAGGTGACAGTTAAGAAGGGCGACAACACAATGGAGACTGTAAGATGATTCCCTTAGCCGCAATTATGAGTATTGGTGAGAAGGTACTGGACAAGGTATTGCCGGACCCAGAGGCTAAGGCCAAAGCGCAGGCCAGTCTTATGGAGATGGCGCAACGGGGTGAGCTTGCTCAGCTAGAAGCCCAGGTCAAAGAGATGCAGTCTGCCCGTGACCGGGAGGTTCAGATTGCCACGAGCGAGTTTGCTCCAATGCTGAGCAAGATTGTTACCCCTATTCTTGCGCTTGGTACGGTAGGGTTAACCTTTATATTGTTCGGGGTCATCATCTTTGTGGATGTGGATACCGATTCCAAGGACATTCTCATCTACGTCTTGGGTGCGTTAACGTCAGCGGTCACGATGGTGTTGGGCTATTACTTCGGGTCAAGTGCTGGCAGCAAGGAAAAGAGCGCCCAGCTTGATGACATCATGGAGAAGAAAAAGTGAACCTGACCCAAAACTTCACCTTGTCTGAAATGACCAAATCGGAGACGGCCCTGCGCTTTGGCATGGCAAACGACCCCAGCGAAACCGAGATCGAGAACATGCGCCTGCTGTGCGAGAACGTGCTTCAAAAGGTGCGC
>JAGYJT010000115.1 GCA_018401955.1 Chitinophagales bacterium | reverse complement strand
CCGATGGAAACCTTGTTATTCCAACCATTCATGGCGATATTATTGAGCATGCACCAGTTACATACTATGCTGGATCGCCCAACGAGCGGATATCGTCAAAATTCAAGTTGGTAGATAATGTGGTGTCATTTGAGCTTGGTAGCTATGATGACTCACGAGGTATCGTAATTGACCCATGGGTGCAAAGTCCAACCCTGGCAAGCTCCAATTGTATATGGGAGTGCGAAAGGGATGCTGTAGGTAATGTATATGTGATAGGAGGTGATGCACCAATGAAATTGTTGAAGTACAGCCCTACCGGTGTTTTACAATGGACTTATAATACACCGTGGGATGCTACGCCTTCAGCGCCTGGCGAGTCGGATGGTGACTGGTTAGGTGGTTTGGCAACTGATAATAACGGCATCAGTTACATTACTCGTGGGTCAAGAGCTGCTATCCAAAAAATCAGTACTGCCGGTTCATTAATTTGGAGCGCTGCGCCAACTAACATTTTAACAAGCGACGAGTATTGGACAATAGCATTCAATTGCGACCAAACTAGACTTGTAGTAGGGGGCACCACTGGTAATTTTCCGAATTTAAGAGGCGTTATTTTTAATATAAATACTAATAATGGCAGTGTAACTGGTCAAAGAATAGTAGGAACTACACGTCCCTCAATACTTCCTGGAGTGTTCAATGATGCCATGGAGGTGAGAAGTATCAGCTCATCAAGAAACGGACGCTACTATTTTTTAACGTTGGATTCAATCGGCTCAATTAACCAAAACTTTACTCCGTGCTCTAACGAGCCACTATTTAATGATAGCCATGGTTATAAATTCGGATACAAATCAGAACAATATAGGCCAAGTACTGGTAATGGGCCTAACTGCGCCATACGCGCCAACGATAAGTTTGTGTATACACATGGTGGCAACATTGTTCACAAAAGGGACTTAGCCACTGGTGCAGTAGTGGGTTCTGCCGCTATACCCGGAGGTATAAATACCGTAACGGCCGGATTCAGTCAGCCTGGTAATAATGGCATAGACATAGATACTTGTGGAAATGTTTACGTGGGCTCAGCAGATAGGGTGATAAAATTTGATGCCAACTTAAATATCTTAACATCAGTGCCTTTGCCTTTCAGGGTTTTTGACGTGGCCGTATCCAACGGTGGCGAAATTATTGTTTGTGGTGGCACTGGTACTTCATCAAGTACAACCAGAACTGGTTTTGTTCAAGTGGTTAACATGAATGCTTGTCCACAATTTACTTTGGTTTGCTGCGATGCCACTGTCTGCCCTGCAGGTCCATTATGCGATAATGGGCAACCTATAACGTTAGTAGCGGGCAGTCCTGGTGGAGTGTGGAGCGGTACTGGTATAACTAATGCCTCCACAGGAGAATTTAGCCCTATAGCAGCAGGTATAGGCGTACATAAAGTCATTTATACTTTACCTTGCGGCAAAGACTCTACCTTGATTACTGTAAATGCTTGTGCAAATCTTGAGGTATGTATTGAGACTAATGGAGATTATAGAGTTGATAACGGCACCGGACCTTACCTATGGGAGAGTGGGGTTGCTTTCCAAAATTGCAGCGGATGCCCTTTCGGTAACTGTGTGCCTTTTATTTGCCCGGGTTTTGCCGATACTACATGGACTACCATTTCTACCAACGCTACAGCTACACCTCCGGGCACCTTCCCGATAAGACTAACCGATGCAAGTGGTAACCGACTGATGCTTTATAGCGCCGCGGGTATATTGCCCTGCACCAT
>JAGYJT010000114.1 GCA_018401955.1 Chitinophagales bacterium | reverse complement strand
GGTTAGGTTCATTATTGTAAAGTCATCCGTATTGGAAATTCTCAACCCTTCGGCACCCGCAAGTTGGTTGGCAAAGTTAAGGTCAGTTTGTAACCTGCCGTTACCCATAATCACCACCCTATCCTTACCCTCAAGCGAAAGGGTATTGTTAAAGCTAAAACTAGCCCCATTAAAATAGATGGTATCACCATTGGTCATTTCAATCATGGCAGTTTGCGCCTCTTCTTGGGCATCAGCACCCGGCAAAATGACATACATGGTTTTGTCGTCACCTATATCATCATCTTTTTTGCATGAGGAGGTTAAAATAACAACAACCAAGGCCATAAGACCCATCAGTTTCATAGCGGTTTTCATAATTAGCGGTTTTTAATTGACAATTAAGCTAAGGATTTTTTATCAATACGTGAAATCCTAGTTAAGTATATTTCCGATATTAACTCATAACCTAGCTATGCCTGCAACAGGCTTATGCACCGCTAAGTGCAGTGTAAACTCATAATAGTAGCCATAAAAAGGCCGCTTAAATAATCGGCTGATCGACAAACAAGTTGAGGTGCGGACCACCAGCTTTGCTTATCTGCTTAAAGCGCTCCAGTTCTTCGGGCCTATCGGCTATCAAAAAGTAGATATACTCGTCCGCCAAAAAGCTCTTCTTCACGCTCAAGTAAGGGTCTACGTCCCATGATGGCAAAAAGGCCATTTGCACGCTGTAATTGCGTTGGTAGTATGCCGCCAAACCACGATAAAGTTTCTCCACTTCGGCTACATCGCCCACCGTAAGGATGAAGTAAAGAAAACGGTGGAACAATTGCAACCACTGTACAATCTTCAATATGCCTTTGGCATTATCTACATCCAGTTGGAAGTAATCGCCCAAGTTGATGCTTATGGTGGCAGCTATAATATTTCCCCGCTCATCAAGGTAAGCCCAAACACCACTACTGCGGCTATACTCGGTTAACTGGCGCACCAAGTTCATAAACACCTCTTCGGTAATGTGGTGGTAAAACAAGTAGTGGCTCATACGCTCGTGTACCATTTGGTACATTTTTTTCAATGCCGCCTCATCGTTAGTAATGTTCACCAAACCCTTTTCGTACTTCCGCTTGCCCCAAAACTTGTTAAACTTGGTATAAATGCGGAACGGGATACGCTCATACTGCCTACCATGCAGCTCTGCATTGCGGTGCAAGGCTTCTTTAATGGCTACGTTTTCCCTGCCCATACTGGCAAAGGCAAAGTGTACATTGTTCTGCACCACCAAATCGTTTAATATGGCGAAGAACATGGTAAACATTTTCTTGCGGCGGTAAACCTCTACCCCATTCTCTTTACGCTCGCTAATGCGCAACATGTTATAATAGTAACCTTTCCAAGGCTCTGTTTCTCCCTTAGGCTGAAACTCGAAGCGGTTGGCGTGTATATAACCTGTCAACCAATAATCTTTTGGCTTACCATCGGGCTGCCCAGGCTTAACATTTAGCCCAACTACTACAATGGCAGTATCGTTAATACTACTTACCGAAAACGGGAAATTGTGAAAGTGTGCCTGAAAGCTAAGTTTACCATTGCCCTTATCATCAATATGGCGCTCAGGGGCCATAATAACCTCTTTGCATTGATGGAAGAAGTAGAAAGGATCTTCGCGAAAACCGAAAGTGCGCAATATGCTATCAATATGGTGCAGGTAGTGAATAGGGAAAGCGAAAAGCTGTATCTCCTCATCAAACAAATCCTCGGATTCTATTTCAAAGCTTTTGGTTTTAAACCTGAACGAGTGCATTACCGTTCCATCCTGCTCGCGCTCTGCCTGCCCTACC
>JAGYJT010000113.1 GCA_018401955.1 Chitinophagales bacterium | reverse complement strand
AACTGCGGACTACACAGCGTGCACAACCTGGGGCATTTGGTACAACGAAGAAGAGGGCAGCCGACCCAGTATTATCCTTCTTGACGCTTTTAAAGATAGAATGGAGTTTCCCGAATTAAAGGAAACAGCCTTTAAGCAATGGAAAGAATGGAACCCCGATGCCTTTTTGGTGGAGAAAAAAGCCGCAGGCGCTCCGCTTATTCAAGAATTACGCCGCATGGGGATACCTGTTGATGAATTTACCCCGAGCCGGGGTAACGATAAGATTACACGGGTCAACGCAGTTTCAGATTTATTTGCCAGTGGGTGTATATGGGCGCCTGATACGAGATGGGCGCGGGACGTGATTGAGGAGATTGTGGCATTTCCAGTTGGAGAGCACGACGACTACGTGGACACCATGACCCAGGCGCTGTTACGCTTTAGAAATGGGGGGTTTATTACACTTCCTAGCGACGAGCAGGACGAACCAATGTACTTTCGTAGCCGCAAGGCGGCATACTACTAGGAGCCATTATGGCTATTGATAAAGCACTGTACCAAGCGCCCAAGGGCATTGAAGAAGAAGCCGATGAGTTAATGGGCGAACCTGACATCGAGATTGAGATTGTTGATCCCGAGTCAGTCAAAATTGAAGCTGGGGGCCTGGAGATACTAATTGACCCAGACGCAGAAGGCCCTGACTTTTACAACAACATCGCAGAAGACATAGACGAATCTGAGCTACAAAGCCTGGGCGATGAGCTACTGGCGTACGTACAAGACGATTTGGACTCCCGTAAAGACTGGGAGAAGACCTATAAAGAAGGGCTTGTGTTGCTTGGCCTGAAGTACGAAGAGCGCACAGAACCGTGGGACGGGGCTTGTGGTGTGTTCCACCCCATGATTACAGAAGCCGTGGTGCGGTTCCAGAGTGAAACCATCATGGAGACGTTTCCTGCCCAAGGGCCGGTGAAGACCAAGATTATCGGTAAAGACACACGCCAGAAAGAAGAAGCTGCTGCCCGTGTGAAAGAAGACATGAACTACGAGCTGACCGAGCGCATGCCGGAGTTCCGCATGGAGCACGAAAGGATGTTGTGGAACTTACCCGCCACAGGTTCCGCATTTAAGAAAGTCTACTTCGACCCCAGCCTCCAGCGCCAGACATCAGTCTTCGTCCCAGCAGAGGACATTATCGTGGCCTACGGCACGGTGGGGTTGGAGAGTGCCGAGCGTGTAACACATCGTATGTACAAAACCAGCAACGAGATTCGCAAGCTGCAGGTAGCAGGCTTTTACCGCGACATTGATCTGGGTGAGCCAACCCGATCAAAAAATGAGCTGCAGGAAAAGAAAGACAAAGAAAGCGGAATGTCGTCAATTAACGATGACCGCTATGTTCTGTATGAAATCCACGCCAACCTGGATCTTCCGGGCTACGAGGATATGGAGGACGACGAGCCGACAGGCATCGCCATACCGTATGTAATAACAGTGCTTGAAGGAACAAACGACATCCTGTCGATACGGCGCAATTACTACGAGGACGACGATACAAAAAAGCGACGCGATCATTTTGTGCATTACGTCTACATTCCAGGCTTTGGGTTCTACGGCTTTGGCCTCTTTCACCTAATTGGTGGGTTTGCAAAATCAGCGACCTCAATCATGAGGCAGCTTGTGGATGCCGGTACGCTGTCAAACCTGCCCGGTGGTCTAAAGTCCAGAGGGCTGCGAATTAAAGGCGACGACACTCCGATTGCTCCAGGCGAGTTTAGAGATGTGGACGTTGGCGCTGGTGCACTGCGGGATAATATTTTGCCGCTTCCCTATAAAGAACCCAGC
>JAGYJT010000112.1 GCA_018401955.1 Chitinophagales bacterium | reverse complement strand
AGAGTATGACTTTTATTTCAAAACCCATCACCCAACCGTCAACATCGGCATCCAATTGTTGCTGGTAAATGGGCTTGAATGAAGCGGTACTAGTACTGAAAACAAAGCGGCTATCGTTGTTAATGTCCATTGCACTATTGAATTGGGCATAGTTGGCTGTTGTCCAAAATTTATCATCAGTATCCTTGTACGTTACCACCAAACCCGAAGGGGTATTAATACCCAACGGCGTTGGCACAAACTTACCTTCAGCAGTTGCCAAGTAACTTTCAAGCATGGTCTGGTTGTTGATTTGATAAACCACAGTTGAACCATCGTATAAGGTATCAACATCGGTATATGCGGCCTTTATACCTAGCGAAAAAAAGAACGCCTCACCATTTGACAGCCTTATATCTGTATCGTAGGTAAGCACCAAACTATCAGTATCAAAAGAGGTGATGATATAGCTACTGCCACAGATAAAGTATGGGTAGTCCGTTGAATTGGGTGCTTTACTGATGCTAATCTTCCTACCATCAATCTCAAGCTCCGCTTTGTAGCAATTGCCATCACAGTCTTCTGGCTTGCTGCAAGCCGACATGCAAATGGAGATTATCAAGAACAACAAGCCACTTCTCATGCTTCAATTTTTATTCACAAAAGGGCAGCCGAAACTCCCCATTGGTTATAGTTATAGAATCACCTTGGTCACTATACAAGATGGCACTAAAACTTGCGTGACTTATCATTAAATATAATGGTATATTATCCTTATCAGCGTAAGGGAAACCGTTAACAGGGGGGCTTTCTTTAAATTCAAAAGAAAATTTAGGGTTAATGCTTATGTTGGTAGAATTGTAACTGTGATAAGTTACCCCTGTATTTTCGTTTCGAAGTTGCAAAATTATACCTTGTGCGGTGTTGCCTTCAGCAAATGCAACGGTTTTAGGAGTAAACAATAGACCGATATCTTCTTGCTCAATATGTAATGGGTACTGGGGGTTAGCCTCGGGGTTTAAGGCTAACTTATCCTTTTCCTCCAGCGTACGGTATTCAACCATAAAAAATAATTCACGCCCTGCTGTGTGCCATGAGGACATATAAGATAACATACAAAAACCAGTATCTCCAGGCCAAGGACATGTACTGTTATAATTACAGCTTATTGAATTCTTATTTGGTTCATCCTGCCGAAATTGGGTGGTTTCAAAAACATATGATACGCCATCCATTTCAAATCCTAAGAGGTAATTATATTCAAATGGCTCATAGGCTTTACCACACGAGAACAAAGCCAAAAAAAGCACAGTAGCAAAGTAAAATATCTTCATTTGCAATTTTTTGATAATGACAATGCAATAGACTGCGTACTAGCACCTTTTGTTGCATTTCCTAATGATGTCGCCTCATTGTATGTTATTCTTTTCAAATAATTTAATTTACGAACAATACATCTCTTTTTTCTAAAGTTATAGTTAGACTTCGCAAAATCATTTGGATTTTCACAAGTAATATTCTTCCACACACCTCCAACGTTAACAAACAACTCATCGGCTTTCCTTTAACATTGAGCATAAGCCAAACAACACTTTAAAAAAATTGCAATAAAGTATTAGTAGCCAAGCAATTTAACCTATTTTTTCAATACCTTATACTTGTCACCGCATCCAAAATTCTTTCATTGCAGCTGAAACATCGTAAATTTGAAACAATCCAAAACCCATCACGACATGGCAAACGAGCAGAAAACCTTTACTGATAAAGCCCCTGCGCCAGTAGGTGCTTACCCGCATAGCCGCAGGGTGGGCAATTTGCTATTCCTGTCGGGCATTGGGCCGCGCAAGCCGGGCACCAACGAGATACCGGGCCTAAAGCTTGACGAGC
>JAGYJT010000111.1 GCA_018401955.1 Chitinophagales bacterium | reverse complement strand
CTCACCTTTCAAAGCTTAATTAATACCAGTACCCCAACAAATCCAACACCAAACTTTCATCCCACACCATATCGCCAGTGGGTTTTACCATGATGCAATCATCAATATACTCCTCTTTGATACCGTAGTTAATATGCTGGTCAATGGCTAGCCATTTTACTTGTTGCTTTACCAGCTGGTAGCCGCAGTTTTCATAAAAACGATGCTTTTCCGCTACCAGATACATAAAGTCGATGTTTTCCAAATAAGGCTCCATCAAAGCGTCCACCTGCTTCAGCATTTGGGTGCCGATGCCCTTGCCTTGGTGCGATGGCGATACGGCCACATCAATCAAGCCCATTACCTTAACGGGTTTGCCGCCCAAGGCCATTACCCTATAATCGAGGCCAATGTGCCCGATAAGTTCGGTGCCATCCTTCAACAGCAACCTAAAGTGGTGCATCTGCTTAAAGTACGTTCGCCCATTATGCCCACCATCAGGAAAACAGGCTGCCAGCAACGACGCTATTTGCGCTTCGGTGTCGGCATCTATGGTGTAAGCTGCTATCAGTTGAGACTCCATTCATACAAAGCTAATAAAATAGCTATGCCATCCCCCTGCCTGCTTTATGATTAATTGGGTATTATTGGGTAATTATTTGGGTATTGGCTTGGTTTTTAACCATTAATTGGGTATTATTGGGTAAACAATTGGATATAAGTGAAGGTAGAAACGCTTAATATAACCCCCGAAATACTATCCTTAATTGCGGAAATTGATGAATTTAAAGGCGCGTGGCGGGCATTGGGGCAACTGGCACCAGAGCAGTTGACTTCGTTAAAGCGAATAGCAACGATAGAGAGTATTGGCTCATCTACTAGAATAGAAGGGAGCAGACTGTCCGACAGGGAAGTAGAGGTGCTGTTAAGCAATCTCCAAATACAGCAATTTGCCACCAGGGACGAGCAAGAGGTTGCTGGGTATGCTGAGGTAATGAACCTCATTTTCCAAAACCATGACCATATACCGCTTACCGAGAACTACATACAGCAGTTCCATGCACAGCTAATGCAGTATAGCGAGAAGGATAATTGGCATAAAGGCAACTACAAAAAATCGCCGAACCATGTGGAGGCGTTTGACCATGAGGGAAAGAGCTTGGGCGTGGTTTTTGAAACCACAAGTGCATTCGAGACCCCCATTAGAATGCAAGAGCTGGTAGCGAGAGCAAATGAGGCATATTCTCAAAAAACATTGCATCCTTTATTGGTTACGGCCATGTTTATTGTTGAGTTTTTGGCCATCCACCCGTTTCAAGATGGTAATGGCCGTTTGTCACGGGTGCTCACCACTTACCTTTTGTTAAAAGAAGGATATGCCTATGTGCCATACAGTTCGCTTGAGGCGGTAGTGGAACAGAGCAAAGAAGGTTATTACCTTTCGCTAAGGCAAACGCAAGGCACCCTCAAAACTGACAAGCCCAACTGGCAACCATGGGTCATGTTTTTTTTAAGGGTATTGAAAGAGCAGAAGACAAGGCTTGAAAAGAAAATTGAACGGGAGCAACTGTTGCTTACCAAGATGCCTGAGTTGGCCTTGGAGATATTGGAACTGACCAAATCAAGGGGAAGGATAACCATTAGCGAAGTGGTAACGTTAACCGGTGCAAACCGAAACACCATTAAGAAACACTTGGAATTGTTGGTAGCCAATAACCAACTTCAAAAACAGGGTGCCACTAAAGGTGCTTGGTATACGCTGAAGTAAATTTAACCCATTACACCCTCCCATGTTTCCGCTAAGGCGGAAAGTAAGCAAATGCTTACGCCATAATTAGTCACAAGTAGGAAAAATAGTTGCGCCAGATAGGGACCTGCTTTCAGTGTAGGCTAATTTTACCTGTTCTTTAAGTTTGAATAGAAAGAGGGAGAATCATTTGAGTGAATAGCCTCTCCTTC
>JAGYJT010000110.1 GCA_018401955.1 Chitinophagales bacterium | reverse complement strand
GTGTACCCAACCGGCACCAAAAAGGGATATAAAGGGGTAATTATTTTGGAGCTTAGCTTTGACGAGAAAGGTAAAATAACTAAGTCAACAATTGTACAAGGCCTAGGCAACCCCTACGACATAGTGATACTTGACCTCGCCAAGAAAATGCCAAACTGGGAAGCCCCAGCCCCTTACGGCGAGCCTTTTGCCAGCACTAGGGTGATTACGGTGGAAGTAACGGTACGGTAAAATAAACAACGCAATGGAACCATTGGTAGACAAAGAGTACCTTCTGGAGCGTTTCCCGGGCAAGGGTGGGTGGACCTATGCGCGCATACCCCAAATAGCACCCGAAAAAAACAACCCATTTGGCTGGGTGAAGGTAAAAGGTACTATTGACGGTTATGAAATAAAGCAATACCACCTGATGCCCATGGGCAACGGCAATTTGTTTTTACCCGTGAAGGCCGACATCCGTAAAAAGATAAAGAAGCAGGAAGGCGACAAAGTACACGTAATATTGTACCCCGACAATGACCCACTGATAATACCCGATGAAATGCTATTGTGCCTTGAAGACGAACCCGCTGCCCAGCGTTTCTTCAACTCGCTATCAGAGAGCGAAAAGAAGTACTACGTAAACTGGATATACGGCGCCAAACAATTTGAAACCAAGGTAAGACGCATTACCAAAGCCATGGAACGGCTCGCTAATGGCGAGAAATTTTATGGTAATGAGTAGCTAAACACTCAACCAACATACTGGTTTTGCCAGTTTTGGAAATGCTACATTGGTAAACATGCTCAAAACTGCATTGAGCGATGTAGAAATTAATGTTACCTCAAAACTGCTTTCACGTTTTTCGCCTGCAACAAATGCCTTTGTATGTGCGCAATATGGAAACGGTAGTTGTCGCCGAGCTTAAAGCGTAATATAGGCCCTAGTGTTGAGGTAATGCGGTGCTTTTCTAGGTTTACGGTACGAGCTTTCTTCAGCAAATCGAGCAAGTCGTTTAAGTGGCCCAAAAACTCTTGCAACGCCCTATCGTTTTTAGTGGTTTGCTTGGTTGGGTTGTAGCTGCCCATGGTGCTCATAGGCTTGCGTATGGTGCCATCGGGCAGAGGCTTCATTACCATCATCATTTCGCCAAAATAGCCCGCCGTAAAGGTGCTCTTTGGCTGCGTGCCGCCTTGCTCCACTTGCTTGCGTATGCGTGGCTGGTAATAGCGGCTGTATATGTTCAAGTGCTCAAGGCAATCGTTTATGCCCCATTTGCCCGGTGCGGGTACCCAATTCAGCTGTTCTTTGCTAAGGGGTTTAAATTCCTGCTCTACCAAGCGTATCGCTTCCTTTACATCCGCTTCCAGCTCTTGCAGCATCGGCTCGGTTTGATATGTAGCCATGGTTATTCTTTTTGGTTTATGATGCAAAGGTACGTTGGCACAGCTCGTGGCGCATTGATGTAGGTCAAGAAATGTACCAGGTACGATTTACGAGGTACGATTGGGTTTTTTAATGCCTATTAGCCCAACGGGGTTACATACCAATAGCATAAGGTTTTTCCCTATGCACGGAACACCATGCCCGCAATACGTTGTACATATTACGAAGATAGGGCGATGCCCCATCCTAATGTTATCATTCCCCGTTGGGGAAAAATGTACCACGGGCTAGCCCTTAGCCATCCTTCGCTTCAACCTGCTCAGCGTTTCGGGCTGGATACCTAGGTAAGAGGCTATATGCTTTTGGCTATACAATTGGAAACAGTGCGGGCTTTGGCGCAGCAACCGTTCGAAGCGTTCTTCGGCAGGTGCCGAGAGCATCTCCACCTGCCTGACCAGCATACCTACCAATAGCTCTTCCAGCCCAAGCCGGGTCCAGCGCTCCATTTTCTGGTATCGGTCGTGCAGCTCGCTTATGTCGGTATACTTGCAGCGCAGCATGTGGCAGTCGCTTACCGCTTGGTT
>JAGYJT010000011.1 GCA_018401955.1 Chitinophagales bacterium | reverse complement strand
TCCAAACCTTCGGTAAGCTTCAGGTTGCTTAGGGTAATAAAGTAGTTTACACGCTCATTTGAGGTGGTTCCGTTAAATGAGATACCAAGCTCTTGTACCCGTTTCATAAACTCCTCTTGCGAAGGAATGTCTTTATTGGCCTTAAAAAACATGTGCTCATATAAGTGCGACAAACCGTCGTACTCTGGGCTTTCGGTATAGGCTCCATTGTGCACACAAATCTCGATGGTTGCCAAAGGCACTGAGTTGTCTTCAATCACTAATACTTCCAAGCCATTCTCTAGCTTGGTAAAGAAAAAGTTTGATGGCAATTTTTGTTGGGCATACAGCCCACCCGCACACATGAGTGCTACCATCATTAAGCATAGTTTATTCATAACGTTTCTACGTTTAGGTTTTATCGCCCTAAATTAACGCATTTGGTATTAATAGACGACAACCATCGACAAACCAGCAATTATAATAGACTCTCGAAGTGAAACACATTAAACTAAACAAAAGCTAGGTAAGCTTTGTAGGGCTGATAAAGAGGTGGGCGTAAGGTATATGTACAGTAAAAAGGAAAGGCTGCCCGCGTGTAATGGGCAACCTTTCCTGATTAAAAAGACTAGCAAAGTTACCATACTTTATTACTAACAACTTTAAGATGTAATCCAGCGGCGTAAGGTTGCATGAGACCTTAGCATAAAATAATGATGCAGAGCAGTTTAAAACTTATGCCCTAGCTGAATTGCCTTATTCTTAAACATTTCGCCTCGCTGCGGGTCCCCAATTTGGGTATGCAAATCCCACAATTGCAGCACCACATTTCTATCATTCGGGCTAATAGTGTAAGCTTTTTCGAAATATGGTATCGATTCGGCTGGCATATTAAGCTCCAAATAAACATTACCCACGTTAATGTAAGGGTCTGGGCTGTTAGGAATCATCTCAATAGCCTTTTTACTTACACTTAAGGCTTGCTCAAAATTGCCTAACCTAAAGTGCAAAAAACTAAGGTTTGAATACCCTGCTGGGTAGTAGGGGTCGGCATTTACATATCTTTCATAATATTCTAGTGCCTCTTTATATCTGCCCTCAAAGTCAAGGCAAATAGCATAATGGAACACTACCAACGGCGGCGGTGGCGAAACGGCTATAAAACGTTCTAAGTAAACTATGGCATTTTTACAGTCCTCTTTTAAGCTATACATGTGGCCCAAATCAAGTAACGCAGAGTGGAACTCTGGAGCAACCTCCAATGATTTTTTTAAGTAAGTTTCGGCTAAAGCAAAGTATTTTGCTTGGTTCACCGCATCACGAATACCCATATTCAAATACTCATTACCTAGCATTTGTTGCACTTTAGCAGAGTTGGGCGATATTTTTGCATCGTGCGTGTACAGTGTTAACTTATCTTTCCAATTGGTGTTGCGCACAACGGTGCGCACTGAGTACAGGCACAATACCACCAATGCTATGCCGAGAAATGCCGGTTTTAACTGTTTTAAATTGACCGCACTCTGAACATCAATTTTGAAAAGCCTTATTAAGCCCCATGCCAATATCAAGCAAAAACCTAGCGAAGCGCCGAAAGCCAACCTTTCGCCTACGATACCCGTGAGCAGCACCCCTAGATTGGATATAAACAGTAAGCCAATTAACAAATAAAGCAAAGCGAAACTCATAATTGCATCTCGCTTATATAGCCAAAATGCAAGTACAAGCAAGGCCAAGTATGTTGCTATGCAAATTATAGCAATGGGGTTTGATATGTTAACTATCGTAATCTCATTAAAGCCATAATAAAAACGTAATTGGACCGGAGCAACCATTAGGTACGTATAATAGCCCATTACCTTTGATGCCGTCGCTACCCTCTTGGCCGTAGATTTTTCTTTAACCAACGGGTTTTCGATAAAATCCACCTCCCTGCCAGCACCAGGCACAATATCCATTGCGTTTTTCGCACCGTCTCCATAAGGGTCAGGAAGCTGCTTGTAATAATTACCAAGGTTTTTTTCGTACACCGGGTTTTTGGGTTGCAACGGGTAAACCGTAA
The DNA here is from genome assembly GCA_018401955.1 of Chitinophagales bacterium. Taxonomy (GTDB): domain Bacteria; phylum Bacteroidota; class Bacteroidia; order Chitinophagales; family CAIOSU01; genus CAIOSU01. The sequence goes on along the minus strand of JAGYJT010000011.1, from coordinate 82,055 downwards.
GCGCAAACAAAACCGCAATACCTAAAACAGCGAACCCGGTATAGAGCGCCAAGGGACGTTTAACTTTTGATTCGATGAACAGATAGATAGCACCTAGATAGTTCATTAACCAAATCACTTGGTATTGAGGTTCTAATATAAGCTTCATTGTGCCTATCAATACCAGTAAAATTGGAATAATACGCTTTTGCTTGATGAAATTTTGCGCAACAATAAGCGCAGCAATTATAACCAAATCGATAAAGCTATCACCTAAATATTTGGTACTAAACAAGTATGTTGCACTTACAAACACCCCAAAAACTGGCGCCAATACTCTGCCGTAAGAAGGCAGGCCGCCAAAAAACAGCCCAGCAAACAAAATGCCCGTAATTATGTAAGTAATCAACTTAAAATCAAAGATGCCCGCAAGTACACCAAGGATTAATAGAATAAGCAAAACAGGGTAGCTTTTATTCTCAAGCTTTAACAAGAAGGTAGCCACCAGCAGCAAACCAAGACTTATGAAAACGAGCACCCGCACATCAATATATATGGCTGCAAAAGCACCAAATGTGAGCATGGCTAACGCAACAATCGATAGCCAACCTAAGCTGCCTGCTTTGGCCACCGTGGCTGAATTTTCTGTGTTTTCCGTATGACCAATAATGACTTTTAAGGACGTTGCAAATGATGCAGCAAATGGAGAGAACCCATTGATTAATAGGTTCTTTGTTGTCCAAATAACTAATGGGAAAGCAATAATGGCGGCAGAGATAAGCGCGTTAACATTGTCTTCGTAGATAGGCGAAAAGAACATTGCTACCATCATTAAAGGAAATGATAGCGAAAGCAGCCTTACTAAACCCACTTGAGAAAACCAGCAAGCTGCTAGAGGTATAATTAGTGTGTAGCTCAGCACCGAACGCTTTGACAAAACAGACAAAACAATAAACAGGATAAAGAGCACATAATCTTTTAAACTACCATTGCGCGCAAATTTAAGCGCCCAAAACAATGAAGTAATACCAAACAAGAAACTGAATATCTCGTCTCTGTTTTTAATACTGGCCACCACCTCTGTATGCAAGGGGTGGGCAGCAAATAGCATGGTAGCCAAAGCTGGGAAAAGGTAATTTACATCGGGCTTAAAAGAACGAATAACAAAAAATAGCACTAGGCAAGTAAGGCCATAGAGCAGCGCGTTAATAGTGTGACTGACATGCGGATTGTCGCCAAATATACTGTGCTCGATTGCAAAGCTGGTAAGTACAATTGGCCGATACTCGTAGTAGTTCCCAATGTTATTATCAAAGTAATAAGAATTAAAAATATCGGGTATAGCCTCCACACCCCTAGAAGTAAGTGGATGGTTTAGGGTAACCAATTCATCGTCCATGGCATAATCATTGCCAATGGTATTGGCGTACAATGCAAATGCAAATAAACCCATTACCAGGGCCACTACCCACCATTGCTTTTCGCTCGCTATAATTGCTGCCTTCATGCTGCCAACAAATATAATGATTTTACAACCAGCTCACCATCTAATTTAATGACTCATGCAACAGGGACAGCCTATTTAAACCAACGCCCTGCGGCCTTCAGGTAGTTATAGAATTTATACTTACCAATGAACTTCCACCTCTCGATAACACTATCGTTTATCTTTCCACTTTTCACCAACCGTTCAAATTCAGCTGCCTCTACTGTTTTCTTTTTTTGGTGCAATGACACTTTAGGCGCATCAAACAGCCTGAAATTAGCATCGTATTTTTTCAATGTATCCAACGGAGTTAAGGTAAGATTGGGGCCGCTATGCAATGGCACGTCAAACAAAGTAAGTTGTTGGGCAAAGTGTGTGCCTGCATATCCTTTGTTGGTGGTAAAGGAGGATTTGGGGTAGACAAAAAACTTACCGGTTTCAATCAAATACAAGGCAAACAACTTTTTCCATGACTGATTTCCCCACCGCTGGATGTAGTTAGGCAGCTTGCCAAAATCAGGATTAGGGTTATTGCCAAGCCAAACTTCAAAACCAAGCCACTGCCCTACTGTCCATGCCTGCCCCCACGATGATGGGAATTGCATTAAATAGCTATCCAAACCATTGCTTGGAGCTTTAAAGTCGCTAAAGTCGCTTTCGGTGGTTGCGTAACTATATAGTGAAATACCCGCTATGGCTTCATCATTTCCATAAACAGCCAGTGCATCAATTGCAAACTGGTAATATCCTTCGGCCACCTCCAAATCATCTTCCAAAAGGATTATGTTGCCATGCTCCTTGGTCAATTTACCGCAGGCAATTATATGTTGTTTTAAGCCCAATTGGCTTGATTGTTTTCTAATTATTTTTTTGCCGAAGGGCCATTCAAATGCCTCAGCAATAGCTACAACTTCAGATATTCCCCCGCCATCTATGGAAATAACCAAAGGTATGTCGTTACCCTGGTATTCCGCACGCAGCAAACTAGCCAACAAACCTTTAAGGGCTTGAGGCCTATTATATGCTACTACTACAATTGCCGGGTTAATGTTCATGGGTTGGTTATTGCCCGGTTAAAAAAATGCTCTTGCCAAAGGAACGGCGAAATAGCCAACCAAGCCTCTTCGGCCATTTCGTTAGTGGCAATGGCGTTATCCCATACCTTGGTAAGTTTATTTTTAGCTTGTGCACGGCTTAAAAGATGGCATTGATTAAAACCATCTGAGCTCAAAGTATCTTGCAAAAACTCCTTCCATGGCCCTCGCATCCAATCAGCTAGTGGCGCTTGGAAACCTATTTTATCTTTACGTTCTAATATATTTTGCGGCAGCCACGGGCGAACGGCTTCTCTTAGTATTGCTTTGCTATAACCATTACGTATCTTGCTTTGCCAAGGTATGGAAAAACTATAAGCCACCAACTCTGGCGATAAAAACGGCATTCTTATCTCAACGCCCGAGCGCATCGAAAACCTATCATAATTACGCAGCAAGGTGGGGAAAATGGCATAATGAAATAAGCGGTACAAGGCGTAATTATAATATCCCATCTTTTGGATGACGGCTTGGTGCAGTTTATAATCGTGAATAGCTTGCGGCAATTGCTCATCCAGGTATTGCTCCTTTAATCTATATGCCTGCATTAACAGGTACTGATGGTTCCCAGCTTTTCGAGCTTTAACAATGCCCCTATCAGGCTGCGCTTGCTCATAGGTGCTCAATATATCTTTCCATTTGCTAGGGTTTATGCCTGCGTCAATTAGGGCAAGCAGCATAAAATTTCCATAGCCGCTAAACATTTCATCTGGGCCATGCCCATCTATGCTCACAAACACACCTTGTTTCCTGTAGTGTTGGTACAGCGCCATCATTGGTGATGGTGGTGTGCGGTATATTTCTTCAAAATAATATAAGTCGTTTGGCAAACACCGCAGTGCAGTGGCCGCATCAATCGTAATTTCGTTTAATCGCAAATTCTTTTCTGCGGACAACTGGCGGGCATAACTACTTTCATTTACCCTGCTGCTGGCAAATGTTGCTGTAAAGGCACTACTCAATCTATCTTTGCCGTAAAATTGGCAAGCCGCACCCACCACAGCCGAAGAATCTAACCCACCACTAATGGCGGCCCCCACTGGTACATCGGCTCTAAGGGTAAGAGCCACCGATTGCGAAAACAACTCACGATAATGCTCAGTCTGCTCTTCAAAAGTATTGCTAGTGTTGGCTATGTGCTCTAGCGTATCCCAATAGCGGGTCAGCTTTAGTTGGCCGGCTTTGTATATACCATAGTGCCCAGCAGGGAATCGTTTGATACCTGCTACCAAAGTGTCTTCAGTACCTTCATAGCGGTCGTAATTTGTAACCATTTTTCTGAAATGGCCATTAGGCTGCCAATTATTTCCTAAGGCCATTATCGCCTTCATTTCTGAGCCAAAAGTAAAATAGGTGCCACTTTGCGCATAAAACAATGGCTTTTCGCCAAAACGATCTCGTGCTAAAAACAAAGTATGGTCGGCATCATTCCAAATCGCAAAAGCCCACATGCCTCGAAGCTTGTGCAAACAGTTTGCCCCCCATTGCCGGTATGCAACAAGTAAAACCTCGGTGTCACTTTCGGTGCTAAAGGGTTGGCCTAAGCCTTGCAGCTCTTGCCTCAATTGCTGGTAATTATATATTTCCCCATTAAAGGTAATAGTAAGCGCCCCAAATCGCATTGGCTGCTTGGCTTCGGGCTTCAAATCGATAATAGCCAACCTACGATGCCCCAGTAATACTTTATGGTTGGGATGTTCCCAGATGCCCTCGCCGTCTGGCCCACGATGCGCCAACCGGTCTAGTGCCGATTGAAATCGGTGACGGTCAATGGATGGTATGGCGCCCAGTATTCCGCACATGGCTTATAAATGCTTTTCTATGGTTTCGGTTAATATGCGGATATTCTGCTCCAAAGAGAAATGCTCAGCTATTCTTGCATGGGCAGCTTTTCCCAAATGGGCGGCCAAGCGATGGTCTTCCAATATTTTTACTAGGTATTCTGACATGCCTACTACATCGCCTTCAGGCACTATGTAGCCTGTTGTGCCATGTTCTACAATCTCTGGTATGCCAGCGTGCAGTGTGCTTACCACTGGCAAACCAGTGGCACCAGCCTCCATAATAGATACGGGTGAACCCTCAGTTTCACCATCGGCACTAGTCATGGAGTGTTGCACAAATACATTGGCCACATGCATTTCGTGCGCAACTTGCTGTGGGGTTATAACACCAATAAAATGTACACTGCTTTCAAGCTTCAATTCGGCAGCCAAGGTCTTGCACTGTTGCAACATCTCGCCTGCCCCTGCCATGCGCAACTGTGCTTTGGGCACTAGCTGTTTCACTTTTTCGAATGCCCTTATCACTAAATCAGGGCGCTTGGTATTTGCAAACCTTCCAACGGATAAAATCGTTTGAGTAGCATTATCCCTATCTGAGAAAGTAAACATTTCCATATCTGCCCCACATGGATTTAAAACCACCTTTTCAGCAGGGGCACCCATATCTATCAGCATTTGTCGCATAGGTATTGATACTACAATTATACTTGATGCATATTGAAACAACTCTTTGTATTTCAATTGATAGTCTTTTACTATTCTTCCCCTTGTAGCGTCAAAACCATGAAAATAAACCAATAGCGGAATGCCCGCTTTTTTGCACACTGGCAACCAATGCACTCCTACGGGTCCGTATTCGGCCAATATCATTTTAACATTGCGTTGCTTTATAAGCTCCACCCATTTATCAACCAGCAAGCTAGCGCCCAACAAGGGTGTTTTGGCAAGCCAACTAGGTAAAAGTTGCTTATCATCAAGGCTGTAACCTAAATAGGCGCCCCATGCGTAGCTAATTTTAAATGGCAAATGGGCCACATGCTGCCTAATGAAAGTTTCAGAGAAGGCTCTGCGGTTTACCGAAGCAACTATTATATGAGTGTTTTGTTTCAGGGTAGTTAGATTGTAGAACCCTGTAAAAATAGGTATATTTGAATGTATTAGCCATGCTTAACCAAGATATACTAAAAGCATATAACGCCTCGCGCCAAACTGCCAACAAAAGCCTGCTTTGCCATGCGCCTTTTGTAAATATTAATTTTGAACCAAATGGCAATATGGTTGCTTGCTGCTACAACCGTAAAGAGGTGCTGGGCAAGTTTCCGAAACAGACAATAAAGGATGCTTGGACCAGCGCTGCGGCAGAAAAACTAAGAAACAATATCCGCAATAATGACTTGGGGGGAGGATGCAACACTTGCCAGGAGCTGATACTTGCTGGTAACTACAAAGGTACCAAGGCCTATCATTACGACGAGTTTGCGCATGCCCCCTCCACTACCGACAAGTTGAAATCAATGCTGGGCATAAACAACCTAGGTATGCCCAGGATATTGGAGTTTGAGTTGAGCAACACCTGTAATTTGGAGTGTACTATGTGCTCGGGGCACTTTTCGTCTAGCATTAGGAAAAACCGTGAGCAATTGCCAGCGCTAGAGAACCCCTATACGCCAGCATTTGTAGAGCAGCTAACGGAGTTTTTGCCCTACCTAACGGATATGAAGTTTTTAGGTGGCGAGCCTTTTTTAATTGACATATACTACGACATCTGGGAGAAGATAATTGAGATAAACCCTAGGATTAAAGTCCACATTACTACCAATGGTACCATACTAAACAACCGTGGAAAACGCATTTTGGAGCAGTTGAACGTGGCCATAATCCTATCTATCGATTCATTGGACAAGGAAACTTACGAAGGCATCCGTGTGAATGCCAAGTACGATAGGATGATGGAGAACCTAACATTCTTTAAAAATTTGGTTCGGGAAAAAGGTACCTACTTAACTTTTGCCGTTTGCCCCATAATCAGCAATTGGCAAACCATGCCCGAAATGCTCAGCGTGGCCAACCAAGAAGGTATAAACCTGCACTTTAACGTAGTGTGGGCTCCCGAATATCTATCATTGCAATATTTGGAAAAGGATACGCTATTAGAAGTAATAACTTGTTTTGAAGCAGCACTACCGACAAAAACCAACACTGCAACAGCAACAAACAATGTGGCAGTATTTAAGGAGTTTATAGGCACATTGAGATATTGGCTAACGGAAAAAGAAACACAACCGGCCCCAGACCTTGAGCAGTTTAAAAAAATTAACCTCAACCCGCAAACTATTGCAGCTTTGCTTACTGGGGATAACGATAGTAAATTGCTCTCTGTGGCAACTATCTGCTGGTATGCAGAGCTTACCGACCAAGGGAAGGGTAAAAATCTTGCACAGGAATTACCTTTTACCGAAAAAGTAATGACATTGCTTAACGCCCCCGATATGCCCACCGCCATAGGCCAACTGCGAACCCAAACCACCCCAATAAGGTTTATTGAGTGTTATATGGAAACACTAAAGGTACTTGATGCCCTAATGGGCAGTGCCAATGACGGGGTATTGCAAAGAAGGCTGGATTTAGTGATGCCCTACCTGCACCAAACTAGCAAGCAAGACCAGGCCGCGTATGATTTGGGGGCCAATGGGGCATTTTTACAGTTGCGTTTTCTTAAACAACCCTCTGAAGAAGCCGTGGTGGAAAAGTACGAAAGCCTGTTTGGGTAATATCCCTATATTTGATAGTAGAAACTTATGTTACCTGCAGAAATAATAAAAGCCTACAACGATGTACGCACCACCGCCGATAAAAGTGTGTTGTGCCATGCGCCGTTTACCAACCTCAATTTTGAGCAGAATGGTAACGTTACGGCTTGCTGCTATAATAGAACCCACATATTGGGTGCTTATCCAAAAGATAGTTTGATTGATATATGGTATAGCAAAGCGGCTGATGAGCTGCGCGAATACATTAAAAACGACAATTTAGATGGTGGCTGCTCGCTGTGCAAAAAGCAGCTATTGAGCCGCAACTTTAAGGGCATGCGTGCACGCGGGTACGATTGGAGTGCGGATAGCAAATTGGTACAGCTGAGTAAAAAAGTGAAGGAAGGCCTTACCCGTGGCAAATGGCAGCCCATGCCCACCAGCATGGAGTTCGAACTGAGCAATACTTGCAACTTGGAGTGCGTAATGTGCAATGGATACTTCTCATCATCCATACGCAAGAATCGTGAGAATGCCTCACCAATACACAATCCATACGATAGTGCTTTTGTGGAGCAATTGATACCATTTATGCCTTACTTAAAGGATGCCCGTTTTTTAGGCGGGGAGCCTTTTTTAATTGACATCTATTATCAAATTTGGGATGCTTTGGTTATCCATAATCCTGAAACGAGGATACATATAACCACTAATGCCACAGTGCTTAACCAGCGAACGAAAACATTGCTGGAAAAGCTGCAATGCTCAATCATTCTATCCATCGACTCTATTGTGAAAGAAACATACGAGAGCATTAGGTTGAATGCCAAGTTTGAGCGGGTATGGGAGAATTTTGAATATTTTTATGAGTACACCCAGCGCAAAGGCACCGAAATGAGCTTTGCCATTTGCCCTATAACACTCAATTGGCACGAAATGCCCGAAATTGTGCATTATTGCAACGAAAAGGGAATCAAGGTGTTTTTCAATACGGTAGTATTGCCGCAGGAGTATAGCATATCAAACCTGCCAGCTAGCGAGTTGAAGCGTATTGTGGAATTTTACCGGTCTGTTTCGCTACCCAATATTACGCCTACCGAGCTATACAATAAAAACATGTTTGACGACATGGTAAAACTGGTGGTTGCTTGGTATGAGCAAACCACTATCATCGAAAACACGGTGAACGAACGTGATAAATGGGTGCGCGAAACTATTGCCAAGGCCGTAAATAATGAGGTTATTGCCACCAAGCAAAACACCGAGCTTTTGCAAGCACTCTTGTATGAAATATTGACCTACGCCAGCGCTTTTCCATATACTGACGATGAAAAGGGGAAAAAACAACAAGAGATTGACACGCAGCTACTGTTTTCTAACTTGCATAAAATATCTCAAAGGCATGCGCCTAATGATTACCTAACAGCCTTGTTTAGTGCATATAAATATTTGCCACTGTTACATCCGTTGGCGGTTGTGGCCCACGGGCATCAAGCAAAGTTAGATGAGGTGTTAGTTGAGGTATCCACTATTGAAAATGCCCAATGGATAGTACGCGACATGAATTTTGCCGAGCCATTTAAGGTGCTAGAACACATGAATAACCACACCTCTCAACAACTTATACAAGGTATGCATCAACAGTATCATTGAGCATTTACCGGCAGCCTACCTGACGTCTCAAGATATTTCAATACCTCGTCAGCAAATACGTTCGTCATTTTTGTACCTGGGTGGTAGTTTGCCGGATTCGCCAATAGCTCTTCATAGCTATATCCTGAAAGCTTCTCTGTGCTAGCAGGTATAAGGTTAATATACTCCAACCCCAGGGTATCGAATACGGGGGCAATTTTAAGGTAGTACTCATCGCAAGAGTATGCCAAGCAAGCAGGCGTAAGCACTACAAAGTAATCTTGGTTGTGGGCATCCAAAGTATCTATAAACTCGGTCCAGAGTTGCTTATAAATGCTCATGTTCTCATCGCCATAAAGCCTTTTTAACCAATTAGCGTAGCTTTTTCCGTAAGAGTCGGCCAAAATTTTCTCGGCAAGGCTGGGCCATATTTTATACAACCACCAATAGTTGTTCCTAAAGTCCCAATGCATATGCTCAAAACGGCCCATATCGGGGTCATTATCCACATAACCAATAATGAGCAAATCGGGTTTGTACTTCTTTCCCTCTGTTGCATAAAACTCAAACTCCTGCTTGGTTTGCCAACCATTTCGCCCCCAGTGCATCACTTCCACGCTATCATATTTAACCAATATCCGTTGCTCCAGTTTATGGCTCCAGGCACTATCGTAAGGCAATCCGTCGCCCCAAATAAAAGAATCACCAAGAACGGCAATTCTATATATGCCGCTATCCTTTTCCACCTTTCTAGGCCTATCAGTAAATTTATGCGGGTGGTTTTCGGCAAAAGCCTTGTTGGCTAAGTTAAGGCTATCATTAAAGTGTTGCCAATCAGTAAGGCCGCTAGCATTTGGCGCAGGGCCTACATACACCTTAAGTGCTATAAAAACCAATAAAAGCGTAAAAGCCACAATTATCAGCTTGTACCACCTAGCGCGTTTTTTACTCACCGCCATTGGGCTGTATTTGTTTCAAGTTATTAGATTGGTGCAGCATCCACAGTCTTTTTAGCTCGGGCTCTTGCCCTTTATCTATTTGTTTTATCAAATCATCGGTAAAATGGACAAACACCACTGGGTACTCATCGTTAATAAGCACTTCCCCATTTTCTATGCTTCGAATATTTTCATGTGCATTCCAAAAGGCCACGTTGCAACCACGGTGCTGCAAAATTTTCACATTTTGAAAAGCTGCTGGCATTAAGTCCAAGTATTTTTGATCATCAAATAAGCCCCGGCGATAATCTTTTTCGCAGGCAAACTCGCAACATCTAGCCCACCACTGCAACGCCTCGGCGCCATCTTGGCTAGCACCCACAAATCCACCATTATATACCCCGTCTCTAAAGTTTACAATAAACCAATCCACATTTATGTCAGGCTCTTTAATGCGCCAATGAGGACTTAACAATATGCTCGCATTTTTCAATTCATCAAACAAAAAGCTTGGATCGTTAAAAAACACAATGTCATTATCTACATAAATCACCTCATTGTAACCCTGCCCGAGCAAGTACTCCATCCAAATAGGCTTAAGCGACCACCTCAGGTTATCAGGCTTTTTGCGATAGTGGTCCATTAGCGAAGCCGCACTTTCGTTTTGCCTCAAAGCATGCAGGCCTTCAATAGTATACTTTACATCACCTTCAAACCCTTCAACTATCCCTTGCTCTGGCTCTACTACTAATACTCTAAACTCCCACTGGCCGCCATATCCGGCAACTGAGCGCACCAAGCCCAAGGTTTGGTTCAAGTGGCTGCGGGTTGATACGGTACAAAATGTTTTCATCTATGTAATGATTGTGGAGTTTTATCTTTAAGCCAAGGTAAATAGGTTGCTATCTTGCTGTAATATAACTCTTCTTGCATCAAATGCCAAAGTGAGTAGTAAGCGGGCATTAAGCGCCGGTCAATCATCATTTTACCCAAAAGTGTGCGTGCCTTTACCTTATTTTTATCAAGCCCCCTGCTGCGCCACTCTTCGTTCATCCAATGTATAAAGTAATAATTGCTGGGTGGAGTTTTCATGCCCAGCACAAATCGTTTTAGCTCATCCCACTTATCATAGTTTGATATGCCCGACTTTATGTACGATGATAGCCCATGGCTTTCGATTTGATCATTTAATATCTGTATGGGTAAATGCCAGTCACGGTTTTCATCGGTTACCTTCTGCATCGCCTCTTCGTAGCAGTTCCACATTAATATGCTGCCTTTTGGGCATTTCATCACATTGCCAACCATGGTAAGCGAGTGGTGGTTTCTAAAAACATACTCCTCCTTAAAGTTGAGTGGTTTAAGGCAAGCTACATCCATATCAACCCACCAACCGCCTTCGTCGTGCAATAGCTTGTACCTAAAAATATCTGAAAACCCTGATACGCTTCCTTTTCCGTGCCCATATGCATTAGCGTGTTTATACCTAAAAATACGCTCAGCGGGTATAATTATGTTGGCATCCATAAGCTCTACCCCTTGCGGTATAGCGGTCTCCAACGGCTCGTAAACCCACAACCTAAACCGATGGCCTTGCTCCATAAAAGTCATCATGGTAAGCAATTCAATATTGCTCAGCTTAGTGCCAATCCATAGGCCGTTTACTATGTGGTTATCAGGCGTCATGCTTTTTTCTTGGGTCGTAGGGTTTAATGCCTTTCGAATAGCGATAAGCTACGCGGGTATAATGTATAGAATAGTTAACAATACGGCTCAATATAAGCCTTACAATCCACAGCCAGCGCAATACCAGGTGATGGAAGATAAGCGCCAATACCCACAATGTAAAGGAAATAAGAGGATTTGGGAAGAAGAAATGATATGGCAGTATCGTAGCCCAATACCATGGCTGTGCTATGGCAAAGGCTATCAAAAAGCCAAAGGGCAAGTATATCTCATAAAAGGCATTGAGGGTAAACATGCCCAAATCGAAACGTAAATTAAGCGGATGCCTGAGGTTGATGCGAACTACTGGCAGCAATTGCCATATACAGAAGAACCCCAATAGGCTATATAATAATGCCTCATAGTGCTCAGAAAAATAAACGGTGGCGGCAAACAATGCAATCTCTAGAGGTATAAATAACCAACGAAGCATGTTTACGTTAAACCTCAATCCATACCTATTGATAATGTTGGCCGTGCCCGAGATGCGGTCTTTACGCCTATCCAATATATGGTGCTGTATAATATTGCGAATACCTGCAGCTAAGGCCCAAGCTGCAAGCGCGAGGCCTTGGTTGGTGCTTGGTACATAGTAGTTGGGCGGCAGGTTATTTACCATCCAAGCCGTGTAAGCCACCAAAAGCACTGGCAAAAAGTAAGAATATAGCGCATCGGTAATAGCACCCAAATAGTATCGCTCTTTAAAACGAATAGGCGGTATGGAGTACAGTAAAAACGAGAGCAAATGCACCCCAATTAGCAAATATGAGAGAAACATGCCCGGTAGCCAAACCCAAGGCAATAAGGCTATTACCAATAAACCTACAGCCACCAGCCACCTGCTAGGCACACTTAAATTGCCCGATTTATTGGGCTTGCCCGCAGCGGCATCTTGTTCAATATCAAAACAATCGTTTACAAAGTACCCGAAGCCAGCAGCACCAAACATCCATACCACTAACAATGCCGCATATTGCCATAGGATTTGCATGTTTACCGAAGCAAAATCGATTTGCCAGAAATAGATACCTAATAAAAACGGCACCTTGAAACGCCACCACTCATTGTAGCGAAGCGTTTGTAGCCATGTGGGTGATGGAAGTGTAAATTTAGCGGTATCTAAAGCCATTAAGTGCTGCGCGAATTTTATACTTAGTATACTTTGGGTATTTACTTAGTGGTCTTTGCTATTATACCTATTATTCTTGCTAATTTAGTAAAATAGCTATTAAAAAGCGCTTAGCCTGCCCTTGTTACACCTAGCACATATTATCAACCCGGTTAATGCTCCCGAAGGAACAGAACTTCATACGGTGCAACCATTGGTGTTTAACTCAATGCAAATCGCAAGCTTGTATGCAAACAATGACCAGGTTGATTTATTGGCAATATGCTATCCCGAGGACGAAGTAATGGTAGAGAGCCACTTTAAACAACTACCCTATTTAAACCGCTCGGCGTTGGATGTTGATGGGTTGAACACTGATAAGAAACTCCCATTTATCAGCGACATATTACGTGCGTTGTATGACAATAGCAATGCCGAATATTTGATTTATACCAATGCAGATATAATACTGCAGCCATTTTTTTATCAAGCAGTGGCCAACTATATCAACCAAGGGCACGATGCGCTAATAATTAACAGGCGCAGGATTGCGCCCATATACACTGGTGTTGAGCAACTACCTCAAATATGGGCTGAAACAGGTAATCCACATCCGGGTTTTGACTGCTTTGTGTTTCATCGCTCCCTTTTTCCAAAATTTGTTTTAGGCGAAATCCTTATCGGCATGCCTTTTATTGAGGCCACTTTAGCGCACAATTTGTTTGCCCATAGCGCTAATTATTTATTGCTCGACCACCATCACCTTACTGCCCACTTGGGCATGGAGGTAATGCCGAAACGAAATGATGCTTTGTATTGGCATAACAGAAATGTATTTTTCAAGCATGTTTTACCTGCCCTGAAACCAAATCTTTCTGACCAAAAGTTACCTTATGCCAATGATACTTGGCTCGGAAAACAGGTAAGGCGAGCACTCAACCCTGCCATATTTACGGCATTAAGCGTTGAGCTGGAAGGCAAAAGCCGATATGAGAAATTGAAGTGGTATCTAAACGAGCTAAGGTGGTCAATATTGGGTAAAAAGTAGGGAGGCAATTCTACAATTATTGCCCCAACTTTCCCCACATCCATAAATATACCATATGCTTACTGATTTAAGTTGCTGACAATCAAATACTTGATTGTTTATTGGTTATGTAGCATACAAATTGCCTACTAGCCAATAACTAAACTAAGCAGCATGAAAATTAAGAATATCGCCATTCCCGCTTTGTTGGCGCTGATGGTTATCGCATTGGCACCCCAAGCAACTGCACAGAATTACAAAAATGCACTAGGTGTTAGGGTCGGCTCACCGTTTGGCATTACTTATAAGCACCTTTTTAATGAGCGATCAGGGCTGGAAATGATTTTTGGCGCGCGTGGCAGAAGTGGGGAGGTAATAGGCTTGTATGAATATCACATTTATCCTGCTAAAAAAGCACCTGAATTTGATCTTTACTTTGGCGGTGGAGCACACGTAGGTTTTTATGGCTCAAGGGTTAGAGGCAGAGATCGTGGTCCATTTTGGGGCGGCAATCCTTATTGGGCCAGAGACGAGGCTTATTTTGGTGTTGGTCTTGATGCTATTGTGGGTTGCAGTTATACCTTCAAAAACGCCCCAGTAAATCTAGGTATTGATTACAAACCCGCTTTTTCGGCATTGCGATACATAGGTTTCATTAGAGGCGACTTAGCCATTTCGGTAAGGTTTATACTAGATTAGTTTTTGCAGTAAAAAGATATTAGAAACAAACGTTTTTAGGTTATACCTTAAGCGTCAGAACATAATGCTAATTTTGCTTTATCTTGAAAGCAGTGTTCAAAAGATTCTTGAAGATTTCCGCCTATGCCCTATTGGGGCTTTTAGGCTTAATATTGCTTTTGCTCGTTTCATTGCGCATACCGGCAGTGCAAACATATATTGCAACTAAGGCTACCGCTATATTAGCCGAAAAAACGGGTGGGGTATTCCGTATAGATAGGGTGCGAATCAATTTTATCGATAATGTAATGCTTAAAGGCATTTATGTTGAAGAGCCAAACGGCGATACCCTATTGTCGGCCGCTATGTTAGAGGTGGATATTAGCATTTGGAGGCTCCTAAGCCAAGAAGTACAAATTGATAAGGTAATATTAAGAGATGCCGTCGGTAGTTTAAGTCAATCACCCGAGACGGGTAATTTCAATTTCCAATACATTATTGATGCGTTTAGCGATTCAACAAAACCAGTAGACACCACACCTAGCAATTGGGCTATTACTGCTAGGCAAGCCTACCTTACCAATGTACGTTTCCACTTAAGCATGGATGGGCTTGAGTTGGATACTTATATTGATGAAGCTGATTTGGCGCTTGATAAACTAGACCTCAATAACCAAATCATTGCCGGAGAACACATTGTCATATCCAACAGCAAAATTGATATAGCTATTTCGAGTTCAAGTACTGTAGAAGCTGATACTACCATTTCAAGCACCGCAGTTGATACTGGCATGGCTTTTATTTTACCAGATATCGGATGGGCTTTTTCACTCGATGGGTTTGAAGTGAAAAACTTAAGCGTAAAGATTAATCAGGCCGACAAGCCAAAGATTGATGGGTTTGACTATAACCACTTGAACATTACTAACCTAAATGCATCCATTGAAGATGCCGCTTGGGAAGGGAACTCCTTAAAGGCCAATGTTAACAACATCGCTCTAAATGCCGGTGAAGGTTTACAGTTAAATAACTTAGCTGGCGACCTAATCTTTACCGATAAAAACCTTAACATACAAGGTTTTAACCTAGCTACCCCGGGCATAAAGGTTGAGCTGGATGCAACAGCAGCGTACGAGAGCTTTAATGACCTATTGACCCTAGCCCCCAACCTAGCTGTTAATCTTGACCTAAAGCAAACCA
Source organism: Chitinophagales bacterium (assembly GCA_018401955.1). Taxonomy (GTDB): domain Bacteria; phylum Bacteroidota; class Bacteroidia; order Chitinophagales; family CAIOSU01; genus CAIOSU01. Next base: position 66,654 of record JAGYJT010000011.1, on the reverse strand, counting down.
AAATAAAAGTTGGCGACCTAGAGCCGTTTCTACCCTTTTTATGGACGGACAGTATCTTAGCACCAAAAGCCCGGCAGGCCATGTTGGATATAGCTGTAAAAGCCAATGGCACCGTTGACGATTTAAATGTTGACTTAATTAAGTTACAAACCAACTCTGTTACCCAAATAGAGATTAGCGGTGCAGCAAGAGGATTGCCTGATTATAAAACAGCAACTTTTGAGTTGGAACTTAATAAACTCATCACTAACTTCGATGATATAGTAGCTATACTTGGCGACATTGGGATACCAAAAGAAATTAAAAAGTTTGGAACCGTTAGCCTCACAGGCAGCATAGGCGGTAAACTAGACTCAATAAACGCACAAAATGTGTTACTTAAAACCCAAGGAGAAACAGGCTTGGCAGGTAACATTAAGGCTATTGGCTTGCCCGATATTGATAATACCATATTTACTGTTGACCTAGACTACTTAAGAACTACTGCTAATGAAATTGCCCCTTTTACTGGTGATTCATTACCAGATTTGGTGATGAAATTGGGCACCGTGGCATATGCTGGCACCTTTAAAGGCACCATTACAGATATGTCCCTAGATGGATTACTGTCTACCGACCTAGGTACTTTAACCGCAGACTTGGCCGCAAACTTTAACAGTACTTATACGCATGCTTCGTACAATGGTGAAATCGAAATAGATACTTTTAATTTAGGAGAATTGCTAGGCACTGAGGACCTTGGAAAAGTAAGCCTTACGGCCACCTTAGAAGGAAGAGGCTTAAGTATTGATAGCCTACATACCGTTATAATTGCAAACATTACCGAGATAGAAGCGATGGAATATACTTACCGCAATATAGCCGTAGGTGGTAAAGTGGACAAGAAACAATTTAATGGTAAGTTACAAATTGATGACCCTAACCTAAAGTTTGATTTTGACGGACTAGTAAACCTTGATACCACTAATGCCAACTTCTCTTTCGTGGCATCGTTGGATACCATTAACCTGCACAAGCTCAACTTAGCTAAATCGCCAATGGGCATAAGCCTTGATATGAACGTGGACTTGCAAGGCCTTAGCTCAACCGATGTAAATGGAAAGGCAGTGATAAGCGATATTAAGGTAAACGATAGTATCGTAGTTTTTAATATGGACAGTTTTGTTGTGCAAGCTTTTGATAGTGATACCGGAAAAACCATTGAAATACGGTCGCCTTTACTCAATGGTTATATCGCTGGCAAATATAACCTTGAAGCATTGCCTCGCGAGTTGCAATCATTTATCACTACCTACATCAATAATGTAGGTGACACCGTAGTTAACCAATATAAGGTGAAGGAGCCGCAGCAATTTGACATGTTGCTAACTGCAAGCAATCCGCAGCCTTTGCTAAACATAGTTTTGCCGGGCTTGATATTAGATACGGCTTCAATTACCGGTAGGTTTGATAATGAAAAAGGAGACTTAATCATTACCGCGCTAGTGCCTGATTTAAAGTACGATAGCCTATCAATAAATATGGTTACAATACGGTCTGGTGGGCGCGGCAAACTTTTTGGTGCAATGGTAATGATTGATACTTTAAAGTATGGCACCGAAATTAATATTCCCCACACGCAGGCCTATACTTTTATCCGTAATGATAGCCTACGTTACGGTTTATCGATTTATGATGCTGATACAACATTATACCGCCTTAAGCTTGGTGGCTACATGCAACAAAAAGACGACGAATACTGGTTTGCCTTTGATAGGCCTATGATACTAAACGGTGATGAATGGAAAAACCTCAAAGGTAATAGATTGATCGTTTCGCCTGAGGCGTTGACCTTTGATAGGTTTGGTTTTGAACGTGGACCTAGGAAGTTTCAATTTAATACACCTGATAGTGCTAATGGCAAAAACCCGCTGAGTGTAAGTTTCAACAACTTTCCGTTGGGTGAGCTATCCGATTTGGTGGCATTTAGTGGGCTTGATGTTATTGGCACCATTGATGGGCAAGCTACCATATACGATTTATCAGAGGGGCTAGACTTAGTATCTGACTTGAAAGTGTCTAACATTGTTATAAACTTAAGCTCAGTAGGTGATTTATCCATTACCGGTGTGCGTAAAGGCCCAGAAATCGACATGCAAGTGTTGCTTAAAGGCATCAACAACCTTTCGCTAGATGGGAAAATAAATACTAATACCAAAAGCATTTCAGGTAAGTTGGATATTGGAAAGATTGAGCTTAAAATACTCGATCCGTTTTTAAAAGATTTTGTAAAAGACAGTGAAGGTTATCTATTTGGCAAAGCCAGTATTGAGGGTACTTTTAATGAGCCCGAAGTAAATGGCTATATAGGTTTTGATAGCGTAAAAACTTTTGTATTGTATGCGGGCACTAAGTTTCAGTTGCATAATGAAAAAGTGAACTTCACGAGCAAAGAAATTTCGCTAAACAAACTGACAATTAAAGACGCAAGGAATGAACCTGCTAATCTTTCCGGCTCTATTTACCACAGTTATTTTAGCAATTTTAGGTTTGACTTGCGGTTTAATACCAGCGGTTTTCAATTTTTAAACACTAAGCCAAACATCAAAGAACTATTTTACGGCAATTTGATACTAGGCGTTAATGCCCGTATTACAGGCACACCTACGCTACCAATTGCTGATATATCAACCGTAACAAAAAAAGGCACGAAAGTAACCGTATCGCCATTAACGCTAGAGGATGGCATACAAGACGCACCATATGTAATATACTACAACCCAAATAGTGGCGATACACTTGCGCAACCCAAAAGATACCGGGTAACATCATTGCCCATCGACTTAACCCTAAACCTACAGGTAACAGATGATGCCGAATTTGTAGTAGTAATTGATGCAGCCACTGGAGATCAACTTGAAGTAGTAGCTGAAGGCAATTTAGCGGTGAACATCCCATCAAAGGGAAACATTTCGATAATAGGGGGGCTTGAGATAGTTAGGGGCAACTATAATATGACCCAAGCCTTTTTGAAACGTAAGTTTATTATTGAAAAAGGAAGCCGTATTGATATGAGCGGAGACCCTATGGACGCCCAACTATACATCAATGCCATATACAAAACTAGCGTAAGCACTTACGCCTTAATTGGAGAGCAGGCTACTACCCTATCCGCACAAGAACAATCAGATGCTCGCGAGCCTAAACCAATAGACGTAGTATTGAGCATGCGCGGCAGATTATCTAGCCCAGAAATATCGTTTGACATACGCATGCAAGATGAAAGTGGGGTAAGCAGCATTGCCAGTAGGCGCTTACAGCAAATTAGGCAAGACCAGAGCACCCTAAACACACAAGTATTTGCACTACTGTTAATGAACAGTTTTATAACCGATGGCAGCACAGGTATTGGTGGTGGAGGTGTACCAGGAACCAATGCTGCCCTAAAAAGTGTGAGCGGTCTCATCAATCAACAACTAAGTAAGTTTACCAGCAAAGTAAAAGGGTTCTCCGTTAATATTGATGCAAATTCCTACCAAGGCTACTCGGCTACCGATGCCAACAATACCGTTACCGCGCTTGGCCTAGATGTGAGCCAACAATTGTTTAACGACCGACTAGTAATAAAAGCTGGTGGAGATGTAAACCTAGAGAGCAATACGGGCAACCCCAACCAAGGTAGTGGGTTTACCCAATGGGCCGGCGATTTTGTAATTGAATATAAACTTACCGAAAGCGGTAAGTACAGGGTTAAGGTGTTCAACACATCCGACTACAGTATTTTGTACCAAAACAATGTTAATAGAACGGGTGTGGGCCTATCCTTTCAGCACAGTTTTAGAAAGATAAAAAGTAAACAAAAAAGGGAAGAGGAGTTACAAAAAGAACAGGAAAAAGAGCCGGAAGATAACTCTGTGCCAGAAGTACCAAAAGAGACTCCAAAAACTGAAGAAGAAGAATGAAGTTTGGGCATTTAATTTTATGGTTGATTGTGGTTTTACTGGCAGGTGGCTGTACAGCTACCAAGCTAATACCAGAGGGCAAGAAGCTTTATGTTGGGGCCGAGTTGGAATACGTAAACCCAGAAATGGTACACAAAGCAACCAGAACCGCGGGCGAGGTTACAAACAATGTAAGGCCGCAACCTAATAAAAAATTCATTGGACTGTTTCGCACCCGACTTTGGTTTTACCAGCGGATTAAGAGTCCTAAAATGAAACTGTCTGATGAAGGTGATTCAATTCCCAAAAAAGGATTTAGAAACTTCCTTAAAAACAAAATCGGTGAGCCTCCCGTGTACCTTAACGTAGCTGATGTTGATAGAAGCAGGCTATTAATGGAAAAATTCTTGCGCGAAAAAGGCTACTTCGGCTCAAGCATTGAGTATGAAATAATGGATAATGAGGAAAAAACGATAAGCGTTACTTACTACATGACATCAAAGGGCAGGCACCGCATTCGCAATATTCATTTTCCGGAGGACAGTACAGACCTTATCAATAGCATAATTTACGATAATAAAGATTTGCTTAAGACTGTTGAAGGTAGAATGTATAAGCTAGATTTGCTTAATAACGACCGCAACACCATCTCAACTTTAGTTAGAGATTCTGGTTACTATGCCTTTAGCCCCGACTATGTTTACTTTTATGTAGACACCACCATTGGCGATGCCAAGGTTGACATTTATTATAATGTAGAAACACCAGACACAAACACAAAACATCAACAATTCTACTTCCGTAATGTATACATCTTTCCAGGCTATACCGTTGATAAAGAAGACCAAGGTTTAGTTGGAGACACTTCTCAGTTCAGGAAGTTTATGTTTGTGTATCCCCCTGCCAAAAAAAAGTACATTAGGGTATCTGCTGTTGGCAGAAACCTTTTAACCATTCCAGGGGATCGGTTTTCGCAAACACGCCACAACTACTCGGTAAATAAAATGCTTGACCTTGGCGTGTTTAAGTTTGTGAATATTAAATATCAAAAAGTTGGCGAGGACTCTTTAGATGCATATATATATATGACACCTGGAAATACTCAATCCATTACCGCTGAACTAAACGCCAGTAACACCACCACTAACTTTTTAGGTACATTTGCCTCGATAGGATACGTTAATCGCAACATTTTTAGAGGGGCCGAAGAAATGAGCCTCACCTTATCGGGCGGTGTTGAAACCCAAGTGGGCAAAGGAAACGCAAGCTTTATAAACACCATGCAGATTAATGCTAATTGGGAGCTAAGTATACCAAGGTTTGTAGTGCCTTGGAAATTTTTGAACAAAGCTACGCAATACACGCCTCGTACAAGGTTTGGCTTATCAGAGGGTTTCCAAAGTAGGTATCAATTTTTCTCCTTAAACTCATTTGGGGCAAATATTACCTATGATTGGAGACGAACCTCAATACACCACCATCAGTTTTCACCCATGTTTGTGCAGCGGATACGTACCATAAATACCAGTGAGGAGTTTGATATAATACTCGCTGAAAACCCTGTACTGCGCAGTAACTTTGAAGATGTTTTTATCCTAGGGTTTCAGCATGTATACACCTTTTATAACCCTGATACTAAAAGACCGTTGAAAAACTATTGGTATCTAAATGCAGATGTGCAACTTGCTGGCAATGTATTCAATGCTGTTGGAAATGCAATCAGTAAAAATAAAGATGGTAAGGTGCAAATAACTGGAGTTCCTATTGCCCAATATTTCCGTATAGAAACAGATGCCCGATATTACTTTGTTATCCATTCAAAAACACAATGGGTAAATAGGGTAATTGCTGGTGTTGCGGTTCCCTATGGCAATATTGACCGTACGCCTTATATCAAGCAGTTTTTTAGTGGTGGCTCTATTGGCATGCGCGCATATCGCTTCCGCACCTTGGGCCCTGGTTCTTATGATGGCAGTAATACCGACCAATCATACCCTGATCAAACTGGAGATATAAAATTAGAATGGAGTACAGAGTTTAGGCATACCTTATACAAATTTATCAAAGGTGCTTTCTTTGTTGATATCGGCAATATTTGGTTGTTGAGGGATGACCCTCAAAGGCCTGGTGCAAAATTTTCTAAAGACTTTTATAAAGAATTTGCCATTGGGGGCGGTTATGGGCTTAGGTTAGACTTTCAGTTTGTAATAATAAGGTTGGATGTTGCTTTGCCATTCAGGAAGCCAAGCTTACCTGTGAATGACCGATGGGCCTTTAATAAGATGGAATGGCGTAGCAAAGATTGGAGGAAAGATAATTTGATATTCAATATCGCAATTGGATACCCCTTCTAGGTTAGCCACGATTTAAGCTGCCCATACCGCCATCAACCGCAAATATTTGCCCCGTTACCCAAGCACTTTCCGAGCCGAGAAGGTAGGCTGCCATAGCACTAATATCTTCTGGCTTCCCTACCCTACCCAACGGATGCCTTTTGCCTCCGGCTTCTTGCTTTTCTGGTGTTGAAAGTAACCTGCCAGCCAAAGGCGTATCTGTTAATGAAGGTGCTATAGCATTTACTCTAATGCTAGCTGGTGCAAGTTCAGCAGCCAACGACCTGGTTAAACCCTCAACAGCACCTTTAGCCGCAGCAATTGAAGCATGATATGGCATGCCGGTTTGCACCGCAACGGTGCTAAACAATACTATAGACGTAGGCTTTTCAGCCTTTTTAAGGATGGGCAATACAGCTTGAATACTCTTTACGGCACCAAATAAATTGACATCAATATCTTTTTGGAAGTCTTGTAGCTTGAGCCCGTGGAAGGGTTTTAGTGTAATGCTCCCAGGGCAATAAGCTAAGCCATCAATTTGTTGTGGTAGACTATCTACAGGGAAATCATTTTCAACGGCATCCCAATCAACATAAGTTATATTATCTACTTGCAACGCTTCGGGGTTTGTTCTTGAAAACACGGTAACCTTATTCCCCTCTTTTGCTAACCTTAAGGCTAGTGATAGCCCTATGCCACTTGATCCACCTACTACAATATAACTTGCCATAACTACAATTCAACGTATTTGATAAACTCGTTTTTGGTAAACTCATTTTTGAACTTACCACCATAATAACTGGTTACCGTGCTACTACTCGTATCTTCAACGCCCCTTGAAGATACACACAAATGCTGTGCATCAATCAAAACTGCAACGTCATCTGTTTGCAGTATTCGTTTTAGCTCATCGGCAATTTGCACGGTAAGTCGCTCTTGCACTTGAGGTCGTTTAGCATAATATTGTACAATACGATTTAGCTTAGATAACCCAATTACCTTACCAGACGATATATAGGCCACATGTGCCTTACCTATAATCGGCACAAAGTGATGCTCGCAGTTTGAGTAAAAAGTAATCCCCTTTTCTACCAGCATTTCATTGTATTGGTACTTATTTTCAAACAACTTAATATCTGGCTTATTGGCCGGGTTTAATCCACTAAATATTTCTTGCACATACATTTTAGCCACCCTATACGGCGTGCCACTTAGGCTATCGTCTGTAAGGTCTAGGCCTAGCACGTCCATTATTTGCTTAAAATGCCCCTCAATAAGTGCTATCTTTTCGTCATCGCTCATCTTAAATGCATCTGGTCGCATTGGTGTATCGGCTGAGGTACCAACATGGTGCTCGCCTAACTCTTCGGCAATTTGTTGCTGCTTTGTATCCTTCCTAGTTGAAGCACTGTAAACATTGCTAGCGCCACTGTTAAAATCAAACTGTGTATCAATAAATGTATCCATAATGTGCGGTTATCATGATTAACCACCAAAGAACAATAAGTTACCACTTTTGTTTAATGGTTAATGGAAAACATTAAACACTTACTTAGGAAAGGTGCTGGAGAAACAAGCTTTGACACGATAGTAATTGGCAGTGGCATGGCGGGGCTTAGTGCAGCAGCTATGCTAACTAAGCAAGGCCAAAAAGTGCTGGTGCTTGAGGCAAACTACCTGCCTGGTGGTTGCTCAAGTAGCTATTACAGGCAAGGTTATTGGTTTGAGAGCGGCGCGACTACCCTAGTAGGGTTGGACGACCATATGCCAGTTCAATACCTGCTCCAGCAAATAGGTATTAGCCTACCCGCTATACCGCTGCAGCTACCCATGCAAGTGCATTTGAGCGGGCAAACAGTTAATAGATATCAAGATTTGGAACAATGGATTGGGGAAGCAGAGCGGGTTTTTGGCGCTAGCGGTCAACGCGCATTCTGGAGCAAGGCTTATAAAGTAAGTCAATTGGTATGGAATAGTTCAAGCAAACAACTCTCTTTTCCACCATCTTCTTTTGACGACCTATTGCAAATGGCACGTAATGTATCTATATCGCAAGTAAAGAGTTTACCCTATGCATTTGGTACTATTGAAGATTGGTTAACTGAGCATGGTTTAATCAACAATAAAGCATTTGTACAATTTGTGGATGCACAGTTGATGATTACCGCCCAAAACACCCACCAAGAAGTAAATCAGCTGTTTGGCAGCGCGGCTTTGTGCTACACAAACTATGGAAACTACTATCTTAAGGGAGGTATGATTGAATTACCGAAACTACTAGTAGAATTTTTGCTGGCCAATGGCAGTGATTACCGCTCAAGGCAAAAGGTAATGCAAGTAAAGAACGATAATGGATATAAGGTAATTACCGAAACTCATACGTTTAGCAGCAAGCATGTAATATCGTCGGTGCCGCTAAACAACACGCTAGAATTTTGGCAAGATGATTCAACTAAAAGCAAACAACAAAAGTACTTGATGGATAGTGCCAAATTAAACAGTGCATTCCAAATGGGTATTGCCTTTAAGCGCACACGTCAATTTGAAAGTCTGCATCATCAAATCCACTTAAATGTGCCATTACCGTTAATAGGTGCTAGCAGTATATTCTTAAGTTTAAGTCATACCGATGACCACCAAAGAGCACCCAAAGGCACTGTTGTAGCATCTGTTAGTACACATGTGCCGAACCCTGAACTAAACCAAAATTTTGATAAAGCCCTGATTGAGGATGCTATATTAAGCAACTTGATAAGTCTTGGTTTTCTAAAAGCAGATGAAATACTTTATAGCTACAGCTCAAACCCCAAGGCGTGGCAAGATTGGTTGCATAGAAAGTATGGTTTTGTGGGTGGTTACCCTCAATACAAAAGCATTAAGCCGTGGCAAATGAAAGATGCCCGCCTAGATGGCACGGGCGCATATATTTGTGGAGATAGTACCTACCCGGGCCAAGGAATACCGGGTGCGGCATTAAGTGGTATTATAGCGGCTCACAAATTAATGCAAGACCACTATTAGCTATTATTTTTTCTTCTTGAAATCACCATTTTTCCAAGCTTGCACAAACTTGGCCCACGCAATCGGGTTAAATATGTTCATAGGTGGTGCCTGCCCAGCATAATAGAATTTTTGCGCTTCGCTACGCAGGTACAACTGTGCTGTTTCGCCTGGGTCATACGCTAAGGTTTCGCCTAGCTCCATTAATCGTTGTTTCTCCAAATTGCGCTTGGCAATTTCAATATCGCCCGCCGGTATATTTAACGATAAAAACGCCTCTCTAAACTGATCTTTTGTTGGCCACGGAAAAACCATTGTTTCTGGCAGGAAAATAGTATCAGGAGTTAAAAGCTGCACAATTGAGTAGCGTTGCTCATCAAGCGTATCGCTTATTTTGTATTGCCCATAACTAAAACCCACTGATGTAAATATCAATTCATCTCCTTGCTCAGCAACTATTGAAAAGAAGCCTTGGCCATTACTTACCGTGCCACGGCCAGTACCCTTTACAATTACGGTAGTATATGGCACACCTATAAGACTATCGCTGGTAAGCACCAACCCCGATAACTGAACAAGTTGTTTCTCGCCACCTTGAGCATTAGCAGTTGTAGTGCCAATCACCATAAAAAACGATAGCAAAACTGCTATAAAAAAACGATGGTAGTTCATAATTACAAAATAAGGCAATTACCTGATTTAGACCAACAAAAACCCATCAATTTTAATGCCAAGCGGTGTGTTACGCCATCATCCACCAAAAACTTGTGCCGCAAAAATTCGCGGAATATTTGCATTTCCCTGGGTTTCAGGCTCTACATATACGCCAACCCCAAGGTACATAAACTCTTTTTCGAGCAAATTGGCCCTATGTCCTGGAGAGTTTATCCACGCCTTCACAATAGATTTTCCCAAACTTAGGTAGGTATGTGGCGGTATATACCCTCTGTTGTGGCCACTATCGCCATAAAAGAATTTTAGGCCACCATCAGTTTGCTCGTGCCAGTAACTAGCCTCTGCTTTGTAATCAATCAAAAACTCTAATGCTAAGTTTTCTCCTACAGCACCGCCATAAAACCCAAAATGCTTCGCCCTATCCATTACTGTGCGCATGCTTCTATCTTTCCGGTTTACATGGTCGTAAAAGCGTTTGTCGCCCATTTCTTTGGTATGGTGCATGGCAGCACTGCATAAGTTTGACTTAAATTCCACTGGCTTTAAACGTTTACTTTTGCGGTATTGATTGGTATAAAAAAATATGGCAGCCTGCAACAAGTTATAATCAACATTATTTGGGTCAATTGGGGTTTTGGCTATGTGCCATTGTTCAAAAGTATCCCAATTGAAATTAGTGTAGTAGTAATCAGGAAAAGCGGAAGGAATTGGAATCAAAGGTGTTGCCATTGTCAACACCGGGACTATAAGCAGCAGCGATAATATAGTTTTCATTACCCACCTCCATTTTAACGTTCTTGTATAAAACGCTATTTATTTAATGGAGATTGTGGTTATATCCGACCGAAATTATTGTGCAAAATGAAAAAATTATCTGGTTAATACTATGTAGTCGCTTACCACATTGCGCAAAAAGCCTAAGTAGTCAGATTTTGGCGGGGCAATGCCCATTTCGGTGGTAAGCTTATCAACCAATAATTTAACGGCTTCTTTGTGCCTTTCATTCGGGTATTTTCGAGCGCGCTCTATAGTTTGCTTTACCAATAGCATATCATCCTCCGTAAACCGTCGTACTTCAGGGTATTTAGGCTCATAATTTTCTATTGTGTTTATGCGCATAATATCATTCAACTTGAAATTAAGCTGCGGTTGTGTGCGCACAACTACGGTGTTGCTTACCAAATCGCCCATACGCTGCCCCCTAGGTGAAGAACTAATTAACACTGAGCCTAGAGCTCCTATGGAAAAATAAATATCCAACCCTCGAAAAGCCCACCTAAAAAGGTAATCGCTAAGTGATGGTTGGCGCCCATTGAGCTTTACCACCCTTAACCCCAATGCTTTTTTACCTAGGCTTTGACCGTCCATTAATATTTCGGAAACCAAAGAATAAAATAATATTATCGGGAATAGCACTAAGATTTGAAAATAGACGGCAATGCGCTCAGATGTGGAAGCTGTAAACAAAATAAGTGCGAATATGCTTATAGATACCGCTATTACGATAACATCAATTAACCAAGCCAAAAACCGATCTTTCAAATCGGCCAGCTCATATTGTATGGTTACATTTTGCGTTGTTGTGATATCTATGGTGCGCATTCAAGCCTTTTTTATAATTTTAGCCTTGTAAGGGCAATTACCTAATATGAGAGAGACTCATTTCATCAACCAAAATAAGCAAAAGTGGGATGATTTTGAACGAATGCTTGACCGGAAAGATAGCGACCCGGAAAAATTAAGCGAGCTGTTTGTTCAAGTTACCGACGATCTTTCGTATTCCCGTACGTTTTACCCCAATCGTTCCGTAAGGGTTTACCTCAACAATATTGCGCAATCAATTTTCTTGGGCCTCTACAAAAACAAGAAAGGCAAACGTGGCAGGCTAATCGATTTTTGGACGGATGAACTACCACAAATACTGTTTGAAGGTAGGCGCGCCTTATTACTGGCTTTACTAATCTTCTTGCTATTTGTAGGTGTTGGTATGCTATCAAGCATATATGACCCCGAGTACCCTGAGTTTATACTTGGGCATGGCTATGTAAGTATGACTGATGAGAACATAGCGAAAGGTGACCCAATGGGTGTGTATAAAAATGAGGCAGAAGACACCATGTTTCTGCGTATTACATTTAACAATATACGCGTCAGCTTTTTAACCTTTATTATGGGCGTATTTGCTTCTGTTGGTACCATACTCATACTCATTAAAAATGCCATAATGGTTGGAGCCTTCCAGCAATATTTTATTAATCAAGGCCTTTTCAAAGAAATGTTTTTCACTATTTGGGTGCATGGTACACTCGAGATAAGCGCCATCATAATTGCAGGCGGTGCTGGTATAATTTTCGGTTCGGGTTTGATAGTGCCAGGTACCTATAGCCGCAGCCAGGCATTCATACAATCGGCAAGACGAGGCTTAAAAATTGTGATAGGCACCGCTCCCCTATTTGTTATCGCTGGGTTTATTGAATCCTTCCTTACCCGGTATACTGAAGCCCCAATAGTTTTGAGGGCTGGCATTATGCTGGCTTCCCTAATTTTCATTCTATTTTATTACGTTTATTACCCTGCCCGCAAAGCTAAATTGGGCTTCAAAGAGCGTCACTCAAAGGATGAGATGCAACCTACCCAAACTGCGGATATTGATTGGGGCAAAATTCGCGGTGTAGGAGAAGTAATTGCTGAAACTTTTACCAGTATATTGCCATTTGTAGGCAGGTACCTTGTAATTGGAGCATTGGTAGGCGCTGCTTATGGCGTTATAGCTTTGTTATTTTTCAAAAACTCAATGGGTTTTATGTTTGGGTTTAATGGAGAGGTTTTTGCCGTTTTTAACTTTGTGGGCATTTTTTCACAAGTTGTAAGTCTGCTAGGCGATTTCTTTAGCATGTATAACCTTCAAGAAAAGCCGCTTTTTTTTATTGTAAATACAACGTTTTGGGCAATACTTTTAACTAGCGGTATTACCATAGCCAGAAGGCTGGAAACTAGTGATAAGCAGGCAAATGGACTTTGTATGAACATGTGGCAAGTGTTGAAAAAACGCTGGTTGGGCATTATCATATACGCTGCTATTATCGTGCTAATTTTATCCTTTACCATTAGTTTTTGGATAGCAATGCTCTTGCCGGTTGTTCCATTTATTATTGGCTTAACTATTAATATGGATGTCGAGAACGTTCATCCAATAGCGGCACTTAAACGCACCTTTAAAGTGCTAAAGGGAAATTACCTCAATTTGATTGGCTTAAATGCCATTATAGTGCTGCTAATGCTTTTGTTTGTGGCGCTTTTTTGCTCCACACTATTTACCTTTTACCTCGAAAGCATCCAATTGGTTTTTGATTTTAGCTATGAAACCATGGATAAGGTAACTGACTTGTTTACTTGTATGCTAGCAGGTATTGTTACATCCCTATACTTCGCCATTGTTGCTGCGGCTATGAAACTATTTATTAGCTCTAGTAATGAAATAAACACTGCAACTATTTTATTATCGAAAATTGAACTACTGGGCACCAAAAAGAAGGTGTATGGATTTGAGCAAGAGGTATAAAGCCATACTTACAAGTTTGTTACTTGTTGTACTGAATGCTTCCCTTCTAAGCGCTCAGCCCAATAGGCTATTGCCAGAAAATAGCCCATTTTCTGTTTTACTAGCCCAAACTGATGCGCAAGGTGCAGAGAACTATAGCTCAGACGAAGCATACCGAGATAGCGATATACAGCCTAAGCCTTTCGATAGGGAGGTTTGGAATAAAAAACGCAATGGGATTGACTACTCTAGTAAAAAGAAAATAGAGGAGGAAGCAACAAAAGATACCCCAACAGAAAAACATGAAGATAAGCGAAACAATGAAGATGAAGCAAACGGCAACTTCAACCTTAATCTTGGGCCAGTAGGTCAGTTAATCCTTATTGTAGGTGTTATTGCCGCACTGGCACTACTGGTTTTCACGCTGGTTAAGTTGGGCTTTTTAGACAGTAACACTAGCATAGCTAATGGTAATAATGGCCCGGTAAGGTTAGATGAGATTGAAGATAACTTGCACGAATCGGACTTGGAAAAAGCGCTGCGCCTTGCCTTAGAAGCCAAAGACTACCGTATGGCCATTAGATTATACTATTTGTCGGTTATCAAAGAGCTGTCTCTTAGAGACTGGATAAAATGGAAGCGTGATAAAACCAACGGACAATATGTGCGCGAGATGTATGAAAAACCTGAAGGAAAAACCTTTAGGCAATTAACCCTAGCCTTTGAGCGCGTATGGTATAGCGATGAGGTAATTGTACTTAAACATTATGAGATACTGAGCCCACAATTTCAAACATTTATTAGCTCAATCAAAAAACGATAAGCCCTGAAATTAGAGAACAAAACCCCATTATTAATTGGCATTGGTGCAGGTGTACTAGTGGTGATATTGATATTGGTTATTGTGCTGGGCGGTAATGATGAACTAAGCTGGGAAGAAGACTATAAATACAATCAAGAGCAGCCATACGATAACTACCTGATATACAGCTTGTTGGAAGCAAGGGTTGAAAACGATTCCTTTGTTACCATCAAAAAGTCGTTGGCCAAAGAGCTCAGCCCCAGTGCCATTGAGCACACTGCAAGCTATGTATACATCAGCAAGCGGATGTCGCACACAGAGAACGACCTTGATAGCTTGCTGTTGTTTGCAGAAATGGGACATGATGTATTTATAAGTGCGGATTATATAGACGAATACCTAACCCATGCAATTGGTTTATTGGGCTGCTATGATACATCTGATTATGAATGGGTATATGACGAAGATGCTGATACAAGCTTTAAAGAATTCGCTTTTCAGTTTAGCAGCCTTATGGGTAGCTTTATTGATAGTACCGCAAGCTTAAACCTTATGCACCCATCATTAATGCTTGATGAGCGGTTAGTTTACGTTTATAAAGAAGATTATAAACCCCAAAATTATTCATGGAAATACTTTAATACCAGCAGTTGGTGTGGCTACGAGGATGAGGTTGCCAGGTTGGGCTCAAACTATACCAAGATTAATTTTATTAAGGTAAACTATGGTTTAGGTGCATTTTACCTGCATTGCAACCCCATTACGTTTACCAACTTTTATTTGATTGATGAGGACAAGTTAGGTTATGCCCAAAGCGTATTTTCACATTTACCCGATGGCGATATCTATTGGGATGAAGGCTCTAGGTACTATCATAGCGACAGTAAATCTGATTACAAATCAAAGCCTTTTGGCAAATCAGAGCTAAAGTACATTCTCTCACAACCTGCATCCAAATGGGCGTTTTACACTTTGCTTGCGGGTATATTGCTGTACATCATCTTTTTTATGAAACGCCGGCAACGCATCATTCCTGTAATTGAGCCCTATCCCAACACTTCAGTTGAGTATGTGCAAACTATTGGAGGTTTGTACTTTATGAAAAAAGACCATCGACGATTAGCTGAACAAAAGTTCAAACTTTTCCTAAGCTTTATTCGCAATAGGTACCGACTATCTACTCAAAACATTGATGCGAAGCTGATAAAACAGTTAGCCGCAACCAGCAAAGTAGAAGAAGATAAAGTACATGCTATATTTGAGCTTTATGGCAGTATTGCTCAAAAAAGCGCCATGGCAGAGGATCAATTGATTAGCTTTAATAAATACCTTGAATATTTTTACCAAAACTGTAAATAGAACACTTTCTGTATGGAAGATCAATTAAACGATGGGGCTGGGCAGCCAGAAAACCCAATAGAGCCTCAAGGAAGTAGCATGTATCAAAATTCTGACAAAGAAGATGCAACAGCACCCCAATCAGCTGAAAGTGCTCCTGTGACCGATTCTAATGCGGCGCTGTGGTCGGCACCCAAAACCAACCTTGACCATATAAGTGAAGCCGTAGCTCGCATCAAAAAAGAGATACACAAAGTAATTATAGGCCAAGATGAAAACATTGACTTGCTGCTAGCTGCTATATTTGCCAACGGCCACGTACTGCTCGAAGGAGTGCCGGGTATTGCCAAAACCTTAACAGCAAAACTATTGGCAAGGTGCATCAAGTCTGATTTTTCGCGAATACAGTTCACGCCAGATTTAATGCCAACGGATATAGTGGGTACTTCTATTTTTAACATGAAAACCTCTGAATTTAACTTTAAGCAAGGACCCATTTTCTCGAACATTATATTAATTGACGAGATAAACCGCGCACCAGCTAAAACACAATCGGCCATGTTTGAGGTAATGGAAGAGCGCCAAGTAACCATTGATGGTGAAACGAGGTTTATGGAATATCCCTTCTTTGTAATTGCTACGCAAAACCCCATTGAGCAAGAAGGTACCTACAAGTTACCTGAAGCCCAGTTAGACCGTTTCTTGTTCCGTATTAAGTTGCAGTATCCAAGTCTTGAGGAGGAGAAACTAATACTTCGTCGTTTTCGCGATGATTTCAGCATGAAAGCAAGTAACGATGTAACGGCCGTAATTACTCCTGAAGAGCTGCAAAAGTGCACCGCTCAAATAGAAAAAGTGTTTATCAAAGACGATTTGATTGACTACATAGCCAAGATAATTAATGATACCCGCCATAATGGCGACTTGTATCTAGGCGCCTCCCCTAGAGCTTCGTTAGCTATACTGCGCACCGCTAAAGCCATTGCAGCTATGAACGGTCGTGATTTTGTAACACCTGATGACATACGGACCGTTTGCTACCCAGTGCTAAACCACCGTGTGGTATTAGCTCCTGAAAGGGAAATGGAAGGAATTGAAGTAGAAGATGTAATAAGAGATATCCTTAACAAAATAGAGGTGCCCCGCTAATGGGTTTAGGCAATATATATCTTACCAAGCGGTTTTTCTTGGTGCTTGGTGCCGTTGTGGTGCTGCTGAGCATCGGTTTTCTATACAAACCGTTGTTTTACCTAGGGCAAACACTTTTGGGTACATTTGCCGTAATGACCTTTGTAGACTTACTCATGCTGCACGCCATAAAACTTAACATAGTAGCAGAACGGTTTACACCAAATATATTGTCATTGTCAGACCCTAACCCCATTAAGCTTGAAATATTGAGCCATGCCCCCATGGAGCTTAATGCAGAAGTAATTGACGAATTGCCAGAGCAACTGCAAATCCGTGATTTTAAATTTGCATTTTCATTGGCACCAAAGAAAAAGGAAAGTATTGAGTACAGTATTCGTCCGGTAAAGCGTGGCATTTATCATTTCGGTAAGCTCAGGCTTTTTCTAACCTCTGTTCTTGGCCTTGCGCAAAGGCGTATCAGTTTTCCTGTGCAAAAGGAAATAGCCGCATACCCTTCTATTATCCAGATGAAGCAGTATGAGCTAATGGCGTTTGCTAAAATTGCTACAAGCGATGGTATTAAGCGCACCCGAAGGCTAGGGCACAGTTATGAGTTTGAGCAGATAAAAAACTATGTGCAAGGGGATGATTTTAGGAGCATCAACTGGAAAGCAACGAGCCGCAAAGGCGACTTGATGGTGAACCAATATGAAGACGAACGCTCGCAGCAGATTTATTGTGTAATTGATAAAAGTAGGGCCATGCGCATGCCCTTTGAGGATATGAGCCTACTAGACTATGCCATCAACTCAAGCCTAGTAATTAGCAACATAGCCCTGCTGAAGTATGACCGTGTTGGGTTACTAACTTTTTCTGACAAAATAGGCTCATACCTAAAGGCAGATAGAAGGCGTAATCAGTTGAAGCTAATTTTAGAGTCGCTTTACCGTCAAAAAGAGCGCACCCTAGAGGCTAACTACGAGTTGCTTTATCAGGCCAGTCGCAATATGATAAGGAACCGCAGTTTGATTATGCTGTATACAAACTTTGAGAGCATGTATGCGCTTGAGCGTGCATTACCAGTATTGCGGAGGTTAAACCGTTTTCACCTGCTGGTAGTAGTGTTTTTTGAAAATACTGAACTGGTGGACTATATGGATAAACCTGCGGAAAACCTGGAGCAGGTATATAGCAAAACCATTGCCCGAAAGCTACAAACCGAGAAACAACAAATGGTGCAAGAGCTAAAGCGCTACGGTATACAATCAATACTTACAAAACCAAAAGAGCTTTCCATCAATACGGTCAACAAGTATCTCCAACTTAAAGCAAAAGGATCAATATAGACTTACATACCAGCACCTGCCAACTTTGCAATTTTGCCTGCCATTACTATAAATGCTATAAACACAATAATGGTGACAATTGCATTTACACCCATCAATATCCAAAACTGCTTTTGTTTGCTTGTGAATGCTTCAAAAACATTGGCCGACGGGTACTTTGCAAATGTGCTAGCTTTGGTACCACTACCTACTAATAGCGAACCTCCGTACCCAAATACACCACCGCCTACTAGATAAAACACGGCCATTAACTGCATTGCACCTTTTAAGCCAAGCGAGCTGTACGCATCCGCATTTATCAATATGCCTGCACCTCCTAAAAACATAAAAAGGGCCAGTATGATAAACATAATGCCCATCAAAAGCATCCATGGCGACATGCCGCTCATGTTGTTTAGGGCCTTTGGAGAAATTACATCTTTGTTCTCTTGCAATTCACTCTGGTCAAGTGTTTCCATCTTTTAGTTTTTGTCGGTATGGTTTATTGCTAACTCAAAATCGGCGACAGGTTTAAAAGCATTTACCTGTTCCAATATCAGCCTATATTTATTGCTTAGTTGCAGCGTAAAATGGTTCCCCTCTATTGCTATGGCCTTATTCCTTAAATTTTCGGTAGCTGTAAAATAGTCATCTCTTTTTAGTTCATACATATGAAAGTCACTTTCTTTTATAGCGGTGAGGGGCTTAAACCCAAGTTTACGATTATAGCTCTCAGCTACTGGGTTGTTCATCATTACTTTCGCATACAACCGTTCTAGCTTAAGCACACCAAAAAACATATCAACCATGCACAGAGATGCCAACACTGGTGTGTATGTGCTTATGTATCTGTCTTCGTAAATAAATAGCCCTGCATCACCATTGCCTTTGTTCCAATCAATGTCAGAAGTGTGTATCATACCCACCAAACTACCCCGGTACTCAATCATAAAATAGAAATCGCGCTCTGGGCTAAGGCCATCAAACCATCGTTGCTGCATTTCAGGAGTTATATGCTCCCTAAACTCCATAAACCTCGATATCTTATCAGCGTTGCGCCAAGTTCTTAGCAATTCAATATGCTCTTGCTCCAGCTTTATCAGTTTCACTCCGTACCTTGACAAAATCATTAGCTAATTTCTTTTATCACATAATAAGGTGACCCGTCTTTGGTATACAATCGGCTTATGTACTCTCCTATTATCCCTAAGCAAAACAATATTAAACTGGTTGAAAAGAAAATGGCCACTATAAGCGAGGTAAAGCCAAGCTCTACGTCGTAGCTCAACTTTTGGTGGATATAAATAATGCTTAACACCAAGCAGATCAATGAGCCAAAAATACCTAGGTAAGTCATTAACCTAAGCGGTAAAACCGTATAGTTTATAATATAATTGAGAGTAAGAAACACCAACTTAAAAGCCGAATAGCCTGAACGCCCTTTTTGCCGCAACTGATGCTCTACTTGCACATTGGCAACACTTGAAGTGTACCAACTAAGCACTTCATCCAGCAAAAGATATTTCTGGTTCACGTTCCGCAGCCTTTCTGCCAAATCACCGCTTACCAACCTAAATGAAGAGCCTTCACCAGAAGTATTAGCAAAATAATAGAAGAATTTATTGACAAACCAGCTACCGGCATTTCTGAGCGCTGCATGGCGTTTTTCAACATACAAGCCATATACCAAGTCAGCTTCGCTTTCCTTTTGACAATTAATTAATTTAACTATCTCTTCAGGTGGAATCTGTAAGTCATCATCAATAGTGATAGCAAAATCAGCATTGGCATGATGCAGCCCACAAAGCGTTGCATTATGCTGCCCAGTGTTTCGGGCTAATTTTATAGAGGTAACTTGCTGCGGATGTTGTTTCTTGAGGGCTTTTATGATTTCCCAACTATTATCAGAACTACAATCATCAACAAAAACCATTCTAAAGGTGGCATCAATGCTTGCCATAGTATGCTCAGTGCGCCTAAAAAGCTCATTAAGGCTGTCTGCGCCATTATATACTGGCACTACTATGGCATAAGATACCCGTTGCATGTGCGAAAATTAAAAAAAATCTTGAGTATAATTGCCTGAGGTAATCCACATTAAAATAGCCTATAGGTCTGCTTCTAATACAGGTAGGCAAACCAATCCATCCGTTTTTACCAAAGCAGCCCCCCACGATAGCCCAACTCCAAAGCCTGAAAGGAGCAATGTACACGGCTTTTTAGTTACTATCTCATTGATTTCGCTAGTAATGGTGATGGGTATTGTGGCCGAGCTAGTGTTGCCAAATCGTGATAAAGTTTGCGGAGTTTGTTCAGCACTTAAGCACAGTTTTTTTCTAATTGATTCGTTTATAACTAAATTGGCTTGGTGGAAAACAAAGTAATCTACGTGCTCTTTTTCTATTTTAACATAATCAAGCAGTGCGTTTACATTTCTAGGGGCAGCTTGTACTGAAAAATTGAAAACATTTATACCGTTCAATACTAAATGTGTTTTATTGCGCACTATACCCGGGCTTTCTTCAATCACTTTCAGCGACTCCAAAGTAATTGGGTTTCGGTAGCCCCCTTGCGGGATAATAATGGCCTCGAAACCACTTCCATCTGTTTCCAAATTGAAGTGCATATCTGGAGCGCTATCACCTTGCACCAGTGCTGTTGCCGAGCCAGCATCCGAAAAAATAGGTGCAGCACTCTTATCTTGCGCCGATAGGCACGCCGAGGAAACGTCGCCAGCCAAAAATAAAGCCTTAGCTCCAGGCATATTGCGCAGTAATGATGCCACAACCGATAAGCCATATGGGTAACCAGAGCAGCCTAAATTTATATCCAAAGCCATACAGCTCTTCGGCAAGCCTAACTTATTTTGCAGTAAGGCGGCAGTGGCAGGTGTTATGTAATCCGGTGTTTGGGTAAGGAAAACCAAAACTCGTATGTCGCTTGGCTTCCAACCTAGTTTGGCCAACAACTCATTTGCGGCATGCTCACACAAATCTGAAGTACAAGTACCCGCCTTAGCTACACGGCGCTTATTGATACCTGTGGTGCGAACATATAGCTTACGCTCTTTCTCGGGTATGGTATCAAATTCAAGGTTAGATACTTCTTGCTTGGGCACGGCTGTAGCCATGCCTGCTATTTTTACACCAGGTATAGAGAAGATAGCCATGTTATACTGCTACTCTGGCTTGCACTAAAACAAATAAATCATTTATTGTGTTAGCTTCAGCAAGTTCTTCGGCAGTGAGATTTACGTTGTACTCTGAGTCAATACGAGCAATAAGTATGAGTGCCATCATTGAGCTCCACCCTTCCAGCTGTCTAAATGCAGTTTCGCCAGTAATAACACCAGCTTGCAAGTCTTCAAACTCTTCTTCAATATGAGCAATAAAAGTAGGTAGTTGCATAGCGGATTTTTGTAAGCTAAAATACTAAAAATGGACGGGTGAATAATAAATTAGTCATTCAAAGCTGCAGATTCCAGAAAAAAATGGCAAAATGATACTTTTCGGGTTAATGTTAAAAGACCAGTACAATATTAATTTCCATCTTTGTGTTCATAACATGATGAAGAACAAGATAATTACCTTATTGCCTTTTTGTTTATTGATTTTGGCGGCAAGCTGCACCAAAACGGAAGCACCTAATTGCCAAAGCGACACTTTTTGGGCTGATATCAGAATCGTTTCAACTGACTATAACACCTTGGCCCCTTGCGCTGATTGGGAAGTGATAATTGATACCACTACCCAAAACGTAGCCGATGATGTTACGCTTGGTTTTCGTTTTTCAAGTGTAAGTACAAAGCTACATTTGCAAAATGGGGATACTGCAGCTGGAAGCTTGCAATTCGATTTGTTTTTCTTTGCTCCAGAAAGTTTAATTGAGACCTCGATTAATGGTGCTGATATGAACAGAACCATTACGCCAGAAAATATTTGCGCTATATTGGATAGCAACTTTCATCGCTTGGGCAGTAGCTTGCAAGATACTGTATCTGTTGTAACCAATATAACCTTTAGCAGCAATGCCAACTACAGCTACGAAAGCTACTTGCTGGTGAGCAACTGGCAAATTGGCGGATATGGTTTTCAACCTTTAGAAATAGAAGGTGTAACTGATGGTGAGTGCATTACTCGGTTTGAAATGAATGCGCTGCTAACGGATACTTTGGCAACGGATACAATACAATTGTCTGGCCGCATAAGGATGCCATTTAAATAGAAAGATGCACTGGTTATTTGCTTTACTGCTATTCTGTTTGGGCTGCACCACTGATAGTAATGAGCAGCCTGCCAACAAAAATGAGGCCGCTACTACCATAACCACTTTAATGCCAACTGATACCATATGGGCGCTACAATTTGATTATCCAGTGGGCGTCAACGGCACCAGCAAAGGATATTACAATGCGCAAGGCTTCGGTAAAAACAACCACTTGGGAGATGACTGGAACGGAACCGGTGGCGGCAACACCGACCTGGGTGACACTGTTTTTGCAATAGCTAGTGGGTATATTACCCAAGCCGAGGATTTGTATGGTGGATGGGGTAATGTTGTTCGTATTGTGCACTTTCTACCTAAAGAACATCTTAATGCACCAGCTGTGGAATCGTTGTACGCCCATTTAAATGAAATTTTTAGCAAAAAAGATACCTGGGTAGAAAAGGGTGAACCGATTGGTACTATTGGCGATGCTCATGGTCATTATTATGCACATCTGCACTTAGAAATACGCAGCAAAGCAAGCTTGCCACTTGGTGGCGGATACTCATTGGATACTACTGGATACCTTAACCCAACAACATTTATAAGGGATAACCATTAACCATTTACGCACCTATTACTCCTTGGTATTGGCTAGCATACACTCCATGGCCATTATACCAAGTTTATAACTTACTTTACCATTTTCGTTATAGGTCTCTGCCAAAATCTCTTCAAAGGTAAACTCTTGCGCTAGCCGTTGCTGCATGCAACTGCAATAGCCATCAGCGTTTAATTCCTCATACAGTCCGCTCTCTTTAAGGCTCTTTCTGCAATTCTCCACACCAAATGCACCATTTAGTATAAAAGCTTTCATTGCTACCTCATCTTTTATATTATTACGCATACACTCCAAGGTGCTCGAGTAGTTTGCTTTATCATCAAAAAATGACATCATCATTTCCGATTCATCTTTATTTACAAACATTTGACCCAACTCCGTTAAAGAGTATTTGTCAAATAGGTTCTCAAGCATACAGGTACAGTATCCTTTAGTATTTACCGTTTGCGCAAAGCCGTTAATAGATGTGTCGCTATCCATTTGAACAACACATACAGGTATTGCCATATCCAAAAACTCTTTACGCTGCTTCTTGTCAGATTTGTTTTTTTGGGCAAAAACATTGCTTACCGATAAAAGGCAAAGCAAACCAAGCAGTAACGCACTTTTTTTCATGTTATCATTTTTGGATGAGGCTGTGCAATAATAATACCAATAACCCAAATGCAAGACTTGTTAACAGGTTTTTTATCTTTATTGCAGGTTTGCAAAGTATGCAATAGGCAAATTACGCCATTTAAGATGTTTGAACATACTACATATATACGCGTAAGGTACGGAGAAACAGACCAAATGGGCTATGTATACTATGGTAATTATAGCCTATACTATGAGCAGGGCAGAACCGAGGCGATAAAATCATTAGGGATAAGTTATAAAAAACTGGAAGCAAGCGGCATTATGATGCCCGTGGCAGAAATGAAGGTAAGGTACAAAGGACCCGCCAACTATGACGAACTTTTGAAGGTGGTAAGCTATGTGCTTGAAATGCCGAGCAGAAGCATGACATTCCATACCAAAATATTTAATGAGGAAGGTAGACTGATAAATGAAGGTGAGACAAAATTGATGTTTGTACATGGGGCAACCAGGAAGCCTTGTAGTGCAACTAATGAGCTAATTGAGGCACTGCTGCCACATTTCAATACAAATTAATGGGTTTGATAAGGACAATAATACATAGGGTGCCAGCAGCCCAAAAGCTCTTAGCATTTTCTAAGAATCACTCCTTTCCCGGGTTTGATGATGTACCTATTTATGATGTGGCTCGCTATTTTTTGAGCGATATGAAGCAAGAAACCGTGACCATGATGGCCAAGGGCACGGCATTCACTTTCTTTTTGGCTTTGTTTCCGGCATTAATGTTCTTGCTTTCGGTAATTGCCTATTTGCCCATTGCCAACCTACAAGAAACACTGGTTGGTATAATGCAAGAAATACTACCACATGGCACCAGTACGCTGCTGAACAACATTATTGAAGACATTGTGGTACGCCGCAGGGTTGATATGTTGTCGTTGGTATTCTTTTTGGCAATATTCATATCAAGTAATGGGATGATGAGTATAATGAGCTCATTTGATCGCAGCCAAAGTTTTAGCGAGGTATTTAGGGCACGAAGTGGCATTGCTAAACGCTTTACTGCGCTTAAATTAACAGTGCTATTGTTAGTGATGATGGTATTCTCATTAGCGCTTATTGTGGCCGGCAATCAATTAATTGTGATGCTCTTAGAAAGCTTTCACATACTCAACCTACTCAACGTATTTCTTTTTACCACGCTTAAATATGCAATCATCATCTTGTTGTTTCTCAACTCCATTTCGTTGATATACTATTATGGTCCGGCTATGAACAAGAAATGGCGTTTCCTCACCCCAGGTTCATTATTGGCAACGATTATTTCCATTGCCATTTCCATTATCTTCTCGTTGTTTGTAAATAAGTTTGTACAAACCAATACGCTCTATGGCTCTATATGGGCCGTTGTGGCCTTGCAAATATGGATTTACCTGAACACCATGGCCTTATTGATTGGTTTTGAGCTGAACGTAAGTATTGAATACAATAAACGGAAGCGCTTAGAGGAAGCGGCAATGCAGGTTAATAGGTGATTGGGTCCTTTTATGCCACTATTTCACAATTACTACTTTTGTGCTTTTCTTGCATACGGTGTATATCTCGTCAACGTCTTTGTTTTTTAGTGAAATGCAGCCCAAAGTCCAGTTTTTACCTACGTCAATCAGGGCATCCATTCCCTCTGGAACGCCATGAATACCTATTTCACCGCCTATTTTATCACTATCGGCAATTAGGCCAACTGCTTTGTTGGCTTCAAATTTCCTCCAGCTCTCATCATTTGGGTAACCAATCCACATAAATTTGCTCCATTTAGCATGTGGGTATAGGTCTATCAACTCAAAAGTCCCCTCAGGTGTACACCCATCCCCTTCTTTCATTTTATCATCAAAAGGGTTAAAGCCCAACACTACAGGGTAGCTCTTAAGTATTTGGCTATCAATATAAACACTTAGCAAATAATCGCTTTTATTTACATACAGCCAAATCTCTTGATTGGTTAACCCTAACGAATCAATAATATTTTGGATTGGTTTATCATTGCGCGTTTGTTGTGTTGAGTTATCGAAACATGATAACCAGCTAACGCTTATAAGCAGTATAGTGGCAATGAGATTGAAAGCCCTTTTCACGTATTGAGAATGGTTGTTGAGTGGATATAACGAAACTTTGTGAGCGATTAGTGTAAACTATTATATCTTTAAGCTAATTACAATTAATGCTAAAACCAACAATTTTTGCTAGCAACGGTCTTTATGATTCGGGATGGGGACTTCGGCTCCGATTACGATTTTAAGCTTATTGGCGCTCTCATTGGCGCATTTTTGGCTTTATATTTCTGGTTCCGCCATAAAAAGCTGGACTATGTATGGGTATATGCCATCGGCTTTTTGGTTTGGTTTAGCGTAGAGTGGTTTTTGCAATTGATGGGCATCCGTGATATTAAGGACGCATTTTTGTTTGGCAGCCCAATCTCATCGTTTATGCAAGCCTTGTTGCGCGGTGGTTTCGAGGGGGCTTTGATAGCAGTAATGGGCATCTTTTTTGCAGATGGTTTGATGGCTAAAGGTAAGGAGCGCGTGCTGTTTGGGGTATTTTTGGCATTTGTTTTGGGTGGGATTTCCATTCAATCGTTGGCGCAGGCCCAACCTATAAGAGATGTTGGCGGCGATGTGCTCTCTAGGCGCGATATGCTCAACCCTATTGGGTTGTTCTTGCTATTTGGGGCATTGGCACTTACCCTATGGTGGGGCAAATTTAAGGCTACTCCCCTAGCCCATAAACGGGCGCTGTATATGTATTTGGTGATGGTAAGTATAGCCTTGGTATGGAATATATCAGAGTTTTCGGCCAACACCCGTTGGATTGAAATGGGTACCTTCGAGAATCCCGTTAGGGCCACTCCTGTTATCGAGTTTATCGCGCTCTCCTTTGATACCTTAATCGAAATCGGTATGGCTTATATGCCGTTTCTGGTGTTCGCGTATTTGTTTAAGTTGATCAAGTAAGACTATTTCTTAGCGTTCGTTGCGCACGTTGCGGTTAAAACACACAATACGAAATTAACCGCAAAGAACGCAACGAAAAATTACCGCTACGAACACAACGATACATAGGTAACATTACACATACCCACGTGCCTGCAGATTAAACAACTCGGCATATTTACCATCCAAAGCAAGAAGTTCTTCGTGGCTGCCAAGTTCTTTCAACTCACCGCCTTCTAGCAGCATTATCCTATCGGCCATACGTACGGTGGAGAAACGGTGCGATATCAATACCGCCGTGCGGCCTTCAATCAACTCTGCAAAGCGAAGAAATACTTCGTTTTCAGCACGAGCATCAAGGGCGCTTGTGGGTTCATCCAATATCAATAGCTGTGCATTGCCCATGTAGGCACGGGCCAGGGCAATCTTTTGCCACTCGCCGCCAGATAGCTCCACGCCCTTGCTAAAGCGCTTACCGAGCATTTGCCCGTACTTATCCGGGAATTTGGCTATCACCGCATCAGCGAGGCTCTTTTGGGCTGAGGTTTCAATGCGGGGCTTATCTTCTCGCGCATCAATGCGCCCTACGGCTATATTTTCGGAAACATTCATTTGGAATTTCACATAGTCTTGGAATATTACACCAATTTCCCTGCGGAGCTGGCTTATGTCATATACCCTAATGTCAATGCCATCTAGTAGTATCCTGCCTTCCACGGGTTCGTAAAGGCGGGCCAGTAGTTTAACCAATGTAGTCTTCCCAGCACCATTCTCTCCTACTAAGGCCAGCTTTTCGCCGGCATTCAAATGGAAAGACACATGGCGCAAGGCCCAGCGTTCGCTGTTTAGGTATTTAAAGCCAACATTCTCAAACGTAAACCCTTGCTGTATGGGCTGTGGCACGGGCAAACCCTTTTTATCAAACGGCACATTCGGGCGGATGGCCAGGAAATCAAACAAGTCTTGCAGATAAAGCGCACCCTCGGCTATTTGGCTAAATCGGCTCATTACGCCTTGCAGAATGTTCCGCATTTGGTTAAAGGAACCCGCCAAAAAGGTAAGGCTACCAATAGTAATAATGGTAGCTACGGCTTGCAAAATGATAAACACATATGCCCCGTAGTATGCAGCCGTACCCAAGAATGATAGTGCACTGCCCCATGCTGCCCGCTGAATGGTTAGCTTCTTGTTGGTTTCGTAGTATCTATCGGATAAGCGTTTGAAACGGTCCGCCAGAAAATCTGAAAGGTCGAAAATCTTGATTTCTTTAGCCGTTTCGTCGCTGGCGCCAATAAAGCGCAGATAATCCAGTTCGCGGCGTTCGGGTGTCCAACTGCGGGAAAGGGAATAAGAACGCTCATTAAAGTAGCTCTCACCAATAAATGACGGTATCACGGCCACCACCAACAACAGCAGCAGCCATGGGTTGTAAGCCACCAAACCGCCAGCCAAAAAGAGGATGGTAATTACATCTTGAAACTGCGACATTACCTGCGAGATAAGCATTACGCGGCCAACGGTTTGCCTGCGGGCGCGCTCCAGTTTATCATAAAAGGTAGGATCTTCAAACTGCCATAAGTCGAGGGTAGCGGCGTGTTTAATGAGCTGCACCGAGCTAGCATTCGAGAACTTATCGCCCAACAAGCTATCCGCTAGAATAATGGCCCTGCTCAATAGCTCCGAAGCCACTACCAAAGCCATTTCAATGCCGACAAGCAGGTATAGGTCTGATAGGTTATCGGTATTGTTGTTAACGTGCCAAATTACCTTATCAATAATCAATTTGCCCACATATAGCATTGACAATGGCAATGCAGCACGCGACAAGCGCAAAATGATGCTTGCCAAAGTAAGCCCCTGGCTGGTTTGCCACACCATCTTGAAAAATGGCAGTAGGTTTTTGAGTGCCCTAAACTGGTCTTTTACGGGTGGTTGGTCATCATTGCCCTTAACGGGCCTTGAGAAGAAATTGAATATGGACATACGGTGTAAAGCTACATGGCCCAAAAATGGTTTCAAAAGGAATAAACTAAAATGGATTAAATAAACAGGATTGCTAACCACAAGCATTTGAAGGAATATAAAGCTCAAACATTTTAATTAATACCCTTTGGGTAACCTTTGTGCACGTTGTGGTAATGTGCGCATCCAAATACATTTTACCCCAAATAATAAGAAGATTAAGCACAAAGAACACTACGTTTGTATTTTAGGCCCAATTGTAATTAGTTCAATCCTTTCAAATAGTATTATGCTTAAAATATGGTTTAGTTTTCTCGCACTGATAATGCTTGTTGCAATTGGTTGTTCCGATACAGAAACAAATGCAAAGCTCATAGATGAAGAGAATGATTATGAAAACTTTAGTTTTACGATTACTGGAGATTTTGATGGCGATGGAGCTATTGATACTTTACTGGAAAAGTACATCAGCTCCGTGGATAGTCGCACATTGCCGAAAACTTTACAAGGCAAAGAGTATGACACTTTAGTTGCACTTACGTTGCA
Source organism: Chitinophagales bacterium (assembly GCA_018401955.1). GTDB lineage: Bacteria > Bacteroidota > Bacteroidia > Chitinophagales > CAIOSU01 > CAIOSU01. The sequence continues at coordinate 37,687 of JAGYJT010000011.1, read as the reverse complement.
AACCCAACCATTATGCTTATTGATTGACCCCAACGGTAAGCTAGACACATTGGAAATAAGCAATTTAAACCAACAATTTGGGTTAGCTTACCTCAAAAATGAGGGCGACCTAAATGGTGATGGTATTGATGAGATTAGCTTTGTGGTTGATTGGGCCGACTGGAGCAGTACCAATACATGCTACATTTACTCATACGTCGATAGTAAATGGGAGAAAATTTATTCCTTCTCAATTTTTGATTCGCAATTGCCCGATTACACCTCGGCTACTAGTATGGATACCTTTGAAGGGTTGATTGAAAAGATAGATAACGATACCATCATTATCAATACCAGAAATCGCGAGATTGGTGCATTACGCAAGAAAATTTGGGATTTGAACTTCCCCGAAGAATGATGTTCTTTATGTAAAATCAACCTATTCTTTGGCTCCCATCGTCACCAAAAAGCGGATAATCAGTTCTTGGTCTTTTTGGGTTAGCACCTCCCCTTTCTTTTTCATCTTGGCTGCCATACGCGGTACAGTTTTACCCCAACCTTCCGCGTCTTTCTTTGCCGGATTTTTCAACCCGTGGCAATTGCCGCAGTTCTTCTCAAACAGCATCTTGCCTTGGTTAAGCTCCGCTAAATCAAGATTAGGATAGGTTGCTGCCATTCTATCAACATCCGCCTGGGTGGGCATAACGGCTTTGTATGAAGCGCACCCAACAGTCAAAAGCAAGCATATAATTGCAACATAGTTTTTCATAGTTTCTAGTTTACCTTCGCAAAATCATCTAACAGACTTAATCCGGAAAAGTTGATATTTACCGTGCCGTATTGCTTGGCACAAAATCAGATCCAATCTCTTCATGCCTTATCTCGCCGCCAGTAGTACCCGTGCGCTGTGCAAAAAACATTACCACTAAACTTCCAATCAAAACGGTTATGGCCAAATACTTGGCAAAGGCTTTTTGTTTCCAATTGGCCCAAAGCCCTACCAATGCAAACGCTCCAAGTACGTACGATAATATGGTAAAGGTTTCTGCAACCTCTTCATGCTCATGCACGATTTGATGGCTCACCTCAATGTTATCCTCCACAAAATCTTCGGCATTGTCGCCAGTAAAAGCAGCTGGAAAAGCCATCAACGCACCCAAAACAAAAATGGCCAGCCCTACCCGCTTTGTCACATCCGATTTTAAAATAAACCCACCCACCAACACTAAAAAAGCAACTATGGGTGTTACAATTGGCAAGTGATTAAAAATTAGATGTAAATGGGCATCGTTCATGATTTGATTATTTAGTAGTGCTAATAAACTAGCACTAACTGAATTTACTCATAAATAATCACTCCATTTTAGCTTTTAATAAATATCACCTGTTTAAGTAAATCAACTGCGCAGCCAACCAAAAAAGCCCCCTCATTTGCATGATAGGGCTTTTACAGATAATATTATTTATTTACGAATTTACTCTCGGCGGGCGGCTGGCATTGTTGCTTGCTTTTATTACCGCCACCGCCGCCACTACGGCGTTTCTGCCAGTAGCTCTTGCGGTCTTTGTTGCGCGCTGATGATGGCGCAGCTGGCTTATGGCTTACCGTTTCAAGGGCTGCCATGGCTGCTGCTGCTTTGCCGTCAATTTTTACCTTAAACGGATGCTCATCAACAATTGGTATTTGCTTCGCAATCAGCTTATTAATGTCTTTAAGGAAAGCGCGCTCCTCGGTATCGCAAAACGAAATGGCTACACCACTTGCTCCTGCGCGACCCGTACGGCCAATACGGTGAACGTAGGTTTCGGGTACGTTTGGCAACTCATAGTTGATTACGTGACTCAATTGGTCCACATCAATACCACGCGCGGCTATATCAGTAGCAACCAAAACACGGGTTTTACCGCTCTTAAAGTTGCTCAATGCCGCTTGGCGCGCATTCTGTGATTTGTTGCCGTGAATGGCTTCTGAACGGATGCCAACGGCATTCAATCCTTTCTCCACCTTGTTAGCGCCATGCTTAGTACGTGTAAATACCAATGCCGAAGCAATGTTTTTATCGCTCAATATATGGTTCAAAAGGTCCTTTTTGTCACCTTTCTCAACATAATAAACCGATTGGGAGATAATCTCAACGGTAGACGATACAGGTGTAACTGCTACTTTGGTTGGGTTGTGCAATATGCTATTGGCCAGTTCTTGTATATCCTTAGGCATGGTAGCCGAGAAAAACAAGGTTTGACGCTTAGTTGGCAATTTGCGCAATAGTTTCTTTACGTCGTTTATAAAGCCCATATCCAACATACGGTCGGCTTCATCCAGCACAAATACTTCAATGTTGTGTAGGTCAATAAACCCTTGGTCAATTAAATCGAGCAAACGGCCAGGGGTAGCAATCAGTATATCGGTACCACGCTTAAGGCCTTGGGTTTGTTGGTGTTGGCCTACGCCGCCAAATATTACTTGGTTGGTTAGTCCGGTGTATTTTCCATAAGAGTCAAAGCTCTCCCCTATCTGCAAAGCAAGTTCGCGGGTTGGGGTCAAAATCAATGCACTTATGTGGTGCTTAGGCTTACCGGCTTTAGTGCCATGCAATAGCTGCAAAATAGGGATGGCGAATGCCGCCGTTTTTCCGGTGCCTGTTTGGGCACAGCCCAATACATCCCTGCCTTGTAGGGCAATAGGTATTGATTGTTCCTGTATGGGCGTAGGTTGGGTGTATCCTTCTTCGGCCAAAGCCTTTTGAATGGGGATAATCAAATTCAATTCTTGAAATGTCATACTTTATTGGGGAAAGCCGATCCGAGATCCGTTATTGGATGCCTTGCATCCTGAGGCGGCTTTGTTAAAATGTGTTGTTATTTGAAATGGTTTCCGAGCCAATCACGTGCTTTAGATATAACGGTTTACAAGGGTAGAAAGTCGTGATTAGGTGGTTTACTGGTGTAAAGATACGGTATATATACGTAGCAAGTCAAGTTTAAGTTCAAAAGAAGAGGTTTACGCTGCTATATACGCTGCAAATAACAACGTAAACCTCGGGGCAATATTCACAAATCAAAATATCTTTACTACACATCTTGCCCCTTCATCATTTTATTCCAGTATAGGTATGGCAAAATGTACTTTTTTAAAATCCACATACGCCAGTGTTCTTTAGTAGAATCAAATATCAGCAACTGCTTTAGTTTGGGATCTGGCGTAAATTCGTTTTTGTAATTAAACTCTGCCAAAAGCATTTTACCGTAACCCGTTACCAAAGGGCAAGAAGAATAACCATCATAAACTTTTGGACTCAACCCCTCTTTTCTTTGCAGGCGCAAAATACTATCAACTACAATGGGCACTTGTTTGCGAATTGCAGCGCCGGTTTTAGCCGTTGGCAATGCCGCTACATCGCCAATTCCAAAAATATTGGCGTATTTATTATGCTGTAATGTATGATGGTTAACATCCACCCAACCTGCGGCATTTACCAAATCAGATTCCCTAATAAACGTTGGCGCTACCTGAGGTGGTGCTATATGCAGCATATCGTAAGGCATAATGATAGTCGATTCGCCTACTATGGACTCTTTAAGCACATTGCCCTCATTAATGGTACACTTATTATCATCAGGCGCAACGCTTTTGAAATGAACCTCCTTTTTAATCGAATCAATTTTTACAGGGGCATAAAAGGGCTTAAAATGAATATGGTATCTATGGATAACTTCCATAAGCGGAGCCGCAAACTCTTTTACTCCAAATATTACAGAGCCAGGCGTGGCGTATACCAAATTAGTTTTAGCCGCTAAGCCCTGTTTTCGGAAATAATCTGCTGACATATAAGCTGCCTTTTGTGGCGCTCCACCGCACTTAATAGGCGTAGTGGGTTGCGTAAACACCGCATTGCCACCTTTAAAGTTTTTTATCACCTCCCAAGTATAATTGGGGTCAATGTAGTTGCTGCACACTCCATCCTTCCCCATTGCTTCCTCTAAACCCTCAATCAGAGATAAATCCATTACCAAGCCCGGTGATAGCACCAAGTACTCATAACCAACTTCGTCGCCCGATTTAAGTGTAACGGTATTATTAGCGCCATCTATCTTAGCAGCATAATCTTGTATCCATTGGGCGTTTTGGGGAATTACCGAAGCCATTGGCCGTTTGGTATCCTCATAATCGTAAGTGCCAGCACCAACCAAGGTAAATGCTGGTTGGTAATAATGGCTATCTGCTGGTTCAATTATTGCCACGTCTAATTTAGGCGCTCTTTTTAACAGTTGGGCTGCGGTCATTATTCCACCGGTACCGCCGCCAATAACTACTACTGTGTGTTGGGTTTTCATATAGCTAGTTTATACACAAGCTATAGTTTAATAAAATCGTAATGAGTGACAATAGTTACATAGCCCCTTTGAGATAAATCTTAAACCTATTGATTCGTTATGGTTTCGTGATTGTTCTGTGATACTTGATTTTTAGGTTTGTACAAGTACTTAATCACTTACCACAAAAACGCATACAAATGAAAAAAGTAAATTTCCTACTATTAGCAATAACAACCTTGTCAATTGCCTTCGCTGGTTGCAGCAAAGATGATGAAGACAACACCGCAATGGGCAAAAACCCCGATACTGCCGAAAAGGTATCAATTGACCGATTTAGCTCAGCCGCCGGAGCACTTATGGTGCGCGATGCCTCAAACGGATTACCAGCTGCAAACGAACCTATCAATTTTGATGTAGCCCCATTTATCACGAAGGGATACAGCCCTACCGGTGCCGTTACCGAATATTATAATTTTGATATAAAACCTGATGTACCAGCCCCAATTTATGTATTGTTTAAGGAAGGTAAAAGCACACCCGTTGAAGGACAATTGAACATCATTGACGTACTACCTGGTGAAATTGGGTATAACGATTTTTGGTTGGTGAATAAGGTAACAGTGCCTTCTGATTACGTTGCTAACGAAGTAACCTCTTTTAGCGAAATACAAAACAAAGGCTACGCAATTGAAACAACTACCATGATTGTAAACTGCCCAGTGGTACCTGACGGTAGCACCGCTAGCAAAAAGTTTGGTGGTGGCTCGCAAACATTGGTGCGTGGCTGGTACAAAGGTAAAGTTTGCGTTTACTTCACATTTGATGAGGCCAACTTAACTGCCGTAAGTGGTAAGGTACCAACCTCACCTATTTATGTAACTTTTAACATCAACCCCGATCAACCTAATGGTGGCCCAGGTTCAGGTTTCAGAACCGAAATGGGCACTGACCAAACACATAATGTATTGGCTACTTCACCTACATCTAATGGTTATTCACCTTTATGGAGCGTTAACCCTTACGACAATGCCGATTTCAATAATGTAAGCGATTTAACTTCTGCTCAAAGCTCAAATATTTTGGCTACTGGCGTTGCTTTGGTTAATTGCCCAACAGTTAGATAAGCAATAAACATAGGTGGTTTTCTGTTGAAAGTGTGGGTGGCGAAGTTTTTGGCTAAAACTTCGCCACCCATTATTATCTTTAAGTATTATTGCTACTATTAAGCACCAGCAACATGAATTCTATAAAAAGCATCTTAATTGTTGAGGACGACTTAAGTATAGTTGAGCTAGTTGATATCCACTTGCAAGATATCCATTGCCAAACAACAAAAGCACTATGCGGTTATGATGGTTTAGAGCTAGCGAGTAACAATCAATATGATTTGATTATTCTGGATATCATGCTGCCCGATATTGACGGCATTGAGATATGTAAGAAACTAAGAGCCAACAAAAATTTCACTCCAATAATGATGCTCACAGCACGTAGTGAAGAAATTGATAAAATTATTGGGCTGGAAACTGGTGCGGATGATTATCTTACCAAGCCTTTCAGCATAAGGGAGTTTATTGCTCGGGTAAAGGCCATCATAAGGCGAACCGAAATAGATAAGGGAATAAATGCATCGGATGAAGCAATTACCTATGATGGGCTATCCATTGACCCACTGAAACGGAAAGTGACCCTTAATGAGGTAAAAATTGACCTTACCCCTAAAGAATTTGACCTACTCTACCTATTTATGTCCAATCCTGGTAAAAGTTTTAGCCGAGACAGCCTTTTAAAACAGGTTTGGGGATATGAGTTTAGTGGGTATGAGCATACAGTTAACTCACATATCAATCGGTTGAGAGCCAAAATAGAACATGATCTGGCCTCGCCCCACTTTATACTTACCACATGGGGTGTAGGCTACCGTTTTACCGACATATAAACGAAACATGAAAAAAAAGAATTTCAATAGCCTGTTCTGGAAAATATCTTTAGTGTTTTTTGTGCTTCTGGCTATGGTAGGGGCGGTTTATACCTATATAACGGTTACCTATTCAAACCAGTATTTTGATCAGGTAAATCAACGACTAAACCATGATACGGCCTACAACATCGTAAAAAACTCAACCCCATTTTATGATGGGGAAGTTATTAAGCCTGCATGGGAGGAGCTTTTTCACAGTGTAATGGTTATCAATCCGAGCCTTGAGGTATATTTGCTTGACCCTGAAGGTAAAATCATAACATGGTACCCCTCAGATAAAGAAACTTCACTTGATGCGGTAAATATTGAACCTATTCTGCGTTTCATTACCGACACTACTGGTGCGACAATAAAAGGTGATGACCCATTAGACCCTAGCACCCAAAAAGTTTTTTCTGCCTCCCCAATTTCCATGAACAACATGTTGTATGCATATGTGTATGTTGTCCTTTCAGGACAAGAGTATTATGCTGCATCTAGTTCTTTGTTTGCCAGTTATATGCTAAACATAGGCACCCGAACCATGATTGTAACGTTGCTGGTTACTTTGTTGATAGGTTTGTTTATCATTCGCATTATTACCAACAATTTCAGTAAAATAATTGAGGTGATGCAAAAATTTAGAGAGGGTGACCTAACCGCTAGAGTTGATGTTAAATCAACTGGCGATGTAAAAGAGTTGGGTATAATGTTTAATGAAATGGCCGATATTTTAACCCTCAACATAGAGAAGCTTAAAGAGGTAGAAAACCTGAGACGTGAACTGATTGCCAATGTATCGCATGATTTGCGCACGCCAATTGCCATAATAAGGGGCTATGCAGAAACCCTACAAATGAAAGAAAGCACCATAACCGAGGAAAAAAGGAAACAGTATATAAATACGGTAAGTGAAAGTGCTGAAAAGCTTGATAGGTTGGTAAATGAGCTGTTTGAGCTTAGCAAACTTGAAGCGAACCAAGTGCAGGCTAAAAAAGAACCTTTTATAATAAGTGAGTTGGTCGCGGATATTATCAATAAATATCAGTTAATTGCCAAAAACAAAAACATCAGTATTGATACAGAGCTTTCAAAAGAGCTTCCGCCCGTGTTTGCAGATATATCGCTTATTGAACGGGTGATGCAAAACTTGATTGACAATGCAATGAAATTTACACCACAAGGCGGTAAAATCACCATTAAAACCACAAAAAGCAGCAACTCAAAAGTAGAAGTTACCGTAAGCGATACCGGAATAGGAATACCAGAGGATGAACGAGAACAAATATTTGCGAGGTATTACCGGGCCAACAACTTTACCGACCTAAAGAACAGTACAGGGCTGGGGTTGGCAATCGCTAAAAAAATACTAGACTTGCACAACTCCACTCTCGACCTTAAAAGCAAAGAGCATGAGGGTAGCTCTTTTAACTTTAAGTTGCCGCTGTACCAGAGTAGGTGAAAACTAAACTCGTGCACACATTCGTCCAAACAAAAAAGCGGGCTTCGTCCGACGAAGCCCGCTTCACTAATGTTTCTAGTCCCTGAACCATTTCTGGTTTCGGGGTAAGCCCGCCACCGCTAAAGCTTTGGCGGACGAAAGCGGAGAGAGAGGGATTCGAACCCCCGGACCTTTAACAGTCAACGGTTTTCAAGACCGCCGCATTCGACCGCTCTGCCATCTCTCCGAGGGCAAAAGTAACAATTGTTAGGATTATTTTAACACTGCAACGAAAATTATTGTGTAATCAATAGCAGTGGGCATCAATAAACGTTCAGAATGAACGCATTAGTGCAATAAAAATCAATCGGTAAACTTATAACCGATACCCCTTACGGAATGAAAATGCTGGGGTTCTTTCATATCTGACTCAAAGTACTTTCGGAAAGACAGTATAAAATTGTCAATCGTGCGGGTAGATGGATATACATCATATCCCCATACAAATTGTAAAATCTGGTTTCTAGAGACTGGTTCGCCTTTTTTGTCAATCAACAGCTTTAGCAGCATTGCTTCGCGTTTAGTTAGCAGGAAATCGCCGTTAACACCCTTGGCCTCATGGGTTAAAAAATTAACCTCATTTCCTCCGAACTTGTATATTTTTAAACTACCCTCTTCTGAGGTGCCCTTAAGGCTATGTTTTATCAATACTTTAACTCTTAACAACAATTCTTCAAGATTAAATGGTTTAGGAAGGTAATCATCCCCACCGGCCTTAAAACCTTTAATCTTATCGTTGCTATCTCCCTTTGCGGTTAGAAAAAGAATAGGAATGTCCATATCAGACAGGCGGACGTGTTCGCATACTTCATAGCCATCCATACGCGGCAACATCACATCCAACACTATCAGATTGAAACGTTGATCTTTAAATTTATTTAGCGCTTGCTCGCCATCAGTCACTGCTACTACCTCATAATCCTCTAGTTCAAGGTTCATTTTTACAGCTTCCAGCAAATGCTCCTCATCTTCTACCAATAATATCCGTGGCTTCATAAGTTGTATTGTGATGGCAAATTAAAGGTATTAAACCTTAATAGGAACTAAGCTCGTCATTTTTACAAAACTCTGACATGACCCTTAAGCTACGTACACTGTTTTGATATTTACGAACTCCTTAATGCCAAAAGGTGACAATTCTCTACCATAGCCACTTTCCTTAATGCCGCCAAATGGCAGGCGTGGGTCTGATTTTACAAAGGCATTTACAAAACAGCAGCCGGCATCAAGTGCCTTGGCAGCTATGCGTTTACCCCGCTCCGCATTTTGCGTAAATACGGCAGCCCCAAGTCCAAAATTGGTATCGTTAGCTACATATATGGCCTCATCTTCGTTTTTTACCTTTATAATGGAAGCCACTGGACCAAAAATCTCTTCGTCGTAAGCTGGTTGGCCTTTGTGCACATCTGCCAGCACTGTTGCCGGATAGTAGGCCCCTTCCCTATTGGGCACTTGCCCACCTAATAAAACTTTAGCGCCATTAACAATACTTTCTATCACCTGCACATGCACATCGTCTCTAAGGTCTTGCCTAGCCATAGGCCCTAGTGTGGTATCCTCCTCTTTAGGGTCGCCCATAACGGCATTGTTCATCTCCGCTACAAATAGCTTTACAAACTCATTATATACCGCCTCTACAACAATAAAGCGTTTGGCAGCAATGCAACTCTGTCCGTTATTGATAAGCCTGCTGGTAGCGCATTGCTTAGCCGCATGTTTCAGGTCGGCATCTTCTAATATTATGTATGGGTCGCTACCGCCAAGCTCCAATACGGTTTTTTTAAGATTACTGCCTGCGGCAGCGGCAACAGCTTTGCCCGCAGGCGTGCTGCCTGTTAGGGTAACTGCCCTAACCAACGGATGCTCAATTACCTGCGGAACCAGTTTGCTGCCAATTAACAGCGATTGAAACAATTGCGGCGGAAAACCTGCCTCCAGCAGCATCCGCTCAATAGCTAACGAACAGCCAGGCACGTTGCTAGCATGTTTTAGCACGGCAGCATTGCCTGCCATTAGTGCAGGTGCCAAAAATCTGAACACTTGCCAAAATGGAAAATTCCAGGGCATTACTGCCAATACAATTCCAAGTGGCTCAAAATGCACATAGCTTTCACTGGCATCACTGGCGATGTGTTGATCTTGTAGAAACTCAGCTGCATTATCTGCATAGTAATCGCATACCCAGGCGCATTTATCTACTTCCGAAGTCCCTTCTTTTAAAGGCTTGCCCATTTCTTCTGCCATGAGCACTGCAAGTTCATAGCTCTGGGCTCGCATTAGTTCCGCGGCCTTGCGCATCAACTTTGCCCGATGCTCATAATCTGTCTTTTTCCAATCCAACCAAACCTTGTGCCCCAAATTGATTTTTTCGCTAACCTCGGCGCTAGTAAGCGTTTTGTACTCTTTAAGTGCCTTCCCTGTAGCTGGATTAATAGACTGCATACATACTCCATTTTTGATACAACCTCAATATACAACTACCATCAAGAATAGCGAAGCGAGAGCCAAAATTATTCAAAAACAACGAAAATCACAGCTTAAATTGAATTGATAACCCATCAGATATAAAATTGCAAATCAATAAATTACAACAATAAAGTTAAAGTTAATTTACAAGTCAGAATCAAAAAACGGTGAAGTGAAACGTTACGTTTAAAAGCATTATTGAATGACAACCTGTATAGTGGTATCACCTATGGTAACAATATCCTCCGGATGAAGCATCACTCCCCTATCATCAACTGGCATAGAGTTTACTAAAACTCCATTGGTAGAGCGGTACCAGCCTGGCACTCCTTGTTTGTTGCGCCATTGTCCATCGCGCACATACCAGTAATTACTGGCCGAATCGTATTCAAGCGTTGCGTGAAAATTGGAGATGTAGTTGGTATATTGCTCCACTATACCTAAATCATTGGTAAAAGGGCTTTCAGGATTAAACCACCCTATGGTAAGTAGTTTTTTGCCCTGTAGGTTAAGTAAGTTGGTTAAGTTATAACCCCTGCCAATTTCATCACCGTTCATTACTTTAAGTATCCACTGATGATGGGGCAATACAGGTATCGGTTCTTTGCGAAGAACGGAATACCCTGCACCTAAATTTAATTTATCAATTATCTCGGTTGCAAACTGATATCGCTCGGTGGCTTCTGGTCGAAGGCATTTGTCAATTACATCCAGCCAAATTCTATCTGTAACACTTCGTTCTAATAGGCTTCGATCCCAAGTTCCTTCTTTCTTTCTTGCCTCGTAGCCTGCCATATCGGCAATATAAGCATCAAAATCTCCATAGGGTAATGTGCCCTTGGTGAGCAATTCATACATCACCACGCCAAAGGCATAAATATCATTGGTGTTACCCATTACCTTAAATGCCTTGGTAGGATCGCTTTGCTCAGGTGGAGAGTATGTGCCGGTAGCAAATACTTGCTTGGCATGTCCCCTGAAATTGGTAATGGTATGGCGCTTTTTTATTGAAGCCGATATACCAAAATCTGCTAAGGCCGTATTCTTGTTTTCATTAAACAAAATGTTCTCCGGCTTAATGTCGCGATGGATAATTCCCTTGCTGTGCAATGTATCCAAGCCTTTTAATATTCCGTATGCAATTCTGTTTATTTCAGCAGGCGGCAATGGTTTACCCACCATATCCCTCAATGAGCCGCCCGGGCACAAGTCCATAATCATATAGGGGTTTCCACCAACATGGTGAAAATCGTGGCTACGCACTACAAACTCAGAGTCAAGGTTGCTTCCATGCTCATACTCTTGCCTGAAACGCTTCGCATATTCTTGACGCTCCTGCGGTAGAAAATTCCACATTTTTGTAATCTTCAAAGCATATTTCTTACCTTGCCCTTCTACTAGGTACACACTGCCAAAGCCGCCCTCGCCTAGCTCCTTAATTACTCTATATGAGCCACGCTCACTGGAAAAAACATATCCAGGGACTATATCAACTTTCTCGGGTGTAAAATTTGGGGTGCTCACAGGTCATTTCTTGCTTTCAAATGTATATATGCGATTGCCCATCAATATTTTGGTACCTTCAGAAAGTTCAACCTTACCTTGTACCTGTACAAATGTTGCTCCATTAGAGCTTTTATCGTTTAGATACCATTTACCATCTTCAAATACAAAACTGGCATGCTCTTGGCCAGATATGCTCATATTTCCGGCATCTAGATTGTCGCGATTAACCACTACAGTTTCACCGGCAAACTCTTTACCTGTTTGGCTGCGTTCCTCAGTAAGTACAAACTCGGGTTTTGTGTCTTCCTCTGGTGACAAGTCGCCCAAAAGCAAGGTTTTATTTGCCGCACTTGCCTTTTGCATTTGATGACTAGCCGCTGCTGGTTGTGATGCTTGTTGAGAAGCAACGGCACTAGCGTCACCCGCATTACCACAATTAGGGCAAGGGTTACTTGCTGAAACCTCATTACGCAATGGATAAAAACCGCAAGCTGGGCATTTGGCAACGTTGCCCGCTGGACTAGTTGGATTACTATTTGCCGGTGATGTTGGGCTGCGTTCATCCCAAGCTGGCATGTTTGATTGCCCACCAACTATGGTAGGGTTTGACAATCGGCCGCTATTGCCAGCCGGAGTATCGTTCCCATCCCATGCTGGGGAAGATGCTGCACCACCTATCATGGTTGGGTTTCCTCCAGCGGCGCCACCTTTTGGTGCACCGGGTGCAGAATTTCCTGCATCTACACCTAAAGGTGAGCCACATTTTTTACAAACCTTGGTATCTGCTTCGTTGGTAAAACCACATTCTTGGCAACGTATCATAGGTATCGCTTTAGTTAGTTGTATTTTTTAATCACTTATTTACCACTATCAGGGTTCAAATTGCCCGACGGCAAATCTGGCCCAGGTTTACGAGGTGTAATACTACCAGGGGCATCGTTTTTAACGGTATCATTCCGCTGCTTTATCTTACCACCTGGTAAGTCAGCAGTATCCTTAGGCGTGATGGTTTTAGTGGTATTATTGTCTGCTGGCTCATCAGGTTTCTCACCATCTGTTACTGGTGGCTGGTCACTAGGGCTGGGGGCGATATTGGCTGGCGGTTGATTGGTATTACTAGGTGTATTGGATTGATTAGGTGTACTAGTAACGGTTGTATTATTGCCACTCGGCGTATTGGGAGTTGTGTTATTATTAGCTGGTTCATCAACCGGTATGGTGGTTGGCTCATTGCTTGGATCTTCAATAGGAGTATCTATTAATGTCGTGTCTATTGGGTTTACCAAAGTATCCTTATCATCGATAACTACTTCGCCACTTCCTGGTTTAGTTAATAAAAAGAACACAGCTGCGATAATTACCAAAACAATTACTATTCCTGCAATTACTCCTTTATTGGTACCACTTTTTGAAGCGACAGTGTTAATGGGCGTACCTCCTCGAGATGCGGCGGTAACCACGTTTGAAGATGAACCTGCCACCGGTTTACCTTTTACGCCATCTAATACATCTAGCATAAGCACGGTAATGTTATCAGTGCCACCTGCGGCATTGGCAGCATGTATCAACTCTTTGCAAGTTTCGGCGGTGCTTAACCTACCGCTTAATATGCCACCAAGCATATTATCGCTAACCATGCCATTTAACCCGTCGCTACAAAGCATTACCCTATCACCTTTTTGCAACGGCACCATTTTGGCATCGGGCTTTGGTGCACGTGACTCATCTCCAAGACTCTGCGTAATAATGTTGCTATTCTCGTGCAACCGTGCCTCTTCGGTAGTTAGTTGTCCATTTTTAACCAATTCCCAAACAATTGAATGGTCATCGGTTATCGGGTAAAAATCCGCACCATCACGATACAAATACATGCGACTATCGCCTGACCATGCTACATACGCTTTGTCATTTACTATCCAACATACAACAGCAGTTGTACCCATACCTGCGGTGGTAGGGTCTTCCATGGTATGCTGTACAATGGTTTGGTGGGCCTTTACTATTATTTTCTTTATAAAACTTAATATTGCTTGGTCATCTCCTGGCAGCGCGGTTATTTTCCTAAACTCTGCTTCTATGCTCGCCTGAGCCATGTCAGAGGCTACTTCACCTGCATTTGCGCCACCCATGCCATCAGCTACAAATAGTACTGCCCCAAGTTTACCTAAGTCAAACTGCTCATCGCGTTTATAAGTCCAATCTTGGTTGGTGAGGTCTTTGCACAACACAAAGTTATCCTCATTATGGTCGCGCACCTGCCCAACATCCGTACTACCGAAGATTTCAACTTTCATAGCTTAGGTTATTTCTTCTTCTTTTTATCAATAGGATTAAGACCTCCTGCTGGCGATTGCTTGATATCAATAGCCCTTAACATCCACGAACCATTTAAAAACTCATAATACGCTACTGGCTGGTACAGTACGTTACCAAATGATATTTCTTCGTGGAAAAGTACTCCCCCTATCAAACTTTTGTTACCAATCAGTATCCCCTTTGGTTGAGCAATGCCCTTATCGTCCCACTCAATATCGTCTACTTGGATAATGTTTGACTTTATAGTCGCTTGGTCAATTTGCGCCATATCATCGGCATACAACATCACCAGCTTTCCTGATTTTATATCCGCATAGTCTTTCAACGTGAAGAAGTCCTCAGCAGGAGCCTGCTCCACTCTCGGCACCTCCGGTTTCAAATCAGTAACATTTAGGGTTTGATAGTTTAAACTATCAACCATCCTGCTTTGCATTTTGCTGGTACGGGTGGTATAATTGCCGCGATATGGGTCAAAGTTAGTATCAAATAATCCCGGGGTATTAAAAGTAGACGGCAACAACAGCCCCTCTTTTATTTTGATACCGATAGAATAAACGGTACCAAAGTTATCCTGATTATTAAACCCATATTCTTTTCCAGCTGAGTCAATAGCGATAAACTCTTGGCGCACCAAATACAAGCCTGGGGCTACGGCATCTTTAACCGTTTGGTTGCGGTCTTTAAACAAATTCAAATCTAGGCCTTTGCCAGGTTGTGCCATGGCAAGGGTTGCAGTAACTGTTAATATAAATAAGAATAATCCCTTCTGCATGTGTACTTTTCTAGTTTACTTAAGTTCTCCTATCGGTACTATAAACCCGATTTCGGCGCCCATTCCAGCAGAAACTATGCCAATAGCCTTATACCCATCAGGGGTGTTTATCAATACCGGGCCACCTGAGTTGCCTTGACCAAAATTTCTATTCGTCAAGCTTATTGAACCTTCTGGGTTTACCCCATTTTGCGCAACCGTAGACTCTGACAACAGTGGAGCTACATCAGCTACATTGCCACTACCACCTAACCCATAAGAATAGCCAAGTATCATTACCCTGTCGCCAGCTTTTAAGCTTTTCGAAAGCGAAGCATCAAATTTCAAGGTTGAGGTTTTTCCAGTTGGCACATAAGCCCAATCATCTTTATCAAGTGCAGCTAGTTTAACGGTAATATTATTTCCGTTGTCGTCTTCACCCGATACTTCTTGATCATTTCTATCATTAAGCTTTGCATCTTTATAAGTAATCTGAAATTGATTGGTTGGCGATGTACAATCAATTACAACATTAAATTTTACTCCTTCTTGCTCCAATGAGTTCAAATAAATCATTGCCTCTGGCGAATCTGCATTTAGAAAACGCCATCCTTGTATGCAGTGCCTTGCAGTGACAAATTTGCCATCATCAACCAAAAAACCGGTACAGGTCCACCCAAAATCAATTTGCTCAGTTTGCCCCCCACCGTAGTCAAGCTCAAATTTACTAACGCTCATAAAGTAAACATGCTCTTTAACTGCATCGTAAACTGTAGAAAGCTGTTGGTTTGCTCCAGGTGCGGTGCCCAATACATTTACTCCCTCAATTATCTGCTTGTTTTGGTCACTTAGGTTTTTAACCATTCCGGCAAGGTTGGCATTCTCCTTTTTCAAACGCTTAACATCTTCCATGCTTTGCGTTTTAACTGCCTCAATGTTTGCCGTAAACTCTTCTCTTGCCTTCTTCTGCTCAAGTAATAAAGAGTCAGCTTGCATCTTAAGTTTTTCATTATTCTCGGCAAGCACAGTAATGTCTTGGCTTTGACGAAAAATAAAGAAAGCGCCCACCACACCCACCAATAAAACCATACTTGCCAAGCCTGCAACAGCCGCACGATAAGGACGCACTGCCTGGCTCATAACCAAGTTCATGCGCTGGGTAACACCCATTTTAGCTGTTCCGGTAGTAGTAACATTGTACCGTAATCGTGGCCCTTCCATGGAGAGTTGAATTTCATCTCCATTATTAAGGAAATACTGGTTTTTAACCGGCCTGCCATTTACCAGAGTCGGGTTGGTGTTGCTCAGGTTTTTAATCACCACGTCATTACCCACCCGCTCAATAGCAGCATGCTTGCGACTCACGGTATTTAAATCATCATTGTACCTTACGGCGCAAGTGCTATCTCGCCCCAACTCAACATACGGAATCACAATTGTCTCAAATGACCCTGCAGGATGTTTACTGGTACTGGTAAGATGCTCAAGGGTGTACGCAGGTACATCACCGCCCCCTAGCACTTTCATTCCGGTTGTTAACGCTTTGGTTACTCTAGCTGCCATATTATTTTAAGTTCTGTTCAACATCAAATATAGTGAAAACCAATATTTAGTCAATTTATTACCTTCTTACTTTACTTCGCCAACGGGTACCAAGAAGCCAATATCGCCCTTAATGTGAGGCCCCCATGATACGATACCTACTACGCCAAAGCCATCTTTTGTTTTGGTAAGCACTGGGCCTCCAGAGTTACCTGCACCCCAGCCTTTACTGGTTACACTAATGTTTCCGTCTGCCGTCAGTCCGCTTTGGCCAACTGTAGCTTCGCCCAGCATTGGCGATACGCTTGAGCTATTGTTGCTACCACCAAAACCTTCAGTAAAGCCTAGTGCAAATACTTTTGACCCTGCCTTTAACGACATCGATAGCTGATTGTCAAAAAGCAAACCTTCTTTTTCGCTTGTTTGCACATAAGCCCAATCATAGCGGTCCAGAGCTGCAAGCTTAATGTATCCATCCATATCATAGTCAGCCAAGTTAATAGTTTCATCATGCTTGTCGTTAACCTTAAAATCTTTATAATTAAAGGTAAACTGCTTGTTTGGCGATGTACAACGGAACTGTAAGTTGATAGTTACTCCAGCTTGCTCAAGAGAATTGATTATGATATCATTATCCTCAGTGCCAAAGCGCCACCCCTGCACACAATGCCTTGCAGTTACAAACCTGCCATCATTAAGCATAAATCCAGTTCCGGTCCAGCCAAACTTTATCTGCTCGGTAGAGCCATCGGGGTACTGCAATTCAAATTTAGTAACCTCTAGGAAGTAAACATGGGCCTTGAGCCCGTCATAGGCTTCCGCAAGCTCTTCATTGCTGTTTTTAGGAGCTGTTGTAGCCAATACGGTTACTTCATTCCGTAGCTCTTGGTTTTGAGTGGCGAGGTGATTTAACTTGCCAGTTAGCGCAGCATTATTTTTTGAAAGGTTGCTTATAGCCTCGTCATTGTTTTTCTTCATATCATCAATGGTAGCTAAAAACTCTACCTTGGCCACCTCACTGGCTTTAATGATTGAATCTGTTTTGGCTGTCAGTATCTCATTTTTTGCAGACAGTTGGGATATTTCGTTGAAAGTGAAGAAACCGCCCACACCTGCAATCAATATAACCATAGCTGCCAAACCTGCTACTGCTGCGCGATAAGGACGCACGGCCTGCTGCATTACCAAATTCATACGCTTGGTAACACCCATTTTGGCAGTACCGGTAGCCGACAGATTGAATCGCATGCGTGGGCCCTCCATTGAGAGCTGAATTTCATCGCCGTTGTTAAGGAAGTATTCGTTTTTAACCGGCCTACCATTTACTAATGTAGGGTTGCTGGTTGATAAATTCTTAATAACCACATTGTCGCCTTTGCGTTCAATTGCTGCATGTTTGCGACTAACGGTTGCCATATCATCACCAAAATTTACAGCATTGGAGCCATCGCGACCCAACTCAATGTATGGAATGATAATGGTTTCGAATGACCCAGCTGGGTGTTTTTTGCTGTTGCTTAAATGTTCGAGCGTATAAGCTGATACATTACCACCACCCAATACCTTCATGCCGGTGGTTAGCGCTTTGGTTACTTTTGCTGCCATAGTTAGATTAGTAGTTGTAAATTCAAAAATAAGTAATGTAACAAACTTAGTTTGTACGGGATACTACGGATTTTTTTGGTTGCACACACTTTTACAATCCCCGAAGCTACAATAGCGATTGTTTGGACCAATAGCAAGCGAGCGATACCCAGTGGTTAGACACCTTCCATTTGTAACGCTATAAGCGCACAAACGCCTTACTAACCTAACTAAAAACCATTCAAGCAATTCAAAACCATCTAAGCTTGGGTATATAATGCTTTAAATGTTTATGCTCCAGTAAAACAATGGCCTTAGAATAGGCTCTTAACCTTGTTTTACCACCTCAATTTGCGGGGGTACAAACTTGCTCACGTCACCACCGTTTACCAATATTTCACGCACAATGGTAGAGCTGATGTGCGACAACTCTGGGTCACTTATAATGCAAATGGTTTCCAACTCTGGGTCCATTGCTTTATTAAGCTGTGCAATTGTTTTCTCATAATCAAAATCAGCAGCGTTGCGTATGCCACGTAAAAGATACTTAGCGCCCACACTTTTAGTAAAGTTTACCGTTAAGCCTTGGTATGCCGTGGTTTCTACATTTGGGTAGTCACGAAAAATTTCATCAATCCACTGCTTGCGCTGCTCAAACGTGAAATAGTATTTTTTTGATGTGTTATTGCCAATGGCCACAATTATTTTGTCAAAAAGTGGCGCAGCGCGCTTCACGATATTTACATGCCCTAAGGTAATAGGGTCAAACGAACCAGGAAATACTGCAATATTGGCCATGGTGCTTAGCGGTTGTTGAAGAACAATATTAGCAAAATTAATCGCTAAAAGAACTTCTTCAGCAAGGTAAAGTGACGCTGAGTGATATAATTACACTTCAAAAAAACTGAAATAGGTAGTGCCGTACTTTCTAAGGTCAATAAACTTAAGGTGCTCGGTAAAGTCATGGTCAGGGTTGTGCTCCAATATTAACCAACCACCTTTTGGTATCAGTCCTTTTTCAAAAATACGGTCTGGTATGGTGTCCAGTGTTTCTAGCTTATAAGGCGGCCCCGCAAACACTATATCAAATTCATCGTTACAATTTTCGATAAAACGATAAACATCGGTTTGTACTACCGTGAGTTTATCATCAATTTTAAACTCAGCTGCTGTTTTGCGTATATACTCAACACTCTCGCCAAAAGCATCAACAGCAACTGCCTTGGCCGCCCCCCTTGACACAAACTCGTAGCTATGCCCGCCAGTGCCGGCAAAAAGGTCTAAAAACTTAAGTCCTTCAAAATCCCAAACATTAAACAAAATGTTGTACAGCGCTTCTTTCGAAAAATCTGTGGTGGGCCTAGTTGGCGCTAAAAATGGCGGATAAAAACGCCTTCCTTTTAATGTTCCTCCAATTACTCGCATAAGGCTGAGGCAAATAAGGGATATTCAGAAAAAACAGGCAATGTGCTCAAGCTAGGCGCAAACTTTAGCGCTAAAGGCCTTTCGCCTTGTTGTACGTTTTTAAAGTAATAGTTAATAGTGGTCATTCGCTCTTCAAAATCATCAGTACTGCCCCAAGCCACTATATTCGCATTCTCTGGACTTATTGATAGCTGTTCGCACACGGCTAACGTAAAATAAGATACATCTTGCTTAGCCTCCACTTCAAAACCATTGTAATACAGCAGCTTCGTTTGGTTTATCACCATCACATGCATCAATTTACCATCAAACAAAACAAGCATTGTGTCACCCTTTAGCTTGTTATACTCGCGCATGGCAAGCTGCAAAAACGGTGTAGGGCTCGCAAAAACTGTTAAGTTATTGTAAAGCTTGTTAATCGTATCCAGCCCGCTGCGAGGCAAATGGTAAACTCCTACTATACCCATTTGGTCCATCCTATCAAATAGCAAACTTCCACTCACGTTTTTAAAGCTGTGGAAATTAAGGTAGGTACTAATTTCCCTAGGGTCAAAAAGATCTTTGGGTACTAAAACAAAGTCGTTTGGTTGAACCAACAAGCGCACCTGCGAAAATTGTTGCCTTGTCCATTCATCCAGCTTTAATATGCCTACAGCTTCGGCAAAAACATCCTCCGAAGTAAGGCTATACCTACCATAAGCAACCATATTGTTGCTAATGGCATTATAAATCGCAAACGAAATTTGTGATATTCCTAAATGGATAAGTAAATGGCTGTCTAACTGTCCTTCAACCTGAAAAGAAGGGTCGGCTAAACGAAGCATAGGGGTTGTATTACTCCCAGTTACCATCATATCGTGCTTCCGTCATTGAGCCCACTTTCCAAACTTGGTCTTTAACAACGTACTTTTGAACTTGATCATGAAGCATTACTGGCTCTGTTACCGAAGCCTCAAACACCGGTATTTTTCGGCCTAGCTCTTCAATATTTCCGGCCTGCAACTCAAATTGCTTGCCGCCGGTAAGGGGAATATACTTTAACGAATCCAAAGGATAATTAGGATCGTTAAATGCTTTTACTATTAAACGAACGTAAGCAGTATCGTAAATTACAACTGCCGTGCTATCCTCTTCCAGCAAATCTGGGTTACCAATAATTTTTATTTCAGGCACCGAGTCATATTTAACTACGTATACCAAGCTATCAAAGTTGTTCGCAAAGTACCCCTTTGCTTCCAAATATGCCATTTGAGCTTTTTTAATCTCTAGCAAACGTTCAAAAGTAACTGGTTTCCGTTTGCTGCGGGCCGCATCTACAGAAATGGGCTCTTCAATGGACTTATACAATAGGAAGGCAAGAGTTACTACGCCAATGGCCAAAACAATGTTTAAAATCAGTTTACCGGTGCTCATAATGCGGTTTTGTAATTAAGGATACAATAATAAGAATTTTTTTGCCCTTGCAAGAAAGCCAAGGCTGTTTTGATAAAACGAAGTACAAGGTATAATATAGATTGCATAGTTTTGGAAAATGATGCAAAGTATGAATCCGCAGTACCGCGACTATGTAGAGTTAAAAGTTTCGCGTAACAGGTTTATGAAAGAACTTGGCTTTGAGCTGACAGAAATAGCTGAAGGACAGGTTAAAGGCACATTGATAATTACTGAAATACACGAGCAGCAAAATGGATTTGTGCATGGCGGGGTTATTTCATCGTTATGTGATATGGCTTGTGGGTTTGCAGCATATAGTATGGTACCAAATGGTGTGCAAGTATTTACAGTTGAGCTAAAAGTAAGCTACTTGAGGCCTGGTGTTGGAGAAAAAATTATTGCAAAGGGCTGGGTGCTAAAACCCGGTAAGCGTTTTCATTTTTGCGAAAGTGAATTATATACAATAAATAACGGAAAAGAAACGCTAATAGCTAAAGCTAGCTCTACTATGGGCGTGGTTGACGATAAGGTGAATGATAAATACGGTGGTTGATTTAGTTTTAATATTAAAGCTTTGAAACGAAAGGGCCAAGACTGCGTTATACAAGTATTAAAAAACTACCAAGCAAACCCAAGTGAAGGGAAACTATAAAGATATTATTAAGCTCGCAACCCCAATTTTATTAGGTGGCGTGGCTCAAAATTCGATTGCGTTTGCCGATACGGCTATGCTGGCCCGATACGGACAGGCAGAGCTAGCTGCGGTAGGTATTGTAAGTGTTTGGTACTTACTACTTTTTATGACAGGTTTTGCGTTTACTAAAGGCACCCAAATTTTTACCGCAAGACGTTTGGGCGAGGGAAACTTACCAGCTATAGGTAGCATTTTCTCTAATAGTTTTGTAATACTATTGGTACTCGGAATTGCGGTGTTTTTCTTGCTCAGGTTCGGCTCTTCGTATGTTATGGAGTGGTATTTTGAAGATGAACTAGCTCGTATTGCGGGCACCGATTATTTAGAAACTAGAGCTTACGGCATATTTTTCAGCTTTACCGGTTCGGTTTTCTTAGCATTTTTTCTTGGTCTTGGTGTTATGAGGGTTTTGGTACTCTCCATGTTATTAATGTCAACGGTAAATATTACACTCAATTACCTGCTTATTTTTGGAAAGTTTGGTTTTCCTGAGATGGGTATCAGTGGCGCCGCTATGGCATCTAACATCTCTGAGGTAATGGTGTTCATCATATTTGTGGCGTATGTTTTCTTCCAAAAAATACACCTAAAGTACTCTTTTTTCTCACGAAAAGCTCTATCCATTAAGGTTTCACAATCATTAGCATCCATATCATTACCAATTGTTGCCCTTACCATTATTGGGTTGCTGGGCTGGGTAGTATTTATGTATTATGTTGAAAAAATGGGGGCTTTTGACACCCAGGTTTCCAATCTTGTAAAATCTTTATACATGTTTTTCGGATTGCCCGCTTGGGCATACTCTGCCGCAACGGGTACCATTGTAAGTAATTTAATGGGGCAAAGGCTATATAGAAGAGTGTTTGCGGCAATTAGAAATATAGTATCGCTTAGTTTTATTACAACTTTGGTAGTATCGTTACCTATCTTAATTTTTCCGGAGGAGTTTGTACGATTTACATTAAACCCAGAGCTAGCATCACTAGTACCCGCTTCTGTGCCGGTAATGTATGTAATGATTGTAGCACTGCTCGTGTATTCAGTTTCACTTATTATTTTTCATGGTATAGTTAGCACGGGCTCTGTTAAGGTCTCGCTGGTAATTATGATTTTTACAGTATTAATTTACCTATTGTTTGTCCACTGGTTATTTTCCATGCATTTTATAACCGTATCGATAGCCTGGACCTGCGAAATTTTTTATTGGTTGTTGCAATTGGCCGTCGCCTATCTCTATTTCCGCTCTGGGCACTGGATGAAGACAAAAATATAATCAATTAAACCTAATCCAAATTTAATTGCATTTACCCAAGCAGCATTGTTGCTTTCATCGGCAATATAGTGCCATTTGTCAAAACACTAGGTATATTTCTGGCTAATTATTAGGTATTAAATCTGATTTAACTGAAATTTGGCATTATACAAATCATACAGATCCGTAAAACATGGCAAAAGCTAAAAAAACTACAGCGCTTAATATTACAACTACAGACTCAGAGCAGTTTCTTGAAAAATACCTGAACAATGCCTCCCCAACTGGCTTTGAGGTAGAAGGTCAAAAGCTTTGGTTGAATTATATTAAACCATACATCGACGATTATTTTGTAGACAATTATGGAACTGTAGTTGGTGTAGTTAATCCAGATGCCGAATTTAAAGTGGTTATTGAAGCCCATGCTGATGAAATATCGTGGTTTGTGAGCTACATTACCGAAGATGGATTTATCTATGTGCGTCGCAATGGTGGCAGCGACCATCAAATTGCCCCATCTAAGCGCGTAAATATCCACACCAAAAATGGTTTGGTAAAAGCCGTATTTGGATGGCCTGCAATCCATACTCGCGAGTCGGGCAAAGAAGAGGCTCCAAGCATGAAAAACATTTGTTTGGATTGCGGTGCGCGCAATAAGAAAGAGGTAGCCGAAATGGGTATTCACCCTGGTTGCGTAATTACATATGAAGACGAGTTTATTAAACTTAACAACCGCTATTATGTAGGTCGTGCTTTGGATAACCGAGTGGGTGGCTATATGATAGCACAGGTTGCTCGCTTACTGAAAGAAAACAAAGTAAAACTGCCGTTTGGCCTGTATATTGTAAATGCCGTACAAGAAGAAGTAGGATTGCGCGGCGCGCAAATGATTGCAGAGCGCATTAAGCCCAACGTAGCCATAATAACTGATGTTTGCCACGACACCACCACACCTGGCATTAATAAAATTGTTGAGGGGGATTACGCATGCGGTCGTGGCCCGGTAGTTACCTTTGGCCCGGCAGTGCACAATAAGTTATTGCAACTAATACGCGATACCGCTGAAAAACAAGACATTTCGCTGCAACTAGATGCCGCCAGCCGAGCAACTGGTACTGATACTGATGCCTTTGCCTACTCAAACGATGGCGTGCCATCTGCACTTATTTCTTTGGCCTTACGCTATATGCATACTACTGTTGAGTCGGTTGATATAAAAGACGTTGAGCAGGTTATACAACTTATTTATGCCACGCTTCAAGAGCTTACCCCAAAATTCAACTTTAAGTATTTGGATTGATCATGATTAACCAATAAATATTAATTGGTAAATTAGGATACCTAAAACACGTAAATTTGGCTGTGCTGTTATTGGCTCGGCCATTTTTATTTAATCACTGTTACCAATAAACCTAAAACCCATTTACCAATATCCATATCTGAGGTCCTTTCTAAGGATAATTGTTAATAGTAACATTTGGATAAGCGCTGCGGCGCTGCTACTATTATTGGCAACCGATTTACTGGGTAATACGTGTTTATCCTCATGGCACCTGTATAGCATTACCTTTTTTGCTACCTTGCTTACCTACAATTGGCAGCGGCTGCTGTCAGTAAACAAGCGCCAGCAATACATTGCCTCTAGCATGAGCAGGTGGATTGGCCATCATCTGATATTTGTATATAGTTCAAGCGCTGTAGCAGTATTTATGTGCGTGTTCAACTTTTTGTTTTTGTTCCCAAACCAACAAGCGGCGTTAATAATTTTAGGTTTGGTTTCTCTGCTTTATGCCACTCCCCTTTTACCCAGCGCTCGCGGTTGGATTAGGTTGAGAGATGTTGGAGTAACCAAACCAATTGTGCTAGGCATTACTTGGGGACTGGTAACTGCTTGGTTGCCATTGATAATACCAAATGAAAATTATTTATCATTAAACGTTGACGAAAACGGTTGGTTGCTTATTTTATCCAGAAGCATGATGGTGGTTGCACTATGCGTACCTTTTGATGTAAAAGATATGGCCTATGATAAGGCTACCATGGCGTACCCTACCCTACCAGTTAAATTTGGTGTGCGGGCATCAAACTATATTGCTATTGGTTTTTCAGTTCTTGGCTTGCTTTTATCATTGATTTGGATAAGTGTTGATGGCTGGGGAAATATAATGGTTATAGCAATGTGCCTTAGCACCATAATCAACTGCATTTTACTTTTTAAGGTACGGGCCAGCAGCCCTGAATGGTATTATACGCTGGTGCTTGATGGTCTTTTATGGTTACATGCTGCTATAATTATTATTGCCCTGTATACAGAAATAACCATTGAAGTAGGTAAATAGCAGTAGCAACGTTATAATAAATGGCACTTAGTGCAATTATTACGTTAATCATGTCCTTTAGATTTTGTCATTCCCGCCAGTAAACTGTAATTTTAGCTGCCATTTGGCCACTAATACAAAACTTTGGATACACAATGAATTTACACGAATATCAAGGCAAATCCATCCTAAAATCGTTTGGAGTTAAAATTCAGGAAGGTATAGCAGTAGATACTGTTGATGCAGCTGTTGAAGCAGCCAAAACCCTACAAGAACAAACCGGTACAAGTTGGTGGGTTGTAAAAGCCCAAATACATGCTGGTGGTCGTGGTAAAGGTGGAGGTGTAAAACTAGCCAAAAACCTTGACGATTTGCGCGAAAAAGCCAATGCAATACTAGGCATGCAGCTTATAACACCGCAAACTAGCGCTGAGGGCAAGAAGGTGAACAAAATAATGATTGCCCAAGATGTATATTACCCTGGCGAAAGTGAGACCAGTGAGTTTTATATGAGCGTGCTAATGGATAGAGGCACTGGCCAAAACGTAATAATGTACTCTACCGAAGGTGGAATGGATATTGAAGAAGTTGCAGAAAAAACACCGCACCTTATCCATAAAGAGTTTATTGATCCTAAAGTAGGTTTAATGCCATTCCAGTCGCGTAAAATTGCCTTTAACCTAGGCTTGAGCGGCACGGCTTTTAAAGAAATGACCAAATTTGTTCCTGCATTGTACAACGCCTACTTGGGTTCTGATGCAAGTATGTTCGAGATTAACCCAGTACTTAAAACATCTGACAACTTAATTATGGCTGTTGATGCTAAAGTAGACTTGGACGATAATGCCCTATATCGCCATAGCGACTATGCTGAAATGCGCGATGTAACCGAAGAAGACCCGACCGAAGTTGAAGCCGGCAAATACAACCTTAATTTTGTAAAACTTGATGGAAACGTTGGTTGCATGGTAAACGGTGCAGGTTTGGCTATGGCTACTATGGACATTATTAAGCTTGCCGGCGGTTCACCTGCTAACTTTTTGGATGTAGGTGGTACCGCAAATGCACGTACCGTTGAGGCGGGTTTCCGTATCATCCTTACCGACCCTAACGTGAAGGCTATTTTGGTTAACATTTTTGGCGGCATTGTTCGTTGCGACCGCGTAGCTCAGGGTATAGTTGATGCTTACAACAACATCGGCAACATCAATGTACCGATAATTGTACGTTTGCAAGGTACCAATGCTGTGGAAGCTAAAAAATTGATTGACGAATCTGGCTTGAAAGTAATTTCTGCCATATTGTTAAAAGAGGCTGCCGAAAAAGTTACAGAAGTATTGAACGACTAATTGAATTAGGAATTAAACAAGTACTGAAAGCGTCCGAAATTTCGGACGCTTTTTTATTGCAAAAATGTATGATTTTTCATAAAATTAATTTTAATTTGAACATGCAAGTATAATCAGGACCTGAAAAAACAAATTACTTGTTAATTGATTAATAATCCCTGAACCGATAAGAACAATAAAAGTCTGCAAATGAGCAAACTAAAAAAAATACTAAGTAGCACAGAAGCAGGTGTGGCAACAATTGCCATGGTATACCTCGCATTTGGTCTTTCTTGGATTTTGTTTAGCGATTCTATGGTGCAGTTTATTTTTAGCGATGCCAACACCAGCACTATAACCATAGTACAAACCTACAAAGGGCTGGTATACATCGTTATTACTACGCTCATGCTTCTGGTACTAATCGCCAATTTTGCGCGTAAGCTCAAGCTTGCAAATGAGCAACAAAAAAATGCGGGTACCGCGCTGCAAAAAATACTTGATGAGGTAGGTTCAGGTATAGCGCAGTTAGATATAGAAGGAAGGTTTCTATACGTCAATCCTGATTGTTGTGAGTTTTTCGGTAAAACACAAGAGGAACTTAAAAACATGACGTTTTTTGAGCTTACACACCCAAATGATTTGACCCAAGAAAAAAAGCTTTGGCATAAACTATTGCAGCGAGAAACCAACAATTACACGTTTGACAAACGTTTCATCAATAGTTTCAATCAAACAAACTGGGCACAAGAGAAGGTATCGGTAGTAGAAGATAGTCAGCGCGACCCAAAATACATGGTACTGGTTATTAACAATATCAACGACCTAAAAAATGCTGAGAGAAAGCTAGAGGATAACATTAGATACTATCAAAGCGTGCTCGAAAACTCATTTGATGGTGTGAGTATTATAGATACAGATGGAACAGTAAAATATCAAACCCCAACTGTAGAAAAAATAATCGGTTACCCAAAAGAAAGCCGAGTTGGTGGCAGTGCGTTCTCTTTTGTGGCTAAAGAAGACCTATCGAAAGTACAAACAATACTAAGGCAATTGGTAAATGGAGATATAGCAGAAGCCAGAACCGTAGTGAAATTTACTAGAGGAGATAACCAAATTCGCTACCTTGATATTTATGCCAAAAGCATGCTAAAAGACCCATTGATAAATGGGATAGTGGTAAATTTTAGAGACATCACCGACAAATTTATTATTGAGAATAAACTAATTGAAAGCGAAGAGCAATACAAACTTTTGTTTTTGCACAATCCAGTTCCTGTATTTATTTACAATACTGAGAGCTTGAAGTACCTGCTTGTAAACGATGCTGCCGTTGAGAGTTATGGGTACAGTAAGGAAGAGTTTTTAACAATGACCCTTAAAGATATTCGTCCTAAAGAAGACATTCAGAAGGTACTGGATGATATAGCCAAAATAGATAATGGCGGACAGGAAAAATCACAGATATGGCGGCACCTTACCAAAGATGGCCAACTGAAGTATGTGGAGATATCTGCTGTAAACATTCGGTATAAAGGGCAAAAAGCGAGGATGTCAATTGCCAACGATGTTACAGACATGGTTGCAACCCAAGAAAATATTAAACAAAGCGAAGAAAGATACAGGCACTTGGTTGAAAATCTGCCAGCTGGTGCGGTTTTGGTTAAAGGTAACCAACTATATTTTAATAAAGCGATAGCCGAAATGACTGGCTACAACCTCGATGAAATTAATACCGTTGACGATTGGTTTGATAAACTATATGGTAAAGACAGCAAGCTTATTAAGCAGTTTTATGAACAAGACAGAGAAAACAACTTTGCTGAACCGCGAACAGTTTCAATAATAAGCAAAGAAGGGGTAAAGCGTTGGGCTACATTCTATGCATACCCGTTTGAAACCGGAGAGGTATGGCTGGTGCAAGATATTACGGAGCGCAAAAAAATGGATGAACTAATTATAAGTTCCATACTAGAAACAGAAAACAGAGAGCGAAAGCGAATTGCGGAAGAATTGCATGATGGCTTGGGCCATTTATTGGTTACAGCCAATATATTATTGCAATCAATTAGTGAAAATGCCGACAAACTAGATGACCCGATAAAGGACATGATAGATAGCTGCCATGCAACCGTGCAAAAAGCCATAGATGAAAACCGAAGTATTACCGAAAACCTTACACCTCTTGGCCTTGGCAACGAAAATATTACAAAAACTTTAGGCAAACTATTTGAAAACTTTGAGCGTACATCTAAAATAAAAATAAAGTTTACCTCAACCAACATTGAAAGTTTAATAAATCAAGGCATTGGAAACAACTTGTACAGAATTGCCCAAGAGGCATTGAATAATGTTGTAAAACATGCCAATGCAACCGAGGTAAGTATTGCTATTGATTGCCAAAAGGAGCTAACTTTTACTGTTTCGGATAATGGAATTGGATTTAATGCAGATATTCTTGATCAAACCAATGGCACCGGGTTTGTAAATATAGCCAACAGGGTGAAAGCCATGGGCGGAACCTTGGATATTTCTTCCCAACCAAGCAAAGGAACCTCAATTACCATTCAGGTGCCACTGCAAGACCGTTAATTAATCCTATTTATTACTCCGTTTAGGTAAATATAAGCAGCTGCTATTCGTCTGCTACTTATATTTACCCTACAAAACAATTCGCTCTATCTTTAAGATTAGAAACAAATTGGAGCGAATTTTCGTTATCTACTTTACACTAAAACATTGTGATGCCAGCTAAAGGAAAAAATACTTATTCAGCAGCTGAACTGCTTAAAAAATATTTAAACTACATAGCCGAACTGCATGAGCGGCCTGGTTCAATATATGCCTTTGCCAAATACTTAGGTGAAGATAAAGAAGCCATTAAAGTCCATTTTAAAACCATTTCGCATCTGGAGATAGCCTTATGGCAATCGTTTATTGAGGAAAACTTTTTACGCCTTAATGCTGAACCCGCCTATGCAGAGTACTATGCCCGTGAACGCTTGCTAGCTTTTTATTACACCCTTTTAGAAGTGCTAAAACCTCATAGAGCATACATAATGTTAGCTCCCACTACTATTAGCTCTTCTATCATTGGCACCGATGTACTTTCGGGCTTTAAAAAAGCATTTCTAGGGTATACGCAAGGTTTGGTAAATCTAGGCCTTGAAACTGGCGAGGTGGAAGAAAGGAATTTTGTGACAGATAAGTATCACGAAGCTTTGTGGGCACAATTTTTGTTCATCTTAAATTTTTGGAAGAAAGATACCAGTGAGGATTTCCAAAAAACCGACGAAGCGGTAGAGCGCTCCGTGAATTTATCTTTAGACCTAATGGCACGTGGCCCGCTAGACTCTATATTGGAGTTTGGCCAATTTTTATTTAAGAACCGTTGAGGACCGTATGAAAGAAGAGCAAGAGTATATACCCACTAGTAAAGTGGAAAGGGCAACCAAATTTTTAAAGACAGGTGCCAAAGTGGGTGCTAACTATTTGAAACACTATTCAAAAAAAATGGTTAACCCTGAGTTGTCGAGGGATGACTTGGATAAACAAAATGCCGAAGAGATATTCAATGCTATGACCGAGCTAAAAGGCAGCGCACTAAAAGCTGCGCAAATGCTTAGCATGGACCAAAATGCCTTGCCCAAGCAGTTTTTAGAAAAGTTTTCGGCAGCTCAATATAATGCTCCTCCCCTTTCGTTTCCATTGGTGATAAAAACCTTTAAGGAGCAAATGGGCAAATCGCCGAGCGAGATATATGAGACCTTTAGTAAAGAAGCTATTCATGCCGCCTCTATGGGGCAGGTGCACCAAGCAACCTTAAATGGCAAAAAACTAGCGGTCAAAGTTCAATACCCAGGCGTGGGAGATAGCATTAAAAGCGACTTGAATATGGTGAGGCCAATAGCACTTACCGTATTGCGAATGAATGCTAAAGAAGCAGAACAGTATATCAATGAGGTTGAAGAACGGCTGATGGAAGAAGCCGACTATGTAAACGAGCTAGAGCAAGCTGAGTTAATTTCTCAAGCTTGCGCACCATTAACTTTCCTATCGTTCCCAAAATACTATCGTGAGCTTTCTACCACCCGCATTCTCACTATGGATTGGATTGATGGAATGCACTTAAACGAATTTTTGAAAACAAACCCATCGCAGGAAGTAAGAAACCAAATAGGTCAACAGCTGTGGGATTTCTTTGATTACCAAATTCACAATATCCGCATGGTGCATGCTGACCCGCACCCCGGCAACTTTTTAGTAATGCCAGATAATAGTTTGGCCATACTTGACTTTGGTTGTGTAAAACGCCTACCTGACGATTTTTACCAAGAGTTTAAACTATTGCTTGATCCTACCCTTAAAACCGACGACCAGCGTGTTACCGACTTAATGTATCGACTAACCTTTCTGTACGAGAAAGATACCAAAGAGGATAAAGAGTTCTTTTATGCGCTATTCAAAAAGTCGTTGGAGTTGTTTGGTCGCCCTGTACATGCAGGTTCTTTTGATTTTAGCGACCCAAGCTACTTTAAAGAACTATACGCCCATGGAGAGAGCGTTGCCAAACAAAAGCTAAAAATGGCCTCTAAAATGGCTCGCGGGCCCAAAGATGGCATGTATATTGGCAGGGTGTACTACGGTTTGTTTAACTTAATGCACAACATGGGTGCTACTATTACCACCAAAAGCAAATATGTAAAGGAATAAGCAGCTTTAATCTCGCAGTTTATGCGCGTAAACAATCCTGAAATGCAAAAAATTGGCTCCTAAGCTGTTTTATTTCTTCATTTTAATAGGTCAATGTTAACCATAATATTTTGGTAACATTCCGTCAATATTAAAAAATCAATTTTGCAGCACAATTAACAAGTGATGCAATATTTATTGTTCCGCCTTAAATGGCCGTATGTTCTAATTTTTCTGTTGACTTTCAATTTATCAGTTGCTGCCCAGACGAATATAAACCATACTGAGCACCATGCCACCGATACTTGTTACCATATTGAGTTTAGCTTGGTCCACCATTATTTAGAGTTGTCGTACTTAATGGAAGTAAACCAAATTGAACCCAATAGTTTATTGGCAGGCAAACTAAGTGCCCAACAAATTTTCGCTGAATTTTACCGCTTGATTACCCTGATACAGGCCAAATACCCTGACCATCATCTTGAGGAAGCATTCTACGAAAAGGCGATTTTAGTATCCAATAGGCAACAAAATCTTGGCGCATCAGCTTACCTTATAGCGCAAAAGGAAAAAATGCTACTGGAAATATACGGAGCCGACTACCTAAACAAGCACTGCCACTGCGGCAAATGTACCCGTCATGAAGATTGATTACCTGTTTGCATTGCTGCCATTGCTATTACTAGCAAATTTAACACATGGGCAAGGTTCTGTTTCAGGAACCGTATCTGACGGAAGCAGTACTTTGCCCGGCGCCACGGTGGTGCTAGATACTGCGAAATATGGAGCAAGCACCGATTTGAACGGGTATTTTCAGCTGATAGATATTCCACCGGGCACATATCAGTTGAAGGTGTCTTTTATTGGCTACCAAGATTATATAGCCTCCATAACGGTAGTCGAAAAACCCCTAAATATAGGTACTATTACGCTCTCTGCTGGTAAATACTTAAACGAGGTGGTAATTGAAGGCTCTATGCGAAATAGCGAGGCCAAAGCAATTAACATGACAAAGGTTTCCAATACCATAGTAACCGTTGTGGCGGCTGATGGCATTGGTAAACTACCCGATAAAAATGCTGCCGAGGCCGTACAACGAATACCATCGGTGTCTATTGAGCGCGACCAAGGAGAAGGGCGCTATATTTCTCTCAGGGGCACACCGCACGACTGGAGCGCTTCGCTAATTAATGGAGATAGATTGCCTGTAGCTGATGAAAATGCTGATTCAAGAACAGTTGCTTTCGATATTTTCCCTGCAGAATTGATAGAGTTTATTGTGGTAAGTAAGGCTCTTACTCCTGATATTGAAGGCGACGCTATAGGCGGTAGTATTAATTTTATAACAAAAGCAGCACCCCTAAGCCGTACATTGGCCGTTAACCTTGGCGGAGGCTTCAATTTTCAGGCGCAAGGCCCAATTGTAAACACTTCACTGTTGTGGGGAGACCGTAGTAAAAACCAAAAGTTTGGGTACTTGGTTGCCGCTAGCTTATGGAACCGGAGCTACGGCACCGATAATTATGAAGTAATATACGGTAGCAACGAAAACCACGGGCTAAACCGACTAGAGCTGCGTGACTATCTTGGTACGCGCCGCACCATTGGTACCACAGCCAGCATGGAGTATAAGTTTAATGATAACAATCGTATTTACGGCAAATTTATATACGGTGGCCTGCGAGACGATGAATGGAATCGTAAAACCATGTACAACTGGTTTGTTGGTGCCGGCAGAACAGTGAGGTTGCAAAATATTCACGATATAATGCTCAACCGAATGATTGGTGGCGAGTTGGGTGGCAATTTTAAGCTGCACCCAAAAGTTGCGCTTGATGTTCGCCTTGCTAGCTATAGCAATCGTTTTGGTTATGGAAACGTGCCATTTGGTGGCAGCGATGACAGAAACGGCTATCACGTGGTGCAATTTGAGCGGTTTGGCCTAACTTATGAAGATTTGATATACCTAGATGAAGCCGGTAATATTATCACAAACCCTGCCGAAGCGGCAGATGTAGTAAAACTAATAGAGAACGACCACCCAACTGGCGGCGACGACTACAACAACATACAACCGATAATACAAGAGGAGTTGCGCCCAGAAGATTTTGAGTTTACTACCGCCTACAGCGAGCTGAACGAAACCTGGGAGCGCGACCCTATTGTTAGCCAAATAGACCTAACATACCAGCCCAATAGCCGATGGAAAATTAAAGTAGGTACCAAAGTACGATTAAAGGAGGGAAGTCGCTATTATAGCCTACATGAGTGGATTACCGATGTAACCAAAAAGCCCGGAGGGTATAACCTTAGCCAGTTCGAAACAGAAGCCCTTGATGAAAAAGGCGGCTTTTTGCAAGAACTTAACGAGCCCTACAATGGTAGTTTTATGCCTTTCCTTACCCAAGACCAATATGGCAACTTTTTAGCACAACTTGGCGATACATTACGCGAAAGAGTAATGGACGAAAACAACCCAAATTTTGCCGAGTTTGTGGGTTCTCGGTACACATATCAAGAGTATGTGTATGCAGGTTATGGAATGGCCGAATTCCAGATAAACGAAAAGTTGATGTTGCTGGGAGGTATGCGCATTGAATATACCGACTTAAAGATGCAGGGTGATTCGTTGGGCAAAATCGAGATAGTTTTTAATCCAATTACCGGGTTGCTAGAAACAAAAAAACCGATATATGGTGTATCGTCAGGCAATAGCTATGCAGCCCTATTGCCTATGTTGCATTTAAAATATGCACCAAACTCTAAAAACAATGTTCGGGTAGCTGCCACCAGAACTTTCCGTAGGCCTAATTTCAATGAGTCAAAACCTGGAGACCCATTTTACTCATTTACTGATTTGGTGCGCACTTTCGGCAACCCAAACCTTAAACCAACATATGCTTGGAATTTTGATATTGCTTGGGAACATTACTTTGGCAATATTGGTATGGTATCGGGTGGATTGTTTTATAAATCCATTAAAGACCACATTTTCGCTACCACCCAATCGTCTACCGATGTGCAAGTTGGCAACAGCGCTATCGGCATTAAAAGTTTTCAAAATGCCGAAAAAATCTCGCATTTAGCAGGTGCAGAGTTTGTTTTCAATCGCCGCTTCGACTTTTTGCCAGGCTTTCTAAATGGTTTCGGCATCAATGCTAACTATAGCTACATATGGTCTCGCATGTCGGTACCGGGCCGAAATTTCAACCAACCACTGCCTAGGCAGGCACCACACCTTTTCAACGTTGCCTTGTTTTACGAAAAACACAATGTACAGGCCCGTATTGCAGTAAATTATAAAAGCGCTTATTTGCTAGAGCTAAACCTTGCTGCCACAGAGATTAATGGCACTAACCAACTTATTAACTCCGACAATGACGAGTACGACACCTTTTATGGCTCGTTTACGAGCATGGATTTTTCGATTTCGTATAAAATCAACAAGCATTTTTCCATCTACACCGAGTGGAACAATTTGCTAAACAGCCCACTACGTATATATAGGGGTCGAATTGAGCGACCGGTACGAACCGAATATTATTCAATAAGGGGTATAATAGGCGTTAAATTTAATTTGTAGATAACATGCGTTCATTACTTTAGCAATCACAAACAACTCACTATGAAACAACTATTTTACACACTTTCTTTAGTTTTAGTTTTGGGAACCCTTTCGGCCCAAACGGATACAAAAGTTCTGTTCATCGGTATTGATGGCGTACGTTCAGATGGCTTGGACCAAGCATACACCCCCAACATGGACACTTTGATGACCGAGGGTACCTTTACCTTTAGCTCGTGGCACTTACGCACTACTGTTAGTGGGCCCAGTTGGAGCGCAATGCTAACAGGCGTTTGGGAAGAAAAACATGGTGTAACCAACAACAACTACACAAACCCTAACTGGACTGAATACCCGTACTTTGTAACCCGCGCAAAAGAGTTTCGCCCAGATATAAAAGCGGTGCAAATTACTAGCTGGGACCCAATGAGCAGCCAAGTATACAATGATGGCTGGAACCAAAAAGTAGTGCTTGGCGAGGATGACGATTGCGTTGCTGCAGGCGTTAGTTTGCTACAAAACGACCCTGATTTGGATGTGCTTTTTGTGCACATTGACGATGTGGATGCAACTGGACATGCCAACGGTTTCAACCCTACATATCCAACTTACATCAATGCCATCGAATATGCGGATGTACAAGTTGGACAGTTGATGACAGCCCTTAAAAGCCGTCCAAACTTTAACAATGAAAGCTGGATTGTAATGTTAACAACCGACCACGGTGGTATTGGTAACGGCCATGGCGGTGTAACCCGCGAAGAACGTGAGATATGGTGGATTGGCTGGAGCAACTTGGGCGCATTACCTAAGCAAGAATTGGTGGTTGATTTAGGAAGTTTAAATCCTTTGGATTATATTTTCCCTAACCCAAATGATTTTAATGATGCCCCACTGCTAGTTGATATTGCGGTAACTGCCATCGACCATTTGTTGCCAAATGTAAACCCTGACACTGTTTCTCGTTGGGACCTTGATGGTAAATCGTGGTTGAACAAAACAACAGGTGTAAACAACATTACCGTGAATGTAACTGGTGGAAGTGTTTTCCCTAACCCTACGAATGGCACCTTTACCTTGTCAATGCAAAATGTAAAGCATGATGTAAGCTACCGTTTGTTTGATTTGGATAGCCGCGCAATTACTTCAGGCTCTGTACCCTTTGCTACCGACAAGGTAGACGTTCAACTTGATCTTCGCAAAGAGGCAGCTGGTGTTTATTTGCTTGAAGTAACGCACAATGGCATATCAATGGTGAACAGAATTGTAAAGAACTAAACACTACCAACCAAAAGCATTATGAAAAATTTATTAATCATAGTGGTACTATGTGCCACTATCTATAAAGCCAATGCCCAAGCAAACTGCAATGCAACGGCACCAATCATTCAAACCAATACCACCCTACCAGTTATTTGTTTATCTACACTCACTCCCATTCCAACACTTACCGACACTGGGAGTGTATTGCCTGATATTGAATATGTGCTTGTAAATAACAGTCAATTAATTGGCAGTTCTCCAAAAATTGTTGCAGCCAATTCTTCTGGACAGTTTGATATATTGAGCTACGACGATATAGCCAACGGCGACGAAGTTTGTGTAATACCTGTAAGGTTCAGTATCGGTCAAATTAAAGATTTGGTTGATAAAATTATTAACGGTTCTTATTCGGCAGGGCTGCCTTGTTGCAATTTGGTAGAATCGCTGCTAGATGGTGTTTGCGAAGAATTTGACAAACAAGGTATTACAGGTGCATCTTCGGTAACCAATTTAGAAGCTATATTGCAGGTAACGGAAGTATTGAGCGGCGAAGAATTAAGCATAGATGGCTTTGTAAACACCATTGGTACCTTAAACCAATACGGTAGCTTTTTACCTATTGAATGTGGTGGAAGTGCAGCAAATGTGCCAGTATGCTTTGCAGTTGATGCAACATCAAAAGCATGCTATATTGCTGGCTTTGCTACAAGCGCTACTAACACCGTAATTATCGATTCAGCATTGGCTAATGGTAGTGCAACGGTAACCGCACTTGGCGGTGTGGCACCATATAGCTTTAACTGGAGCAACTCGGCAACAACCAGCACAGTTAACAACCTAGCTATTGGAACTTATACTGTAACCATTACCGACAACAATGGTTGTGAGGTAACAGAAGTAGTATCGGTATCAGATAGTTGCTCGTTGCTTACTTACGAGCTTACCATTATACCGGTTAGTTGTTTTAATGGCAATGATGCCTTGATTCAAATTAAACCTGTAGGTGGCTCGCCTGACTATTTGGTTACCCCATCGGTAGGTTCAGCTCAATCGGTTACAGCCGGCAATCGTGCAACTTTTATTTCTCTTAGCGCGGGCACATACAATTATACCGTATCTGACAATGGCGGTTGTGCAACCAATGTTGCAATTTCAGTTGCCAATCCTGATTCCATTACACTTATAGTAGCAGATTTGCCAGATACCTTGGATTTGAACCTAACTGACACCCTTGATTATGCAATTGACACCTTATTTGGTGGCGACTTTCCGATTAACCTTCAGTGGGACTTTGATAATGGTAATACTTCGGCAGCTGGTGGAGGTATAACAACTTACTCAAGTGCTGGCACGTACCAAATTGAAGTGAGCGTAATTGACGCTAGAAACTGCCGTGAAAACTTTACCCAAACACTGGTTGTAATTGGCAGTACAAACGTTAATGAGGTGAACAAAAACGACCATTTTATAAAACTTTACCCTAATCCTACCAATAATAAAGTTACCGTAGAGTGGGAAAAGCAATTAGTGGATAATCAATTTGTTATTTATAATTCTATTGGACAAAAAGTTAGCCAAGGGTACATGAAACAGCAAACAACCCAAATTGACCTGTCAGCCCTACCAACTGGCATCTACAGCTTCCACGTAATCAATACTGAGATTTATCTTAAAATGGTAGTTGTAGATTAATTTAACCGCAACCATCCCGCTATTTTTATAACAATGAGGCCAAGCTTTCACTTGGCCTCATTTATTTTATTCTAAACAGCACTATATAATCCATCACTGATA
>JAGYJT010000109.1 GCA_018401955.1 Chitinophagales bacterium | reverse complement strand
AGCTGTTGCAGGTGGTATAACTTCGTTTATGGAGATGCCCAATACCAACCCACCCGCCACTACACAAGAGTTACTGGAGCAGAAATATGATATAGCTGCGCGTACTTCATTGGCCAACTATTCCTTTTTTATGGGAACTAGCAATGATAACTATGAAGAAGTAATGCGTACCGACCTAAAAAACGTGTGTGGCCTAAAAATTTTCATGGGTTCATCCACTGGTAATATGCTTGTGGATAGAAGGGAAACCTTAGAAAATATTTTTGCAAAATTTAGCGGCTTAATTGCTACTCACTGTGAAGATGAGGCAACCATAAAAGCAAATATGGCCGCAGCGGTGGCCAAGTATGGCGATGATATACCAATGGAGATGCACCCCATTATCCGCAATGCACAAGCGTGCTACAAATCATCGAGCATGGCAATTGAGTTAGCCAAGGCTCACGGCACACGCTTGCATATATTGCATATATCCACGGCCATAGAAACGGGGCTATTTGATAATACCCTGCCCCTAGCCCAAAAGAAAATAACTGCCGAGGCTTGCACGCACCACTTATGGTTTAGCGATGCAGACTACGCCACCAAAGGCAGCTTGATTAAATGGAATCCAGCCGTAAAAACAGCCGAAGATAGGGAAGCCGTACTAAAGGCGCTTTTGGATGACCGCATAGATGTGTTGGCTACAGATCATGCGCCACATACCAAAGAGGAAAAATCGAATAAATATGCCAAAGCCCCAGCAGGTGGACCGCTTGTGCAACATGGGCTGGTTGTACTATTGGAAATGTACCATCAAGGAAAGGTTTCGCTAGAGACTATTGTGCAAAAAGCGGCCCACAACCCTGCCATCCTGTTCCGCATACCAGAGCGTGGCTATATAAGGGAGGGGTACTACGCTGATTTGGTGTTGGTAGACTTGGACAAACCTTGGACCGTTCAGCCTGAAAATATTCTTTATCAATGTGGTTGGTCGCCATTTGAAGGGCAAACCTTTCGCTCAGCTGTAACCCACACGTTTGTTAATGGGCACCTGGCTTATCATAATGGTGTGTTAAACGATAACCAATTGGGTATGCGGTTGCGGTTTGAGCACTAGGTTACTTCTTTGGTTTAATAGAAGGGTAAAATGTCTCACTTGAAGTATCTTATTGCAATAACGCTATTCCTATCCTTATGGAATTGTACCAAGCAGCCCCTTGATAGCTTTCGGGTAGAATCGTGCTATGAAAATGACATTTGGACTAGGTTTGATTATCACTCCAAAAGGAAGCAGATAGATTTGGGAGACAGTTCAATTTCCCAAGACTTAATCGAATATATTAAAACACTTGACTTAAGTTACGACATTTGTGGTTATGCAAATGTTTACCTTAAAGTACCAAATACGATTGAGGGTGCTCAGAAGTATTTTCTCATACCATCACAAATAAGATCAGATATACCTACCGGCGTAATATGTTGTTTTTTCTTTACTCCTAAGTGGATTTTGATCAATAATAAAAATCAAATTCTATATCGCGATTCAATTTTTACTAACTCCGATAATTTGAGGAAGTTGGTAAAATCTGACTATCTCAAATATTCTTACCAAGAAGAAAACATCGTAAGACGCCCACCTTATATGCATTTGCATTGGGACAGTGCAACAAATACGCAAACTATAATTGAGGTAATTAATGCAACAAATAGCGCGTACATAGAAGCAATAAATGAAAAGCTTTTGGAATCAGGCATAAATGTCGACCTGTGTAGTGTTCAAAAAGGAACACTAGATAGAGTTCTGGGAGAGAATTACCAACTGCAATTTTTAATATCCTTAGGCGAGGAAGCTCTCACCCCACCGCCCCCACCTCCTCCTCCACCAACTATTGGTGAATAAGTTAAATCATTGCTAATTTAGAAGCGTGAACAAACCCACCAAACTACAAACCGGCAACCATGGAGAAAACCTCGCTA
>JAGYJT010000108.1 GCA_018401955.1 Chitinophagales bacterium | reverse complement strand
CTAAATATTAAGAGTTCGTTATTATTTTGAGCCTTTAACAAAAATGACCCCGGTAGCTGTTGTATTTGGTCTTCGTTGAACTTTGCCAAAGCAGGGTTTTCCCATTGCTTTTTACCGTCTGCTTGTGCAAAAGACAACAGCGCACCCTCAGTAGCCACCAAATACGTACCCGATGATGTTACCTTTTGCCAGCGCAAACCAGCTGGCAGGTTAACTTCCCACAAAGGTGTTACTTGGGCAAAGCTGTTTTGGGTAAGCAATAACAAAAATGCTAAGAATATAACTGTATGACGATTCATGTGCGAGTTGTTTGATAGCATCCAAATTTACCAAATTGCACGTTTTAAATCAAATCCAATCCGCCTTCCCATGTAACATGTGCTAATGTTGCATAAAGTAAAATACAATGCTATATTTGGAACTCCTGACCATCACCTAAACTATGATTCAATGAAATTCATTTTTACTTCGCTAATCTTGTTGTCCTTAACAACCGTACTTTTCTCACAAAACAAACTTGACGGCATCTGGGTAAAGTACAATGACGATGATGTTGAGTACTACTTCATTATAAAGGGAAACTCTATTGACCATATGGTGTACTCCGAAGACTCGGATAAGGCTATCAAACTGGCAGATAAGAACAGTGCTATGGACTTTAACTTTATATATCAGTTTCAGCAAAATAAAAACAATGGAGTATACACTTGGACCAACACCTGTGCCACCAGATGTGCTTGGACCGAAACACACGTATACCACTTATCATACCTTTCATCAAATAAAATATATTATCATTGGCACAGGATAGTTAACAACTTTGAAGGCGAAGATTGTTTTGAAAGCGGCGGAAGCTGTTTTACGCAAGAAGAATCAGGTTATCTAGTTAAGTACCAACCCAAACTAACCTATGGAGCAGCCAGCGCCAGCAACT
Organism: Chitinophagales bacterium; assembly: GCA_018401955.1. Classification (GTDB taxonomy): domain Bacteria; phylum Bacteroidota; class Bacteroidia; order Chitinophagales; family CAIOSU01; genus CAIOSU01. Next base: position 1,062 of record JAGYJT010000108.1, on the reverse strand, counting down.
TTGTGCCAACTGCTTATCGGCTTACATCAACCTACAGTGAGCTTAAAGTTAAGTTAGTATGTGAGTCAAGCAGCGCAGAATATACTCTTCACCCACCGGGCAGTTCAATGGCATTCTATTTGAGAGACAAAAACGGTAAAACCTATGCTCTAAAAGGCCAAGATGGTTTTGGTGGTTTCACAGCTGTTTCTGGCTACGCAGGAGAGGAAATTGAGTTTACCTTAAAATTTGAGAAGGTGCCAAGCTATATAACCACCATAAGCCTTATCGAGGGTGATTGCTCTAGCGGTTGCTGGCATATATATGATATCAAGATTCCCTAGTACTAATTTACAAAAGTGCCCCAAGTAAATATTCAGCACCACTTATAAACACGGTATTTGCAGGATACTAAATCAAAGATTGTACGTTTTGAACCAAAACGTTAAAATTGTCATTAGCATCGTGAAATTCTAAATCTAGAGAATATAGTAACTTTGCCTCCACTATGACAAAAGTACAAATTGGACTGGTACAAATGAGCTGCTCGGCCGACCCGAAAGAGAACACCGAGAAAGCCATTCGCGAAATACGGGTAGCCGCCAGCAAAGGCGCGCAAATCGTTTGTTTGCAAGAGTTGTTCCGCTCGTTGTATTTCTGCGATGAGGAGAACTACGATAACTTTAAACTAGCAGAGGCTATACCCGGAACCACTACCGATACCCTTGGCGCATTGGCCAAAGAGCTGGGCGTGGTTATCATCGCCTCTTTGTTCGAGAAACGTGCCGAGGGACTATACCATAACACCACTGCCGTGCTCGATGCCGATGGCGCTTACCTTGGCAAGTACCGCAAAATGCACATACCCGACGACCCAGCGTTTTACGAGAAGTTCTACTTCACGCCCGGCGACTTGGGTTACAAGGTGTTCAATACCAAATTTGGCAAACTAGGCGTACTTATCTGCTGGGACCAATGGTACCCCGAAGCGGCCCGCATTACCAGCTTGATGGGTGCCGAAATACTGTTTTACCCTACCGCCATCGGTTGGGCTACCAGCCAAGACGATGCTACCAACAAAGA
>JAGYJT010000107.1 GCA_018401955.1 Chitinophagales bacterium | reverse complement strand
GTTTGTAGGAGCATAGTCTCTAGTGATTATCGTTGTGGCATGGCCTCAATCTCCCCCAAAGCCAACCTATCGCATTGCATCAATACATCTTGCAAGCTACTACCTTCCGATTCTAGTGGGTCGATGCCTTTTATTAGTTGGGTGCGCAATTTATATAGGGCTTTCCTATCGTGTTTCTTATGGTCGCGCACCATCTGTAGCTTCATCAATGCCGCCTGTCGGTCTTGCTTGGGATTAAACCAACCATTAAGTTCTGAGCATTGGTTACAAATGCCCTCTTTATTAATGAGTGCACACCTACGGTCGAAAATATCCGTCATAGTTTTACGGCTATCTTGCAACAGATGCTTTACCACATCTTGGCTTTTATCAATAATCAGGGCAATCTCTTTTACCTTGAACTCGAACACATCCTTCAATATCAGCGCAACTTGCTTTTCAATTTCTAGCGTTTTCGACATGCAGGTAAAGCAATGGCTAATGTGGTCTCGTACCTCAAACGCATCTGGTGCCGATGCTTGGTGAACCTTAACAATGGCCTGCAATACATCGCTATTACCCATGCACAATGCTTTGCCACGCGCCTTGGTATCTTCTGGCCACCGCTTGTATCGTTTTTGCTGGTCGAAGGCCAAGTTGGTAGCAATACGGAAAACCCAAGTTTTAAGTGAGCTCTCGCCCCTAAAATTGGCCAATCCAGCTAAAGCTTTTATGAAAGCATCTTGGGCCAAATCTTCGGCATCGTGTATATTGGTTACCAAGCGGTACAGGTACGACTTAAGTTGCGGCTCAAACTCCAAAAATATCGCTTGAAATGCCTCTTTATCGCCATTCAATGCTAGGGCTACCCTTGCATCAGCATCCAGTTTGTGCGCCATAGTTTATGGTTTAAGTATTACTTTGCCTATAGTTTGGCGGTTCTCAAGCGCCACATGTGCTTTTTTAGCATCGGCCAGCGAAAAAACATCAGGCGATAAAACCGTCAGCTTGCCTTGTAGCATGAGCCCAATAACGGCCTCCAATGCTTGCCCCCAAAGAGCCGATTGGTGCTCTATATAATAGGCCAAGTTAAATGCCAGCAGTGATTGGTTCTCATCTATAAAATGTTCTGGGTGAATAGTGCCTTGCACCCCACTGGCAGCGCCATACACCACCATGCTACCACCAGCGGCCAAGCAGGGTATGCTTTGGTTAAACACCTCTCCACCAACCATTTCAAAAATAACATCAAATCGTTCATTATTGTTGGCTGCTATAGCTTGGGTTGCCCAATCGGGTTGCGTGTAGCTTATCGCAGCATCGGCACCCAACTGTTTGGCTTGCTCTAGTTTACTGGGCACGCTGGCTGTTGCTACCACTAACTTTGCACCTAAAAGTTTGGACAGTTGCACCAGCAAGCTTCCCACACCGCCAGCAGCGGCATGTACTAACACACTTTTACCAGTTAGCGAGCCAGCAACGTGGCTGGCCAGTAGGTAAGCAGTGGTACCTTGTACAAATATGGCTGCAGCTGCCTCATCACTTATTGGATCGGGCAATGGAACGCAGTATTGAGCTATACCTATGGCATATTCGGCATAGCCGCCACCGTAGGGTAAAATTGCCAATACCCGTGTACCAACTTCAAATGGTGCTTGCACACCGTCACCTACCGATTCGATAATGCCCACAGCTTCGGCACCTGGTACATAGGGTAGGGGTGAGGTTTGGAAATATGTTTTGCGGCGGCGCAGTACATCAGAAAAGTTTACCCCGGCAGCCAATACTTTAACCAGCACCTGGCCAGCTCGTGGCCGAGGGATTGCCACTTCCTCCAATTGTAAAACATCGGCACCACCGTATGCCGAAAAGCTAATTTGTTTCATTGTTGCAGTCTTTGTCATAAAGTTTAGTTTTGAACTTAAATAAACCTTTGACGACTGAGCGCACAAAAACGGGCGAGAATTTAGGAAGTTTGTTGAAGTATGATAGGATTTATACCAACATCCCAGCAACAGTAGCCGTAAGAAAACAGGCG
>JAGYJT010000106.1 GCA_018401955.1 Chitinophagales bacterium | reverse complement strand
TCGCCGTGCTGCGCCTCACCGGGGTGAAGGAACACCGCAGGCGTGCCCGTGCTGCTCATGGTACTGGCTATCTTTTGAGCGATAAGCCCAGCTTTGCCCATGCCACTGGTTACTACCTTGCCTTTGCAGGCCAGTATCAGTTGCACTGCCGTTACCAGTCCCTCATCCAAAGGGATGCTGCGCACGGCCTGCGCTTCGGTTTCTAGCACCTGCTTTGCGCGGGCCAATAAATCAGTTTGGTTTATTTCCATTTGTCTTCCCAGGTTTCCAGCCAACGGCCTTTTTCCCAATCGCGGGAGTTGATTACCTTATCATCGATAAACACGTCGTAAGGTGGCTTGGTTAGTTTTAGGTCATGATAACGGGCACCCCACTTCTTTAATTGCTCTGTGGTAAGCTCCGTCCAATCAATGCCGCTCTTCTGTCCACGTGCTGTCCAATATACAATATGGTGACCAGCATCATACAAGTCGTTCACTTTTTGTATGTTCTCCATAATGGGCTGGCTATTGGGGTAGTCCATGCCATTGGTTTTGCAGATGGTATCGTCCACATCCACGTATATTGCTAGGGGTTTGCTTGGTAGTATCATGGGTACGAAAATACGGAAATGTTGGAACCCCCGCCAATGTCGGGGCAAGCGTGATTAGGTATAGGATTAGAGGATTGGAAAAGGATTACTCCCCATATCGCAAAAGTCTTTTTCTCCTGACTTATGGCAAGCAGGAATCAAATTAAGTTTAAGTTCGAAATATAGATGGCTTCAACTTATACAAATCTTACATTCCTATGCCAGATTTGTATAAAAATATCGTAGCGGTTATAAATACCGATGGCGGGTATCAAACTCCTCTTGGCTTACGTATTCGCCATTGATGGTGTTTTCTCTAAAGTACACATCGTTGCTTTTGGCACCCCGAAAGGTAGCCTTCTCGATGGTCATGTATTCAAACTTGGCGTTGGTAAGGTCGGCATCTGTAAAGTCGCACGACTTAATGTTGCCTTTTAAGAACTGCACCCCCTTGAGGTTAGCGCCTTTAAAATCAACCAAAAACGAACACTGGTTAAACACAGCGCCTTCAAGGTTTTCGCCTGCTAGGGAACCCACAATGTGTTGCCCCCCAAATTGCCTTACCCCCTCTTGGTAATGGCCTAGTAGTTCAGATGCTTTCATACTATTAAAGATAAAAGAATTTCTTTTTTATTTGCAACAGGGCAAAAAAGGTTAATTTTTTATCTTTTGGGCAATAGTATGCAATGCCTTAAGCGGCTTATTGGTACTGATGGATAAGGCTAGAAATACTATTTCAAATACTTGCGGCTGATTAGTTCTTTCATGATTTCGTTGGTGCCGGCGTAAATGCGTTGCACCCTTGCATCGGCCCAAGCGCGGGCTACTTGGTATTCCCAAATGTAGCCGTAGCCGCCGTGCAACTGCACGCAGGCATCGGCCACTTTGCATTGTAGCTCCGTAAGCGAGTACTTGGCCATAGATGCGGTAGCACCGTCAAGCTGCTTTTTGTCGTGCAGCTCTACGCAGCGGTCGGCAAATACGCGGCCCATTTCTACTTCGGTGGCTAGTTCGGCAATTTTGTATTTCGTGTTCTGAAACTCAGCCACTGGCTTACCAAAAGCTTGGCGCTCTTTAATGTATTGTATGGTCAGGTTTAGGGTTGCCTCGGCAGCAGCTATGGCACCCAAGCCTACTACTAGTCGTTCTTGCGCCAATTCGGTCATCAAGTACGTAAAGCCATGGCCTTCGCTGCCTAAAAGGTTCTCTTTAGGCACTTTCACGTTATCAAAAAACAGTTCGCAAGTATCTTGTGCATGCAAACCTGCCTTATGGAACGGCTTGCCCTTGCTGAAACCTTCGGCGTTGGCATCCATTACCAATAGGCTAATGCCTTTGGCACCTTTGGTAGGGTCGGTTTTTACGGCCACTACGGCTAGGTCGCATAGGTAACCGTTGGTAATAAACGTTTTAGAGCCGTTTACTAGGTAGTGGTCGCCTTTGTCAACAGCCGTGGTGCGCATACCTTGCAAATCGCTGCCCGCACCA
>JAGYJT010000105.1 GCA_018401955.1 Chitinophagales bacterium | reverse complement strand
AGTAAGGTTCATAATAGTAAAGTCATCTGCATTGCTTATTCTTAACCCTTCGGCACCGGCTACTTGGCCGGCAAAGTTAAGGTCGGTTTGTAACCTACCATTACCCATAATCACCACCCTATCCTTACCTTCTAGCGAGAGCGTATTGTTAAAACTAAAGCTGGCCCCGTTAAAATAGATGGTATCACCATTAGTCATTTCAATCATGGCCGTTTGGACCTCTTCTTGGGCATCAGCACCAGGCAAAATAACATACATGGTTTTATCATCAACGGTATCGTCATCGTCTTTTTTGCATGAGGAGGCAAATACGACAACCAGGGCCATTAGCCCCAACAATTTTATAGCAGCTTTCATGGTTAGCGGGTTAGTTCAATTATTAAGCTAAGGATTTTTTATCAATATGTGAAATCCTAGTTAATAAAAAATACCTTGTCGCACTACCACATTATCTTACGAGTTGATTATTATTAATAAAATCAGCTACATTAGCCTCATATAAAACAGTACAAAGTTGAAAGCAAAAGCGATAATATTGATAGGCGTGATATTGATAGGCATGAGCAGTTTTGCCGGTCATCCCTTGGTATTTGCCAATGATACTTTTACTAGGTATCAAACCCAAAAAGTACTGATATGCAACAGCAGCGGTGCAGAAGTATACCATAGTTACAAATGCTACGGCCTAAATAAATGTACCCATCAAGTTCTTAGTATCACTAAATCAGAAGCCATAAGCCGTGGCCGCAGGGCTTGTAAAATCTGCTATAAGTAGCCCCTTAAAGAATCGGCTGGTCGACAAATAAATTAATATCAGGCCCACCGTTTTTACTTACCTGCTTAAAGCGCTCCAATTCTTCGGGTCTATCAGCAATAAGGAAATAGATATACTCGTCCGCCAAGAAGCTTTTTTTCACGCTCAAATATGGGTCAGCATCCCACGAGGGCAAAAATGCCATCTGCACACTATAATTGCGTTGGTAGTATGCAGCCAAACCACGATAAAGTTTCTCCACTTCAGCCACATCGCCAACTGTAAGAATGAAGTATAGGAAACGGCGGAACAACTGCAGCCACTGCACAATCTTCAGTATACCCTTGGCATTGTCTACATCTAACTGAAAATAGTCGCCGAGGTTAATAGAAATGGTAGCGGCTTTAATGTTACCCTGCTCATCGAGATACGCCCAAACGCCACTGCTGCGGCTGTACTCGGTTATTTGGCGCACCAAGTTCATAAACACCTCTTCGGTTATATGATGGTAAAACAAGTAGTGGCTCATGCGCTCGTGCACCATTTGGTACATCTGTTTCAAGGCCGCTTCGTTGTGGGTAATATTTACCAGACCTTTCTCATACTTGCGCTTGCCCCAAAACTTATTGAATTTGGTATAAATGCGGAACGGAATGCGCTCATACTGCCTACCATGTAGTTCAGCGTTGCGGTGCAAGGCTTCCTTTATGGCAATATTTTCCCTACCCATGCTTGCAAAGGCAAAGTGTACATTGTTCTGTACCACCAAATCATTGAGAATAGCGAAGAACAAAGTAAACATCTTCTTGCGGCGGTATACTTCTACTCCGTTTTCCTTGCGCTCGCTTATGCGTAGCATGTTGTAGTAGTATCCTTTCCAAGCTTCGGCTTCGCCGTTTGGCTGAAAATCGAACCTATTGGCGTGTATATAACCGGTAAGCCAATAATCTTTAGGTTTGCCTTCGGGCTGATTGGGCTTAACGTTTAAGCCGACCACCACAATGGCAGTATCGTTAACTGAACTAACCGAAAACGGGAAGTTGTGAAAGTGTGCCTGAAAGCTCAATTTGCCATTGCCCTTATCGTCGATATGGCGCTCAGGGGCCATAATCACCTCCTTACATTGGTAGAAAAAGTAAAAAGGGTCTTCGCGGAAACCGAAGGTGCGCAGTATGCTATCAATGTGGTGCAGGTAGTGAATCGGGAAAGCGAATAGCTGAATCTCCTCATCAAACAAATCTTCCGATTCTATTTCAAAGCTTTTGGTCTTGAAACGAAACGAGTGCATTACCGTGCCATCTTGCTCGCGCTCTGCCTGCCCTACT
>JAGYJT010000104.1 GCA_018401955.1 Chitinophagales bacterium | reverse complement strand
CTCAATATGGGCTTCGGGTCCAGCTCGGGCTTGGTGTAGTTGATGCGGCTGGTAACCGAAAGGATTACCGGGCTGCCGCTCAGCTCCACCTGTACACTGGGCAATATCATGGCTGCACTGAGGTTATCAATCACAATTTCGGTTGTGCCCACGGGAATATCCACATAGCCGCTTTGCCCAATACGGGCATTTTGCCTATACACGGTAACGGCATCAACTTTAGTGGTTACACTCTTCGCAAAAGCTGTGGTTGCAAATAAAAGTAGTAGGGTAAAAAAGGGTAGGAAACGTCTCATAGTGTTTGTGTTTTGACTATGGGATGCGGTGGCTGGGGTTATTCCATAAAAATAGTTGCAAGTAACTAGTAAATAGTGACTAACGAGATAACTTCCTTTAGCTAATCGCTTAAATCAACGACCACTGCTCAAGCGTGTCATGGTGAGCGGAGCCGAACCATCCGTAACGTAGGTGGCAAAACACCATCATTTTTTTAGAAAATTACGCTTGATACTTTTGCAAGTGTTATATGTACGTGATATGTGTACGTATTGCGGATGGTTTCTCGTTTCAAACGAGACTCACCACGTCGGAAGCTTAGCCCAAAAACCATATCCATAAATTTATGGCATGCAACCTCCCCCTGAAAAATGGGGAGGAGCTTTGCGGCCTATGGCCTTTTAATGATAAGGCAAGCTGGCTGTGGTCTGACCAATACCTGAATATGGGATAAGATTGCTTTTCACCCAGCTGAAAACGGCCCCAAGCGTTGGTCGGACCACTAATGGACTCAAGCTCGACCTTGTGCAATGTACTGCGCGTTATGTGGGCAGTGGCATGGTTGAAACCTATCCACATTTGTAACATCTCTGCCCACCGCCGTTTTTCCGCTAAGGCGGAAAGTAAGCATATGCTTACCTCATGTTACGGCCCAAGTAGGAAAAATACTTGCGCCAGATAAGAGGCAATTTACTACATTACCCATTACCAAATATCTCCCATAGCTTTTTAAAAGGAATGGCTCGGGTGTTAGAATCAAGAACAAAATCAATCTCGAGAATGAATTTTATTCTGAATTCTTCCCCTACAACACTATTCAATACTATCTCCGCAACTTCTTGTTGGAACTGCTCACTAAAAAGTAAAAAACTAGAAGGAACTAATACCTCAATATCATAAGTTCCATCATCAAATTCATAAAGGACAAATTTCCAGTTTGTTATATCAATTTCAATAAACTCGTTGAATTGATGGTTGAAAACTCGATAAAAATCTTTAGCTTTTCTTCTCTGTTTCCAAAAATAAAACTTCCAGTTAGGTATTTGAGGAGCATTCAAAATTATTTCTTTTGCTTCCATATCTAATTCTGTCCCCCCTCCAGAGATAACTAGATAAAATAAATTTGGCTCATTCTCTAACTCACCTACTTCCCATCCAAAATCTCCCAGTTGAGTTATCTGCTTGTCCAAATCATATACGAAGTGCCCAGCTCTTATCTCTGCTTCTATATAGGTAAGACTTTTCCTAAACCAAATCCAAAAATTATTCATCACCATACATTTTTTCAAGTTCTTCCATTCTCCTAGGGTTCACCTCTCTTCTTTTATTATCCAAATTATCAACCCCTACTCTGCTATCCATGTGTTTTTGTTCCTTATAGGGACCTAGACCACCGCCCCTTCGGATATCCACATCCGAATGACCGAGCTGCGGATTTGCAATCATTAATGTTCGAAACATCGGTTTAACCATAGTGAGTGGTCTGACGAGTACGCCCAATCGGGAAAAAGTATAATAACTAGTCACACAAATCTTGATCGCGGGCCTCGTCCGACCAAGTGTTATGTTGAAATTAGTTACAAGCCCAGATTGAAACCGTGGGCTATATTTTCAACCAGTTAACCAATCAACCAATAACCAACCCTCAATAAAAACTAGGCTCCACTTCGCGTTCCTCAAACACGATGCCCTGGGTTTCCAGTTCATCGAGCACGGGGTTGTATACCTCGGCTTTGTTGGGGATGTGCACGCCCGTGAGGGCAATTTCGCCTTTCAATATCTTGCGTACGGCAATGGCAACGGGCAGGCC
>JAGYJT010000103.1 GCA_018401955.1 Chitinophagales bacterium | reverse complement strand
TGGCGTAGGTGCCCTTTGCGCCCGCACAGCTGTGTTAGGGGCATTCCTCAACGTGAAAGTAAATGCTGGTGGCCTAGATGATAAAACCTTTGCAGCCGATATGGTAAAGCGTGGTGAAACCCTGGTAGCTAGCGCAAACCAATTGGAAAAGGAGATTTGGGCAGTGGTGAATGGGAAGTTATAGGCACACACTTAACGCTCAATACAACACACTTATTAGTTTCGGTTTAATATAATGCAACCATATTTGCATTGTCGGCATCTATAATATAATTACGCCATAAAATTCCGACAATATGAAAAAGGTGCTTTTGTTATTCATCTCGGTAATATGCAGCATAACCGTTTACTGCCAATGTTATAATTCTCCTATTGGCCTGCCAGAAGGTTTTTACCCTGTTAATGACTCTATTCCTTGTATAAATCGGTTCCTTCCATCTAGTACCACGATTACCTTTAACTGTCCTTCTAGCTTAACGATAAGTGGGGTTAACTTACCTGTGAGGTCTATTATTATTGATTCAATAATAAATTTACCGTGTGGATTGGCCTGGAATGTTACCAACAATAATATACAGCCTACAGAAGCTGCTTGTATTTTTTTCCACGGTAACGTTATTGATTCTTTAGGACATTATGGGCTTAAAATAAGAGCTCGAGTAAGGGTTGCACTATTCCCCACTGAACTTATGTTGGATTTGGATGAGTTAGGTTACCCAGTTTACCTTAGGGTGAAGGAAAACCAAACGCAATGTACACCGCTTAATGTTTCAGTACCAAGCAACCTCTCCAATTGCAATCCCATAACTGCTACTGGTAACTCAAACACCGTAACGGGCCATGTTTTTATCGATGCTAACCAAAATGGTGTTTATGATAGCCTTGACCGGAATGCACCAAATTTCACAGTAAACATTGGTAATACTCAGGTATTCACTAACTCATATGGTAACTACTTTTATCAACTACCAATGGGCTCTCATATTGTAGCACCTGATACTAATGTTTTGTTTTCCGTATCCACGTCACCAAGTGTGTACCTGCTAAATTTTAACACCAACAACAATTTAGATACTGGATTGAACTTTGGATTAACAATTGCCAATTATTTGACGGATGTATTAGTCACATCAACAAGTACAAACTTAAGACTGGGTAGCATATCCCCTCAAACAGTTTGTGTGGTAAACTATGGTACAACTCCAGTATCGCCAGTGCTTCATTACTATTATGATACTACACTGCATTTTCAATCAGCGTCCACAACTCCCGATGCGCAAGTATCCGGTTATTTAATATGGGAGCTTGATACTTTGCAACCCATGCAGTCCGCATGCATTAATATTGCAATGCAAGTACCTATCAATACCAACTTAATTGGCAACCAAATTAACACCAAAGCTTTTGTAGAAACATCTTTAAACGATATTGACATTACGAATGACACGGTAGATTTGCTACAGGTAATTACTGCTGCGTATGACCCTAATGATAAAACAGCATACCCCAGCCTTCTTTCACAATCATTTGTAGATAGCAGTCAATATATTACCTACCGTATTCGCTTTCAAAATACGGGTAACGATACAGCCATTAACATCTCAGTTAGAGATACAATTAGCTCACCGTTCCTAGATATAAATAGCTTAACACCATTAAGTGCAAGCCATCCTTACAATTTTAAAATAGAAGAAGATAAAGTCGCTGTGTGGGATTTTAAAAACATTCTGTTACCAGACAGCAACGTTAACGAACCTGCTAGTAACGGATTTATATTTTTTAGAATAAAAATAAATAACAATGACATTGTTGAAGGCACCGAAATAGTAAATCAAGCAGGCATTTATTTCGATTTAAATCCTGTAATTATGACAGACCCATCTATAGCTAAGGCTGATTTCGGTATTGGTAACCGTGATGTGGCTTTCAGTGTTAACTTCATTACCCTATTCCCCAACCCTGCGCAAAACAGATTGGTTGTTAGCCATGAACAATGGCAGCAAGGTAGCTCAATTGTGCTATATGATTTAAGCGGTAAGGTAATGCTTAGCGAAAAACTTGATGGCAAAACCACTGAAATTTCAACAGCCAATTTACCTAATGGCATTTACCTCTACCAAGTATTGGGAGCCAAA
>JAGYJT010000102.1 GCA_018401955.1 Chitinophagales bacterium | reverse complement strand
ATTCACTACATGCACGATAAGTATTATTACGAAAAAGCACAAATGGCACTCATCGATACCAATCCGCATATTGATATTGCCTACGGTATTGCAGGACTGTCAATCGTTGCTGATTCGCTTTCGGCCATTAAATATGCCAAGGTAAAACCCATTCGAAATGAAAACGGCTTAACCGTAGATTTCAGTATTGAAGGAGCGTTTCCCAAATATGGTAATGACGATGATAGGGTAGATACTTTGGCAGTGCAAGCAGTATCCGACTTCAACAATGAATTAAAGCAGTTTCCTATTTATAAAAATGCCACACCAACTTTATCGGTGTTAACCATTACGTCTAATGTGGTGTACGGTAAAAAAACAGGCGCCACTCCAGATGGTAGAGCTTTGGGTGTTCCTTTTGCACCAGGCGCTAATCCTATGCATGGTCGTGATGAAATGGGCGCTATTGCCTCTCTTAATTCGGTGGCAAAAATTAGATATGAAGATGCTCAAGACGGTATCTCCAATACTTTTTCGGTGGTTCCTAAATCATTGGGAGCCGATACTGAAACGCGCGTACAAAACCTGATATCTATTTTAGATGGGTATTTTTCTAATAATGCCCAACACATCAACATCAATGTGTTAGACAAGGCCACATTATTAGATGCCATGGAACATCCAGAAGCCTATCCGCAGCTTACCATCCGAGTATCGGGTTATGCGGTGAATTTTGTCCGACTCACCCGTGAGCAGCAAATGGAAGTAATTTCGAGATCGTTCCACGAGTCGATGTAATATATTATATTTAAAGCACCTATTTGGATGGCCTTCATTTAACTAGGTGCTTATTTTTAAAGTAAGACTATGACTTTTTCACCAGAAAACATACTAAACGTTCATTCTATCGAAAGCTTTGGCACCCACGACGGTCCGGGCATTAGGTTTGTGATATTTCTGCAAGGTTGTAAACTCAAGTGTTTGTACTGCCACAATCCCGACACCATTGCCATGGAAGGTGGTGAGTCTTACACCATAAAAGCGCTCTTTGATAGGGTGATGAAAGCCAAACCTTACTTCGGAAAGCACGGCGGTGTTACGGTATCTGGTGGCGAACCATTGCTGCAAGCCAAAGCATTAATACCCCTTTTTAAACTCTTAAAGGCTGAAGGTATTCATACCGCAATAGACACCAACGGCCGCATCTTGAATCATTTTGTAACAGAATTACTAAACGACTATACCGATTTGGTATTGTTGGATATCAAGCACATGACCGAGGATGGCTACCAATACCTAACCGGTATGAAAAACCACCAAACCACTTTTAATCTTGGTAAACACCGTGAAGTTTCAGGCAAAGCCATGTGGTTGCGTTATGTACTCATTCCGGGTTTAACCAATAAACCAGAATTGTTGGAGGCCTTGGGAACTTATTTTAAGGACTTTACTACGATTGAGAAACTTGAATTGTTGCCCTATCATAAGTTAGGCGTGCATAAGTGGGAAGCATTGGGCTGGGAATACCAGCTAAAAGATGCCCGCGAAAATACAGCAACCGAACTTGAGGAAGCCAAAGCCCTTCTACAACCATTTTTTAATAATATTAGTATTAATTAAGTCCGTTATTGGTAACACGCAACGTATGAAACATCTCAACATCAAAAACCGCTGGTTAATTGCTTTATCGGCCATTGGTATTCACATCTCTATTGGATCGGTGTATGCCTATTCGGTTATGACAAACCCTGTAAAAGACATTTTTGATGTGGAAGGCAGCACCATTAAATGGGCATTTAAATTGGCTATTTTATTTTTGGGGATGTCAGCTGCCTTTTTAGGACCTTGGGTAGAAAAAGTAGGCCCTAAAGTGAGCGGGATTACGGCTGGTTTGTTTTACGGTATCGGAATTTTAGGTTCGGGTTTGGCGGTTTATTTAGAATCGCTTGCCTTGTTTTATTTGTGTTATGGTGTTATTGGTGGTATCGGGCTAGGGCTCGGTTACATTACGCCCGTGAGCACCTTGGTTAAATGGTTTCCAGACAAACGCGGATTGGCAACAGGCATGGCCATCATGGGTTTTGGTTTTTCAGCTTTAATATTTGGACCAGTGATGCAATCGCTTTTTGAAACGGTGGGTATATCAAATGCTTTCTATATTTTAGGAATCATTTATA
>JAGYJT010000101.1 GCA_018401955.1 Chitinophagales bacterium | reverse complement strand
ATCGCGGAACTACTACCCTTATTAATACAGGTTATGGCATCGCAACGGGTTTTGGCGATAATGAGATTTATAGCCGTGTATACATCCAGAAGATCAATGCCAATGGCAGTGGCTCAGGCAGCGGCAGCGATGTGAATACCTTGATTTATACCATTGACGGATTCTAAGAAGCCAATAGACATGATCAGGATATTTATAATAGCCCTATTTGCTATCGTTTCTTTTGCGGCAAAAGCACAAGGCAACCTACAGTTCAATCAAGTTAAGCTCATTAAGTTGAGCTATGTGGTTCCTAATAATAATAGCTATCAAGCTTATAGCCAAGTTATAACGGTACCTGCAGGCAAGGTTTGGAAAATTGAATCTGTAATAGGTTCTGCACAGGGTACTACTAATTACGTGAGCCCAACTACTTCCATTGTGTTGGATGGCATTACCTTGTTCTTTTATGGTAACACTACCGGCAACTACCTATCGGCCCCGCTACCCATATGGCTGCCAGAGGGCAGTTACGATTTAACCTTGGTTTCATCAAGCGGTGTATCAACGGGCACCACCATTAGTGGCCGCGTTTCAGCAATTGAGTTTAATGTAATACCATAATCCAAAACATGAAAAAGATATTAAGTATTGTAGTGTTGTTAAGCATGTTTGTAGTTGCAAATGCTCAAGGAAATCTAGAGTTCAATAGAGTGTTTTTGGTAGAACAGTCTTTTGTAGTACCCACAAATGTGAGCAGCCCATTTAGTGAACAAACCATAACCGTCCCTGCGGGTAAAGTATGGAAGATAGAATCGGTTATGGCTAACTATTCATTCAACGTAGGGTCAAATTTGGGAGTAGGGAGCACGGTTGCCGTATTGCTTAACAGAAAAACCTTGTATCAAGCAGGCGTGATGGCTGAATTTCCTATTTGGCTACCTGAAGGGACCTACACCTTGCGGTATGTTTATACCAGCAACACAGGTTCAGTAGGAAGCGAGATTTACGGCGGTATTTCGGGTATAGAATTTAATGTTACCTTGTAAAAAATAATTGTGAAGAAGATATCGTTTTTAGTAGTTTTTTTGGTTCTTGCTTTGTTATCAAATGCCCAAGGCAACCTACAGTTTAATAGGGTAGTTACTGTGGAAACGGATTTCGCCGTTCCGAATACGAATTTTTATAATTTCACTGACTTTACATTTACTGTGCCTGCGGGTAAGGTATGGAAAATAGAATCGGCTCATGGTACTTATGAAAATGACAACTCTACTAATTTATCATACAACGGATTTGTACATTTAATGATTGACAAAAAGTTCATCCATTATTACAATTCGGGCGGCGTATCAGTTGTGGGCAGTTATTTGCCAATGTGGTTGCCCGAAGGCACTTACACGCTTAAAGTTGTAATGTCGAGCGGTGGTAGTGTTGGGCACCATATATATGGTGGATTTACCGGAATAGAGTTTAATGTATTACCTTAAAAATAGACAGTAATGAGAGCAATATTTATAGTGATTTCCTTTATTATGGTTACTGGTGTAATGTTCGCCCAGGGCAACTTGCAGTTTAACCAAGTAGTTAATTATACCATCAATACTCCCTTTGGCTCTGGCTTAAGCAGGCCCAACGAAACATTAGTAGTTACGGTGCCTGCGGGTAAGGTTGTTAAAATTGAGTCGGCACATTTGAGCTGCCAAAGTAACTCCAGTATCTATTATATTATTGGCAACAGCAGCAGCCCAACGGGCCATTTGGTGCTTAACGGTGCCATAATTGCTTGCTTTGACAATGCGGCTCGGGTGCACGAAGGCCCCATTTGGCTAACAGCAGGTACGCATACTTTTTTCTTGCAGGGCTTTTTTAACTCCTCAAGCCAGTATCGTTGGAATGCTTTTGTGTCGGGCATTGAGTTCGATGTAGTGCCTTAATGGATACCTTGCAATAAAGCTGCTAATTGCCGCATTATAATTAATTTAACCTGCCACTGTTTTTGTTGAAAAACAATTGCTACCTTTGCAGTCCGTTTTAATTATTTAACCGCAAATTAAGTACATGATTAAACAGTACGAATCAACAGTGATTGTAACTCCTGTGTTAACGGACACGGAACTAAAGCAACTGCTTTCCGGTTACATCGATTTTTTGAAAAGTAATGGCGCGGAAATCGTTCATGAAGACTTCTGGGGAATGAAGCA
>JAGYJT010000100.1 GCA_018401955.1 Chitinophagales bacterium | reverse complement strand
TGTTGAGTTGAGAAATATGTTTATTTTTCTTCAATGAGCGCTTTATCAAAACTATCAGTGCAAATTGCATTCTTACTGCTGTTGTTAAACACAGTGGCTATTGGCCAATCTCTTGTACCAAGTACTTCCGTTGACCTTATCTACAAAGACCAGCCATTAAAGGCCGAAGATGTTATTTGGCAACAATATTATGAAGGTGAGCTGTATGTGCTTACTGACGTAAAGACGTTGTTAAAATTTGCATCAGACGGAGCATTATTATCCGCAACTCAGGTTAACTACCCGTATGGTTCTCCATTCGAAGGGCACCCAATTTCTGCCACTAGCTTTCAAGTAATTGATACAGCAATTTGCTTTTTGAATAACCACGGGCTGATAGTATTAAATAGAGATGCAGGTCCCCTTTACATAAGGCCTTTTGGATATAAGGACTACAAAGGTGCGGACGTATTGATGTATCCGTTTACGTTGCCAAACTTATTGATTGTGCCCGAATTGGATATTGTTATCCATCCCGTTAACCCTACGTTTGATAAAGAAGTAAATGAACCCAAGTATTGGTATGATGAAAGGGTATTTTCTCACAAGGGCCTGTATAATATTTATAACCTTACAAATCAACTCCAACACAGTGATAGGGAAAGAGAAGACTTTTACACCACTAGTGATACTACTATAGGCACACTGCATCCAATTTTTATCGAAAACCACCTGCCATACATGAGGGGCAGGAACGTATGCATTGATGTTTCGGGCAAACGGTTGTGGGAGTCGCAAAGTGCCAGTGCCGATATTAAAGGTATTTCACTTACTGGTCTGCCGGATGTAGTTTTTGGCGAAAAGGGAAACCACCTATTTAAAATGGATACGCTACGGTCGGTGCCGCTTAGCGAATTGACAGATAGCAACAAGCATATCCAGGGGATGTATTTAGACGCACTTGAATGCCTGAGCCCCACTTATGAGCAGATACATTATGACGAGGCTAGTGGGTACATGTACCGCATATATGCAACCCCACTAGATGATAAAAGTAGGATAGCTGAAATAGCATCGCACAAAACCCCAAAGTACTTTGTTAAGTATCTCAACTCCTTAAAAAGGCGTTACTTGCAGGTGTATGATGCTAAGCATAGCCTTGTCTCTGATGTTCAAATTCCTTCAGTCTGCAGAATACTTGCCGTTAACAATCAGCGGATAATAGCCTTAGTGGCAGATGATTACGCGGCATCGCTTAAGTTGGTTACCTACGTTATAAACTAAAAACGGCCCCGTCTCAGTTAATCGAGATGGGGCCGTTTGATTTATATAATCAGTTACCAATAACCAGTAACCAATCAACCAACTACTAGTAGCGGTAGTACTCAGGCTTGTAAGGGCCATCAACGGTTACGCCGATATAGTCGGCTTGGTCTTGGCTTAGGGTTTCCAACTCAACACCAATTTTTGCAAGGTGCAAGCGGGCAACCATTTCATCCAAGTGCTTAGGCAATACGAATACTTCGTTAGCGTAGCTTTCGCTATTTTTCCAAAGCTCCAATTGTGCCAAGGTTTGGTTGGTAAATGAGTTACTCATTACAAACGATGGGTGGCCAGTAGCACAACCAAGGTTTACCAAGCGGCCTTCAGCCAATAGTAGAATGTCGTTTCCGTCAATGGTATATTTATCAACCTGTGGCTTAATGTTTACGTGAGTGCTGCCGTAGTTCTTCTTCAACCAAGCAACATCAATCTCATTATCAAAGTGGCCAATGTTACAAACAATAGCTTTGTCTTTCATTAGCTTAAAGTGCTCACCACGGATGATATCTTTATTACCGGTAGCGGTAACTACGATGTCAGCCTGAGGTAGCGCATTAGCCATAGTTTTTACCGCAAAACCGTCCATTGCAGCCTGTAGGGCACAAATTGGGTCAATTTCGGTAACAATTACGCGAGCACCAGCACCACGCAAAGAAGCAGCAGAACCTTTACCTACGTCGCCATAACCAGCAACAAGGGCCACTTTACCAGCCATCATTACGTCAGTAGCGCGGCGGATAGAATCTACTAGAGACTCTTTGCAACCATACTTGTTGTCAAATTTTGATTTGGTAACCGAATCGTTAATGTTGATTGCAGGAACAGGCAAAGTACCCTTCTTCATGCGCTCGTATAAACGGTGCACACCAGTTGTAGTTTCTTCGCTAATACCACGGATGCCTTTTACCAA
>JAGYJT010000010.1 GCA_018401955.1 Chitinophagales bacterium | reverse complement strand
TGTTACGGCACATCTACACAAAACAAATCAAACTGGCGGGTAAATCCCCCTGTGCTGGTTACAAACCCAAAAGTTAGGCAAGTAGTGCGGTTTGGAGGGGCAAAAAACATTGCTGAATACTCGGCTCTGTTGGCCGCATTAAATTGCATGGGTATATTTACACCGTTGTTATAAATTGCAACAGATAGTATGGCATCATCCCTTTCCAATGGAACCCTGTCATAAAACACCTTGAATCGAACGGTATATACCCGCTCATTTTCGTTGTTCAAAACAAAACTACTACCAAGCACTTGGCCCAAGCCATTTACCTCGGTCTCTGGGTCCCAAAAACTTTGCTCCAATGTGTCAGGGGGTTTTACGCACCCAACCATCAAAACCATTATAAATAATATAGTTGCAATTACTTTCATGGCCTGTGCTTTAAAATTTCATCGAAAATCTAAAGCCCATCCCCGTAGGGGTGTACCCTTCTCCAAACTCAGGCACTAGTCTCAAATCCATGGTTGTAAATGGATTTGGTGCATCTAACACTGGTTTGGGTGGCGCTTTTCTTATACGAGTCCACGCAAAAACCGATACACCATACATAGCTGCAATTGAAGGCAATGCAATAACTAGATACTTTTTGCGCTTTGCTTTCCCCTCTTCATATAACTGTTGCTCTCGCTCATACTCTTCTTTAAACTGCGCCAAACCAGCAGCGCCAGTGGTACTATTGTAGCTTGCAAGTGCTATGTTTGCAGCATTTCGATGGTCTTTTACATCGCCGGGCATATAGCCCATTACAATAGCCGTTATAGCAGCATTAAAAACTACAATGCTGCCTTTCAAGATGCCATTGCCGGTCTTAATCTTACTGTACTCGCTAAACTCTTGTGAGTAAACTTTAAATGCGGGTGAAACTTTGAGGATTGTATCGTACTTTACAAAAGCATCAGCAAAAACCTCTAAGCTGTCTTTAAGGTATTCCCTTCCGGGTGCCCATGATTCAACAAAGTAAACACCCGCGGGAACTTCTACCCTAGTAAGGTTTTTGTATTCTTTACCGTTAAGCCTTACAATGGCGTTAGATGGTTGTACCTGAAGCAGCACGGCCCCGTTTTGACCCATTACAGAAACAACAAAGCAGGTAAAAAACAAAACCAATAAGTATCTCATGCCTTTTTTTATTTTACCCAAAAGTAGTAAAAAGGTACGAATGTGATGTTTTCGATGCTTAAAAAAGAAGATTACTAGTTCTCTGCCAAGTACTCGTGTACAAACTTAATGGCCATAGCACCCTCGCCTACGGCAGAGGCCACCCGGTTCATGGCGCCCGAGCGCACATCGCCAGCGGCAAATATGCCCGGCACGCAGGTTTCTAGCATGGTTGGTTCACGGTCTAGCTTCCAAACCTTTTTAAAGGCTTCATCCCTAAGTAAATCCCTACCCGTAATTACAAAGCCCTTATCGTCTTTAAGGATATTGTTACCCAACCAATCGGTATAAGGTTTGGCACCGATAAACACGAACATGGCACCTGCATCCAGCAGTTCTTCGGTATCCGTATCTAGGCACTTAATCAACAGCTGCTCCAATTTGCCATCACCTTTAACTTCTAGTACATCTTTTCTGCCCCATACTTCAATATTGGGCGTTCCTGCTATCTGGTCAATTAGATAAGATGACATAGTGGCCGTAAGGTCTTTTTGCCGGATAAGGATAACTACCTTTTTGGCAAACTGCGATAAGTACATAGCACCCTGCCCAGCAGAGTTGCCGCCACCTACTACTACAATGGTTTTATCTTTGCATGCAGTGGCCTCAGTCATTGCGGCACCGTAGTATACGCCCATGCCAGCCAATTCGTTTGCTCCTTTGGCAGGGTGATAACGATAATCAACGCCTGTAGTAATTACTATAGCCTTGGTTACAATTTCTGAGCCATCGGCTAGTTTAAGGCGTTTATAGTTTGGGTCGGGTACAATATCAACCACCTCTTGCGGAGATAGCAATTCAGCGCCGAAGCGAGTGGCTTGTGTAATAGCCCTTCGAGCCAAATCGGCACCGCTTAAACCATTCGGGAAACCCAGATAATTCTCAATGCGCGAGCTGGTACCCGCTTGTCCGCCCGGTGCCCGTTTTTCAATCAAAGCCGTTTTAAGGCCCTCACTGGCGCCATACACCGCTGCACCCAACCCTGATGGGCCAGCACCTATAATGACTACATCGTACAAATCTTGTTTGGCATGTGGCTGCATACCAATACTACTCGCTATTTGTGTAAGTGCAGGGTTTGCCTCTACCTTGCCATCTTCGTACACAACTACTGGCAGTTGTTTCCACTCCAACCCGTTACGCTCCAAAATTTCCTGCGCATCCTCGTTGGTTTCTATGTCCATCCATTGGTAAGGGATGAGGTTGGCACTTAAGAAATCTTTAATGCTATGCGACTTTGGCGAGTATTGGTAACCAATGAGCTTAACGCCATCAAAATCGGGCCTGTAGGTACCTTGCCAGCTATCCAACAGGTCATCCAGCACCGGGAAAAGCTTTTCCTCGGGTGGGTCCCACGGTTTGGTAAGGTAATAGTCTAGCTGCACATCGTTAATGGCCTTAATGGCCGCATCAATATCAGAATAGGCAGTCAATAGCACGCGCTTGGCATCTGGGAACGTTTTCTTGGCTTTCTCCAGAAACTCAACACCCAACATATCGGGCATACGCTGGTCGCTTAGAAACATGGCCACCGTTTCATTTTTGTTTTTCAATTCCGTAAGCGAGTCCAATGCCTCTTGCGGCGAGTCGGTACTCATTATCTTATACTCCTTACGGTACTTACCCCTTATATCGCGCACAATTGCCTTCAGCACGGCTTGGTCATCGTCAACGGCAAATATGATGGGTAGTTTTACTTTTTTCTCTGTGGTTTCCATGGTGAAAAATTGATGTACGAGGTACGAAGTACAAGGTACAATGGTAGGTTTTCAAAACGCTCAATCTATTACGAAGAAAATCTTGTGTCTTGTGTCTTGTATCTTGTGTCTTGTGTCTTGTGTCTTCCTTCTAATTAAGAGGTATACAAATCCTAAATTCTGTTTTCCCGGGTTGAGAATATGCTTTGATGATGCCCTTATGCTGTTCAACTATCTTTTTTACTACCTCAAGCCCCAGGCCGCTGCCCTTGCCCACTGCTTTGGTAGTAAAAAACGGGTCGAATATTTTGTCCAGTATATCGTCACTTATACCAGGGCCATTATCAATAATGCTTATCACCACATTATCGCGCTCCGGCTTGGTAACAATCTCCAGCACATTGCCTTCCCTACCCTCCATTGCATCTGCTGCGTTATCAATCAAGTTGGTATATACTTGGTTCATCTCGCTCACAAAAATTGGAATATTGGGCAAACTCTCATCAAAGTTCTCTACAACCTTTACGTTGTTCTTCTTTATTTTATGGTTGAGCAATATAAGCGTACTGCGGATACCTTCATGAATATCAACGGCCTCAACATCACTGGCCCTATCCATGTGCGAATAGCTCTTAACCGACCCAACCAACGACGATATTCGCTTAGAGGCATCTTCTATTTCGCTTACCATTTTTTCGGTGGTCATCATGTTGTCCAACCAACCCAGTACTGGAGCAATATCCTTTTCGCCCACACACGCTAACACTTCTTCCAAGTCCTCAATATCATAACCAAAGTCGGCAAAGCTCTCGGCCAATTCAAAACCATTTTCAATATCGTGGTCATCCATCCAATCAATAATGCTGTCCTCGCGCTCGGTGCGCTTCATCATGCTCTGCTTCAGATCTTTAAACCCTGCCAGCTTACGATACAATATATCGTTTACACAGTCAACCACTTCAGGCGTTACTTGCATCAGCATTACCCGCTTAAAACGTTCCGGCACATGGTTCAGGTGTTTCTTTAGTTCGCTTGCGCTGCGCACCACGGCGGCAGCAGGGTTGTTTAGCTCATGCGCCAAACCAGCCGATAGTTTACCCAGCGATATCATCTTTTCGTTTTGCGATTGCATTTTGGTAAAGTCGCGCACCCGGCTGGTCATCACTTGCACTAGCTTTTGGGTAAGCGCATGATGGTTTCTAATCATTTCCGTAAAACAATCCCTATGTAGGGAAAGCATATCGGTATGTTCTAGCGCAACACCCATGCCACCTGCTTGAACCATACGGCTATATGGCAATACGCCTGTTACCTCTCCTGCTTCTATATCGGTTAAGTTTCTGCGTTGCCCATTTTGGTTAACATACACGTTTACTCTTCCCGAAAGGACAATGTGCATCTCGTCAGTAGGCTCACCTGTTTTAAAAAGGTATCCATCTTTCATAATGGTGTAGTATCGCGAGTTGCAAACCAACCATTCCAGATCTTCATCGGGCACATCATTAAAGGTATCAAATGCCCGCAGGTGCTCTTTGGTTACTTGGGTTTCCATGGCGGTTAATGTTTAATTTCGAGCTTAGCCATCATTGCGGTACTCACTGAGTCGGCATACACACCATAGGCGCTTACCAACGTGCCACGCAAGCCATCGTGACTTTCAATGGCATATAGTATGCTGCTATCATCGGGACTGGTCATGCCCTCAAAACGATGAACCTCCGTAACCTCAAACTCATCTGGCGACAGCTGGCGGCCCGCTGCTGTGCAGTCAATGCGGCTTTCTTTCAAGTTAAAATCGTAGTTATAGCCCTTTGCTTTTAGGCCATTAATGGCATCAACCAAAGTATCGTAAGCCATGGGATTGTGGTTTGGTTAGTTGTTCTATTTCTAAAGGTACTAACCAAGGACGAATAATGGAGGTTCGGTATTGTTATCTTTTAAATAACTAAGAAATGTTAAACCAGAACCAAATTGCTTTTACCGGCAATCAACTCAAAATCCATATCAGAACATAACAAAGGGATATCGAACTGCAACGCATACGCGGCAATAAGGCAATCATTTGCCCTTCTTATGGTTGTTCCTGTTTTACGAAGGTTTCGGTATAATTCGGCAGCGGCTATTGCAGCTTCCAATGAAGGCCAATCTAGGATAGGAAAATTTATCAGCGTGGTTTTAACTGTCGAAAATTGCTTGTCATCACGAATACCTTGAAGCACTTCTTGGATAATAATAGGTATTACATATACAGCTCCTTCTTCTTGCAGATAGTTGGTAAGATAGCCTACTTGACGAGTTTCCTTACCATTTAAAAAATCTATCCAAACGGACGTATCTACTAAAATACCTAAGGCCATTATCCGCGCATTTCATTCAAATCACCATCCCATTTCACTTTACCCTTAAGTTCAAGCATCGCTTGGGCATGAGCTTGCTGTATTAGCTTTTGCAGCGCAACGTTAATCAGCTCCAAGTTATCGGAAATACCCGTTAGGTGCGCGGCCTTTTTCAAAATGGAATCATCTATTTCAATACGGATTTTCATAATGGTTGATTTCTAATACAATCGCCAAAGCTATTGCTTTCTTAAAAATAGTAACCTTTAATGAATAATATAGGTTCGGTATGCGGATTAAAGCAAACAACTTTAAGTTGTCTTAATATCCATTGGAAACAAAAACAAACTTTTTTCCATCCCATCGATAGGTGCCACTCATGTAGCAGTAATTGTAACTACCACCTCCTTTGCTTGCCCATACCTTAATTTGAATTCCAAAATCAGTAAAATTTATATCGCAACCTCCATTGTCTTCATTATCTGGTTCGGTGTTTTCTGCGTTGTATCCTTCCAAGTCCTTACCCCAATCAACCAAATAATATTCGGAAACATATTCAAGCAATTTTGTTTTGGTGTGCAAGCTAAAGAGGAGATTATATGTATTGCTCCATTCAAACCCACCCGTTATGGAGCTGTAATGCTCTTTGAAAGTTATCAAATATAGCGGATATGGCTCCCCCCATAAAAAGAAACTATCCAATGTAATAACTGGGACGTAAGGAGAAGAGCCCAAACCTACATCATAGAAGGCACACTGGTTGTCATCGAGAAACATAATTCCATAACCATGTGGTCCTTCTATGATTCGTATTTCTCCCTGATCAAGCCCAGAACAATTGTCACCAACCCATTTATAAAGGCTATCATTGGTTGGAAACCTTACAGGATCGTCAAACGGAACGGGCACTATGTCCACCTGCACCTGGGCCCCAACATTTAGGAAAATGCCGATTGCAAATAATAAGGTAGCCAGCTTAGTAATCATATAAACAACTCAACGAAATATCGGAATAAATATTGCAACTTAACACCATGTAAATGCACCTCACATTCAGTGCCGCTGTTTACTGGTTATTAACCCTAGCCAGCCACCTATACACCACCCGCCACACAAAGCCAACCGCCAGCAGCACCAGTCCCGAGGCGATTGTCTCCCACTTAAGCGATGCCGCCATGGCCAAGCAAGCCACCAGCCCCGCCACGGGCACCCATTGCGGAAACATCCTATCGGCTTTCTCCATTTTATAAGCCGCTATATTGGCAATACTGTAATACAGCAATATGGTAAACGAAGCCGCCGCCACCACAAAGGGCAACGTGCCAAACCAAGCCAACAGCATAATAATGCCCCCCGTGAGCAATATGCCCCAATGCGGCACCCCAAACCGCGC
This sequence comes from Chitinophagales bacterium, assembly GCA_018401955.1. Lineage (GTDB taxonomy): Bacteria > Bacteroidota > Bacteroidia > Chitinophagales > CAIOSU01 > CAIOSU01. The sequence goes on along the minus strand of JAGYJT010000010.1, from coordinate 82,982 downwards.
ATGCACCGCTTGCAAAAACGGCGGCAAATCGTGCTTGCGGGCCATGGCAAACATCATGCGGCTAATGCCCAACAACTGACTAAGCGATACGCCCAACATGGCCGTAATGCCCGCCACGCCTATTACCCACGCCACACCGGGTACTTTAAAGCTACCCGCAGCCACGCCCAGCGGCGAACCCGTGCTGCCCAAGGCGCTAGCACCCACGGCACCCACCGCCACCAATGCCACCGCGGTATATAGTATAACCGAGGCAACCAGCGTAATGATAACCGCCCGCGGGATGGTCTTTTTCGGTTCGTGCACCTCCTCGCCGAGGGTGGCAATGCGCGCATAGCCCGTAAAGGCAAAAAACAGCAGTGCCGAAGCTTCGGCCACGCTGCGCCAGCCATTGGGGGCAAAGGGTTTTAGGTTTTCGATATTGAAAGAAGGAATACCCGCAAACACAAAGTACACCAGCGAGCATACCGTAACCCCCACGATAACCAAGTTGAGCTTGCCTGCCTTTTTGATGCCGAACAGGTTGGCCAACATCAATACCAACACGGCAACCACCGCCGCTACTTTGGGGTTTATGCCCGGCACCAATGCGGCAAGGTACGTACCAAAGCCCAACGCCACCACCCCACCGGCGGCCAATTTGCTGGCCAAAAACATCCAGCCTGCGGCAAAGCCCATCCAAGGGTTCAGTAGGCGGTAGCCGTACTCGTAGGTGCCGCCCGCTTGTGGGTACACCGCTGCCAACTGCGCCGAACTCAACCCATTGCAGGTAGCGGCAAAACCCGCCACCAAAAGGCCCAGTAAAAAGGCGGGCCCGGCTTGCCCCGCAGCCACGCCCGTTACCACAAATATGCCCGCGCCTATTACGGCGCCCAGGCCCACGCCCACGGCGTCAATCAATCCAAGGTCGCGTTTTAGTTGGTGTATGGTCATGCTGGCTAAGATAACGGTTTGTGCGCAGGGCGGTAAATGCGGCACGGTAAAGATTGCGTTATCAATGCCATGGCAACTTTTTTGGTTATTTTTTTGGTTATCTTAGTAATGTAAATTGTGCCTATTATGACAACAAAAGCATTGATAGAAGAGCTGCACCGCTTAATTGATAGCAAAAAGGACGACGAAGCCATACTCAATGAAGTATATGAAATACTTAAGGAAGATAATGCCGAAGGTAAAACCGATTGGTGGGACAACCTAACAGAAGAACAGCAGCAAGAGTTGGACAGGGCTGAGGAAGAAATCAAAGACCCAAATAATTTGATTGGCCACAAGGAAGCAATGGAGCAAGCGAGAAAATGGTTGAAAAAATAATTTGGCGTAAGAGGGCTTTATATAGATTAGAGAAGTTATTACCTTATCTAACTGAAGAGTTTGGCGAAAAGGTAGCTGAGACCTTTTTAGAGAGGTTAAATACGGAGCTAGAACTGTTATCTGAATTTCCAGAATTAGGCCCAAAACATCCTACAAAAAACCAACATAGGGTGTGCATCGTTTAACCAGCATTATCTATGCGAACTACCAGCAATCGAGTTAATAGTTTTTAGACCTTTGGGACAACCGCCATAATTAAATGAAACACCTGTACTATCCATTCTACTCCTCCTCTGCTTGGGCCTCACCGCGCACAAGCCCAAACCCAATGCCCGCTTTTTGGACATGGATACCGTTAAAAATCCCCTCAAAATTGGCCTCGTGATGGCGGCATACTCGGCACCTACGGCCTCTTTCAGGTGTTTCCTGTATTAATTTTCTAGACTTCCCGCAGCAAGTTCCACTTTTTGACGATAGCCGCAGATGGATGGGCGTAGATAAGGCCGGGCACATGTTGTGCTACTACCAAGCCGCTGGGCCATGAACATGTACCGCTGGACGAGACGTAAAAACCGCACCGCCGTATGGGTGGGCGGCCTCCACACAGGCACCTTTTTGCAAGAAACAACATCGAAATACTCGACGGGTTTTTGAAAAATGGGGTTTAGCAACTACGATTTTTGGCCAGCATGGCCGGCTCGGCATTGGTAATTGGGCAGAGCTTACTTGGGGCGAACAGCGCATTGTAATGAAAATATCGGCGCACCGGCCCAGCTACCCGGCGACCTAGCGCCGCGCGCCTCCAGCCTATACGGCACCACCGCGCCCGAAGTGCTCAACAAAGACTACAACGCCATTACCACCTGGTTCTCGTTCAACGTGTCGTCGTTTATGAAACGGGAGCGCAATTTCCCTAAATGGCTCAACGTGGCCGTGGGCTATGGCGCCAACGGCATGTATGGCGGTTTCGAAACAAGTGGTTTAAGATAGGGACATTGAGTATTGCGACTGCGACCCCGCGCCCTGCGCATCAAGCCCACCGACGTGCGCCGCTACCCGCAGTTTTACCTCTCCTCGACATCGACCTGCCGCATCAAAACCGTCAAAAGCCCCTGCAAATCTCACTGTTCGGCGTGTTCAACATCGTCAAAATCCCACCCCCCACCATCGGGTTAACCCCGTGGATAAGGTCAAGTTCCATCCCACCGCTGTTTTTAGATGATAGTATCAAGTAGTCTCGTTTCAAACGAGATCAAGTATCAAGACCCATAATACAGCTCGCAATGCATGGCCCCTCTCCCAGGGGAGAGGTTGGGTGAGGTAGCATGTCATCCCTGAGCTTTTGTCGAAGGGTGCGCGCGCTGCGTATTGAGGCGTGTACTAAAATGCAATTAACTTTAATGCCGATGCGTTGTAGGGTCTTTTGTCAGGCGTCTGAAGACGCGAGGAACATTCCATCCTCGTGAAAAGGAGGACAGGTGGGGACCCAACTAATTTTTGAACGAAAATATTCTTCCGTTTCTTGTCATAAAATGCAAACAAAACAGCCTTTCATTCCCTCTTGTCATCAAAGTCCTGTAAATTATTTTTATTATTGATTTCAATTATATTTCTAGCCTCTTTGGATTTTCCCTCATCTTTTTTTCTCAAAATTGATTTGTCCATTTGAACGTGCTAATGGTTGCACTAGAACTTCTCCATTTTCTTACTATTAAATCGTCCCCAATAATTACACCAACATAATCTACTTCTAAACCTTGACAAGTATGAATACAACCCACTTCGTTTACAGAATTAGGATCAATTATCCATTTTGAACCATGAGTTTTAAATTCCATTTCATTTGAAAATTATACTCTGGAAAAACGATATCATATGCTTCCGGATTCTTATCACTATTCCAATCCCAGCAATAGCCGGCAACTAAGCGTGCTTTATTGTTTATTTTATTCTTTTCAAAAATGATATCTCTAAGTTCAGCAGGAGTGCTTACTATTTTAAAGGTAAAGCCAAAATTCCTTTGAAAATAAAATTCAGTATTGGCAGTATCTCTAATTTACCAGGATATCGTCTAACTATGCTAAATAGCCATCAGAACAATTAAATTTGTTGGGGCACGCCCATGTGCAACTAGTGCAGAACATTATCGCTTTCCGCCAGCGGAAAACAGTGCGAGGACTAAACAACCAGCTGATACAACAGCCCGTGCGTAAAACAAAATCTCTTCCTTTGACGGGGATGAAACGGACAAAGCGTCTCCAGCCTGTCCCGTCTTGAGCTGGCTGCAAGCCCCACCTAGCAAGCAATCACCATAAAATCAAAAACGAAAGGTTTACGCCCACCACTGCCACAAGGGCAGCCGCAAAGACACACAGGATAAAGGGCAGCTCAAAAAACCACCCCACAAGCCCCTTCCTTCGGCAAATGCTCAGGACAGGCTCTTTTCCTATGCTGCACTGACCATGCGAAGGAGGGGAGCTATTAAGGTAAGGGTTGCTCCGCTTCTATAAGTGCACTGCCGGTTATTAGTTGATGGTTGGGCAATTACAAATACTTAGGCGGCTGTTGGTTGGTCCATTTAATTGTTATCAGTTTATCGGTTATTGGTTAATTGGTCATTCATCATTTGTCATCTGTCGCCAGCTAAGGTATAAAACCTTTTTATATTTTGCAAGTTTATGACAATATTTTTATTTTAGCACTCCAAAATATAACCAATACTATAAATATTAAATTATAAATTTACTATGTATCCATAGCCCCCAAACCCTTGTAAACACTAATAAAAGTACACGACAAAACCCCTTGAGGAGACACAAGACGCAAGACACAAGACACAAGACTTTTGCCTGTATGTCTTCGCCTTCGGCGATGGTCGATGGCAAAAAACCGCCCGCAAAGCCGCACCAAATATCACTTCCTGGACGACAAAACTCCTCACCGTTAACTTATGAACCAATAACCACCTAGTGTACCCGTCCACCCACAGGAACATCCTGTTGGGGCTGGAGGAGGACGATGTGGCCGTGCTCGTCGGGAAGGCCCAGCACGAGCACTTCTGACATGAACTTGCCCACTTGCCGCGGCGGGAAGTTGACCACCGCCACCACTAGCTTGCCCAACAGGGTTTCGGGGGTATAGTGGTGGGTTATCTGTGCAGAGGTGCGCTTGGTGCCCAGCTCGGCGCCAAAGTCGATGGTGAGCTTATAGGCGGGCTTGCGCGCCTCGGGGAACGGCTGGGCATCAATCACCCTGCCCACGCGCATGTCAATAGTTAGGAAGTCGTCGATGGTAGCCATACCTACTTACTGTGTTGTATAAACCGCTTGCCCACGCACTCAATCAGCTCATTGTGTATCTGTGGGCTACTGGCAATTATCTGGCGGCCAAACAGGTAGTCGCTGCCACCGCCAAAGTCGGTAACAATGCCACCCGCTTCTTGGATGATGATGATGCCGCCAGCCACATCCCACGGGTTGAGGCCGTGCTCAAAGAAGCCATCAAAGCGGCCATTGGCCACATACGCCAAATCAACGGCGGCACTGCCCATGCGGCGCAGGCCACGGCAGCACTGCATCAAGTGGCGCAGGCTATCCATATAGGCATCCATGCCGCTAAAATCGGTGTAAGGGAAACCCGTTGCCATCAACCCATTGGACAAGGGCGTGCGCTTGGACACCGAAATGGCACGGTTGTTCATTTTGGCGCCATCGCCTTTAAGGGCACTAAACAGCTCGGCGCGGTTTACCTCGTACACAAAGCCCATCACCAATTGCTCGTTGTGCCTAAGGCCCACGCTCACGGAGTATGCCGGTATGTCGTGCAGGAAGTTGGTGGTGCCATCCAGCGGGTCTATAATCCACTCCCACTCGCGGCCGGTAATGTCGGTGGTGTCTTCCTCGGTAATGAGGCCCGCATCGGGTATCAGCTTCAGCAAGCCCTCCACCAGCATTATCTCGGCCTGTTTATCAACGTAACTCACCAGGCTATTCAGGTCTTTCTCCTCAATTAATATGTCCTCTCGGTGGCTACTCTCTTGGCGGATAAACTGACCGGCTTTCAATACTAGTTCAGCTGCGGAAGTGTATATACTATTAATGTGTTGGTTCATTGCAAAAAGACAATTTTCAATTTTGAATCTTAAATTTTGAATTAGGTTAACCCGGATACTTCAAATCTAGACCTTTCAAATGGTCGCGGAGCACTAAGGCTACTTGCTCGTTTCGGTACCAGCGCTTATCAGCGGGTATTATGTGCCATGGGTTATCGCTACAGTCGTTGAGCAATTTCTCATAGGTTTGGCGGTAGTGGTGCCACTTGGCATCGCTTATCTCGTCGGCAGTATCATACTTCCATTTTTTGTGAGGCAGGGTTTTGCGCTCGGCAATACGTTCATCCTGCTCTTCGCGCGAGATGTGCAGGTAAAACTTGAGCACGTGTATGTTGTTTATGTTAAGGTGGCGCTCAATGGTATCAATCAGTCTGTACCGATGCGCCAATACCTCGCTGCTAGCAGTGCCCTCAACGGTAGGCACTAGCACATCTTCGTAATAAGAACGGTTAAACACTTGTATCATGCCCCTCGGCGGGAAATGAGGATATATGCGCCATAAAAAGTCGTGCTGGCGTTCGGCTTCGGTTGGTTTTTTAAAAGCCTTAACCTGCACACCCATGAGGTTCATGGAGCTTATTACATGCCTGCAAACCCCGTCTTTGCCCGAGGCATCCATGCCCTGCAGCACAATCAAAAGTCCATATCTGCCATCGGCATAAAACACGTTTTGTAAATCAAACAACTCTTTGCGGAGGGCTTTAAGGTGCTCTTTGCTCACGGCCTTATTGGCGCCTGATGGCGGTATAGAGGACAAATTATCGAGGTCGATCATTTCAATTTACAATTTTTGAGGTACGAAGTACGATTGTTTGACTTTAAAAGCACTATGCACTGGGCATGGTTTAAAGGTAACAATTGTAAAGTGTATATGCATTAAATATACGCTTTGCGCTATTTTCTGTCTTATATCTTGTGTCTTGCGTCTTGTGTCTTAATTCACAAAAAGCCCTATATTAGATGCTATAATCACCATCTGCTATGAACCACATACTTCCGCTATTTAGTCGATTGCTTATCGTGCCCATCTTCATTTATTCAGCAGTGCATAAAATAGGGGACCCCGCCGGCACCGTTGAAAAAATGCGGAAGGTTGGCATTGAGTTCCAAACCGAGCTGTTTATGTATGGCGCTATTGCCTTTTTACTACTCGGCAGCCTACTTGTGCTCTTGGGCTACCAAACACGTGTAGGTGTGTTTTTGCTCTTGCTGTTTATAGTACCCACCACCCTGCTCTTCCATATGGATTTGGCGGATACCTCGTTGTACAAAAATGCTGGCTTAGTGGCGGCACTGCTAATGCTATTGGCCCATGGGCCAGGCGGTACGAGCATAGATGGCAAAATAGCCAAAGCCCAATAATATGGGTAGCTACACCAACAAAACGGTTTGGATAACGGGTGCCTCATCAGGTATTGGGGAGGCTTTGACCTACGAATTTGCCAAGCAGGGGGCCAACCTGATTATTTCTGCCCGACGGGTGGATGAATTGGAGCGGGTTCAAGAGCAATGCCCCGACCCAAGTAAAGTACAGGTACTTACCCTCGACCTTGCCACTGCTGATACATTTGCGGCCAAAACCAACGAAGCACTAGCCTTTTTCGGTCAGGTAGATGTAATGGTGCATAACGCTGGTATTAGCCAACGTTCATTAGCTAAAGATACCAGCGTGGATGTTGATCGTAAGTTGATGGAGGTAAACTACCTGGGTACCGTAGCCTTAACCAAAACCCTGCTACCACACTTTTTAGGCCGTAAAGCCGGGCAGTTTGTGGTAATAACCAGTTTAGTGGGTATTATTGGTTCGCCGCTGCGCTCTGGCTACTCGGCCAGCAAGCATGCGCTGCACGGTTTTTTTGATAGTCTGCGCGCCGAACTGACCAAAGATAACATCGGTGTTACCATTATTTGCCCAGGCTATATTGCTACCAATGTATCGGTAAACGCGCTTACGGGCGATGGCAGCAAGCAGAACAGCATGGATACCAAAACGGCAGCTGGCTTGCAGCCCGATGTAGCAGCACGCCAAATGGTACGTGCCATCAGTAATGGCAAACTAGAAGTATATATTGGTAAAGGCGAAACTTGGGCTGTTTATCTCAAAAGGTTCTTCCCTACCCTGTTTGCCAAAGTATTGGCTAAGGCGAAGGTAACTTGAGTGTTATTTGGACCATGGTCCATGGTATTAAATGACCTATTGGGTTTTGAGTATAGTCATCAGTTAATTTCTCAATATAAATCAAAAAAAGGCCCACCTTTTAAGTGAGCCTTCGGGTATCATCTGATTACTATATTTGCCATGGACCATGGTCCATCGACCATGGACTCTCAACTGTTCATCAATTCCTCAATCTCGTCAGCTTCAACGGGTATGTTGGCCATTAAATCAACAGGGCCTTCGTGGCTTAACAGTATGTCGTTCTCTAAACGGATGCCGATGCGCTCTTGAGGAATATAAATACCTGGCTCGCAGGTAAGTACCATGCCTGCTTTTAACGGACTGTACCTATCGCCCACATCATGGGTATTAAGCCCAATAAAGTGCGATGTGCCGTGCATAAAGTACTTTTTGTACAATGGCTTTTTAGGGTCTTGCGCCTCAACTTCGGCTTTGGTAAACAAGCCCAAATCTATCATTTCGCTGGTAATAAATTTACCGACCTCCTTGTGGTACTCCTCTATCAATGTACCTGGCGTAAGCAATGTGATGGCATGGCGCATGGTGCGCAACACCGCATTATAAACATCCTTTTGGCGCTGGGTAAAACGGCCGTTTACTGGTATGGTGCGGCTCATATCGCTATCGTAGCTGGCATATTTGCAACCAAAATCAAATAGCAATACCTCGCCATCTTGGCAAACCTTATTGTTTTTGTCGTAGTGCAATATGCAGCTATCCTTGCCGCTGGCAATAATGGGGTGGTAAGCATAGTCGGTAGCGCCGTTGCGCAAAAACTCGTGCATTATCTCGGCCTCAATTTCATATTCTTTTACGCCTGGCTTTACAAACTTAAGTACCCTACGGAAAGCCTTCTCGGTAATATTGCAAGAGTGCTGCATTAGTGCAATCTCAATATCCGATTTAATGGCCCTCAAATCCTGCATGATGGGTGCCGAGCGCTTATAATTGTGCAACGGAAAACGCTGCCGCAGCTCATTGGCAAACCTTAGGTCTTTATACTCCAAGCCACTGCTGCTGCGGTCGTGCTCGTTAAGGTTTAGGTACACGTGTTCTGCATGGTTCATCAATACCTTAAGCATGGTATCAAACTCGTCGGCCATGTAAATATTCTTCATACCCGAAATTTCTTTGGCCTGCTCAGGGGTAAGCTTCTCCCCTTCCCACACTGCTATCACATCATTAGTACGGCGGATAAATAACATCTCCTTATAAGCGTCAACCGGTGCATCAGGAAACAATATCAGGGTGGTTTCCTCTTGGTCAATACCCGTTAGATAAAACAAATCGGGGTTTTGGCGAAAAGGAAAACTAGCATCGGCACTCATCGGCATAATATCGCTTGAGTGGAAAATAGCTATAGAATTGCTCTTCAACTGCGCCTTGAAGCGTTCGCGGTTGTAGCTAAAAAGTTCTGGGTTGATTCGTTCGTATTTCATAGTGGGTTACGTATAGTCCTATAAATATAAGTAGCGGCCAAGCGCATAAAGTTCAAATGCCGTATTGCTGCTAATTTAGCAGTAATAAGTAACTAGTATCTATTAAGCATTCAAAATCTGCGTAAGAAATTTACCTTTGATGTTACCTCTCAACAAAAAAGTGCAGCCGAATTGATTTTTTAAGTAAAAGGCGCTATATTTGCAGTCCTTAAAAGAATCGAGTAATGAAAAAAGACATCCACCCATCATCATACCGTTTTGTGGTATTTGAAGATATATCTGCAGGATATTCTTTCCTAACCCGCTCTACCATTAACTCTCGCGAGACTACTAAATGGGAAGACGGTAACGAATACCCTGTTGTGCGCTTGGAGATTTCTGACAAGTCACACCCATTTTTCACTGGTAAGATGATGTTCATCGATACTGCTGGTCGTATCGAGAAGTTCCAAAAGAAATACGGCAAGAAGTAATTCTGCTGTTATCATTATACAAAAAGCTGCTTCGTGTAAACGGAGCGGCTTTTTTTGTTTGATAACATTGTGCAGTGTACATGGGGGAAGGCCCCATGCTAATGATGTAACCCCGTTGGGGTGGCCCATAATATTGGCCATATCAACTCGGCATACCGCCTTTTTTAACTCCTCCTGACATTCACTTCGTATTACATAGCTATATTTGTCTTACCACTTACTATTTGATACTTGATACTAGCATAAATGCCTTCTATTTTACTACCGATACTCTACACCTTGCTACTCGTTATTTTGGTATGGCGGGTAAAACTATTTAGGGGCGAGGGCATACCCGCATGGGTATGGATGGCTTTATTGGCAGTAAAATGCATTTTGGGTATCCTTTATATTGAGGCTCACACTAACTTGTACAACGGTGGAGACACACTGCGCTATCTTCGCGATGGAAAAATCATTTTTAGCACGCTCACCGAAGACCCTTTGAAATATTTGCGGCTAGCCTTTGGGCCAAATGGAACCGAAATAACGCCATGGATTACCCCGCAAGTAGATGCAATGGGCTATTTTACAGATACAAGTGCTTACACCGTAGTGCGGTTTAATGCTATTGCAAACCTTTTTACATGGGGCAATAGCTGGGCCAATGCCGTATTGATGGCCTTTTTATCCTATTGCGGCATTTTGCTTTCCTACAAAACATTTAAGCCCCTTATTAGTAACCATTGGCTGGTGCTGGGCGCGCTGCTTGCAGTTCCTTCGGTATTGTTCTGGACCTCGGGCATACACAAAGAGGCCATGGCTCTTTTCACTGTATCGCTTACCCTGTATGGCATGTCGCGTATTTATTTGGTAGGGTGGCTGCCCAAGTATATGCTTTGGGTGCTGCTTGGCTTGGCAGGCACCTTTTTAATCCGCGACTTTTTGGTGCTGCTATTATTGCCACTATTGTTTGCCCAAATTTTAAGCCCCGTTTTTGATACAGGACGCATAAATATTTACCTTGCTATCATTGCTTTTACGCTAATTGTCGGTAGCTACGTTCCGCTAAACAATAACCAAACGGTGCTAAGCCAAATTATTAATAAACAACAGCAATTTACGGCACTTAGCGCCGGCAACAGCAATATACCACTGCCGGCCATGGAGCCATCATTAATAGGTTTGGCCAAAAATGTGCCACATGCTTTATACAATCAAATTATTGCCCCATTTGGCCTTTCATCTGGCAGCTATGTACATTGGCTTGCCATAATAGACCATGCCTGGTTTTTGCTGTTGTTTGTGTTTGGATTGGTTAGTATCCGTAAACCATTGTTAGAAAAACCCCCGTTGCTTACGGCGCTGTTTTTTGGGTTGATGCTATTGGTGCTTATAGGATTGATTGTACCCAATGTAGGTGCTATTTTTAGATACCGTAGTTTGGCCATCCCGTTTATGTTGTTGCCTCTTTTAGCTGGTAGAAAGGTGATGGAATAGTGAGCGTTGGAGACGTTTTGTAAAGCTTATGTACTTTTTACCTACCCAGATGCAATTTTCGCGCGGTTTGCAGCATAGCAACGCTTAGTAGTTAAATGCAACGTACAAATAGGGTTACGCAACGAGCGCAAAAAATACTACTAGAACAAATCTTACATAGAGCAGCCTCATTTTTGTCCATTATGCTGCAAACAGCAACTTTAGCTAGCCTTACCGCCCCATAAAATCAGCCAATCCCTTCATGGCCGTTTTGCGCACTTTGTTTCGCAGAAAGGGAGTCCAGCCCAGCAGTAGCCCAGGTGTGCCCAGTGCTTGTTTGCTCCAAGTGTAAAAATCGAATTGGTCAACGTGTTTTACGATTTTGCCATCGGTAATTTCAAATTGGGCTTTAATATGGTTGCGCACTTTGCGTTTGGTAGCACCAAAGGTGTAATGAGCTATCCACTCGGCATTTACATGGTTGCCTTTGGATGACAAAACTTTAAACTCTAGCTCCAAATCTTTGCCACGACTAACAAGCATTTGCCACATAGCCCGCACTTGCGCTGCATTAAGATTAACGAAAACCGAATCGCTAAAGGTGGCATTGTCGGCATAGCATTCCTGCATGCCTCGGTAATCCTTTTGCTGAAACGAGGTGTAGAAATGATGGATTAGGTCTTCGTTCGGGGTCATGGGGTGGCAGTTTGTTGTTCTAAGATAACAATATGGTAGGTATTTGAGTGCCCAATACTATGGTATCCAAATATTTAGCACGGTGCCTTTGCCCGGGGCAGTTTTAAGGTCGATGTTGCCTTGCAGTAGATCAATACGCGACTGGATATTGCGCCAACCGATGCCCTTGCTTTTCTCCAATAATCGCGGGTCAAACCCCTGCCCATTATCGCTTATCGTAAAAAGATAACCATCCGCCTGTTGTTCCAGTTTTATCTCAATATCCGATGCATTGGAGTATCGTATGGCATTGTTCAGTAGTTCTTGCATTACGCGGTATATGGCAATTTCGCGGGCTTCGTCCATACGGTTTTCAAATCCAGAAACTGCAACGGTTACCAATATTTTACCACTCTCATTAATTTTTCTAGCTTGTTCTCGTACTGCCGAAACCAGCCCCAAACGGATGAGGGTACCCGGCATCATGTTATGTGATATGTGGCGCACCTCTTGGCAAGCTTCATCAAGCAAGCTAATGGAGGTGTTAAGGTTTTTGTACTCTTCGGTATCTTCTTGTCCTTCAATAGCTGTGAGGTTAAGTTTTGCCGTGGATAATAGCTGCCCCAGCCCATCATGCAAGTCTTCGGCTACTCGCTTGCGTTCTTTTTCGGTCGCTTCTATTACCGCTTTAAAGCTTTTGCGCTGCTGTATGTTTACCCTTTGCAGTAATGATTCTCGCTCGTTTCGCATATCACGTATGCGCAGGGCCAATGCATAGGAAAAAACCACGGCTTCGAACGCAAAAGATACGGGCATTCTAAGGTCGAATAAAACCGTGTGCCCTATCAGCCCATTGTTGCGCAAAGCAATGCCCACGGAAAGGATAATTAATGGCGAAAAAGCAACCAAATAAAGTTTGTGCTGTAACGGTATAGGGTTTTGTAATAGTACCCTGCCAAGTATAGTAAGTAAAGTGGCTAGCGGTAAAAAAGTAAATACATGAATCAGCCATTTTGAAACTTCCCAATTAGTGGGCCAAAAAAACCACATTATTGCCATTATAAACACCACAGCAACATTGAGATAAACCAAGTGATTGAGCATGGGTGCCCAATTGTTGAAATCGAGATAGATTTTACTAAACAGTAACATGGTAACAATTGCGAGGGCGCTAGATAAAAACACATAGCAATGCGCCAAAAAATGATCGTTGCATTGCAAAATTGTTATGTGCAACCCCAGCGAAACGCTGCTAAGCATTACAATAGAAACTATGTAGCATGCATAATAAAAAAACACCCTTTGCCTTGTTGCAATAAAAACGGCCAACGAACCCATTAGGGTAAGCAGCAGAATACCGAAAAAAACACCCCAGCTCATGTTAAAATGGTTAAGGTGGTTTGTTAGGGCACTGTTGTTCCAAAGTTGTATGGTGGTTCGTAGGGAGGCTACATCATTTCTAATGTTTAGCCAGCACGTAAAGGGTTTGCCGGGGGGTAAATTTATCCCATAGTTCCAACCTTTACTTTCGTAGTGCTGGGGTTGGTATGGGTGCGAAAGCCCGATGGCGGGTAACGAATCAATAACCTGCACACCCATGCTATCATATACAAGGTATAGCTGCGCATGGCTAATGATACCGCTGCCTAGCAGTAAGGTTAAGTATTGTGTTTGCGGGGTATTGTTTAGCAGGGTCCAATTTAGCCACCAAGAGTCGCGGCTATAGCCCATGTTGAGCATATTGCCCGGGCTTTTTATGTCATTAGGTACTGCATTATGCCCGCCTGATAAAAGCTCGTGAACGGTAACTTGATGCGTGCTATCCCTGTATGCCTTAATTATTACATCAAGATACTCCTTTTTAAACCCGTTGTTTAATACCAACAAGTCGGTATTTTGAGCATATAGGCTGTTCAATCCCAAGCAGCAAATCAACAAACAAAGTTGTAGCAACTTGGCTTTCGTACAGGTTTAGCTAGTTTGGGTGGTTTTTACAAAATGCTCCCAAGTTTTAGTGGCCAAGTGTGATGTTATGCTTTCAATATACCAAGCTCCAGCAGCAGGGTCAGCAACCGTATCCAAATGCGATTCATGTTGCATTATGAGCTGTATGTTTCTGGCAATTCGGGTTTGGAAACCCATGCTTTTATCAGGGGTATTAAGGTGTGGCACCATACTTAAACTATCGGCACCGCCAATTACTGCGCTCAATGCCTGGGTGGTTTGGCGTATCATCTCGTAGTAGCCATCTTTTTGTGGTAAAACGGATTTATTGGTGGCATGTAAAAAGGCCGGGGTATTGTAACCCGGTACATATTGCTGGCATACTACCATCCACAAAGCACGTAAAGTGCGTATACGGGCAATTTCAAAAAAGTAATTAGTGCCAACAGCTATGTTAAACCTAATATTAGGTAAAATATCATTGGCGGCTATGCCCGTTTGGGTAAGTTTACTTACCAATGCGTTGGCAGCTGCCAGTTGTGCCGCCGTTTGCTCACTTAGGGTTTCGGCAGTTGGGGCAGCAATGGTAAACAGGTTAATGCTGGGCAGCAGCTTGCTATACTTAGCAAAATAAGCCTCATTGGTAGCATTTGGTAGCGCTATCGAACCCTTAACGGCTTTAGCATCTATACCGCGCTCAGCAATTAAAGCCACAAGATTATCCAAAAAGGCTGCATCTATTAAGTTCCAGGTTATATCAATATGCTCTATAAGTACACCTTTAAGTAGCGTCTCAAGGTCCACTTTCCCAGCACAATCAAACTGCAAAGCCGTGGCGCCACGTTGCAATGCATCTAAGGCTTCGTGGTTTGCCTTTACAGCATCATCGGTATCTATATTTTGCCTAATTAACCACTCCCCAACAGGGCGCACCGGTATGGACAATGGCTTTTGGCTGGTGGCACGGTAATAAGGGTCAACTTTAATGCCTTCAGGGCTTTCCCACTCCAGTGTTTCGGGTGCCGCGCCACGTAGGTCTTTTAATACCAATTGTTGCCACTGTTCATCTGATATCGGCGGAAACTCCGCAAACAAAGCCTTATCCATGACGGCAAGTTACGAGATTTTAATGTTTTTGACGCAAGACACAAGACCCAAGATTTTATTGTGCTACATTTTAAACTGGAAGCGCAGCGTAGGTATAGTTGTTTACAATTTTTTTTCTTTAAGGAACTATGTTTTGCACAAAATACTCTCTTATGTGTCTTGTGTCATAATACTATCTTTACCCCATGAAACAACCCCGTTTACATAAAAATTTGGCGCAAGCCGTTGCCAACCTAGTAGAAGAAATAGTGCCCGGGGGGCAGTATGCCGAAAAAGCCATTGAACAGACCCTAGGTAGCCAACCCAAATGGGGTTCTCGCGATCGCTCGTTTGTAGTAGAGACCACCATGGCCCTGGTGCGTAATTATCGGTTGGCGGCCCATTTGTCGGGGCAGGCTTGGGATGGCGCACAAGTAAACCATTGGCACCTATTGGGGGCTTGGTGGTTGCACCAAGGGTTTGAGCTTCCCGATTGGGAGGCTTTTGAAGAGTTAGAAAAGAACAAGCTTACCGAGCGATTTGAAGTTGCCGCTAGCCAGCGGGCCATCTTGTTTTCGCTGCCTGATTGGTTAGATGAACTCGGTGAAAAGGAGCTTGGCACCGATGCTTGGAGCAAAGAGATTGCAGCTATGCATCAACCAGCAAGTGTGGTGCTGCGGGTAAATACACTCCGCATAAGCCCTGCTAAACTAGCCGAGCGGTTAGAGCAGCATGGTATTGAAACCACAACCTTGCCTTGGGCGCCAGATGCGCTGGTTTTGGTTAAGCGCAGGCACCTGCTTAATTTGCCTGAGTTTAAAGAAGGGTTGTTTGAGATACAGGATGCCGCATCGCAATTGATAGTGCCTTTAATGCAATTGCAGCCGGGGCAAATGGTGATAGATGCTTGTGCCGGTGCCGGAGGTAAAGCGCTACAGATGGCTGACATAATGGGCAACAAGGGCCGTATAGCAGCCTTGGAGCCTGAGGCCATTAAGCTAAAGAACACTGATTTGCGCAGCCGCAGGGCAGGGTTTAACATCATCAATTCGGTGCACTTATCGTCGCCAGCGGTGCTTGATAAGTACGCTGGTAAGGCTGATAGGTTGTTGCTGGATGTACCGTGTAGCGGTTTAGGGGTGCTTAAGCGCAATGCCGACGCCAAATGGAAACTTACCCCAGCGCATATTGAAGAAGTAAAGCAGTTGCAGCAAAGTATATTAGGTAGCTACCACACCATGCTTAAGCCAGGCGGGTTGATGGTGTATGCTACTTGCAGCATTTTGCCCTCGGAGGATGCCCAGCAAGTGGAGCATTTTTTGGCTGATAACGATAACTTCGAGCTGCTTGAGCAACACTATTTTCTCCCTTCGCAATATGGTTTTGATGGGTTCTATGCCGCAGTGTTACAAAAGAAACAATAGCATAGGCAACATTTATGCTCCAAAAAATACTTTCAAGCCATTAGCCAACGCAGCCAAGTCTACCTTCTCAATAGGGTGAGGCGTGCCGGGCAATACCCATAGTTGGGCTTTCGGTACCAAACGATACGTTGCTACGGTGTCTTCCAAGCCTGCGGTTTGGTCTTTATCGCCTATACTTAATAGCAATTCGTGTTTTAAGGCTTGGTAATCATGGCCTTTTAGTGGTGGTTCATTGCCAAGGTTAAGCATCATTTGTGCTGTAGCGGCCAGCACACTGCGCCAGTTTTGGTCGCCGTGCAAAGTTTTTAGGTGCTGAGCAAATGCAGGTACTTTTGCCTCCAGTTTATCGGCATCCAGCATTTTCACCTCTTGCGCTGAGCCTTCGGGCGTCCAAACCAGTTTAGTGCCTAGGGTAGCTATTTTGCCTACCCTATCAGGGTGTCTTAGGGCAAAATACAACGCTGCATAGCCGCCCATACTAAAGCCAAAAATATCCACTTGTGGTATATCATTATCATCAAGGTAATGCAAAATGTTACTGGCAAACATATCAAAGCTATAACCCGCTGCTGGCGCAGGTGCTTCACCATGGCCATAAAAGGTAAAGGTGCGCACCGCAGGGTAACCACCTAATTGCTGTGCCAAAGGTTCTAGTTGCTGGGCTGTGCCCAAGGCACCATGTAGTAGTAGGAGTGGCTTCATGCAATATTGTGGTTGTTGAGCTAAATTAACCCCTTTCGTTAACATCTGCCGCACCAACTATACTTTTGGCCATTTCGAAGTACCAATTAAGCATCACCGAGCGCCGAAAAACGATTTCCATGGCATTCTCCGAAATGGAATCTCCATATTTCAGATGGCTCTACTAGCTTATTTGGCGTGGGTAGTGCTTTTGGTAACGGTATGTTGATTTCTAGTGTTCAACCCCGCATTTATTTTGAAAACACCTCCAGTGCCCCTGGTTCTGATGTTAGGCTTTTCGATGTTAGGTATTTAAATGATAGGCTTACCTTTAGCACATTAAATGATGTAGGAAACGCCTTTCAAAAGTTTGCCATATTATCCGTTCATAACCTAGGCCGTGTGGGCGTAAATGTTGCAAGCCCTGATAATACTTTCCATGTGGCAGGCTCAGTAAAAATTGATGATGGCACGCAAGCAAATGGCTACGTATTTACCAGCGATGCCAATGGAGTGGATAGCTGGAAAGACCCAAACACCTTGGTAAGCGACAACGATTGGACCATTAATGGCACCCACATTTATAATGCCAATAGTGGTAACGTTGGTATCGGCAGCGCTGCCGTACCCACCACTAAGTTTGAGGTAAACAGTGGTACTAACAGAATGAACTTAATGATGCAAAGCAGCAGTTCCATAGGCACTTGGATGGTGCTAAGTAACACCAACTCTGCAGGTAGGATTTTCCAGTTAATTAGCACTGGCTCGGGCAACGGTGAAGGCGGAGGCAAGCTTTTGTTTACGCGCGGAGCAAATGCGGGAACGGTGAGTGGCTATTTTATGGTGTTTGACCATAGCAACCTCAATGTAGGTATTAGAACCCCAAACCCAGTTAGCAGCTTGGATGTGGCAGGCTCGCTGGGTATGAAAGTAAACAGCGGCCAAGTGGCTGGCACCAATAACCCTAATGCCTCGGGTGTGGTGTGGATATATGCATCGGGAACCGGCACGGTTACCTTGCCTGCTGCTACCACTTGCGAAAACCGGAAGTACGTTTTGGTAAACAATACTGGTGGTGCACTTACGGTAAGCAGCTTTATAGCCATTGGCGGTGTTGCTACCACCACAATTGGCATTGGCAGTTCAATCGAAGTGATATCTGATGGTACCGATTGGTATCAAATAAGATAATCGGTATTGGTTAAAAGTATTGGCCGGTATTGGTATTAAACTTTTACCGGCCAATATTATACCCTGCCCTAAACAATGCTTTTCAGCTTATCGGCAAATTACTTTATCACCAATCGTTTGGTATAGGTACCCTTTGTAGTTTGCAATTGAAAATAGTAAATGCCTGAGTAAACAGCCTCGTTGTTAATGGTAAAACTCTGCGGCCCGCCATTGGTTTGGAGAGTTTGGCTATCAATTATCTTGCCCAGCACGTCTATTATCTTGTAATTAATGGTGCCTACATTAGCATCCACATTCAGGGTAAAGTTTCCATTGCTCGGGTTTGGATAAATGCTGAACGCTATGGCATCAACTTCGCCAATGCCAATACACTCATCTATCAACGCACTAGCCTGTGAGTTGCCGGTGCACCCGTTGTTATCGGTATAAGTATACGTAATTGCAGTTGTACCTGTTGTTGATACATCTAACGATGAACCCACAACACCAGTACCTGCAAACACGCCACCTGCTGGACTGCCGTAGGTTAATAAGTCGGCAGGCTGGGTATTTTTGCAAAACGGATTGGCAGGGAACGTTAAGGTCACTACCGGCAAGTCGTTTATCGTTATCAATACTTCTTCAGAAACCTCTGTAAACATACCATCCGTCACCCTTACTCTATAACTACCTGATTGAACTGCCTTATAGCTCGATGTATTGGAGCTGGCTATGCTATTGCCATTTAACAACCAAGTGTAGGTATAAGAAGCATTTGCAGCCGACTGTAGCAAAATAGTATCGCCAACACAGCCTTCGAAAACACTAGCGGTAACTGTAGGCTTTGCCAGTGGTAATGCCAAAGTATTTACAGTGGTATTGGTAATAATAGGTGCGTTGAAATCAAAATAGATGTACGCCGTGTTTTCAATAGTAGTGCCCAAAGGTAGGTTTTCTTTAAGCTTTACCCTAAAACGCACGAAGCCCTTACTGCCGGCCTCGTCGCTTAAGCTATCTGGCAGGTTGATGTTTGGGAAATAGAATTTAACTATGCCCCCGGCAAGCACTTGTGTATAGTTGTCGTGGCTATAGCTAAGTAATTGCATGCTGCCCCAATCTACATTGTTGCTCAAGGTGTCTTCCAATCTTACGTTTAATGCAGGTGCATTTCCGGTATTCTGAAAATTTATGGTGTAGTCTAACCATTCTTGGGTTGTATCAATGTAGCTAAATGGGTATACCTCCTTATTGTTGGGGTCGTATGAGTTCACTATTTCAAAGCAATGAACATAATAGTTGTTAAGTGGGTTTATGTCGCCGGTTGTAGGCGAAACGGATACTTCAAAACACACGGCCTCTCCGCTTTGCGCCAAGGTATCAATCTGTATATCAAAAGTAAAACTATTGGTAATGCTCACGGTGCTAAAATCGGTAATGTCCCAGATAACGGTATCACCGTTTGTTGCGCTCGGTGCCAAGCCTGTAAACGATGTAATGTTTGCCGGCCCATCAACTACAACTTTTACCTGCCCAGCGATATCCGTGCATGATGCGCCGTAAAGTTGGGCAACATCGCCCGATAAAAGGCTAATGGCATGAGTGCTGCCTGGCCTAAACCAACCTAGCGAACGCAATACATCGAAGGTTCCCACATCAAAGCTTTGCCTGCATTTCAGCGCAAAATCTAAACCATCGAAAATAGAATCAGTAGTTGATATTGTGGAGGCATAGTAGCCTGTATCAGGGCAGCTTGATGTAAATGGCAAATAAGTAGTATCAATAGTGGTTACGTAATCTCCAAAGGTGTTTTGTACATAAAACGAATAATAACCTTCGCTACCCGTAAATGCCTGCTCGAGCAATTGACCGTTTTTCCAGAGCTGTACCTTTGCCGATTTAACCGCAGTATCGGTGCTTTCTTTTATACAGTTATTGTTGAAATCAAAATATGCTTGGCCGGCCAAATTAAATTGTGCCGGGCAGCTACTACCAGCACTGCACAAAGGCAGCGAGGCAAGTGGAGGGGTACTATTGGTTACGTTGCCATAATTTGGCAAGCAAGTAACAAATGTTGAGTCAAAGTAAAGATTTGTAATGGTAGTTAAAGCCGGTAGGCAGGATAAAGGATTGTTTATCACAGTCAATTCAAACATGCTTGGCGGCAAATCGGGCAGGCTGGTTAAATTGTTGTTTTTACAATTCACTTGCACTAAACTGGCGGGCAGTGTAGGTAGCGATGTTAAATTGTTATCGAGACACCATAGGGATCCAAGTTCAGAAGGTAAAGTGGGAAGGGTGGTTAAATTGTTTTTGTCGCAAATAAGAAAATAAAAAGACGAATTGTTGGGCAAAGGCGGTAAACTGGTTAACAAATTCTCTGAACAATTGAGGTAATCAAGACCGCTAGGCAAAGGAGGCAGGCTTGTAAGTTGGTTTCGATCGCAAGATAAAAATGTAAGGCTTGTAGGTAGGCTTGGCAATACGGTAAAGTTATTTCCAGAGCATTCCAACCTTCTCAAAGTATTGGGTAGTACAGGCAAACTGCTTATGGCTGTATTAAAATTCCAGATTAGAAAGGTAACGTTACTCGGGATGATAGGCAAAACGGTTAAACTGTTGCAGCTGCTAATGGTAACCTTTGTAACTGTGCTGGGGATAGTTGGGAAAGTAGTAATGTAAGTGTAGTTAATTTCAATTGTTCTCATTCCTTGCGGAAATGCTGGTAGTGCGGTCATGTTTACATAAAAGCACTTTAAAAAGGTTAAAGTGCTGGGCAATGCACCTAAATTGGGACTGGTCATATTCAGGTTTCCGCCACATGAAAACGAGGTCATTCCTGAAGGTAATGCAGGCCATGATTCAATAACCCTACAAGATTGCATGGTGGCAATCTTCAAATTTGGGGGCAATGCTGCAATGGATATCAAACTATAGTTAATATCCAGATTAAGATAGGTAAGGCTTACAGGTAGTTGGGTAATATTAACAACCCCGGTACTTACTGCCTTAAGATACTTTAACCTTGATGGAAGATTTTCCAAATCGGTAAGGCCAAGGTTATTGGAACAGATAAGTGTGTCAATACTATCAAAATATTCAATGCCCTGTAAGCTTTGTAAATTTCTGGCCGTGCAGTCAACCGTGCGTGCGGTAGTTATTGCCGTGCAGGTGGTATCCATTTGGTTACCGCTCATGCAGGCAGGATATCTTGATTGTAAAAATGCAGCAAAATTTGCATCAGCTATGGTTACAAATTGGCCATACACGTTGGTATTCAAAGCTCCTGCAAACAGTAGGAATACCAGTAATATGTTTTTCATGATTCAATGCCCTCTTTTTAAAATCGAAAACGTAAACTTACATTTATTAAAGTTCAACATTTTAATTTAAATGAAAGGCAAAACTTTTTAAAAAGCTTAACTAAAGAAAAGGCATTTATTAGTAGCGTTTTGCAAATGGTGGGGTTTTAGCCATGCACAGGTATACTTATCCAGCCCTAAACAATGCCTTTACCAAGCCAATAAAGCCATCAAGTAGCACGGCAGAGGTGTTAGGGCCAACATCTTCCTCGGCTTCTTCGTTGTTGCTGTGCTTACTAGTGCGGTTGCCGAAAAACGAAACCGCCGTGGTAACGATGGTTCTAAAAAGGTACTTGGGCGATAGTTGGCGCTTAATGCCCGTAAAGTTATCCTCAAGCTTGTCTTCTAAAAAGTCGGTTGAAAGCTCTAACCGCATTTTGTGGTAGCGCAGGTCTTCCATACTTTCTATTTCGCGTATTTCGCCTTCGTTGTATTTCCTAATACTCATGCCCTGCGATTTTTGGGTTTCGGAAACAATTCGTTTATCAAAATCTTAAGTATTGGTTTTTGAATTAACCGTCCTCTTAATACTAACAGTACGCCAATACCCGTGAGGTAAAATATACCCACAATGAGATAACCGAGGTAATTATTACCCAACACCTCACCCAGATAAAGCGCCCCAGCTAGCGAGGTAAAAAGTAAAAATAGTGCCGATAGCACCAGTAATATTACTCCTCCAATGGCAAAGGTGGCAAAGTTGGTTACCCGCTCTGCTACATGCAGTTTGTAGTAATCAATTTTATACTTTACATATAGCTGGGTGGCTTCTTTGGTATCTCCGGCCAGTTCAAAAATATCTTTGGGTTCTTGCATAGTGGTTAGTTGTATTGTTTAAGCTTTATCGCTTTTGTTTTCTTTAAGCATACCGCCCTTTTCGGCAAGTTGGTTAATCTCGTCCATAGCAGCATTTACTTTGTCTGTAATCTCCAGTTCAAGGGCGCTCATCCGCTGTTTTACTTGCTTGCGTATTTTTTTGCCTTGCTTACTATTAAGGTACAGGCCAAGGGCTACACCTGCCGCCAAGCCACCCAAAAAGGTAAAGAGGTATTTAAGTGCATCGTTGTTGTTATCGGTGTGCAAGTCTTTTTCGTTTTCGGTATCGTTGCTCATGGTGTTGGTTTTAAAATTGTTTAGTGGTATTTTTCTAAAGATAACGGTTGCAAATTTCATTCCATGGTGAGGCTAAGCTAAATACTTGTAAGCTTTTGCACTACTTACCGTCAGCCAAATGCCCTACCTTTGCACCTCATGCAAAAGCTACAGCGCTACTTTCTTGAAATTGCCTACCGGGGCACCAACTTTAGTGGGTGGCAGGTGCAGCCCAACGCCCCTACTATACAGGCAGAGGTTAACCTAGCTTTGCAGCGCTTGTTTAGAGACCCAGCGATAAACTGCGTGGGCTGTGGCCGAACCGATGCAGGTGTGCATGCCTCTCAGTATTTTTTGCATTTTGATGCCTCACCTGAACTGCCTGATAATTTTTTTTTCAAGATAAACCGCATGCTGGCCGATGATATAGCCATTAAGCGGGTATTGCCCTTACACTATAATGCACACAGCAGGTACGATGCGAAAAAGCGCACCTACCATTATCATATCCATTACAAAGAAAACCCCTTTTTGAAGGGCCTTAGCTATTTTTATTTCAGCGAATGGGATTTGGATAAAATGAACGACTTGGTAGCCTTGTTGATGCAGTATAAAGATTTCAGTCCGCTAAGTAAATTTAACCCCGATAACAAAACCACCCTTTGCGATGTTACACACGCATTATGGGTAAATGATGAAGAGGCGGGCACGCTGCGTTTTGAGATAACCGCCAACCGGTTTCTATGGAACATGGTAAGGCTTATTACCGGATTAAGTTTGATGGTGGGGCGTGGCAGAGTGAACTTAGAGGAAGTAAAAAACGTAATGGATGAGGTCGGTAAGTTTCATTATGTAATGCCGGTGCCCCCGCAAGGGCTATATTTAACCAAAGTAGAGTACCCCTATTTGTAATATAACGATTGGAACAGCAGCAAAATATTAACGGTAGTGTTTTCGATTGGCCATTGCTTAAGCGCATAATAGGTTTGGCGCGCCCATACCGTAAGCATTTTGCCCTGGCAAGCTTGCTGGCTATTTCAATTGCGATTATATCGCCCCTGCGCCCTTACCTTATACAGTTTACCGTTGATAATTTTGTGCTGCGCGTTAATAGCGAAGGGCTGTTTAACATGGCCATGTTATTGGTAGCGATGTTGGTGGTTGAGTCGTTATTGCAGTATGGTTTTATATATATTACCAGTTGGTTGGGGCAGTCGGTTATCCGTAACCTTAGGGTGCGCGTGTTTGGCCATGTGGTGGGCTTGCGCTTAAAGTACTTTGATAGGACGCCCATTGGTACCGTTACTACCCGCACTATTAACGATGTAGAAACCATTAACAACATTTTTTCGCAAGGCTTGGTGCAGATTATTGCCGACCTGCTTACCATTTTTGCCATTATAGGTTTTATGCTGGCAACCAATTGGAAGCTTACCCTTGTGAGCTTGGCTACCTTTCCAATATTAATATACAGTACTTACGTTTTTAAAGAGAGCATCAAATCGGCCTTTCAAAAGGTGCGCAACCAAGTGGCTAGGCTCAATGCTTTTACACAAGAGCACATTACGGGTATGCGCATCATCCAGATTTTTAATGCCGAAAAGCGGGAGCTGGATAGGTTTAAGCAGATAAACGCAGAGCATCGTGATGCCCACATGCAGAGCATATGGTATTATAGCATTTTCTTCCCCGTAGTGGAGGTAATATTGGCCAGCGCCATAGGTTTGATGGTGTGGTATGGTGCTAATAGTGTTATCAATTACGAAACTACCATTGGTACCCTTATTGCATTCATCCTTTACCTAAATATGTTGTTTAGGCCTTTGCGTATGTTGGCCGATAAATTCAATACCCTACAAATGGGCATGGTAGCGGCTGATAGGGTTTTTGCGCTGTTGGATAAAGAAGAGACCATCGAAAACCAAGGCCACCATCACCCCGATACCATTGATGGCGATGTGAAGTTTGAGCATGTTTGGTTTGCCTACGAAGACCATAACTATGTACTCAAAGGCGTTGATTTCCATATTAAAGCTGGGGAGACTTTAGCCATTGTGGGCGCTACGGGTTCGGGCAAAAGCTCCATTATCAATATCCTCAATCGCTTTTACGAAATACAGAAAGGCAGTATTAAGGTTGATGGCGTAGATGTAAAGGACTATGAGCTGGCCGGCCTGCGCAAGCACATCGGGATGGTGCTGCAAGATGTATTTTTGTTCAGTGGCACCGTGCTAGAGAACATTACCCTACGCGATAGCATTATTACTCGAGAGCAAGTGATAGAAGCCGCCAAGGCCGTTGGTGCACATGATTTTATAATGCGCCTACCAGGTGGCTACGATTATAGGGTAATGGAGCGCGGTGCAACCCTATCTATGGGGCAACGCCAATTGATTTCCTTCATTAGGGCACTGGTTTTCAACCCGGCCATCCTTATCCTCGATGAGGCGACCAGCAGCATCGATACCGAGAGTGAAATGATTATACAACAAGCCATTGACAAAATGGTAGTCGACCGCACTTCAATTGTAATAGCCCACCGCTTAAGCACCATCCAAAAAGCCGACAAAATAATGGTATTGGACAAGGGTGAGCTTAAAGAAATCGGTACCCACGATGAACTCCTCAAAAAAGATGGCTACTACCGCAAATTGCACGATATGCAGTTTAAGCAAGGCGTGGCGGTGTGAGTAAACGAGAAATTTGGAGTTGAGAAGTAAAAAACTATTTCCCATTTCCCATTGCAAATCCCATATTTGACCCCATGGAATTTAAAGACCACTTCTCCACACAGGCGGCAGACTATGCGCGCTATAGGCCTGATTATCCGCAAGAGTTGTATGATTTTATATTGCTTAACGGCACGGGCAGCTTTGCCGCTTGGGATTGCGGCACCGGCAACGGACAAGTGGCAGTGGCATTGGCGGAGTTTTATGAGCGCATATACGCCACTGACCCCAGCGCAAAACAAATTGAGAACGCCCTTAAACACCCACAAATACTATACAGCGTTGCTTCTGCTAAAGCCAGCGGCCTACCCGACCAAAGTATGGACCTTGTAGTGGTTGGCCAAGCGATACACTGGTTTAATTTTGACGAGTTTTATGCTGAGGTAAAGCGAGTGGCAAAACCAGGCGCGTTGGTTGCTATTTGGGGTTATGGCCTCAATACCATTAGCCCAGAGGTAGATAAGGTGGTAAACGACCTTTATTACAATATTGTAGGTCCTTATTGGCCGGCTGAGCGTAAATACTTAGACACAGAATACCAAAATATACCGTTTCCATTCTCCAAAATATCCACACCACAACTGCAAATGCAGCAACATTGGAGCCTGAACGACTTTGTGGGCTATTTGAGCACTTGGTCGAGCGTACAAGCATATATAAAAGCCAATAGCGCCAACCCATTACAAGCGCTTTATCCGCAATTGGCCACTGCTTGGGGAGGTAAAGATGTGATAAGGACCGTTGAATGGCCTTTGTACTTAATGGCTGGAAATGTATAGAATACTTTACAGATTGTAAAAGTGTTTTTTATATTGTGCATATAAAATTCCAGTATTTGTTACGTAGAAATGCCTAGTTGCTTAACTTAGATGCGGAAAAAGCACCTAACAATGATTGACTCAACATCAAAGACCACCATTTCGGGTGACACTAGCAATGTGATATCAGCTGATATCATCAAGGCCTTCGGTACCAAATACAATCGTTTGTTCATTGATTTGGTGTCGCAGTTCTACCCGCTCACCGAAGAGATGTTGAACAAGTACGCGGATAAATGGAACTGGGATGCGGTAAGTGCCAACAAGTTTGTTAAGTGGACACCAGAGCTTGTTGAGGAGTTTGCAGACCATTGGAACTGGAACATACTTAGCAGTAACTACCACTTGCCGTGGAGTGAAGATTTACTAGTGAAGTACTACGATGATTGGAACCCTTTAGCTATTAGCCTTAATGCCAAACTACCTTGGACAACAGAGTTTATTGACCGCCACACTGACTATTGGGCTTGGGACCAACTGAGCATTAACGCAGGGTTGCCATGGAATGCCGATTTTATTGAGCGATACCTAGGTATGTGGAACCATGAGTTTTTGAGCATGAACGAACACATCCCTTGGACCGCAGAGATGATTGACCAATTAGAGGATGTGTTGGAGTGGGAAACTCTTAGCGCAAATGAAAGTTTACCTTGGACGGTTGAGTTTATTGAAAAGTACAAAACCCAAATAGCTTGGCCGGCACTGTCTGCTAATGGTGGGCTGCCATGGTCAATGGAGTTATTGGAGCAGTATGCTGAAGATATTGATTTGTATTTTTTGAGCTCCAATATTGGCTTTGTATGGACTGAAGATTTTATTAACGCTAACCACGAACATTGGAACTGGGAAGGCATGAGCCGTAACCTGGGCTTGCCGTGGACTGTTGAGCTTATAGAGCAGCATAAAAACGAGTGGGAATGGGGCGAGTTTGGCCTTAGCAGCAACTATGCCCTGCCCTGGAGCGAAAGCTTAATTGACCGCTATGCTAAAAAATGGGATTTTAGCGGCACCCATGGCTTGTGTACTAATATTGATATACCTTGGAGCATTGCCCTGATAGAAAAATATTGGAAACAATGGGATGCAAAACGCTTAGGCGAAAATGGCGGAATGTGGCAAAAGATTTTTGAAGGTAGGGTGAGCAATCAAATGATTGAACAACTGTTGGCAAAATAAAAACCACGGCGCAAGGCCGTGGTTAGTGCAGGAAAGTTAGTTGTTGTATATGCCTAAAATACAAAATTATTTTAGGCCAGGCAACTTCACAAGGTTAATCCAGAAGTCGACAACGAATTTTATTATCTCTAAAAACTCCTCAAACTTCACTGGTTTTACGATGTAGCAGTTAGCATAGTTTTCGTAGCTAATGCGTATATCGCGGTCAGATTTTGAGGTGGTCAATACAATTACCGGTATGGTTTTAAGCTGCGGGTCGTTTTTTACTACCTCCAGCACCTCGCGCCCATCTTTGCGGGGCAGGTTCAGGTCAAGCATAATCAAATCGGGCCTTACCGCGTTTTGATAGATGCCACGCTTAAATAAATAATCGAGCGCTTCTTCCCCATCTCGCGCTACGTTAATGTTATCACGGAAGTCGATTTCCTCAAAAGCCTCTTTGGTGAGCAGTACATCGCCAGAGTTATCTTCTATAAGCAAAATCTCAACCGGACGTTCCTTCTGTATCATGTTACTGATTAATTGTGAAAATAAATATACACCAATCTATTGCGTTGGCAAAATTAGACACTTCAATTTTGCAATTCAAATAAAGATAATCACAATTAAGGAAAGCATAGGTTGAAATGCGTAGGGGCTAATTTTCAATCCATTGTTGGGTAGCAGAATGGTAGGTAGAAGATTCGCCTAAACTCGTTCCGTAATGTACAATGTAGCTGGTGTCATTTTCCTTTTGATAATAAACAGGTCCAGATTCATCAATAAAAACCATTTCATTTTCTTCAGGCAACCTATTATTAACTTTTTTGAACGCTTCAACCTGCATTATTAACTCATTGGCTAACAACTTGCGATGCTCTTCCCAAGAGCTACTCAACCTCCAGTAAGAGAAACCAAGTAGTATTGTTAAACCTATTAATGGCAGCACAAGGAACCTCATATTAAGAATTGATTTTAGCTGCATAAAACAAGGTTTTGCGAGGTCAATTATTCCTCCTTCACTAAATTGCCCATACCAGCAGCCCTGTAAGCAGGTACCCATGAGGCTACTAAACTGATAGCCACTACGGTGATGGCTACCAAGGCAAAATCGCCCAACTTAAGCTTAACGGGCATGGCGCTTACCACAAAAGTACCGCTACCGGGCATCGGTATCAGTTCAAAGTTAATTTGGAGCAGGCATATACCAATGGCAATGATAATGCCAATGGCACTGGCCAATAGTGAAGAAAGTAACCCTTCTGCCAAAAATATGCGGCGTATGGTTCCGGCCTCGGCGCCGAGGGCTTTTAGCACCGCTATATCATGTTTTTTCTCAAGTACCAGCATACTCAACGAGCCGATGATGTTAAAGGCGGCAATGCCTAGTATCAAGCTCAATATGGCATAGGTAATCCACTTTTCGGTGCGCATTATTTTATACAAAAA
The DNA here is from genome assembly GCA_018401955.1 of Chitinophagales bacterium. Lineage (GTDB taxonomy): Bacteria > Bacteroidota > Bacteroidia > Chitinophagales > CAIOSU01 > CAIOSU01. The sequence continues at coordinate 54,429 of JAGYJT010000010.1, read as the reverse complement.
CTCGTTTTGCTCATAGCGGTCTTTCATTTCAAAACCATCGCCCAGTATGGCAGCCAAATCACGTTTGGCCTTTTTAATGGTTGTAACATTGGGGTCAATCTTTACCTCGAGGGCACTTATTTCATCATCGTACTGCAAAAGTTCTTGCATAAAACTGAGCGGCACAAACAAGTACTTGTTATCAAACTCGGCTTGTATACTAAACGTGCCCGAGGGCAGCACCCGCCCACGATTGAAGGCTTGACTGGGTATTAGTCCGCCACTGCGACCACTGCGGTTGGGTACCAGTACTGAAATTTCCCGCAATTGGTCGTTTACGTTTATGCCCAGTTTAGCCTCCACGCCAGCACCCGCTACGCCATAGTTTTGGCCTTTTTGGCGCAGCACAAAAGCCCCGCGCACCATGGCACTATCAATGCCCGTTACTTTGCCATAAATTTCATCAACACCTTTTACAGTGCCAATAAACTCGTACTTGTCGTATTTAAGGGCGGCCTTTTCTTCAAGTACCCGGCTTAATACTAATATGCCTGGCAAATCGAGCAGGGCGTTTTCTTGCTCATCGCTAATGGTAAAAACCTTGCCCTCAATAGGCGCTAGCCTAATATCGGGGTTAAAGGAGTTGTAAAGCGAGATGGTCAATCCTTCAAAACCATTGAACACGGATAATACCAATACCATGGCCATACTAATAACCGCCATGCCCAACATCGATATGAGGGTAATAACATTGATAGCGTTGGTAGATTTTTTGGATACCAGGTAGCGTGCCGCAAAGGTAAAAGGCAGCGATCTCATGCGCAGCAGGGTTTAATTTTCGTCTGGATCGTAATTGTCCTCGTATTCGTCCAGGTTGGTTTTGATATCCTTGGGTGGGTCAGATTTTAACAATTTCTCAATGCGAAAAACATCCTCCAAGGTTTCATCCAAGTAAAACTCCAAATGCGGTATCATACGCAAGTTGCTGCGCAAGCGGTTGCCTAGGTCACGGCGTATTTCTGAGGCATGGGTTTTAAGGCCTCTAATGGCTTTCTCTTTATCATCCTGCCCCAACACGCTCATATAAAAACGGGCTACCAACAAATCGGGGGTAACTTTTACACCGGCAATGGTTACAAATGCCGAACCGTAATAGCTAACACCATTGCGCTGCAATATTTGGCTCATTTCGTCTTGCAATAGGCCTGCAACTTGTTTCTGTCTTCTGCTTTCTTCTTGTGCCATAGCTTATAATTATTAACTGCCCAAGTAGCTAAAATAGCTAATATTGTACCGTACAATCAAACGATAGGAAAGGGCGTTATCAAAAACTACCACAAGATAGTGATATATTTGTTCACCTATGGGCGGATTTCTTCGCATACTCGCATACTTAAAGCGTTATAAAACGCTCACGTTCCTCAACGTGCTATTCAATGTCCTAACGGTCATCTTTGGGTTGTTCAGTATTGCCATGCTCATTCCGTTCCTATCGCTCTTGTTTGAGACCGATGCAACAGAAGTACTCGTAGCCCCGCCAATACCTGAGTTTAGTTTCTCGGTTGATTATTTGGTGAGCCTCGGTCAGCATCATTTTATCGATTACATCATCCAGCATGGCAAATTTGAAACGTTGAGCATGGTATGTGGGTTGATTATTGTGGTGTTTTTATTGAAAAACCTGTTCCGTTACCTAGCGCAGTTTGTTATGGCGCCCATTAGAAACGGGGTAGTGTTGGATATACGCAACCGGGTTTATCAAAAAGTAACCAGCCTGCCCCTGTCGTTTTTTAGTAAAGAGCGCCGTGGCGACCTTATGGCCCGCATGACCCAAGATGTGCAAGAGGTGGAGTATGGCATTATAGCTACACTGGAGACCATGGTTGTAGAGCCGGTAACAATCATTCTATCGTTGGGCTTTATGTTCTACCTCAGTCCGCAGCTCACCATGTTTGTGCTGATAATGATACTGATAACGGCTCTTATTATTGGCCGCATTGGTAAAAGTTTGAAACGTGCTAGCAAAAAGGGCCAAGCCAAAATGGGCGAACTGGTTTCTTTGATTGATGAGACCTTGCTGGGGCTTAAAATCATGAAGGCCTTTACTGCCGAAAAACGCCTTGAAGCGCGCTTTGACAAAGAGAACCGCGCTTATATGGGCATCATGACCCGTATGCTACGCCGCAAATTTGCCTCGTCGCCACTTACTGAGTTTTTGGCCATCGTGATATTGGTAATTGTGTTGTGGTACGGCGGTAAAATGGTGTTGGCACCCGATGGCGTTACTACCAAGATATTGCCCGAGGTGTTTATCGGCTTTATGGTAATCTTCAGCCAATTGATACCGCCTGCCAAAAACTTCTCTTCGGCATACTACAACATACAAAAAGGGCTCGCCTCGCATGAGCGCATTGAGACCATATTGGATGCCACCAGCGAGGTGGTTGATAGCCCCAATGCTAAGCCTATTGAGCGTTTTGAACACCAAATTGAGTACAAAAACGTTTCGTTTGCTTACTACAATTTTGACAACCACCCCGTGTTGCAGAACATTAATGTGGTGATTAAAAAAGGCAAAATGCTGGCGTTGGTGGGGTCTTCGGGCAGCGGTAAAACTACCTTTGCCGATATGTTGCCCCGCTTTTATGATGTTTTGAAAGGGCAGATATTGATTGACGGCGTGGATACCCGCGACTATAAGCTGCGCGAGCTGCGCAAACTGATGGGCATTGTAACCCAAGAGCCTGTACTGTTCAACGATTCGGTGCACAACAACATTACCTTTGGTATGGATGGCGATGTTCCCCGTGAAGAGGTAATACGTGCCGCAAAAATTGCCAATGCCCATGACTTTATAGAGCGCTTGGAGCATGGCTACGATACCAATATTGGCGACCGTGGCACCAAGCTTAGCGGCGGCGAACGCCAACGTCTTACCATTGCCCGTGCCGTACTAAGCGACCCGCCAATACTTATCCTGGATGAGGCTACCTCTTCTCTCGATACCAAATCGGAGAAACTGGTGCAAGAAGCCATTTATAAACTGATGGAAAACCGCACTACCATCGTTATTGCCCACCGCCTAAGCACCATACAGTATGCCGATGAGATATTGGTAATGCAAAGCGGCGAAGTAATCGAGCGTGGCAACCACATTAGCCTCATGGCCAAAGGTGGCGCTTATAAGAAGTTGGTGGATTTGCAGGCGTTCTGAGAGTGGTTGATTGGTTGATTTGTTATTGGTTATTGGTGAAGATGTATACCCTCGCACAATATTCCCTATATTTCATTAGTTACCGTTGTGTGCTATGAAACATTACTATAAGCTATTATTGGTTTTGTTAATTGTCCCTATGTTATCATGGAGCAACATCCCTATGAACAACGATGTTAGCATCATCAAGCGTAAAAAGGTAAGTTACGTGCTGCTTAAAATGTGCGGCGAATCAACTTGCTATGCTTACGAAGACCGATATGATAAACGGGGCAACCATGTTTATGAGCATTTACTGCGCACCAGCAGTGGACATATTAGCACCTACAATGAAAAAATCAAGTAGTTAAACTTAGTTGGGGTTTATGGGGCATGCCCAAGGATGAGATCCAAGAAGTACAAACCTATAGCTACGATAGCTGTGGAAACATGGCTTTGCAAGTGTTTTTGGGCGATTATGACACGATGGTATATTTCAATGAGTATGACCGTGATTGCCGATTGATAAAGGTTACTGAGGTGCAAGGGGATAAAACTTACATTAAAAAAGAGCACCGATACGATAAAAATGGTTGGCTAAGTGAAAGCTGGATTTATGGTAATAAACGCACTTACATGCGTGATTCATGCGGTAGGGTACTCACCGAAACTTGGTATGCGGCAGATACAATTAAGCGCCAATGGCGTAATACATACGATAACTTTGGAAGATTAATGTATCAAGAGATTGAACCTGCCACAGAATACTACCCTGGTTCAGAGGTGGGTACTTGCGAAACGGCAATTTATACTTACAATGAGAAAGGACAAATATTGCGCCACTATGCCTACTTTGGCGACTCGTGCATGGGCGGCTATTATATGGACTTGGAATATGCCTATTACGACAATAGCCTATTGAAAGGCGCTTACTGGTATGGACAAAAAGATGCTGGAATGATTTTAGAATACCTGTATCAATACCATCGCTAGGCATAAATGTCACTATCTGAACGTATTGCCAGCGTTGCACGTTAGCTATTTCCCGTACCATAAATTCCATTTGTACCTCGTAAATCGTACTTCGTACATAAAGCAGCGTATCTTTGCACCATGCCTACAATAGATATCCGTAAACTTAGCGCCGAGCAGTTGAAAAAATCGATGGTGAAATTTGGCGAGAAGCCTTTTCGAGCCAAGCAAGTACATGAATGGCTGTGGAAGCGCTCGGTAACGTCGTTTGAAGAAATGACCAACCTAAGCAAAGAGCTTCGCGCCAAGTTGGAAGCCGAGTTTACGATTCGCACCATGACGGAAGATGTGATGCAGGAAAGCAACGATGGCACTATCAAAATTCGCTACAAGTTGTACGATGGCCACATGATTGAGGGCGTGCTTATCCCCACTGAGGATAGGGTGACGGCCTGTGTATCAAGCCAAGTGGGTTGCAGCCTAAGTTGTAAGTTTTGCGCTACGGGCTTTATGGGCCGCTTGCGCAACCTTGACCCTGCCGAGATATATGACCAAGTGGTGCAGCTTAACCGCACCTCGTTGCGTTCGTATGGCATTGGGCTTACCAATGTGGTGTTTATGGGTATGGGCGAACCATTGTTGAATTACGCCAACGTAATGCAGGGCATTGAGCATATTATATCGCCCGAAGGGCTACACATGGCCGCTAAGCGCATTACCGTGAGCACGGCTGGCATTGCCAAAATGATTGTAAAGATGGGCGATGATGGCTCTAGGGTCAATCTGGCACTATCATTGCACGCCCCAACAGATGCCAAGCGTAACACCATTATGGCCATTAACGAAACCAACAACTTAAAGGTATTGGTGGAAGCCCTCAATTATTTCTACGACAAAACGGGCGGGCGTATAACTTTTGAGTACATCTTGTTCGATAAATTCAATGATAGCCGTGCAGATGCCGAAGAGCTGGTAAAGCTTTGCCGTAAGGTGCCGGGTGCCAGGGTAAACATCATTGAATACAACAACGTTGACAAAGTACCCTTTACCAAAACCGACGAAGAGCGCCGAAACGACTTCATCAACTTCCTCAATCGCAACGATGTAGTGGCCAAAGTACGCCTCAGCCGTGGCAAAGACATTGACGCTGCTTGTGGCCAATTGGCCAATAAAGCTTGATTGAGTAACTAGTTGTTAGTGACGAGTGACTAGCAAAATACAACCTAACAAATATCAACGGTTACCCCAACGGGGTCCAATACTTCTAGCATAGGCCATCAGCCTATGTTCGTGACATGTAAGCGCATGACGTAGATAGGGCGTTGCCCCATCCTATTATTATATATCCCCTTTGGGGAAATACATATTCAGAAGATCAAATTACAGGTAATCCAAACGATGTTCTAATGCTTCTGGTATACAGCGCAGCCCTTTATACGTGAAATGGATACTACACAATCGTACTTCGTAAATCTTCAATCGTAAATCAACCTTATTCCACCACTGTAACCTTCACAAAGTTGGCACGTCCTTTTTTGTGCAGCGGCATGGTACCAGTATTGATAACCACATCACCCTTGGCTATAACGCTTTTTGTTTTCAATATCTCAATACAGTCCATTATGGATTGGTCGGTACTTTCAAATTTGTCGTAGTAAAACGCATGCACCCCCCACGAAATACTTAAAATATTCAGCAAGTCCTCGTTGTCGGTAAAAATCATAATCTTCGCCTTCGGGCGGAAACTGCTCACCATAAAGGCGGTATATCCTGAGCGGGTCATACCAATAATCACCTTCGCATCCACGGTTTCCGACATGCGCGATGCGCTGTGGCAAATAGAATCGGAAATGTAGGTTTTAGATGATACATCGGGCCTTAGGTTACGGTTATACACCATATCCTGTTCCTCTACATAACGCATAATGCGCATCATGCTCTCCACTACTTTTACCGGGTGCGCACCTGCTGCCGTTTCGCCACTAAGCATTAAGGCATCGGCACCATCAATCATATCGTTGGCTACATCGTTTATCTCTGCACGGGTAGGGCGGTTCATGGTTATCATGCTTTCCATAATTTGGGTAGCTACCACCACTGGTTTACTCGCAAGCACGCAGCGGCGCACTATATCTTTTTGGATAATAGGCATGCGCTCCATGGCCACTTCCACGCCCAAATCGCCACGGGCAATCATAATGGCATCGGTAGCAGCAATAATCTCATCAATACATGCCAGTGCCTCTGGTTTCTCAATCTTGGCAATTATTCGGTGCTTTTTGGTATCGCCTATTAATTGGCGCAGCTCAAAAATATCATCCGCAGAGCGCACAAACGACATGGCTATCCAGTTGGCACCATTGGCCATGGCATACTCTAGGTCTTGCCTGTCTTTTTCGGTAATCGAAGGAATGGAAAGCTTGGTATCGGGAAGATTTACACCCTTGTTACTCGACAAAACCCCACCGTGCAACACCTTCACTTTGGTAAGGTCTTTACCGTTGGAGCTTATCACCTGCAACTCAACCTTGCCATCATCCAGCAAAATTTTATCGCCTGGTTGCGCATCGCGGGGCAATTGCTCATAGTTAATGTATAATTGCTTTTCGGTACTGATAACCTCATTGCTGGTAATGGTCAGTTCGGCACCGGCCTCCAATTCAATGTGGTTGTCTTTAACGATGCCTATGCGGATTTTAGGGCCCTGCAAATCGGCCAAGATGCCAATGTTGAGCTTGTATGCCCTGTTTATCTTGTGGATATGCTCAAACACCTTTTGGTGCTGCTCGTGCGTGCCGTGCGAAAAGTTGAAACGGAACAGGTTAACGCCAGTTTTCACCAGCTCTAGCAATATTTCGTAAGTATTTGAAGACGGGCCAACCGTGGCAATAATCTTGGTTCTGTTATAGTTAGGTATCATTCGAAAATGAGGTTTTTCTTTGAACGTAATGTATTCGGGTCAACATCCAGCACCGCCTGTATTATCGGCGATTGCTTAAGTATAGTTATTACTCGGGCTTTTTCTTGATGGGCATTATTGCCTTCTACCAGCAAAAAATGATCCACTTGTTTTAGCTCAGGTATCAGGTTGTCGCCTAAATACTTATTGTTAACGAAATGGTAATGCAACCAATTGAGTTCATCGTTGTAATAAAACCTGTTAAACAGCGATTTCTGTATGCCCTTGCCCGAGAGCAACGGAACCTCTTCTACCCACTCCAGTTGAAAATTGAGCCGGTTGTTAAGCAGCCAGCATATGCGGTAGTCTCTAACAGGTGAAACGATAGAGATGAGCTCAAAAGAACATTCCGGCTCCCAATCTAGCGATAAACCTTTTTTTGCCAAAGCCGGAAATGATTTGATGTAACCCAAAGGTACGGAAGGCAAATGAGAAATGAGAGATGAAAGATCTGAAATAGGAAACTCAATAATATCTTGGCTAAGGCTTTTACAAAACATTTAAGTGGTGTGCGTGCAACCAATAAATGTTTGCCAACCCACCAATAGCCATTATCCTTTGACCCCTATATCGAATTAAAAAAACCAAAATTTGGTTATGTGGGGGTAAAAGGATTATTTTTGCCCAATAAGTTCATTAGGAGATAGACCTAAAAAAAACTACAGACCATGTCTGACATTTCAGCACGAGTTAAGAAAATTATCGTTGATAAATTAGGCGTTGACGAAAGCGAAGTAACACCGGAAGCTAGCTTTAACAACGATTTGGGCGCCGACTCACTTGATGTGGTGGAGTTGATCATGGAATTCGAGAAAGAATTCAACATCTCTATACCCGACGAGCAAGCCGAAACCATTACCACTGTAGGCCAAGCAGTTGCCTACTTGGAAGAGCAGCTCAAAAACTAAACAGCGCGCATGCAGCTAAAACGCGTCGTAGTTACCGGACTGGGCGCCGTGACGCCGATAGGCAACACTGTTGATGCCTACTGGAACGGTTTAGTGGCGGGCCAAAGCGGCGCGGCACCTATAACCATATTCGATGCGTCGGAGTTTCGCTGCAAATTTGCCTGTGAGGTTAAAGATTTTGACCCCCTAGATTATTTGGATAAAAAGGATGCCCGCAAAATGGACCGTTTTGCCCATTTTGCTATGGCATCAGCCGATCAAGCTATTGCTGATGCAGGATGGGACCTAGAGAAACTGGACCGTTACCGCATAGGTGTTGTTTGGGGTTGCGGCATTGGTGGCATACATGCCTTTGAAGAGGAGGTAGGCAACTACTACGTAAATGGCCAAATACCGAAGTTCAATCCCTTCTTTATCCCTAAAATGATATTGGATATTGCCCCAGGGCATATCTCCATAAAGCATGGCCTAATGGGACCAAACTATGCCACCGTGTCGGCATGTGCCTCATCAACCCACTCCGTTATCGATGCTTTTAACCTAATCCGTATGGGTAAGGCCAATGCGATGGTAACCGGCGGTAGCGAAGGCGCTGTTTCGCCAGCGGGCATTGGTGGGTTTACCGCCATGCGTGCCATGAGCGAGCGCAATGATGACCCAACCACGGCCAGCCGCCCATTTGATTTAGACCGTGACGGATTTGTGCTTGGTGAGGGTGGTGCAGCCATTATTTTGGAAGAATACGAACACGCTAAGGCCCGCGGTGCGAAAATATATGCCGAAATGGTTGGTGGCGGTATGACTGCCGATGCTTACCATATTACGGCACCGCACCCAGAAGGTAACGGCGCTATGCGCTCCATGAAAGAAACCCTGCTAGATGCAGGGCTGCAACCCGATGATATTGATTACATAAACGTGCATGGCACCTCTACACCCCTGGGCGACACAGCCGAGTTGAAAGCCATACACGATGTATTTGGTGAGGCGGCTTATAAACTGAATATAAGCGCTACCAAGAGTATGACTGGGCATTTACTAGGTGCTGCAGGTGCCATTGAGGCGGTTGCGAGCATATTGGCCGTTGCTAACGATACCGTGCCGCCTACCATCAATCACTTTACCGACGACCCTGCCATTGACCCTAAACTGAACCTTACCTTCCATACCCCCCAAAAACGTACTGTGCGAGCTGCCTTAAGCAATACCTTTGGCTTCGGTGGTAAAAATGCTTCAGTGATTTTTAAGAAGTACGAAGGGTAATATCAACGAGTTCCCGTCATTGCGAGGAGTGCGGTTGCGCAGCAGCCGTGCAACGTGGCAACTATTCTCACTGCCTTTGCAGTAATCCCTTGAGAAAGGCGTTGTCGCTCAATGCGCCACTTTTACATATTATGTACATCAACCTCATCTGCTGGTTAGCTTAAGTCCATATCGTTTGGGGATTTACTGCCAGGGCAGTGATAAAGTTGCCACAAGTCCTTGAAGTTTATAGGTTTGTTGATGTTTAGCTTGGACTTTCGCAATGACGAGATGCGGGGGGCTACGCAAATATCCCCTTCAGCGGTACACTCTCCAACAAATTCTCACGCAATCCTTCTTGCTGCATAATGGCATTAGCGGCAAGGCTGCCTGATGTGTAGGCTGCTTCCATGAGCATGGTTGGGTTATCCATTTTTACCCAATCGCCAGCAAGGTATAGGCCAGGTATTTCAGTATTAATGGTTGGGCGGCTTTTGTATAGCCCTGTGTGGAAAGCTGGGAAATCGTGGCGGTGTTGGAAAAACTCATGCTTAATTTCTAAGCCCTTTAGTTCGGGGAAGTAATGGAAAAACTCCTCCATCAAGGTTTGTTTAATGGCCTCATCGTCTTTCAAATCGGCAGGCAGGGCATAGCTATGCAGCTCAAAAATGCCGCCATTGTTTTTAGCGCTCCAAGCGGCCGAGGTCTTTTCCATTTTATGATAAAGCGTAATGCTGTCCAGCGCTTTTAACCTATCCGTAAAAATGAAGAACGGTAGGTCGGGCTGTTGTTCGTATTTATCCGTCCAAATGCGCAGCACGGCATACCTATCAGATGGTTTTAACCCACTTATAGACTTGTTGAAACCCGAATATTGCTGCAACGATGGGGAGTTGTTAATGAGTGGGCGAATATGCTTTACGTCAGTGCACAGCACGGCATAATCAAATATTTCGCTATCAACGGTAAAGCCCTGTGGCTTGCGCACAATGGTGTTTACAGGTGTGTTCTTTTTGATGGTTACTCCATGTGCAGCCATGTGATGCTCACAGCAGTCAATAAAGCTTTTCTGGAAATCATCATCCAGCACATCGTATAGCAGGCCGTCTTCGTTGCTCAAAAAGTAAAAGTGGAAACCCTTAATCAATTCCGCCATGCTCATCTTCTCAGGCTCAGAGAAAAAGGCACGGGCAAACGAATTGAACACCAACCGCATGCGCTTGGGCATAAACGTGCGGCGTGCATACGATTCAAAGTTTTCGTTATCGAAATTCTTGAACGTCTTGTCTTTATCGTACCGCAGCAGGTGCAAAAACGGCATGCTAAACGGGCTGATAAACGTAAGAAAATTAAAGACGCCTCGCTTGCGCAAATCGAGCACGTTCAATCCTGGAGTGGGTTCCAGCCCTTTAAAACCGAGGCTGTTACCGTCTTCCAGCAGTATCAAGTAGTCATCAATAGGGATGAGGTTTTCAAAGGCCCCAATGCGCTTCATAAAGTCGCGCAAGTTGTAGTACTGCCTAAAAAAGGCATGGAAACCGTGCTCCACGTTTAGGGTTTCGCCGTGGCTCTCAAAAGTCCAAGCACCGGCCTTGCCACCTAAAAAGTTGTCTTTTTCAAAAAGCGTTACGGCAAAGCCCCGCTCGGCCAGGTTGCTTGCTGCCGAAATACCTGCCAAGCCACCACCTATAACAGCCACCTTTTTGGTGGCACTCAGCTTGTGGGGTTTGGTTTCATCAAGGGTATTTAGAGCAACACGGTAGTTTTGCAGCTTAGTCCTTATCTTCTGCCTCAGCATATTCTTCATGGCCTACGGTATTTGCCTTTAGGTTTCGGTTCCACAATTTAGAAAATTCAAACGTTACCGTGTCCGACTTTATCAATATATCTCGGTGGCCGGTTTCATCTTTAATGCGCTTGTTGTTTTCCAAGAAAACTATATCCTCTTCTACAATCTTGTTCGATTTATTGAGCATAAACGGCTTATCGAAGATGAATAGCGGAAACTCATTAAAAATCTTTTGCCAAGCCGTTATTTGGCACATGCTAATGGTGTTTTCGTCCACTTGGTAAAAGTGCTCGTATATAACCATACGGCGCTTTTTGAACTGTATGTCCAGCTTTGAGGTATGTGGAAACCAAAACCCGAATTTGGTCTTGATTTCCTTATCAAAGCCAAAGTATAGTTTCTCCCAAATGCTGCTATCATTGTGGCGCAGGTATTCACCGGTAAGGTATTTATCCTGCACGTTTAGGTTAAACTCTACATCCTCACCATACAAGTTGCCCATAAAGGTTTTGATGCTGGCACTGTGCACGTGGTTAATGTGGTAGGCGTCAATCAAGCTCTCGGCCACCAGTTTTAGGTCTGCATCCAGAAAGTGGTAATTGTACACTATCGGGAAATCATCCAACTCCGTCATCGGCGGTATTTCGGCTTGGTCCATCAGGGCTTCATCGCCAATGTATACCCATACCGCTTGGTGTTTTACTTCAACTGGGTAAGCTTCAATGCGCACGGTGCGGGGTACTTTTTCGCCCTCTGGCAACGATGGAATGCAAGTGCACGCACCTTGCGTGTTATACTCCCACCCGTGGTAGCCGCACTTAATGGTTTCGCCGTGTACTTTGCCTAATGATAGGTTAACGTTGCGGTGGCAGCAGCGGTCTTCCATCACCCCAATCTTTCCCGATTCGGTTTTAAAAACCACCAGCTCTTGCCCCACTATTTTCTTCTTCAACGGGTTTTGGTGCTTCAGCTCATCAAGCAAGCAAGCCATATACCATTGGTTGCGTATCATCTCCATATTGCTAATCTAAAACTAAGTAACCCAAAAGTATAGGGAATTGTTTAAAGTGTGTGATTGAATGTTTGATTTGCGATTTACGAGGTATAATTAATCGTTGGCCCCATTTGAAAATGGGGACTATTGATATGGGTGTAATTTGAGGGGGGTGCGAGTGATGTGGATAGGTTCTTTTGTGCAATTGGAAGGCTTAAGGTAATGCCGCAAAATAAATATGAATAGACATGGCTTTTAAGCCATGGAACATATGGGTACTGGACAAAACCATTTTTAATATGTAGTTTTACATGCAGAAACGGTTTAATAAACCAGAACCACATGAAAAACACAACTATTGCAGCACTTTGCCTGCTTTTAACCATTGCCTTTTCGACCACTAGTTGCGAAAAATTCCGCGAAAACCGCCAATACGATAGCTTGTTTGACCACAGCGCTGCGGAGAGCAGCTATCAAGATATTTTCCGCTTAACCATGCAGGCTGTTGGCCCGGGTGCTAACTTAATTGTTGACCCGTGCATTACCAAAACAGCCGTAAGTGGAGGCTTTACCCTTACTTTTGGCGAAAGCTGCACCGACTTATACAACGTTAAGCGCACGGGTAGCATAACCATTACCTCCACTGGCAACATATATGATGAGGGTACGGTAACTACTGCCACGCCAAACAATTTTACTGTTGAAGGCATAAAAATTGATGGTAGCTTGGTAATCACCACGTTGGCATTAAACGGTGACGGTAAACGCCAATTTAGCTTTGTGGTTGCTGGTGCCACCCTATCAGATGCTGACGAGCGCATTAGCACTTGGGTCTGCGATAGGGTGTTTACCCAGCGCGATGAAAACGATGCACTGATTATATTTGATGATACCTACACCATTACGGGCACTGCCAATGGTATTGACCGTGAGGAACGCTATTACGAAACTACCATTTCTGATATGCTTGTGCAAGAAATGGTTTGCCGCTGGCCAGGCGGTGGTAAAGCTACCATGAGCGTTACCGACCTTAAAGACCGTGACATTCTCTATGGCAACGGCTTCTGCGAAGACAATGCCGACTGCTGCGATAACAACGTAACCGTTGAAGTTGGCGGTAAGCGCTTATTTTTGTTGTCATTCTTTTGATTTGGTTGATTGTCATTCTGATTTCTATGACAAAGCCAAATCGTTTTGGTATTTTCTTTGGTTCTTTATCACAGCATATACCCTATGTACGATTTTATTCCTGACCGCGTTTATCACGCTCATCTTGTTCTTGCCCTCTGCCACTTTCCTCAGGTAATAGGCCCTCAGGTCGTTGTCCAGCCTTATTGCGCTCATCGCCCCTAGGTGGAGCACCGATTTCAGAGATTTGTCGGCGTACGGGGAGACCTTTGGCCTGTACCTCAACGACGTTCCCGACTGGTGGTCGAACGGCACCACGCCCGCATAGCAGGCCAGTTTCCTGGGGTCGGTTATGTTCTCGAAGCCGTTGGTCTTTACCAGCAGCATCCAGCCCAGCACCTTGCCCACGCCCGGGATCGACCGCACCAGTTCCGTCATTCTGGCCAGCGTCTCGTCCTGCCCTATAACCTGTTCTATACGTGCTTCCAGTATGGCTATCTGGCCGTCGAGGGCATCCACCATCTCCCTGTTGAGCCGTTCCAGTTGCCCGGTGACCTCCAGCCCTTCCGCAAGCCCGTATTCACGGGCGTTGGCCGTCAGCTGTTTTTTCATCCTTATGCGCTGGGCCCGTTCGGCCAGCAACATGCCGGCCTGCCTTATGGCGTCGCTGGGCCTGTTCCATACGGGCAGTGTGTCGTGGTGCTTCTCCACGAACCTTGCGATGCGGACCGCGTCAACTTTGTCGTTCTTGCCCCTCACTAGCCCGAGGCTCTTCTTCAGGTGCAACGGCGGTATCACGTGCAGCCTCAGCCCTTGGAAGTCCCTAATACCCTCGTAAAGCGGCCAGTTGTAGCGGCCGGTATTCTCCACGCCCACCACGGTTTCCATATCCGTGCAGTGGCGCGAAAAGAACCTTGAGACAGCGGACGGATCGTTCTTGATGACCAATGAGCGTCCCCCTTGCGGGCCGATAACGTGAAGGTCCAGGGTAGCCTTGCTCACATCGATGCCCACATACATTTTTGGTAAAGAATCCATAAATTAGTATTTAGGTTAAAAAATGGACAGGGGCCATCAACATACACCGACTCCTTGATAATGGGCCTAAGAACCCTAATTTCTATATGGTTAGTTGATGGGAGGGGTGACGGTCTGAATCAGGATTTACCGTTGAAGTTGGCGGTAAGCGCGAGCGCGACGTGAAGTTGCTTTGACTTGGTTGATTGTCATTCTGAGCGTAGTCGAAGAATCTCGTTGAAGGAGTGAGCTAAATCTCAAATTCCTCTGAACCCATTGTTTAGGGAATTTTAAAGCTAGTATCTACTAACCTCGGTATTTACAATTGAGCAACAATTTTTTTGGCCTGCATCACCCCAGCCCACCAATTTCCCAACAGCTTTAATCCGTCAGGGGTAAGTATAGACTCTGGGTGGAACTGAAAGCCATACAATGGCAACTCTCGGTGCTTTATGGCCATGGGTATGCCATCGGCTGTTGTGGCTATAATCTCCAATGGAGCGTCTTCCAGACCTGCTAGCACTAACGAGTGGTAGCGCATCACCAGGAAAGGGTTTTCAATGCCTTCAAATACTGCATCGTTATTGTGCGTTAATGCCGAGGTTTTGCCGTGCACGGGCTCGGGGCCGCGAACCAACTTTACCCCAAAATACAGCCCCAAGGCTTGATGCCCCAAGCATATACCTAGTATGGGCAGCTTGTTATAGTAATGCTGGATAACTTGCATGGTAATGCCCGAACCTTCGGGCCTGCCCGGGCCCGGTGAAATTACGATTGCTTGCAAGGGCAAAGCCTCTAGCTCGGCAAGGGAGCATTCATCGTTGCGCATTACCTTACAATCAATGCCCAGCCGATACAGATAATCGTAGAGATTGTAAGTAAACGAGTCGTAATTATCGAGCAGTAGCAGCATTAAGAGGCCTCCTTAGCAAGTTTATCCAATTGCTCGGTAACCAACTCAAACATGCCCTTAAACCAAGGGATAATATTGCCCATGGCGTCCAGCGCCCACGGGCCAATGGGCACAAGGTAGCGGTAGGTATATGATTCAGCTTTTAATTCAGGGCGGATGAGCCCGCCACCATCGGCAAACCAGAGGGCTAGGCTAATTAGCAAAGTCATGATAAAGCACCATACCGCGGCACCAGCAAGCTTATTAAGCAGCCCCAGCGATACCGTATCTAGTACTTTTTCGAGTAGTATGGCTACCAGTTTCATCAGGACAATAACGAGGATGAGCAAGCCAATAAAAACCAAAAATGGCCAGTAAGCAGATTGTACATCGAAATTTTTGTAAAGATACTCGCTTACCAAAGCGGTAAACTTTACCGCTACCGCAACCCCTAAAAAAAGCCCAAAAAAAGAAAGTAGCGACTGGATAATACCGCCCCTGAACCCGAGTGTAAATCCCAGTATAATAGCTATAATTAAGATAACGTCTATAAGCATTTGCCGGTATCAAGTAGTTAGTATCAAGTATCAAGACCGCGGCATTTTTTTGCCATGGACCATCGACTACGAAAGTAGCGCTTTCACGGTTTCGCTAATAGAGCGGCCATCGGCACGGCCGGCCAGGCGCGCATTAGCTGCACCCATCACTTTGCCCATGTCTTTCATGCTAGTAGCTCCGGTTTCGGTCAGTATTTTTTGTATTTCGGCTTTCAGCTCTTCGGCATCCATTTGTTTTGGCAAAAAGCGTTCAATAACGGCAACCTCTTCTTGTTCTTTTTCGGCGAGGTCTGGGCGGTTTTGCTGCTTGTAAATATCCAAAGAATCTTTACGGGTTTTTACCAGCTTTTGCAGTATTTGCAGCTCTTGCGCATCGGTAAGCTCAGCACCGGCGGCGCCATCAGATGTTTTGGCAAGCTGTATGGCCGATTTTACGGCACGTAGCGCGCGCAAACTTACTTGGTCTTTAGCCAACATGGCCTTTTTTATCTCGTCGTTAATATTCGTTTCTAAACTCATGGTATGCATATTTTGTAAATGCAAAATTAAGGAATTTGAGCGGGTTGATAGCCTAGCTGTATTGCAGTATCTTTAATGAATACTTATATTTACCCCATGATTGAGTTTTTTAAAGAGTTCGGGCAGTTCCTCATGGAGCGCAAAAAGTGGTGGCTCATACCCGTTATTGCGGTATTGCTGCTGGTTATCGTGCTCATTGCCGTGGGCAGTGCCGGCGGTGCAGCCTCGCCGTTTATCTATACTATATTCTAGTTTTTTGCAACATACTAGCGGTGGTTGCCGTAAAAGGCACCAAATACCTCAAAAACCACCACTATTATGAAAAAGCTCTTTGTTGTGCTGCTACTAGCAGCAAGCTTTGCGCAAATGCATGCCCAAGATTTTATGGAATGGCAGGCAAACGTTACCGATTACAACCAAGTACTTTCCACTTTCGATTTGATTATTGCTAAAGAGGCCGTGCCGCCAGCATCGGCATATTACAACCGTGGCATCGTTAAATCTAAGCTCAACGACCCCTATGGTGCTATCTCCGATTTTACCCAAGTGTTGTTAAAAGAACCCGATAATGCCGATGCGTATAGCTTGCGCGGCATCGAAAAAGCTGTCATCAAAGATCTTGAAGGGGCGTATGAAGACCTTAACAATGCTTTGAAGCTGGATGCGGAGAACTATAACACTTGGTTCAATAAAAGCTTGGTGTGCTCGCAAACGGGTCGTTATGATGAGGCCATTGAAGGTTTCGAAAAATGCTTGGCCCTGCGTGCCGATGATGCCGTGACCTACAACTACCGTGGCTATGCCCATTTTAAGAACAAAAACTACCAAGCTGCTATTGCTGATTATGGTAAGGCTATTTCTTTTAATCCTGATTTGGCAGATGCCTACTACAACCGCGCTAACTTGTACTATGAGTTGGAGAACGATGGAAAAGCCATTGAAGACTATACCGTGTGCATCAATATGGCTTTTAAGCTTAAAGACTGCTACTACAATCGCGCGTTTAGCTACAAATACAGTGGCAACAACTCTGCAGCCTGCAAAGATTGGGCTAAGGCAGAGGTGCATGGCCATACCCGTGCGGCTAATGCATTGCAGAAGTATTGCACTGGCAACTAAGAAAAGTGCTGCTTAAAGCGGGCGCTCAATTTTGTGCACATATATTTGCCCATCCACATCACTGCGGTTCAGGCAATCAGGTCTGTTTTTCAAATCCCTATAGGTAACTATTACGGGCAGCGAGTCTACCTCGAAAGACTCTGGCATATTGCGGGGCTGGTACTGTAAATCAGCGTGAAAGTTGATAAGCCAACCGCAACCACCATCAATAAAATCGCCTGACCATACCACATATCCCGTGCGCACCGTAAATGGCTCTTTTTTACATCCTGTTATCGCTATCATCATTGTTATGAGGGTCACTAGCGCTAGGTTCTTTGTCATAGAGGGCATGGTAGAGGCTTTGAAAGACCTGAAATTAATAATTTCTGGGCTAAAACAACTATTCATTTTGTGTTTTGGTCGGCTAGAGTTGTTGTAAAGCGTTGATATTGTTTTTTATATTTGCGCTTCCATTTCAACAAAACTCAACCATGTTTAAAAAATCTACCCTTCTTGTTGCACTTACTATGCTTTTGGTATTGGCTGCAAACACTATTGTATTTACTAGCTCTCCACAGCCTCCGCCTGGTCGCACTGGCGCCCCTGGTGAAAATACTTGTGCGGCTTCAGGTTGCCACTCAAGCAATCCGGTAACTGCCACATCGTTTATCAGCTTCGATACTGCACCAACCGGTAGCTTGGCAAACGGTTATACCCCTGGCACTACTTACAATTTGTTTGTTAACGTAAATCAGTTGCCATCAAACGGAGCATCGCAGAAGTTTGGCTTTCAAACTACCGTATTAGATGGCAGCAATAATCAAGCAGGCTCCTTTAGCTTATCAAACCCTAACCTTACTACTTTAGCTACGTCGTTTAACAGAGAGTATGTAGGTCATAATATTGCTAGCACCACCAACGCTTGGACTTTCCGTTGGACGGCTCCTGCTGTTGGTACTGGTGATGTTACCTTTTACGTTATTGCTAACGTGGCAAATGGTGATGGAAGTACAACTGGAGACAGAGTTTACACGCAATCATTTACTTTCTCTGAGGCCGCAGTAAACCCTTGTAACAACTTTAACGCCTTTACATCTACCCCTGGTAACGCTACTTCGTTTTGCACTGGCCAGTCGTTGGATATAACTGCCGGTAGCAGCGGTGGCCCAGGCGCACCAACCTACTTGTGGAGCACTGGCGCTACTAGCCAAACCCTTAGTGTTAATGCGGCAGGTACTTATACCGTTACCGTTACCGAGGCTTCGTGCACTGCAACAAGCTCAATAACCATTACTAGCGTAGCTGCTGGCGTGGCAGATTTTAGTGTGAACGTAAACAACAATGAAGTTACTATCAACAACAATTCCACTGGTGTAGATGGAAACTATACTTGGGATTTTGGTAACGGTGAAAGCTTTGCAGATAACAGTGCAGCCTTTACCTATACCTATGATTCTACGGGTGCTTATACCATTGCATTGAGCTATAATGACGTATGCGGCATTGCCCAATCATTTGACGTACTGGTTACTATTGATACCGTACCAGTAGTGGGTATTAACGAAACTAACCTAGCAAATGTACTAAGCGTATACCCTAACCCATTTGGCAACCAGGCTAGCATTAATATCAGCGGCCATAACGGTGCTACCTATCAGTTTGTGTTGGTTGATATTACCGGCAAGGCGGTGCGCAACTTACAAGGCGTAGCTGGTACCCCTTTGAGCATTAACCGCGAAGGTTTGCAAAGCGGCATGTATTTCTATAGCGTTACTTTGGATGGCGAAACCGCCCAAGGTAAAATTTTGATTGACTAATACTTGATTAGGCGCTGTGCAGTTGTTGCGCCGCCAGATTGAAGCATAACCATATAAGTACCCTTGGGCAAATTGCCCAAGGGTACCTTTGTTTTAGGGGCGTTGGTTGCGGTATTATAAACTTCGGTACCCAATACATCAATTATCGTGATGGTGAGGTTGGGGCTGAGCGTTTCGATAACAATAAAGTCTTGCGCTGGGTTTGGATATAGGGCAGTTGCAGCTAGGTTGGTTGATGCAATACCGCTTAGCGTATCTAAAAACTCAATACGCATAAGGCCTTGGTTAAATATGCTGGCCCAAATGATGCCGTTGGGGTCTTGCAATACCGTAAGCATATCGTTATCGGGTAGATAGGTGCCACTGGTATCGGGGCGCTCAGCGGTTGAGATATTGAACCAATCAAACCCACCCTCAAAAACTACCAAACCTTTATCAACCGATGCGAAGTAAAGCTTACCATTGTTACCCACCGCAATGCGGTTAATACTGTTGGAGGGGCTAAATGACGATAGGGTGTTGTAAACTATCCATCCTTGGTTGCCATCAAATATTGCTATGCCTCCAGTAGGCATAGCCAGCACTATATCGCCATTGGGCTTGCCTTGCAAATCGAGTATGGTATTATCGGGCAGGTTACTACTTGATGCATGGTAAATTACCCAGCCCGTATCAACTTGATGCATTAAGCCATTGTTTACGCCGCCAAGCCAAATCTCGTTGGTTGGTGAGCAATAAGATGCCCCGATATTGCTGCCAATCCAATTAGTGTTGGTAGTTTGGTATACCTGCCATACGCCATTGCTTATCATCACCGCCCCACCTACGGTGCCTATCCAAGCATCTCCATTGGGGCAAAACGCAATAGTACGCACATGGTCTGCAGGCAAATCGCTATTGCTGGGCAAATAATTTATCCATCCGGTATCGGTTTGTACCCACAGACCATGCAGAAACGTACCTACCCAAGCATACCCCGAGCTATCAAATGCAATTGCTCGTATTTGCAGGTTTAAGAATGTATCAATGGCAGCCCAATTGCCATTTTTTAGGGTGCTCAGCCCGTTTTCAGTCCCTACCCATAATGCCGAGTCGGGCGCTGTTGCCAAGGTACGGATGGTGTTTTCTTGCAGCGCACTATTGTTGGTGGTAAACGTTTGTAATGAATGTGGTTGAGCAGAGAGGGAACCATAACTGGCTAGTAACAACACCACAATTCGCAAACAGTGCATCATCATAATTTCATAAATTTGGCATACTGGCTACCGTAGAGGGTGTTTAAGCGCAGTATATACATCCCTTTTGGCAATGTAGAAACATCCAGTTGATGGGTAGTTGCGTTTCCGTTAATACGCTCTTCAAAGAGCTTTTTACCCGCCGAATCAAATAACAATAGCACTTGATTCTCTGCAGTTGCCAGTGGCAAGGTTATCACTATTGCCGTTTCGGCCGGATTGGGATAAATGCCTAGAGGGGTTTTATTAAATACGGCAATAGCGGTAGCGTTGGGGTCTAGTACCTGCACGTAAATAACCGTATCGAGTTCGCAGCCACTAGGCGTAGTATAAATGTAGGTAATGGGTAATGCACTATTGATGCCTGCCAGTGCTGGCGAAAAATAGATGTTGCCATTGCCATCATAGGTAATGCCCCTACCACTGAAAGTGCCCAACTGGTTGGCCGAATAAATCTGCACGGGTGCATCGGTAACATAAAAGCTAGAATCGAGGCCTACAATGTTGGCTTGCTCTACATACATCTCTACCTCGGTGCGGGGGCTGCTGCAAGAGTAGTTGGTACCACTTATGGTGTCAACGGCTTCAACAAACAGGTTTACAGTATTATCAATGTTATTGATGGAAAAGCTGCTGCCCGTTGCAAGCAAATTGCCACCGGTTGGTTTGTTGTACCAATAACCATTAATGCTGCCCACTGATAGGGTTATTGACGAACCCCTGCATACGGTATCGCCGGCAATAATAGGCGCTGCAATACTAGATGCGAATACGGTAACGGTATCAGAAACCGCCGTGCCGCAGTAATTGGTTACTTCCACAAAGTAATCACCCGGTTGGTCCACTTCAATGCTTTGGGTAGTGGCACCATTTGACCATATGAAGTTGCTACCTGCATTGGCCGTTAATGTTACGCTTTGTCCATTACATATCACCGGGTCACCGTTATAGGATATGCTGGCTGTAGGGTTACCAGGGGCGTCTTGTTTGGTTATTTGTATGGGCACTGCCGTCCAATTGTTGTCTTCGTTCGATTCCAGAAAATGGTTTTCAGGGTCAATTTCGGCAACAATCCAATACAGGCCATTGCAGGTACCGGGTGGTATAATCACGTTCATCCCTTCAGTATCCTTGTTATATAAATCTACATAACCAACTGAGAGCCCTTGGCGAACAATACCGCAAGAGTATGTACCTCCGCCCATTCCAAAATTAGGGATATTGCTTAGGTTGGTTAAAATGTTGCCCATGCCATATAAATGGTTGTCTCTGCAAGCACCATAAAAACCACTATAAGTGCAAGGCTCAAAATCTGCTAGGCAATAGCCAAGCTTAGAACCATTGCCCACTATAGGCCACTTAAGGGTATCAGGCTCATTAACATCCTCAATGCGCAGGCTTAGGTACATCCAGTCATCCACGTGGCTGTGCAAATGGGTTGGGTGATAACTTTGGCTTCCTGCTGGCCTATCGTAGTATGTAATAGAGTCGCCGTCTTTGCTAAAAATGCGCTGGTTCAGTAAGTATTTAGGCTCTGTTCCATCGGGGCATAGGGCAATACTTCTGGTTGGGTCATGCAGGGTATCGGTGCCACAAACTAACGTATCGGTTGCAATCACTTCCAAGGCACCATAACCTACATTGGGTATAGCGCCAGATATTTTTAGCTTACCATCATTAATGCCATTTCCGGTTTGCGAATATTCGCGAGGCGTATCATTAGCTATAAAATACCACGATATCATTACATCTGGCAGCAACTCGCATTGGGTACTCCCATCCGGACATACGCAGTTGGTGCCGTTGGTGGTGCTACAGGCTTGTCCGTAACTGTTAATAGCGGCAACTGAGGCTAATAGCGCAATAAAAAAGGGTAGGTATTTCATCCAAAAAAGTACTATTAACCACAAGTTAACAATAATTAACCGTGAAGGCAAAGATACATTACACTTACCTCTTGGGGCAGTTTAACCATGATTTAACATAGTTGGTTTAAAAATTTATGTTGTAACATTGATTGGTTGCGGTGAACCTATTACCTTTGTAATCGTTGTATATGCAACTAATATTTTAATGAGCGAACAAACATACATACCCAACGAGTCAATTGGATACCTTACCGCCCGGGTAAAGCGAGAGATGACGAGGCTTTTGGCTAGAAAGCTATACGAAACAGGCGGAGAAATTACCGCAGAGCAATATAGGCTGTTGATTATGCTGTGGATTGAGGATGGCAGGAACCAACAAGACCTAGCAGACCTTTACGGCAAAGACAAAACCAGTATTGCCCGAATGTTGCAAACCATGGAGAAAAATGGCTTGATAACCAGAGTGCCCGATGATAAGGATAAGCGCAACAACCTACTTTACATTACTAGTAAGGGCTCGGAGATAAGGGCCAGGCTTTTCCCGTTGCTGCAATCAACAATTGAAAATACCGAAGCTGGCATTGAAGCGGAGCAGCTAAACGGTTGCAAACAGGTGCTTAGGCAAATGATTGATAACCTGAGCCAAATAAACGGTGATGCCTGTAAAGGGATTAAAGGAAACGGTTGTGATGAAGTGGGCGAAGCAATTAACCATGAAGACAAATAATGTAATGAGGAATACGATAAAAATATTGATGGGCTTGGCATTAATGGGTGCAACCTTTAGCGCCCATGCGCAAACTACCTTGCCCGATAGTACCAGTAAAACTTACTCACTCAGCGAAGTGATTGCCATTGCCCTTGAAAACCAACCAGCTATTAAACAATCAATGTTGGATGAGGTAATAAACGATAGGCAGATTAAAGCAAACCTATCGGGCTGGATGCCTCAAATAGACGCTGCGGCTAACATTAACCACTTTTTAGAGCTACCAGTAAGTGTGTTTCCTAACCCATCTACCGGCGAAAGGGTACCGGTAAGGATTGGGGTATTTAATACTTCTAATGTATTGATAGAGGCACGGCAGTCTATTTTTGACAACAACTTATTGTTGGCCACCCGCAGTGCCAAATCGTTGCGAACCCTGTACAACCAAAATACTGAAGAGGTAAAGATTGCTACCATTGTTGCGGTAAGTAAAGCATACTACGATATATTGGTAACTCAAGAACAAGCCAACATTTTGCTACAAGTGCGCGAAAGATTGGTGAAACAACGGCAAGATGCCAAATCGCTGTACGAAGGCGGTGTGGTAGACCCCACCGATTATAAGCGGGCCACTATTGCTTTAAACAACACCTTGGCCGACTTAAAGCGCACTAATGAGGCTTTGAAAGGCAAGTATGCTTATCTGCACCAGTTAATGGGCATACAGCCCACCGAGCTGTTTGCGCTTAAGTTTGACAGGTATGCCATGGAAAATGAGATGCTATTGGATACTACCATGCTGGTGGATTATAACAACCGCATTGAAATGCAACAGCTACAAACCCAAAAGCGCTTGCAGGACATAAATGTTAGTGCTCGAAAATGGAGCTTCTTCCCAACGCTTTCTGCCTTTGCAAACCGAAACCATGTTTTCCAGAACGATGATTTCTCGGAAATGTATAGGCAAGCATTTCCAAACTCTGTGGTGGGCGTATCGTTAAACCTGCCCATTTTTCAAGGACTAAGAAGATACCACAACATCCAAGAGCAGAAGTTGGTTAATCAACGTTTAACGGAGGATATCTCTAACACCAAAAACGTAATCAACACGCAGTATGAGCAATCGATGGCGCGCTATAAAAGCGATTTGAACGATTGGAAAGTGGCTACCGAAAATGTAACCCTATCAGAAGAAGTATACAGTACCATTAAGCTGCAATACGATGAGGGTATAAAGACCTATTTGGACTTGATGGTGGCCGAAACCGATTTGCGTGCGGCACAGCTCAACCAATTGAATACCATATTGAATGTACTATCTAGCAAGCTGGATGTAATGCAGAGTTTAGGAACCATTAACACAAATCAATAAAAAATATAGAAATGAAGGGATTTTCCTTTGGAGTACTGACTATAGTTGCCCTGTTTATGGCAACCTCGTGCGGAAGTAACAAGGCAGCAGACCAAAAACCTGCACCAGCAGCTATACCGGTAAATGTTTATACCGTAGCTGCACAAAGCGTAACGGGTATTGACAAATACCCGGCAACGGTAGTGCCACTAAATGAAGTACAACTGCGTGCGGAGGTAACTGGCGCTATTACGGGCATATTTGTAAAAGATGGACAAACCGTTACCAAAGGCCAAAAGCTATACGAAATTGACCGAAGCAAGTATTTGGCCAATTACAAGCAGGCTCAAGCACAAGTAAAAGCGGCACAAAACACCTTAGAGCAAGCCAAACGTGATGCTGAGCGTTACGAACGGTTGCAAGAAAAGGATGCCATAGCCCGCCAAGTAGTAGAAAACGCCAAAACGGCACTATTGAATGCCGAATCGCAGCTATTGGGTGCAGAGGCAGCCCTTGCCAATGCCCAAACAGATTTGAACCGTTCGTTAATAACGGCACCGTTTGGGGGTACCATCGGTATCTCCAATATAAAGCTGGGCTCTTTGGTAAGTGTGGGTTCTACGCTTATCAATACCATTTCTACTACCGACCCTATTGCCGTTGATATAGCGGTTAATGAAAAGGATATCTATCGTTTCTCGATGTACATGGAGCAGCCACATAACGATAAAGACTCACTGTTTACCTTGCAATTACCTGGAGGCGAGGTGTATCCTAGCCAAGGACAACTAGTAGCCATTGATAGGGCCGTTAACCCACTTACTGGAACCATTACAGCCCGTTTTAGTTTTGATAACCCCAAGGGTAATTTGCGCGCAGGCATGAGTGGTTTGTTGCGCGTTCGTAATCAAGATACTGGCAAACAATTAGTAATCCCTTCGGTAGCAGTTACCGAGCAGTTGGGCGAGTTTTATGTGTTTGTGGTAGGCGATAGCAATAAGGTAAGTCAGCAACGCGTAACACTAGGTACTACCGCTGCCGATATGGTAGTTATTCGTTATGGTCTTCAATCAGGAGACTTGATAGTAAGTACGGGCGTGCAAAATTTAAGAAACGGAAGTGTGGTGCAGCCAGATGCAGCGGTAAAATAAGCTGCGCCAATTATTAAGCTTACAGATTTAACATTGAGCAAATGATTTCAGAAGTATTTATAAGGCGGCCAATTACCTCTATCGTAATCTCTTTGATTATTGTAATAATGGGGGTGCTTGCCGTATTGAACTTGCCGATTAGTCAATACCCAAACATCTCGCCACCAACGGTGAACGTTACGGCTAGTTATACCGGTGCCGATGCACTAACCGTGGAAGAAACCGTAACTACCCCCGTGGAGCTACAAATTAACGGTACGCCCGGCATGAGCTACCTTAGCAGCACCAGTACTAGCGATGGCCGCATGAGCACCACGGTTACTTTTGATGTAGGTACTGACATTAATATTGCGGCACTGGATGTGCAAAACCGGGTAAGTGTAGCCGAACCAAGTTTGCCTGAGGCCGTGCGCAGGCTGGGTATCACAGTAAAAAAACGGAACCCTACCTTGTTGATGGCGGTGGCGATTTTTTCGCCCAACGAAACGCACGGTCAAGAGTTTTTGGATAATTACACCAACATCTACCTAAAGAACGCCATACTAAGGGTGCCCGGCGTGGGTGATGTAAATACCCGTGCCGAAGACTTTAGTATGCGTGTGTGGCTCGACCCGGATAAACTGGCCCAATTGGGTATGATGCCAGCCGATGTGGCCAACGCCATCCGCGAGCAGAATATACAAGTGGCGGGTGGTGCAATCGGTGCATCGCCGCAGCCCGAAACACAAGCTTTTGAATTTTCGGTATTGTTTAATGGGCGGCTAGAAGATGAAGAGCAGTATGAAAACATCATTATCCGCACCAACCCCGAGGATGGTTCTTTGGTGTACCTTAAAGATGTAGCGCGTATTGAGTTGGGTAAGTTTAATTATGGCGGCGTAGTGCGCTCAAATGGACAAAAATCGGCCCTGCTGCTTATCTATCAAACCCCAGATGGCAATGCACTTTCAACTGCCGATGGCGTAGTAGCTGCGCTAGAGAACCTTAAAACAGGTTTCCCACCTGATGTGGATTTTAAAGTAGTGTTTGAGTCAGTGAGTGTGGTAAGTGTATCTATTAAAGAGGTGGTGCAAACATTGCTTGAAGCGCTTTTATTGGTAACCTTGGTGGTATTTTTGTTCTTGCAGAGTTGGAGGGCAACATTAATTCCTATTCTAGCTATCCCGGTATCCATTATCGGTACGTTTGTGTTCTTTATTCCGCTGGGGTTTACTATTAATACCCTTACCTTATTTGGTTTTGTATTGGCCATTGGTATTGTGGTAGATGATGCCATTGTGGTGGTAGAAGCCGTACAGCACTACATCGATAATGAAAAGCTTTCGGCTAAAGAAGCCACCCGCCGCGCCATGAAAGACATTACCGCACCGGTAATTGCCATTGCCTTGATATTGGCAGCGGTATTTATCCCGGTTGGTTTTATCCCGGGTATTGTAGGTAGGTTGTACCAGCAGTTTGCCATCACCATTGCTATTTCGGTATTGCTATCGGCATTTGTGGCCTTAACGCTTACACCAGCATTGTGTTCATTGTTGCTAAAACCCATGAACCTAAATAAAGAATCGCGCGGGTTAAACCGCTTCTTCTTTAAATTCAACCAGTGGTTTGGTAACGTTACAGGTAGGTATTCCAATAGCGTAAATTACATCATCCGCAAGGCGCCTTATGCCATGGTGTTGTTGGTTTGTATTTATGTGGGCACCGCAGGTATGTTCAGTTTAAAGCCAACGGGTTTTGTGCCTAATGAAGATGAAGGGCGATTGTTTATGGCCATCACTTTGCCAGAAGGCTCCTCGAGCGTTAGAACTGCCGAAGTTTTGGAGGAGGTGTACGAAATCATTAAAAAGTACCCTGCTATTAAAAATGCTACTTCCATTGCGGGCCTCAACGTATTGAATTTCTCGGTTAAGAGTAACACTGGTACCTTCTTTACCCAGCTACAACCGTGGGATGAGCGCACCAAGCCAGAAGATAAGCTAGATGGATTGTTGCCTGCCTTGCGCAAAGATTTGGCATCTATAAAGGGCGCCAATATAATTGTGGTTACCCCGCCAGCTATACCAGGTTTGGGTACTACCGGTGGTTTTAATTTTGTGCTTCAACAGCGGCAAGCTGGTAGTGTAAAAGAACTGGAAGAAGTGGCACAAAAGTTTGTGGCTGCTATCAATCAACGACCAGAGATATCGGGTGCTTACTCGTTTTACAATGCCCGTACCCCCGGCTATCAAGTATTGGTGGATAGGGATAAAGCCAAAAAGATGGGGGTGTCGCTCACCGATGCTTATGGTGTCATCTCAAATTATTTGGGTAGCATTTACATCAACGATTTTACCAAGTACGGCAGAAACTTTAGGGTAGTGGCCCAGGCTGATACTAGCTACCGCATGAACATTGAGAATATTAAGAGTTACTATGTTAAGAACAACCAAGGCCAATCAGTACCAATGAGCGCATTGATTGACTATAAGCTTGTTGAAAACGCCTCATTGCTATCACACTATAACCTCTTCCGATCTGCTGATGTAAACGGTAGCGCTGCACCCGGCTATAGTAGTGGCGATGCCTTGACAGCCCTTGAAGAAGTAGCAGAGCAAGTGCTGCCAGCGGGCTATGGTTTTGAGTTTTCGGGCCTCAGTGCCGAAGAGAAAAAATCGGGCGGCACAACAGGTATTATCTTTGCCCTTTCCATTGGCTTTGTGTTTTTGCTATTGGCGGCTTTGTATGAGAGTTGGTCGGTGCCTTTCTCCATTTTACTTTCAGTTCCCATTGGTGCGTTTGGTGCAATATTGGCTTTAACCTTGTTGCCGCACCTTACCAATAATATCTATGCGCAAATCGGGTTGATAACCTTGATTGGTTTAACGGCCAAAAACGCCATTTTGATTGTGGAGTTTGCCAAAGAACGCGTTGACTGGGGTATGGAAGTTGTTGCTGCTACCCTTGAGGCGGTGCGTTTGCGTTTGCGCCCCATCATTATGACCTCAATGGCATTTATACTGGGTGTTTTGCCGTTGGTGTTTGCGGCAGGCGCAGGTGCCGTTGCCCGCCAAACCATCGGTTGGACGGTGCTGGGCGGTATGCTCTCGGCTACCTTCTTGGCTATATTTATCGTGCCAGTGCTGTTTGTATTGATTACACGCTTTGCCTACGGCAAAGAGAAGCTTGCCGAGCTACAAGCCAATTACAAACCGGAAGACCATAAAGACTCGTTGCATGCTTAATAAGTAAGCGGTTACTTGTAATCAGGTGTCTGTTATATCATCGGTATAAAAAAAAGAGGCTGACTCACAATCGAGACAGCCTCTTTTTTTCTAGAAATCCAAAATATAATTTATGCTGTTTGAAGCTTGATAGCGAGAGCCAATTAAAACCCCGATACTCGCCTAGCCTCTTGAAGCGCTTCTTCATTAAAACCCTGAGCATAATTGGTTTGTACTAATCGGTTCTTCATTACTCTGGGCAACTGGCGCAATACTCTATTATCGTCGATAATTAGATATTGCTCTAAGTTTTGTTGGCGAATAAAACGGACCGTTTCATGGTTTCGCTTCATGCCTTCAGCATATACGGGCACCATGCCTACCAACGGAGCAACTATGCCCCTATTGGCAAATATGGCTTGCATCTCGGCAAGGGTTTTGGTTTTGCGGCGCATGGAGATAAGCCATACCTCGGCATCTGTCATGCTCATTAGGGCATTGAAATTGGCTACACAATCTTTATTAAAATCAGTATACCCATCGGCGTGTAACACCTCTGGCTGTGTAGGTAAGGTAGTAATAAGCACCCCATCCAAATCAAGAATGATGGTAAGGCGCGGCATGATTAAAACATATCTTTCACCTTCTGGAAAAAGCCACCGTCTTCTTTGGTTTGCCCTGGCTGGAAGTTCGGAGAATTACGTAGTTTTTCCAAGGTGGAACGCTCATCATCACTTAGGTTTTTCGGTATCCAAACGTTCACCCTCACTTGCTGGTCACCCACCTCGTACGAGTTGTTGATGTTTGGTATACCCTTACCCTTCAATCTAAAGATTTTGCCCGATTGGGTGCCCGCTGGTACTTTTATCTTCGCTTTGGCATCTACGGTAGGCACTTCGGTTTGCATACCAATAGCCGCATCAATAAAACTGATATTGAGGTTGTATACAATATCGTTCTCCTCGCGAAAAAGCTCTTCGTGCTGTTGCTCTTCAATCACCACAATCAAGTCGCCTGGGGCACCGCCACGCTCGCCAGCGTTACCGCGGCCAGTCATGCTAAGTTGAATGCCCTCGCCTACTCCGGCAGGTATATCAAGGGTTACACTGTCTTCGCCATACACCTTACCATCGCCTTTGCACTTAGTACATTTGGCGGTAATGGTAGAGCCATTGCCGTGGCAAGTAGGGCAAGTAGCAGTAGTCTGCATTTGGCCCAAAATAGTTTGGGTAACCCTACGCACTTGGCCTGCACCATGGCAGGTTTGGCATGTAGAAATTGAGCTTTTATCCTTGGCACCGCTACCGTCGCACACATCGCAGGTAACGTGCTTATTAAGTTTTATGGTCTTTTTGGCACCATAAACTATCTCTTTTAGGTCTAGTTTTACTTTTATGCGCAGGTTACTGCCCCTTTGACCTTGGCGCGCTCGGCCACCGCCGCCACGCTGTCCGCCAAAGAAAGCCTCAAACGGATCAAAACCACCGCCACCGCCTGCACCGCCGCCGAATATATCGCCGAAGTTGCTGAAAATGTCATCCATGTTTTGCGCACCACCGCCTTTAACACCAGCATGGCCAAAACGGTCATATTTGGCGCGTTTCTCCTCGTTGCCCAGCACCTCGTAAGCTTCTGCGGCCTCCTTAAATTTGTGCTCCGCATCCGGGTTATCCGGGTTCCTATCCGGGTGATGCTTAAGCGCAACTTTGCGGTAAGATTTTTTAATTTCTTCTTGGGTAGCGGTACGCGTTACGCTCAATATTTCGTAATAATCCCTTGGCATATCTTATTTCCCCACTACTACTTTTGCATACCGAATAATACGGTCGTTTAGGTAATATCCTTTTTCTACCACATCTACCACTTTGCCTTTCAGCTCTTCGGTAGGGGCAGGTATTTCGGTTATCGCTTCATGATACTCAGCATCAAATGGCTCCCCTACTGGGCTCACCGCCTTCAGGCCTTTATGCTCCAAGTTTTTAAGCAATTTGTTATGGATAAGGGTCATACCTTCTTTTACGGGTGCTACATCCGTGGCACTATCGGCTGCCTTTACGGCACGTTCAAAGTCATCCAATACTGGCAAAAGGTTCAAAATGACATCTTTGCTGGCATCTTTAATCAGCTCCAAACGCTCGCGTGCAACACGCTTTTTATAATTGTCAAAGTCAGCAAACAAGCGAACATACTTATCTTTCAACTCCTCAATTTTAGCTTGCGAATCGTTGCCAGCTGGAGCTTCTGCCTGTTCGACATTATTATCTTGCACCTGCTGCTCTGTAGTTTGGGCATCGTTAGCGGCTTGTTCTTCTACCGGTTCTTGGTTCTCTGTTTCGTTACTCATTGCTACCAAAATTTAAGGTTGCAAAGGTATTACAAAATCCCTGCCAGTCAAATCATTGTGTCAATTTGGCAGCGTTTGAAAGTACGAGGTACGATTTACGAATTACGATTGAATAATGTATAGACATTATTAGGGCTGGCACCACACAAAGTAAAATTTGACAAAATCACATTCGTACCTCGTACTTCGTAAATCATACTTTATTTTTTCAATCGGTTCTCCAACACCTTGCCCAAGTCGAACCAGCTGAGGTCTTTGCCGATTATCTTTCCATCAGCATCTATTAGAAATGCAGAAGGTATGGCCTCAATTTCATACAGGGCCACAACCTTTGATTCCCAGCCATTTAACTCGCTAACGTGATAAGGCCAGTGCAGGTTATCTTTGGCTATTGCCTTCAACCATAGCTCCCGCTCTGAGTCTAACGAAATTTGGTATATCTCAAAGCCACTTGCATCTTGAAACTGGGCATTTTGGTACTTATCATATACCTCTACCAACTTAGGGTGCTGCTTGCGGCAAGGGGTGCACCAGCTGGCCCACACATCCACCAATACTATCTTTCCTTTTAGCGATTCTAACGCTAGTGGTTTCTCTTCACGGTCGGGCAACTCAACCATGGGAAGCATTGCCCCGTTAATATATTTGCCTTGCTGGGCGTCGCAAGCAGCCAACGTCATTATCACCAAAGCCAAGCATGCATATCTCATAATCAATTATTTATCTACTGATGAAGGACTATCGAACACTACTAGGTTTTGCCGCCACGCATCAGGAACCGTAACTGGTAGGTTGCTCTCATAGTTATACGCCACCATTACGGTATGGCCCACAGCCATAACTAGCTGTCCGCCATTAGTATCAATTTTACGCAACTCGTACTCTAGGTCAAAACTCTTGGTGCCAATGCGGCTGCAGCGGGTGTATATTTTTATATCATCACCTAGATGGATGGGCCTGCGATACTCAACCGTTGCCTTGGCTAGGATAACACTGTAAGGTTCATCCATTTTCAAGGCCAGCACCTCCTCCAAATAATTAATACGTGCCAGCTCCATGTAAGTGAGGTAGTTGGCATTATTTACGTGGTTTAGCGAATCCAAATCCGCAAACCTGATTTGCAGCGGCGTTTCGTGCCTGAAAAGTGATTGACCGTTCATAGTTACAAAGATAAGGTTACCAATTTGGAAATGAGACAATTTGGAAATTTGGAAATGGCTAAAACACTATGATTATAATCAATCAAAATTGTGACCCATTTGCAATCGTACATCGTAAATCGTACTTCGTACATAAGATGGTCTTGTGTCTATAAATAACTAACTTAGCTTCCATGCTGGTTATCTATACGCCACAAGTTACCAACCGCATTAGGTATGTGTTCGATTTGTTTTTTAAAGAACAGATGCAGATATCTTATAAGGTTACCAGTAGCATGGACGAATTTAGAGTAACCGAAGGACCGAAGATAGTTTACGATAGCCGCCCGCAGGAAGATTGCCTTTGTTTTGGAGCCGTATTTTTATTGTTTCAGCGCGGCATTAGCCAACAAGACCTAACCGTAACCGAACATAATTACCTCAAAATTTTTTATCAGATTGAGGGAGAAGAGTTTGTATTACCTTTCGACCCATTTGCTGCGGCTTTTTATTTGGTAAGCAGGTACGAAGAGTACTTACCCCATGCCAACGATAGGCACGACAGATTTCCGCCTGAAGAAAGCTTTGCTTACCGCAACGGCTTTTTGCAGGTACCTGTGGTAAACCACTACATTAAGTTGGTACAGCTGAAAATACAGGAGCATTACCCTGAGTTGAAGTTTGCAACCGAAAAGTTTAAGTACAAGCCTACTTTTGATGTAGACAGCGCTTATAACTACCGTGGCAAAGGGCCGTTCCGAAATTTGGGCGGTTTGGCACGGTCGTTTCTGCAAGGCAACTTTACCGAAGCTACAGATAGAGTTAAGGTGCTATCAGGCAACAAACAAGACCCTTACGACACTTATGACTACCTGCTAGAGCTGCATGGTAAACATGACTACAAGCCCGTTTTTTTCTTTCTATTAGGCGATTATGATGAGTTTGATAAAGGCATATCCATCAATGTTACCCAGTTTCAAAGTTTGATAAAATCTATTGCCGATGATGCAGAGGTGGGCATACACCCATCTTATGCCAGCAACACCGACACCAGCAAACTAAGGCGCGAGATAAACCGACTGAGCCGCACCCTAAAAAGGGATGTGCGCATTAGCAGGCAACATTTTTTAAAACTTAAGTTCCCAGATACGTACCGTAACTTGATGGAACAGGATATTGAAGAAGACTACACCATAGGTTATGCAGCGCTGCCCGGCTTTAGGGCGAGCATTTGTAGCTCGTTTTATTTTTACGATTTGGGCAGGGAAAACAAAACCTTATTGAAGCTATATCCGTTTGCCTTTATGGATGCCACGCTTAATTACTACATGAAGCTAAAGCCCCACGAGGCTTTGGAAACGGTAAAACCCTTAATTGACGAAGTAAAGGATGTAAATGGGCTATTGATTACCCTATGGCACAACAGCTCATTTTGCGAAGCCGATGAATGGGTGGGCTGGCGCCATATGTATGAGCAAATGGTGGAGTATGTTAAAAGTCCATAGTCGATGGTCCACGATCCATGGCTTAAGTGGGTTGATTGGTTATCGGTTAAATGGTTATTAGTAATTATTTTACCCCAATGGGGTTACATAATATTAGCCGGGGGCAACGCCCTCGGAACGAAATGGTTAAGTAGAACAATGCGCACCATAAAATTTATACCCAGAGAGGAGATTGAAGACAAGCGGTGGAACGGCTGTGTGCACTATGCCATTAATGGCCTGCCATATGCCTATACTTGGTACTTGGATAACGTGGCCGAGTTTTGGGATGGGCTGGTGTGGGGCGATTATGAAGCAGTGTTTCCGCTGGTGCACCAAACCGTAGGTAGCACCAAAATGCTCTATCAGCCTGCATTGGCATCACAGCTTGGGCTTTTCTCTTTAAAACCTATTGATAAAAGGCTAATGACGGAGTTTATGGAAGCCATCCCTGCCGAATATTCGGTGTGGGACTTTAACTTAAACTCCATGAACTTGCCCACTATTGATGCGCCGCAATACATACCACTTAGTAGCACTTACATCAACTTGCAGCCCGTGTATGGCGAGCAGCAGGAGCGCTATAATAAAACCGTTGTAGATGCGCTAAAAAAGACGGAAACACTTAGCTTAAAAATAAAGCAAGACCTGAAACCGGAAATTGTGGTAGAACATTTTAAAAACACTACCGGCAAAGCCCTTAATCTACCAGAATCGGCATACCACAGCATGCTGCGTATTATATACCAAGCACAGCACTATGGCGTGGGCGGTGGTTTTGGCATTTATCACGGTGATAAACTATTAGCATCTACCTTTTTGCTATACTCTCGCGTAGCAAACCTCAACCTGCTGCCAGGCCTTACCGCCGATAGCTTAGACAATGGCGCGTATGCGTTAATTGATTTGTTTATCCGCAACAGTGCAGGCAGTATGCGCATATTGGATGCAGGCCCTTTCCAAACACCGGCAGTTACCGAGATATTTAAAAATTATGGCGGCGAAAAGTTGGAATATTTTAAAGTAACCAAAGGTGAATTGGGCAACTTAAAACCCCATGGTGGATTCCAGAGGGCCAAAACCAAAAACAGCCCTTGGTATATGAAATGGTTTCGATAAATTTGCCCCTATAATTCTGGGTAACGGTTTTTTTGTTTCTCATTTCTCATCTCATATTTCATATCTGTCCTCATGGTACACAACCTTAGCGAAAAACCATCACTAGTAGCCCATTATGTAGCCGAGCTACGCGACGTGTTGATTCAAAACGACCGTATGCGTTTCCGCCGCAATATTGAGCGTATTGGTGAGGTAATTTCTTATGAAATAAGCAAAGAGTTGGAATGGGAAACCGTGGATGTAACCACGCCAATGGGCACGGCCCCTTGTTACCAGTTGGTTGACCAGCCCGTGTTGGTTACCATCTTGCGAGCTGGACTACCATTGCACCAAGGTATGCTCAATTACTTTGACCACGCCGACAATGGCTTTATTGCCGCCTACCGCGAGCACGATACCGAAGGCAACTTTACCATCAATATGGGCTATGTTACCTCTCCTGAGATTAATGACAGGGTATTGATTGTAAGCGACCCGATGTTGGCCACTGGCGCTTCATTAGCATTAACGCTTCAAAAGCTTTTGAAAATGGGCACGCCTAAGCAAATACATGTGGTGTGCGCCATTGCCGCCACTGAGGGCATTGATTACTTATTATCGCAAGTACCTGGCATTACTATTTGGGCCGGAACCATTGATAAGGAGCTGAATGCCGATAAATACATTGTGCCGGGCTTGGGCGATGCCGGTGATTTGGCCTTTGGTGAGAAGATACAAGCGTAGGTCGGTCCATGGTCGATAGTCGATGGTCCATGGTTAAAGAGTAAGGTATTAGTTCAAGAAATACATAAACCTTACGCCAACCACGTTGTTCCTCAACTTGCCACCATCAAGGGTAGTACGGATGCCCCCTGTGCCGCTGTTATCCGTTGCGGTAGCCGCCGGGGTTAAAGAGTAGGTGTACCGGAGGTTAATGCCATACCGTTTTTTAATAAGGAAGGTAACGCCCCCAACAAAATCTAAGCTGCTACGCTTAAAGGTTACATCTTCTTCAAGAATTGAAGGCTCAATCTTGTTGCGCACTAGGGTGTTCCAAACCACACCCAAACCAAAAATAGCTTTATCCCTGTCATTATAGTGCACCATAAACGGCACTTCAATATAATCTAGGTTGATAATCATTCTTCGACCATCGCGAATCGTTTCGTTTCCAGAGCTCCTTGCTCCACGCATACTATACAATATCTCAAAGCTGGCATTAAAGCCCTTATGGATGTTTACATACGCCGCAGCACCGCCATTGGCACCAAATTTTCTAAAACCTGCTATACCATCGCCATCAATCTGACTAACATTCAAACCGGCAATAATCGCCGCCCGCACAAACGGTGGCTTTTCGTTGGGGTCAAAGTCATCTTGTGCCCAAAGGGGCAGGTTAAAAAGGAGTGCAAAAAATATGATGAGGTATCGTTTCATTACCGAGGGAATGTTAATTTCGTTAATAACGTTCAAAAGCCATGTTCAAATATACAACAAGCACCCTAAAAAAATTGGAAGACCTTTGTAAAGAGGCCGCCTATGAGCTGCGTTACGAAAAAGGCAGCTTTAATGCGGGCCATTGTGTGTTGGAAGATAGGCGGGTAATTGTAGTAAACCAATACTATACCACCGAGGCGCGCATTAATTGCTTGGTAGATATTATTAGTAAATTGGAGCTCGAACCGGATGAACTAAGTGATACATCGCAATCGGTTTATCAAAAAATATTAAAACAAACCCTGGCTAAGTGAGACTTACATTTCTAGGTACTGGTACTTCGGGCGGCGTTCCAATGATTGCTTGCACCTGCCCCGTGTGCCTAAGCACCGATAGTAAAGATAAGCGACTGCGCAGCTCTGTGATGATTGAAACCGAGGGTAAAACTTTGATAGTGGATACAGGGCCCGATTTTAGGCAGCAAATGCTACGCGAAAATGTAATGAGGGTTGATGGGATAATTTTCACCCATCCTCATAAAGACCATACCGGTGGTTTGGATGACATACGGGGGTACAATTATGTGCTAAGGCGTGATATACCCTTATATCTGGATGCTTTTACCGAGCAGGAGATACGCGACCAATACTCCTATATTTTCAGTCCAAACCCCTACCCTGGCATACCACGGGTGCATCTTAATCGCATTGACGGCGATACACCTTTTGTGGCAGAGGGGATACCCGTTATCCCGATTAAGGCCATGCACCATCAAATGCCGGTGTTGGGTTTTAGGTTTGGCGATGTTACCTACATTACCGATGCCAACTACATTGCCCCCGAAGAGATTGAAAAGATTAGGGGCAGCAGAATATTGGTACTGAACGCCTTGCGCCGCGAACAACACATATCTCACTTTACTTTGCAGCAGGCCATTGACCTAATACAGGATATTAAGCCCGAGCGTGCCTACCTTACCCACATAAGCCACCAATTGGGCAAGTACGACGAGGTAAGCAACGAGCTACCAGAAGGGATTTTCTTGGCTTATGATGGGTTAAAGGTGGAGTGATGGTTGTACATGTTGCGTACATAGGGCGATGCCCCATGCTATAATTATGCAACCCCGTTGGGGTAAAAAGCGCCCATTAAGAAATTAACCTCTAAGTACACAAAGGTTGCACAATGTGCACAAAGCCCTTCTGTGCCCTATTATGGTTTGTTCGTTTGGCAAAACCATTGCGAGCGTTGCGTATTATTTTCGCTGCGTTCATTGCGGTTAAAATCGTATTGTGTGTATTTACCGCCACGTGCGCAAAGTATAACGGACACCTCTGTTAACTGCATAAATCCTTGTTTGGAGAAGCCTAAAGCACAAACCTATAAACAAGCACCGCCGCTATTACAGCAAGGAAAAGCATAGAAGTAAAAATGATTTTGTTTCTACGCGACTTAATCGAGTTTATAACAACCGCTACAATGATTATCGGCACCAGCGATGCTGCTACTTTAGTACCAATACCGTGCTCCTTGAGCAAAGCAAATGTTACGTTTTGAATCAGGATAATTGGG
Source organism: Chitinophagales bacterium (assembly GCA_018401955.1). Lineage (GTDB taxonomy): Bacteria > Bacteroidota > Bacteroidia > Chitinophagales > CAIOSU01 > CAIOSU01. Next base: position 16,774 of record JAGYJT010000010.1, on the reverse strand, counting down.
GCAACAACTACCGCTATATCTATTACTTGGCCTAAGCCCTGCTGTTTATTTTCTTCAGTACTCATAGTTTCACGCACACGTTTTTGGCTTCGGTAAAAAATTTAAGGGCTTCCCAGCCACCCTCGCGGCCTACGCCGCTTTGCTTAACGCCACCAAACGGTGTACGCAGGTCGCGCACCAGCCAGCAATTAATCCATACGATGCCGCTATCCAGCTTTTCGGCCATTTGGTGGGCACGGGTAAGGTTTTGGGTCCAGAGTGTAGCTGCTAAGCCATACAACGTGCCGTTTGCTATTGCGAGAGCTTCCGCTTCGGTGTCAAAGGGGATAATGGTTACCACGGGGCCAAATATTTCTTCTTGGTTGAGGTTGCAATCGGGGCTCAATCCGTCAATAACGGTAGGCTCCAAAAAATAGCCGTTGGCACAGCGCCCTGGCACTTGTACCCTATTGCCACCCGTAAGTATGTTGGCACCTTGCTGGCGGGCCGACTCAATGTAGCCCAATATCTTGTTCATATGCGGCTCGCTTACCACGGCACCAATGTTTACCTCCTCGGTTGGATCGCCAATGCGGAGTTGCTTTACGCGGGCTGTAAAATCGGTTTTGAAACGCTCATACACGCTGCGTTCCACTATTATCCGCGAACCACAAAGGCAAATCTGCCCTTGGTTGGCAAACGATGAGCGGATGGTAGTATTGAGCATATCCTCCCAATCGCAATCAGCAAAAATGATGTTGGGGTTTTTACCGCCCAGCTCCAACGACAGCTTCTTGAACATAGGAGCCGCTGTTGCAGCAATAACTTTACCTGTGGCCGTGCCACCCGTAAATGAGATGGCTTTTACCTTGGGGTGCTCAATCAATGCTTGCCCAATTTGCCCACCGCGACCATGCACAATGTTCAACACGCCCGCCGGCAAACCCGCTTGAATGCAAAGCTCCGAAAACAAAAAAGCCGTAAGTGGTGTAATTTCAGAGGGCTTGGCGATAACGGTATTTCCCGCTGCTAAGGCCGGGGCTATCTTCCAAGTAAAAAGGTACAACGGCAAATTCCAAGGCGAAATGCAACCCACCACCCCAAAAGATTGACGGATGGTATAGTTAAGCGAATGGCCCTCGTTGTAGTGTGTATCAGTGCTTTGGTGCAGTATGGCAGTAGCGAAAAAGCGCATATTGGCCGCCGCACGGGGTATATCCATTACCCTGGCCAAGCTCACTGGTTTACCATTGTCTTGGCTCTCAGCTTCGGCTAGTCGCTCTAGGTTCTCGTCAATCAACTCCGCAATGCGCAGCATTATTCGGCTGCGCTCCGCGGCATCGGTAGCAGCCCACTTTGGATATGCCTCAGTAGCTGCGTTTACGGCAACTTGCAAATCATCAGCATTGCTATCGGGTATTTGGCTATAAACGGCACCCGTGGCAGGCTCTATGTTATCAAGCCACTGGCCGTTGGTTGGTTCTTGCAGGGTGCCGTTAATGTAGTTTAGCAGTTTCATACGTGGTGCAATATCGGGCAATAAAAGAAAAAACTACATGTCAGTGTTCAAAACTAAGCCCTTTCTTACTTTTTAATCGAATTTAGTAAAGCTACCAATTCATCTATGGTATTTCTATCGGTTTCTTCCCAAGGCCCGTGGCCAGTGCATATTTTATGCCCGTCATCATTTATTGTTATGGTAACAACAGGCTTATACTTTACTATGCCATTTACTTGGCCGATATCTTTTTGCTCTATCCAAAATTTGAGTTCATTATAGGGTATAGCTACTTGCAATGATTCGGATTTATAAGGCTTTGCCAGTTCTACAAAAAACATTTTTGCATCCTCATCAAAGCTAAAAGCTAATAATACTGTTGCCAATGATTGGTATAAAATATAAAGTGTAGTAAGCACAGCAGCCCCTATAAAACAGAACACTGCAAACTGGGTTGGGTGAGCAGCTAGATAAACTAACATACCCCCTTCGCCAAACAATAAATCATCAACTTTTCCGGCACGTCCTTTCCCCAACGAACCCATGGCAATCATGCTTATCACTGGGCCTCCTGCCAAAATAACCAAAAAGAAAAAGTAGCCCACTATTGCCTCAGTTCGTAATCGTCCTCGACCTTTTAGGTATTTCCGTTTTGGCCTAAATGTTTGCATCCCTTTTACGTTTTTTGAATGCTCAATTTCGGCAATTCAACCCAAATGCCAAAAACAACAAAGGAGCCTCTTTGCAGAGTGCTCCTATTGTTGACCTAACTACTAACTAACCATCTATCTTTATTTCTCGCCAACTGGGGTATTAAGTGTTGGCTTAGAAGTATTGCTCTTGTTTGTAAACCTCAACACCTGTGTGTTGCGGAAACCTACTGAGTTGTACACAAACATTTCGCTTGCATCATCAGTAAGGGTTATGCCGCTCAAGTAGCCGCTGTTGCTTGTATTGGCAATCTCTACCGGTAGCGTAAATTTATCTTGTGTGGTTTTGCGCACAGCGTAGTAAATAGACTCGCCAGACAAAACATAAAGCTCTTTTTCATCTGCACTTAAGTGGCAGCTCATATTATTGTTTGTTTTTGGAAAATCAACGCCTAAAGCAACTGGCTTACCAAAGGTTCCATCAGCATTGGCACGCTCAGAAAAGTAGAATGTGATTTTGCTGCCGTGCTGCTTGGTAAAGTACAAACGGTTACCGTCAGCCGACAACCAAGGATAGCTATCGCTAATATTTGGGTCGTTTGCAGCATCCAATGGTTCAATAGAGCTGTATTCCCCAGCTGCATCCTTAGTTGCAATATAAAGGTCGTTGCCGTTTTGCATGCCATTAGCACTATGCACAAACACCATAGTTTGCTCGTCTTTGCTTACGGTAGGCATAATGATATCATACTTACCTTCGTTAATAGCTCCACCTAATTTTTTTGGTAAGCTAAAATTGGCACCAGCACTGCTGCGTGTCATTTTGTATAGGTGTTTTTTACCTTGATGGTTTTGGCCGGTAAGGTACATTGTACGGCCATCTTTGCTAAGCTGACCAATAAGGGGCATCATGTCGGCACCTACCTCAACTTGGTTAGAATATTCAAACTCGAAAGAGCGCTCGGTTACCGCAGGCACCTCCGGTGCATTAATACGTAGGTTGCTAACAGTGGCGCTTCCCATAAAAAACATTCCAAGAAGGGCAAATCCGGCTAACTTATTTATACGTTTCATGATAGATGGTTTGGGTTCGGGTATTCATTTCAATTGTACTTACCTGCTTTTACGCCGGGTTACGGCAAAAGTTACGCAAGGAGCCAAAATATTTTGGTTTTTAGTATAAATACCTGATTCACAAATAGTAAAAGCGACCAGAGCAAATGCCGAAAATATGTAAGCAAGTATAATCATTAGTTACAGTTACGCTTTTATACGGACATCAAGCAATAAAGTTTTATAATATCACAACTTTGTGAAAAAGAATTCCAGACCGCTGATTATTTGTAATTTTAAAGCGTGAAAGCAAACCAATACCAAACCCTACTGAACGCCAAAGCAGCAGCTCAAAAACTGTTAGCCGTATTGGTTGACCCCGATAAAGGCAACGCCGCCAGCTGGGCCAACCTTGCCACTTTGGCCAACACCAATGGGGTTGATTTCTTTTTGGTGGGGGGCAGTTTAATGGTAAACCAGCGGCTGGAGGAATGCATTGTTACCTTGAAAAAGCATAGCCCTATTCCTGTTATCCTTTTCCCGGGTAGCCCGGCACAGGTAACCCCGCTGGCCGATGGTATATTGCTGCTCTCACTTATATCAGGCCGCAATGCCGATTTATTGATTGGCCAACAAGTACAGGCAGCTATGGCCCTTAAGCAAAGCGGCTTAGAGCTATTGCCCACCGGTTATATATTGATTGATGGCGGTGCGCCTACTACAGTATCGTACATAAGCAATACCTTGCCCATACCCGCCAATAAGCCCGAGATTGCTGCAGTAACAGCACTAGCGGGCGAACAACTAGGACTTAAACTCGTTTATTTGGAAGCTGGTAGCGGCGCCAACAAACCAGTTTCGGTGGAAATGATAAAGGCTGTAAGTAAACAGGTTGATATACCATTGATAGTAGGCGGTGGCATACGCAACGGCGAAGCAGCCTACGAAGCTTGCCAAGCTGGTGCCGATGTAATAGTAATAGGCACTGCCTTTGAAGAACAACCAGAACTGTTGCCCGAAATAGCGGGTGCCGTAAAAGCAGGATGTAAAACAACATAATGGCTAGCGAAGGAAAAGTGATGCGCTCCACCGGGAGCTGGTATATAGTAAGGCTAGAAGATGGCAGGTTGATTAATGCACGGTTAAAAGGGATTTTTCGCTTAGAAAACACCGGCCAAACCAACCCCATAGCCGTGGGCGACAATGTAACCATATCGTTTGAGGAGACCGATGAGAGCGGCAATGCCATGATTACCGAGATAAAAGACCGCGCCAACTACATCTCTCGCGAAGCGCCGCGGCACCAATATGGCCGCCATATAATTGCCGCCAACCTCGACCAAGCATTTATAATTGCTACTATTGCCAGCCCGCGCACCTCTTCGGGTTTTATTGACAGGTTTTTGCTAACCGCCGAAGCATACCATATACCAGCCGTGGTGGTTTTTAACAAGCAAGATGTACTGAAAAAGCAAAAAGACATTGATCGCCAAAAAGAGTGGGTGGATATGTACCGCACTGCAGGCTATACCGTGCTACTAACCAGTAGCGTTACCGGCGAAGGGGTGAAAGAACTGGGCGATATGCTGCACGGCAAGGTGTCGTTGCTGTCGGGGCACTCGGGCGTGGGCAAGTCAACGCTTATCAACTCCATTTTCCCTACCATGCAGCTGCGCACCAAGGAGATTTCGCAAAAGCACAACAAAGGGGTGCACACCACCACCTTCAGCGAACTGTTTGAGCTGCCAACCGGTGGTTTTATTATTGATACGCCGGGCATTAAAGAGTTTGGCATATTGGATTTGCAGCCCCAAGAGGTTGGTCACTTTTACCCAGAGATAAGAGAAGTACTAGCAGGCTGCAAATACAACAACTGCCTGCACCAAGAAGAGCCCGGCTGCGCCGTAAAGCAGGCCGTAATGGACGGCAAACTGGCCTACGAGCGCTACAAAAACTATGATAACATAGTAGAAAATACCAAGGAAAGGCCAAAGTATTGAGAGATGAGAAATTTGAAATGAGAAACATCAGAAATCAAATCCATCGTCTTTCCCCAACGGGGAAAAATAACAATAGGATGGGGCAACGCCCTATCTTCGCAATATGTACACGTGTTTCGTACATCGGGAAAAACCCGATGCTAGTGATATAAAACCCCGTTGGGGTAAAAAACATAAAATCAGCGTCATCAGCGTAATCATTTTTAAAATCTGTGTTAACGATACGTACATACCGCCCCACTGACATTGAAGCCATCTATAGCCTCTTTTATAACTCCGTGCACAAAGTTGCCAAAAAGGACTACACCCCCGAGCAGCTGGCCGCTTGGGCCAAACCCCAGCGCAACACAGAACGGTGGGATGAGGGCCTGCTGAAACAACTCGTGTGGGTGGCCGAAATAGAGAGTGAGGTAGTAGGCTTTACCAGTCTGCACCCCGATAGCGGCTACCTCGATTTTATGTACACCCACCACCAGTACCAAGGCCAAGGCATCGCCACGGCCCTATTGGCTGCGTTAGAAACTGAAGCCATAAAGCTGAACTTACCAGAACTCACCACCGACAGCAGCCTAACTGCCCGCCAATTCTTCTTGAGCCATGGTTTTCAACTAGTTGCGGAGAATATTAAAACGGTAGATGGTATCGAATTTCTAAACAGTCGTCTCAAAAAAATATTAACTGTGGCACAATAGATAATCTTTTCTGATAGAAGCCACAGGGCATCTCAACTTATAACCAATTACCAGTAACTAGTAACCACAACTGTTGGCACAATATTTTCAGTGAGCAAAACATCCGCAGCCGAACCAACGTATTATAAAGTAACACTCCGCTCGCAGATTCATTCTTGCATTTTGATTTATTGTTTACTTTGAGGCCATACACACACATACTCGTAGCCTTGCTGGCATTACTGTTGGCAACCGCGGCGCAAGGGCAAATAAACCCCTTGAACGCCCATCGGGAGTATGCCAACTCGGTAAACAAAACCGGATACCAAACCCTCAACCTGCACCCATCCAACCTATCGCTTAAAGACCCTCAAGGGCACCGTTTTAGCTTAGGGCTTTTCCAAACCGAAAGCATTGTTTATAACCAAGAAATAAAGCGTCACCTGTTTCATAGGCGCACCAACTACCTGTCGGCCAATGGTGAGTTGGCCTACCCTCAGCACCAGTCGCTCGATATGCGAAACATCATGGCGCAGCAGCTGAGCGTAAATGCCGAAATTACCCATTTGGGGTTTTCGTTCCACACCAAAAAGGCTGGCAACTTTGGCATCAATGTAAAAAGCAATGTTTATTTCGAAACCGATTTTAACGACTTTGCCAACGAGGTACTTTTCCAAGGTGATGGGTTTGCCAATTATATTGATACCGTAGTAAGCATCATCCTGGCCAACCTTGAAAACGGTAAGGTAAACGAGAAAAAGGTATTTGAACTTTTGGAAGACAGTTACCTTAAAATAAACATTACCCACGAGGTTAACCTTGGCTACTCGCGCCAACTATACACCAACAAAACCCACACCTTGCTGGGTGGGGTGCGCCTAGGCTATGTGTATGGGCAGGCCGATATGGCTATCCGTTTCAACCAAGGCGACATTAGGGGCTATGTGAGCCGCATACCCTACCTGCGGCAAGACCTCGGGGCCATAAACCTGCCCAACGACATCGGCAACCGCAGCCGCAGTGGGCATGGTTTTAATTTTGGCATTGGTGCTACCTACCTATACAAAGACAAACTGAGGGCTGCCCTTACCTTTACCGACTTTGGTTTGATAAAATGGCCCGTAAACCCCATTTCCATCAAGCAAGGCCTTAGCGACAATATTGATTTGGAAAACGGCCTTGAAAACGCCTTTAACGACCTGATAAAAGACGGTATATTTTACTACCGGGGCAGCGAGCGCAACATTGAGTGGCTACCTGCCAAGTTTATACTGGGGCTATCATACAAAGCCCACCCGCGGGTAACGCCTTATTTGGATGCCTTGATACCCCTCAACAAATCGCCCAAAAACCTTATAGGGCCCATCATTGGCGTGGGTGCCGAGGTAAATGCCTGGAACCGTCTGTACCTGCGCACGGGTATATCTTACAGCGAAGTACGCATCACCATGCCTACCTACATCAACGTGCTTATGGGTAAAAAGCGCGGCTACGAACTGGGCCTGGGCACCGCCGATATGCTCAGCTACTTCATCGCCGACCGCAACTACTTTCAAGCCGCTACGGGGTTGTTTAGGTTTTGGTTTTGAGGTTTGCTGAGTTGTTAGTGACTAGTTAACAGTAACCAGCACGAAACACTTGTCACCCCGACTTTTCAGGACTGGTGTTTTGTATCCCTCACCTAGCCTCTCCTTCATTCGACAAGCTCAGGACAGGCCCTGAGAGAGAGACCTTGTACGCCTCGCCTTTGGCTCGTTGCAAACTGTTTTTTGAGTGAGATTATTGCACAACCTTCTTGCCTCCGGCAAGAAGGTTTAAGTCCCTCTCCCTCTGGGAGAGGTTAGGTGAGGGCAAACTCCGCTGAGGTAAAAAAGCAGGAACGGCCTACCTGCCAATTTGAATGAAAGATACTCACATGTTACTTATGGTAAGGGTTTGCGGGTGTTATGTGCCCGCATTATGTGCGGATTGCAAATCCGCTTCTCGGTTGCGACGGATTGAAAGTCCGTTGCGGCGTGATGACAACATCTGAGAGAGCAGGGGGGCGCCCGCACATTTTTCCGCTAAGGCGAAAAACGAGGCACAGCCTTTAAGCACTGGTTGCACATAGGCAGTAGCCTATGCGCTGGATGGGGGAGTTAACGCTGCCATTCACGTGCTGCATTATACGAATCGATGGCTTCAAATATATCCATTTGTTGCTGTTCGCTATCCCAACCCATTTTGGTCAATTCAGCCTTCACTTCGTCAAGCGTCTTACCTTTCACTATCTGGTAAATGGTAAACTCGAATACTTCAACTGGTACCTTCTCAAGTTGAAATGCAATCAGATATTGTAGCAGCCAAAAATATGCGGCAATAAATGTAACCACGCTTTGCAACAACCATACAATAATCAGAGCTGCTACACCATAGTTTTCGGTGCCGGTACCAAACCCGTTAACAATTGAAAATATCGTAAAATCAAGTATGCCATCGGGGTCGTTACAATATTTAATGAGGTAAATTTGATATTGCATCAGGTGGTTTACCGTGTACGTAATGATTACACCCCCTGCTAAAACCACTCCCAAGTGAATCAAATGCGTATAATTGGCATACCTCATAAGATACTTAAGAGTATATGCCAACAAAAAACCGACACCTACTTCAAAAATGATAGGTATATATACTTCTTCTGACGTTAGAAATCCAGTGGTAAAACCCAACAAAATACTTATGGCAAGCCCTCCTAAGGCAATTATCCAGAATTCAGGTTTTCTGGTTACGGTAGGTTGAGGTAAGCTATCCGGAACAATATAGTCATCCATATTTTCTTCTCGCTTAACCTTTGCTTCCAACTCAGCTAAGGCAATACTGGTGCTATACCGCTTCTCTGCCTGCTCAAAAATATGTATAAACAGCTTAACCCTTACCGAGTTACGCCCCCAATCCATCATCTCCCCATCTGTTGATTCACTTCTTACTTTTACCTTACCTGCTTCATACTCAACAAATATCTTATGGGTCTTAGAGCCTATACCCTTCCCAAAGTGTTTGGCCTCAAGTTTATTGTCTTCATTGTAGACCACATTCCATTCCAACTCCTCAAAGACATCATTTGCTACATATGAAAAAACCGAAGGTGGAAGCTGAGTTCTGACAGTTTTCTCATACTTTGGGGTAAAACCAAACGCATGCTTTTTATTAATGGTTTTCCCAAACTCCTTTATATCTATACTCATTGCCCATTTATCAATCTCAACAACCTGCTACAAATAGCTAACAAATACAAGATAAAGCAAAATAGCTTTGTTAATCCAAAGCGACAAACTGTCTTTTCAATTTTTTACCCCCCCCATCCAGCACAAGTATTTTTCCTGCTCGTGCCACACCATGCCATAAGCATCCGCTTACTTTCCTCCATAGCGGAAACATAGTTGAGCACTGCCATACAAATTAACTAAACTTTACTTGCAAACAAAAGCAAGGCACCCTTTGCACTCAACCAAAACGCCTAAGCAATACAGGCAGTAGCAATAAATCACCAATGAGGGCGGTAACTAGCGTAATGCTTACCAGCATGCCTACCTTCATGGTTAATAGCATTTGTGAGCCCAGCAACACCATAAAACCAAAAAACAACACAATGGTAGTAAGTATCATGGCTTTGCCTGCTAAGCGGTAGCTGCGCTCAATAGCCTGTTCTTTGCCGAGCCCGTTGACCAGCTCTACGCGGTAGCAACTTAAAAAATGGATGGTATCGTCCACGGCAATGCCAAAGGCAATGGTAAATATAATGGTGGTAGGGGCATCGAGGGCTATGCCCAAATAACCCATAAACGCGGCAGTAAGCAGCAGCGGCAATACGTTGGGCACAAACGAGATAACCACCATGCGCAAACTGCGGAACAACAGCGCCATAATAAGGCTGATGCTTACAAACGCAATACCGATACCCTGCAATAGCCCACCTACCAGGTAAATGTTGTTGTTGTCGTATAGCAAGGCACTGCCGGTTATCCTTACTTTGAGTATTTCGGGGCTGATGTTTTGCGCTGCCCAGGCTCGCAGATTGTCGTATACAACAGTTGTTGAGTCGCTGCCCACATCATTGGTTCGGCCACTCAATCGGCCAATTTTGCCATCTCTGCCAATAATAGCCTTACTCAAGTCGGTAGGGTTATCGGCAATAAGCTTTTCGTACTTTTTAAAAGTAGTGGTATCGCTTGGCAAACGATAAAATGCCACCCTATCAACATTATAGGCGCGGTGCAAACTCTTGTAGAGCGTTACGGGCGAGCTTATTGCCCGCACCTCGCCACGGCTAGCCAAGTATTGCTCAAGGCTATCAATTGCCAGCAGCACTTTGGGGTGATGAATATCCAATCCGTTTTGCGGCAGCAAGGCCACCTCAAACGACCGAAACCCGCCTAGGTTATCTTCAAAAAACATAAAATCGGTCTTCAGCTTCTCGCGCCTAGGTAAGTCGTTTTGCAGCCGCGCCTCTGCATTTACAAGCCACAAGCCTCCCAAACCCAAAACCAACAACAGCCCGGTTGTTTTCAGTACCAAGCCCTCGTTATCCTTGGCTTTTCTATAAAACCACTGCGCCAACCTATCAATACTCGTTAGTGGGTTGTGCGCCACCATTAGGTTTGGCTTTATCATCATCAGTAGCGTGGGCACCACCAATATGGCGGTAGCATAGGCCATCATTACCCCTATAGCTGCCGTGTAGCCAAACTGTTGCACCGGCCCAATGCGGCTGGTGGCTAAAGAAAGAAAACCAATGGAGGTGGTAGCAGAGGTAAGCAACACCGCCAGCCCAATATCTTTAATGGTAAGCGTTAGCGCCTGCTGCCTGCTATCGCCTTGCATGAGGCATTGCTGGTAGCGCGCCAACAGGTGTATCACATCCGACAGGCCCACGATAAGCATCAGTATAGGAAACAGTGCACTCATTAAATCCAACGATATGCCCAGCAAACCCAGCAGCCCCATAAAGTAAACCAAGGCCAGCATTACGGTGCCCAAAGCGACGATAATGGGCAATGGCCTGCGATAGATAAACCAGAGCATTACCAATACCAGCAACCCCGATAAAACGGTAAAGAAAACCACCTCTTGCTGCTGCACCCGCACGTACTCGGCTTGTATGGTGGCCTTGCCGGCAAGGTGCCAACTGCCAGGGAAGTATTGCTCTAAAATAGACGGCAGTATCACGTTTAGCTCGTTGGCTTGCGCTTGGCTAATGCTGTCTTGCATTTGTAAAATTACCACCAGCACCTTCGCATCGCTGCTCACCAGCCGGCCCACTAGGCGTTCGTCTTGCATTATTTTCACCGAATCGGCCTGGTATCGCTCGGGCTCATCAATGTGCAATACTTGCAGTTGCGTTAGACCAAAAGGCGACTTGATAACGCTTTTTACCCTGTTAAGGGCAACAACCTGCTTAATGCCCGCCACGCTGTCGAGCCTATTGGTTAGCGCTTCTAGCTGCAATAATACCTCTTGCCTAAAAACGCCATTGGATATTTGCAAGCCAATAAACAGTTGGTTGTCATCGGGGCCAAACTCTCCCCTGTAGGTTTGGTAAAATTCAAGGTCGGGGTCGCCTTTTGGGAAAAACGCCTCAAAATCGTACACCATTTGCAGCTTACTAATGCCATAGACAGATACGCCTAAAAGCACCACCATTACCGGCAGCAGCATTTTGCTGTTGCCCAACCACCAACTTATCAGCTTGCCCATATCCTAATTGCCACAAAATAACACAAGCCTGCCCAAAAGGTTGTAGCTAACATTGGAGTGTGTTGAGCTGAGTTGCTGGTGACTGGTGGTTAGTTTAATTATTCTGTCCCGGAAACTACGTTTTCTACCTTTGAAACTTAGTTGCAACATAATTAGTATCCATACAATCGTACTTCGTACCTCGTAAATCGTACCTAAAAACTACTCCACCAGCAACTTGCCCGTAAAGTTGGCTGTGCTGCCGTAAAAGTATTAATTGTCGTTGGCGCATCTTTTAATCAGTGTTATATTACTTATATTATCATAACCTTTTGTAGCATGGTGGTGGATGCGTTTCACGAATGGGCTATAGAAGCAATTAGCATTGCAGCGCCCACGCGTTTTTCCGCTAAGGTGGGAAGCGAGGCACAGCCTATAAGCACCGGTTGCGCAAATGTCTGACAAAAGCCAACGTGCGGAACAGGGCGTTGCTTGGCAAGAGTAGATGGTTTCCGCAAACATGGCTGTAGTAGGCTCAATATGTTACCAGCCTTGAGTTTACTGGTTTATGGCTTGCGCGGTAAGTATGTCGCTGTGAAAGGTTAGCACTTGTTCATCATCCACCCCCTTGTCACAAGCCATCCAGAAACCACATAGTCGGCTTCACAATTTCTTAACAAATATATAAGGCGTCAAACGTTTTTCAACCCAAAAATTAGGGTTAAAAAATTCTATATTCAACCGCTTTTCATTCATACAACTACAAAATGAAAGATACCGTATCTGAAGTACTTAGCCTGTTTAATGAAAAAGGGCAATCTATGTATGGCGGAGAGGCCGTAACGCAGTTGCAACATGGCTTGCAGGCCGCTACTGCTGCCCGTAGCCAGGGGCACCTGCCACATTGGTTGCGGCTGCCTTGTTGCACGACATTGGCCACCTGCTACACAACTTGCCGGCCGATGCCCCTGACAGTGGTGTTGATGACTATCATGAAAACCTGGGTGCCCGCTACCTGCAACAGCATTTTCTACCTGAAGTACATGAGCCGGTGAGGTTGCATGTAGCGGCAAAGCGCTACCTATGTGCCGTTGATGAGGCATATTTAGGTAAACTGAGTGAACCTTCGGTAACTAGCCTGTATCTGCAGGGTGGCCCCATGAATGATGATGAAGTAGCGGCATTTGAAACAGAGCCCTATTACAAACAAGCGGTGCAGTTACGCTATTGCGATGAGATGGCAAAAAATCCTAACGCAGTAACCGAACCTATCACCTCATTTATTACCGATCTAGAAAAGTCACTGTTATAATGCACCGCATTGTTATTATACTGCTGGTGGCATTATGCTGCTATGCCGCTTTGATACCCAAGAAAGAAAGCCCCAAAACCCTGATCGGGGTTTTGGGCTGTATTCGAGAGAAACAGCCCATTCCTGCCTTTTCGCACTACCTGGAGTCAAAGCCAGACCTTTGCTTATGGATTGGCGATAATGTATATGGTGATACAAAAACAATTGGCTTGCCGGCTCTAAAAGAGTCTTACAAAACTATGGGGGCTAATGAGGGGTTCCGATCCTTGACATCGAAATTCCCCTATATGGCTACCTGGGACGACCATGATTTTGGGAAAAACGATGGAGGCAATTCTTATCCACTTAAAGAGCGATCTAAACAGGAGTTCATCAAATTTTGGGGATTAGAAAAGGAAATTGCCGCTAGCCAGGAGGGTATTTATTACGCAAAAACCTTTAAAGACAAAGGACATACTTACCAGGTAATAATGCTGGATGTGAGGTATAACCGCGACAGCATAGGCAGTAATGGACAGGTACTAGGCGAAAGCCAATGGAAATGGTTGGAACAAAGCCTTGCTGAAAAGAGCGAGATTCGATTTATTGTTTCTGGTTTTCAATTATTATTGGACAAAGAAAGTGGCTCGGAAACATGGGATAATTTTCCGAAAGAACGTGATCGTTTGTTCAATTTAGTAAAGGCTAGCGGTGCAAAAGGTGTCATATTCCTTACAGGTGATCAACATTATGGTGAAGTATGCCGCCAACCCTCAGCCATAGGATATGACGCTGTAGAATTGCAGTTTTGCGGTCTTAACCAAACAGAAAGCCCTGAATTCAATACCAGCAGGGTTTCTACCGTTTCCCGTTCGTTGAACAGTAGTGCGTATATTGAGATCCACTGGGAATCAAGCGAATACGATATGCCTCATGTATTGTTCAATTTGTTTGATACTGATTCGGGTATTAGAGAACTTTCATACAGGGTTAATTTTTCTGAACTGGGCTATTGATAATGCAAAACCGACCTCTTTTTCACGGCGTTAGCTTATACAGCTCAGCCCCATGGGCCATGATAGCCGCCTTTGGCACTTATTTTTGCATGTATGCCTTCAGGAAACCCTACACTGCCGCAACCTTTGAAGATGTAACCTTTTTAGGCCTGGGGTTCAAAACCCTACTTATCAGTGCCCAAACCATAGGTTATGCGCTATCCAAAGCTATAGGCATAAAGGTTATTTCAGAAATAACCCCCCATAAGCGTGCTTTGGGTATATTGCTGCTAATTGTGTTTGCAGAATTGATGCTGCTTGGCTTTAGTATAAGCCCTATGCCATATAGCTTTCTCTTTTTATTTTTAAATGGATTGCCGCTGGGCCTGGTTTTCGGACTGGTACTTGGCTTTTTAGAAGGGAGGCAAAAATCGGAAGCATTGATCGCCGGGCTTTGTGCCAGCTTTATTTTGGCCGATGGTTTTACCAAGTCGTTAGGCAAATCGCTGTTACAAAGCGGTATCAGCCCCACCAGCATGCCTGTCTTGGCTGGGGCTATATTTATTGTACCGCTGTTACTGTTTATATGGATGCTCACCAAAATACCCCCACCCACTGAGCATGATAAAGCACACCGGGCTGAGAGGCTGCCGATGGATGTAAAGCAGCGCAAACGATATTTCACCAAATATGGAACTGCATTAGGAGGTATTTTAATGGCATACTTGTTGTGTACCCTGTTGCGCAGCCTGCGTTCAGATTTTGCCCCCGAAATATGGTCAAGTATTGGTTATGCCAATGTACCTGCGGTGTTCACCACTTCAGAAATATGGGTTACCATTTTTATTGTATTGCTGGTGGGGTTAATGATATGGATAAAAGACCATAAGAAAGCCCTGGATTTATCAATGATAGTTTCTATTTCCGGCTTTGCCCTGGTCGCCTTAAGTACGGCACTACCTTACACTACCTTTGGGGGTTTTGGGTTTATGATAATGCTGGGCGTAGGCACTTATCTTCCCTATGTGGCTGTGCATGCGGTCATTTTTGAGCGCTTTGTTGCTTTGAGCCGCGAAAATGCCAACCTCGGTTTTTTGATGTATATAGCTGATACCCTGGGCTATGTGGGCTATATTTTAATTATGTTCAGCAAAGATACCTTAAAGGCCAGGCAGGAATTTTTTGTCTTTTTTGAGCATACCGCGCTATTGCTTGCAGTACTTTCCATATTGGCTCTACTATTCTCAATGATTTATATTCGACGTTTATTTAATTTGAATGCCTGATGAAGCAGACCGCCATCATATCTATTTTTCGTGGATACGGGCAGCTCATTGAGTTGTCTGAAGTAAAAATACCTGCTTTACATCCGGGTGAAATTTTGGTGCGTAATGTGTTTGGGTGCATTTGCAGCAGCGACTTGCATACTTATTGCGGCAGGCGTGTCGAAAAAACACCCACTACATTAGGGCATGAGGTGGTGGGTATCATAGAATCGCTACCCGTTGGAGATACAATTACTGATTTGCGTGGTAACCTCTTACTGCAGGGCGATCGGATAACCTGGGCCATTTATGCCAGTAATCCTGCGGGTAAATTGGCCCAAATGGGTATTCCGCAGAAAAGTGATGGCCTGTTCAAATACGGACATGAACTTTTAAGTGAGCATAGCAGCCTGCATGGGGGCTTTGCCAGCCATACTCTATTAAGGGCCAATACCCCTATTATAAAAGTGGATGAAAGGGTGCCCAACGAAATACTTTCTATAGTTAATTGTTCAGTAGCAACCGTGGCAGGCGCAATAAGGCTGGCTGGCAACCTTACTGGCAAGCAGGTGCTAATATCGGGCCTGGGTATGTTGGGGCTGGTGGCATGCGCCATGTGCCATACCAATGGGGCAACAGTTTTGGCTAGTGATATTGATAACATCAGGGTTGAAACCGCCAAAAAATTTGGCGCTCAGCCCGCAAGTATTAATGACACAGTAGATGTGGTTCTTGAATTTAGTGGGGCAACTGCGGCCATGGAAAATACCGTTAGTCGGCTAGAGATTGGGGGCATAGCCGTATGGGTTGGGGCTACCTATGCACTCGATAAAACAGGCCTGGATGCCGCCATGATAGTGCGGAAACTGCTAACCATAAAGGGCCTGCACAATTACAACAGCAATGATTTGTTGCAGGCAGTACGTTTTATGGAGCAATACCATGCAACATACCCCTTTTTAGAGCTTATTACAAACGGATTTGGGCTGGCACAATTAAATGAAGCTTTTGAATATGCTCATCAAAATAACGTTTACCGGGTTGGTGTTGATTTAAATAACCAACTTTAGCCATCAACCCACCTCGCGCGGCAGCCCCCCTTATGGGTACCGAGAAATTGGTTCCTATCGCTGGACTCTATCAGCAAAACTCCGTTATTAGGAAGGCAACTAGCTCCCTGCCACTGCCCCCTCGTCCTCGTCTTCTTTTGACGAGGATGAAACGAAAGCAGCGTCTTCAGACGCAAGAATAATGTGTGCTTGTGCCACGCCATAACGTAAGCATCTGCTTACTTTCCGCCATAGCGGAAAACCGATAACCGCGCAACTTTGCAAGTGCCCAATGACCAACCTAACCCAACCTCATCTAAGTTATTGCCCCGTTTTATTCTTTGCAAACAAAATGCGAATTTTATTTTAGATAATTTTCAACTTCAAATAAATTTTCATTGATTTTGTGGCTTTCGTTCATTCACCGTAAACCGCCCAAACCCACCCCCCCAACAAACTAAAAGTACACGACAAAACCCCTTGGTAGGACATTTACCACCGCACTCAATTTTTCCATGGACAATGGACCATCGACCATCGACTATTTACTATCTTTACGCCACATGCACGCTGAACAACAATACCTCGACCTACTGCAACTGATACTGGAC
>JAGYJT010000001.1 GCA_018401955.1 Chitinophagales bacterium | reverse complement strand
CTTTAGCTAGTTGCTGTACAGCAATGTCGCGTTGTTGGTCATTCCAGCAATAAATCTGGTCTTTACCTTTCTTTACCAAGTAAAGCGGAGGTGCAGCAATGTATATGTAGCCATGTTCAACAAGGGCTTTCATATAGCGGAAGAAGAATGTAAGGATCAAGGTAACAATGTGGCTACCATCTACGTCCGCATCGCACATGATGACTATCTTGTGGTAGCGAAGTTTCTCAATGTCAAGTGCCTTATCATCGTCAATAGTACCAATCTTTACACCAAGGGCCGTGAACATGTTACGTATCTCCTCGTTCTCGTAGATTTTGTGCTCCATAGCCTTCTCCACGTTTAGGATTTTACCCCTAAGTGGCAAAATGGCTTGAAAGTGACGGTCGCGGCCCTGCTTGGCAGTTCCACCCGCCGAGTCTCCTTCCACTAGGTAAATCTCGCTGATTTCGGCATCCTTGCTCGCGCAATCGGCCAATTTACCTGGCAGGCTGTTGCTACCCAATACGCTCTTACGTTGCACCATTTCACGGGCCTTGCGGGCTGCGTGGCGGGCCGTAGCGGCCAATATCACCTTGTTGATGATGGTTTTGGCCTCGCGCGGGTTTTCCTCTAAGTAGTTCGTAATCGCTTCACCTACGGCAGTGTTTACCACACCGGTTACTTCGCTATTACCTAGCTTGGTTTTGGTTTGGCCCTCAAACTGAGGCTCGGGTACTTTTACCGATATTACGGCAGTCAATCCTTCACGGAAATCCTCACCCGTAACATCAAACTTCAGCTTCTCAAACATGCCGTTTTTATCGCCATAACCCTTAAATACGCGGGTAATAGCCGAACGGAAACCACCAACGTGTGTACCACCTTCAATGGTGTTGATGTTGTTAACGTATGAATGGATGTTTTCGCTGTATGAGCCATTGTAAGTCAGCGCTACTTCAACCATTACACTGTCTCTACTACCCTCAACGGTAATAGGGCGCTCCAAAAGCTGCTCGCGGGTTTGGTCAAGATACAATACAAACTCGCTCAAGCCACCTTCGCTAAAAAACACTTCGCTTTGGTAAGAGCCATCCTCGTTTTTTTCACGTTTGTCGGTCAACTTTAGGCTGATGCCTTTGTTCAAAAACGCCAACTCACGCAAACGTGATGCAAGGGTTTCGTAGTTGTAGGTAGTTACATTAAAGATGGTCGCATCGGGGGTAAAGGTTACCGATGTACCAGTGCGGTCAGTAGTACCAATCTCCCTAACAGGGTATTGTGGTTTGCCTATTCCAAACTCTTGCTCAAAGATAATGCCGTTGCGGTGCACTTCGGCACGAAGGTGCGTTGAAAGTGCGTTTACGCAAGATACACCCACACCGTGCAAACCACCCGATACTTTATAGGTGTCTTTGTCGAATTTACCACCTGCGTGCAACACGGTCATTACCACCTCTAGGGCAGAGCGACCTTCTTTTTCGTGCATATCGGTAGGGATACCCCGGCCATCATCATGCACCGTGATAGAATTGCCTGGAAGTATTTCAACTTCAATATTGCGGCAATATCCTGCAAGGGCTTCATCAATTGAGTTATCTACCACCTCATATACTAGGTGATGCAGGCCTTTATAGCCAGTATCGCCAATGTACATCGACGGGCGCTTACGCACTGCTTCCAAACCCTCAAGGACCTGGATATTCGACGCGGAATAATTATTCTGTTTCTGTTCGGTTGCCATATATTTCTTTCCTTATTTCACACTATTCCAAGTAATACACAAAGATACGGAATTTAGCTCGCATGGCCTTGCTACACTTATATTTCAGCCATTTTTATCCACACTTTATCCACGTGTTAAATAGGGGTAGTTTTGGCACAAGTCTTTACAACGGTTTAATGCCGCTTGCTCGCTAGTTTTAGATGGTTATTATCGGTTGAAAATGGCCGTGCAGGTCTCTTCAACTCCCCTAAAAAGTAGGGTGTATTGTAGGGTTAATGTATTGCCGTTTAATGTACCCTTACCTTCAATGGTGATTTTACCATCATCAAAAGTTTGAAAGGGCAAGCTTAGGCTGTCGCCAAAAACAATTCCCATTGGTTGAAAATCATTAAAGTCATTATAGTTAGGATTGGGCACATAAATCTCCCTAAAGGCTGGTATGTATACCTTGTTATCATTGCCAGTGGCTTCAATAGTAAGCCCATAGTTATACCTATTGGGGCCAAGACAAGAATCGATAACTTGGTAATAGCCTTTGTATTTGGTCCAAGCAATACTTATCTCACAACTATCTCCTTCATAACCTGGGTTACAATTGCAGCTGCAGGTTTGGTTACCAGTATTGGTAACCTCTCCAAATTGACACGGCACATCAGGGCATAGAAAATCATCATCGCTGTTGTTGTCTTTACTGCAAGAAGCCAAAGACAATAACAATGCAATAATTAAGGAGGCAGCGATAAAATTTATTGAACGTATCACGAAGACTAAGATACTAAATTATTTTTGAATATAGATGAGTGATATTGCAATTGGTTAATACGATTGGTTTTTGAATAATTTGAATGCCCAGTTTAAGTTGCACTTTGCAAAATATACTTTGCGTATACGGCAACAAATACTATTTTTAGTGCTCCCAAAACAACCAATTATGAAGCGCGTGTTATTGTCTGTAGTTGTAATGCTATTGTTTTTTGCAGCAAACGCCCAACCACCAGTACCTATTGAAGAGGGAACTGGCAGGGTAGTGTATACTGAAGTGGTAACCGTTGATGGTGCCAACCAGGCGGAGTTGTTTAAGCGCCTCGACCATTGGTTCAATACCTTCTATAAAAACCCATCGAGCATTATCCAAAGCAAAGATGCCACGACGGGCAAAATTGACGGTAAGCACACCATATATGTATATAACGAGGTAAACGGTAAAAAGAACCAGTTTGGCCAGGTAAAATATACCGTTACCGTTGAGGTTAAAGAAGGTAAGTACCGCTACAAGGTTGATGAGATTTACTTTTTTAAAGTGCCTAAACTTTATGTAGAGAGTTGGCTTGATGAAAGCGCCCCTAACAAGGAGGTGCAATTTGGCTACTTGCAGCAGGTACACGATTACATGACCGACCTTACCACCCAACTTAAAGCCACCCTTAGCAAGCCCGTGCCTGGCAGTGGTGGCGATGATTGGTGAGATGTGTTGTACAGAGGGCGATGCCCTCGGCTAGTGATTGACCCGTCCTAAAATAAGTTTACACCAAAGTAAGCTTATATGATAGAGATAACCAAAAGGCGGGAGTCCGCCTGTTTTTGCCCCTTTGGGGCGGCTTTATATCATTGTTTACCCCAAAGGGGTTTCATATTTATAGGATGGGGCATCGCCCTATCTACGTATTGGAATTCATATGCAGCAGTACCTTCTCTCCTTGCCACCTTACCCTCGCGGTTTCCATATTATTACCGATAGGGTATTGGCGGCAGTTGGCGCTTTGCCGCAGGTAGGGATGATGCATGTCTTTATTAGCCATACATCGGCAGGGCTTACCATTAACGAAAATGCCGACCCTACCGTGCTGCAAGATTTTAATAGTTTTATCGATAAGCTGGTACCGGAAAGCTATCCTTACAAACACGATTATGAAGGACCAGACGATATGCCCGCGCACATCAAAAGCTCTTTAATGGGTCACTCGGTTACCATCCCCATCCGCGATGGTAAGCTGGATTTAGGTACTTGGCAGGGTATATATCTGTGCGAGTTTAGGGATAATGGCGGTAGCCGAAAGCTGACGATTACGGTGTGGAGTTGAATCATTGCTTTAAAAAAGATAATCGAACGATAACCAACTCCACCAATTGTATATATCCATAGCACCTGCAGCAACGCCTAATAATGCTCCAACAAGCAATAGTCGTTTCAAGATAATTGCAGTTATACCATATTGCTCCCTAATATTATTTTGGATAAGTAGATATAAAATTAGCAAACCAATGGTTGTACTAATACCCGTAAAAAATGAAAATACCAAGGTCTCAACAGTAATATGGCTAGCTAGGGGATAATAAGGATCGAATGTAACCAGCCATTTTTCATAAGCATCAAAAGGTAACATGAGTATATCGCGGCAAAAGCTTAGTGTCAAAGAAAAGGTAACAAACCAATAGGCCCACTTTTTAAGCTTTATTAAATAAATGACACTTAAATAGTTTAAAGCTATCCCGCTTAAAGTAGTGATAGCTGCAAATATGATATACCAATCAATCGGGCCATAGTAGCTGATGGTATCGTGCAAGTTTCTTATGCTAATGATAGCTGAATAAGTGCTGATGCCCAAATATATTAGGCATATCCATATTAGCAACTGCCTGTTAGGGTGCTGCCGGTGTACCCATGCGGTAAATTTCGCCCAATCATTGGTTACGCTGTTGGGTAATGATAAAGTATGCCTTTGGTGCATGCTTTCAACCGCTTTGCGTCGCTGCCTTATTTCTTCTAAATTACTATCTGCAAGGCCTCTTTTTTCCCATTCGGCTTTTGCGGCCAAAATGGCATCGGGGTTAATATCTGTATGATTTTCTAGTATATGCAGCAGCTCCGAGTCGGGCAACCGTGCCATGTTTTTGGAGTAATCCTGTATCAAAGCCCTTTGGTTTTATAATGATAAGAAAAGCTAAAATACTCAACTCAATTTAAAGTCTTGATACTTGATACTCAGTACTTGATACTATTTAATTAACCCAACCTTAAACCCTACTTCTCATAACCATTACATGCACGGGGTAACTTTGCGTTAGTTATGGCAAATTTCCTTTTTGCTACTATTGCCCTAAATGGCTTTTTTGGCCATATCCAAAATTCCACCCTCTTTACTTTTCCATTTTTACCTTCCCTCCTCCAAAACCTATACGTATGACTAAACGTGTACTCGACCTCGTTGTGCTATCCGACCTCCATTTGGGTACCTACGGCTGCAATGCCGCCGAGCTGAACGATTACCTGCGCAGCATCGCCCCTAAAACCTTGGTATTGAACGGCGATATCATCGACATTTGGGCATTTAGCAAAAGCTATTTCCCTAAAGAGCACATGGAAACCATACAACTGTTTTTGGAGATGTTGAGCAATGGGGTGAAGGTATATTACGTAACCGGCAACCACGATGAGCTGTTGCGCAAGTTTTCCGATTTTAAAATGGGCAACTTGGAGATAGTGGACAAGGTGGTGCTGAACCTTGACGGCAAACGCACTTGGATTTTCCATGGTGATGTATTTGACCTGAGCGTAAATACCGCTAAGTGGGTGGCCAAACTGGGCGGTAAAAGCTATGATTACATTATCCTGCTTAATCGGTTTATCAACTTTTTGCTGGTTAAATTTGGCAAGGAACGTATCTCGTTATCAAAGCGCATAAAGAACAGCGTAAAGCGCGCCATGAAGTTTGTGGGCGATTATGAGATGATAGCCGCCAGCCATGCCATCGACCAAAAATATGATTTTGTGGTGTGTGGGCATATACACCAGCCGCAAATGAAGGTGTATAGAAATGAAAAGGGCGCTGTAACTTACCTTAACTCTGGCGATTGGATAGAGAACCTTACCAGCTTAGAATACAATGAAGGTGAATGGCGCATTTACTCGCACTTAGATGAGCTAGTACCCGAATTTAAAGAAGTGTTACTACCAACACTACAGGTGGATAACTCAGTGTACGAGCTTAATTTTTAACTATTATCTTGTTGTAAAACAACCAGATAAGCGAAGCGTATGGCAAAAACAAAGGCGGAGAAGAAGATATTCGTTCTCGATACATCGGTTATTATCTATAACCACAATGCCCTAAGAACTTTTCAAGAACACGATGTAGTGATACCTATCAACGTGTTGGAAGAACTGGATAACTTCAAAAAAGGTAACGACAATAAAAATTTTGAAGCCAGAGAGTTTATCCGCATTTTGGATAGCTTATCTCAAGAAAAGAAAATTACCGATTGGACCCCGATTGACCCTGAAGGCAACCGCGGCAACTTTATGGTGGCCATGAACGGCCACGGCGAGGTAGATGCCGAAAAGGTGTTTGGCGAAGTTAAGCACGACCACAAAATATTAAATGTGGCCATGAGCATACAAACGCTCAACCCTAAGCAGAAGGTTATACTGGTATCCAAAGACGTGAACCTACGGTTAAAAGCCAAGGCACTCAATCTGTTGGCTGAGGACTACGAGACGGGCAAAGTTAAGAACGTAGAAAATCTGTTTAAGGGTAAAAATACGCTTGATAATGTTGATCCTTTGGTAATCAACCGTATTTATAAGGATGGTGCCGTGCCATATGAAGAGGTGATGGAGGACAAACCATTGGCCAATAGCTATTTCATACTTAAAAGTGCTAAAAACTCATTGTTGGCTTATTTTAACCCAGTGGCCAATACTATAGAGCGGGTGGAGAAAAATGTGGTGTGCAAAATCAAGCCCCGAAATGCGGAGCAGGTATTTGCCATGCACGCATTGCTAAACCCTGAAGTTAAATTGGTGAGCCTACAAGGTGTGGCAGGCACAGGTAAAACATTACTTGCTATAGCTGGAGCTTTAGAGCAGCAGAAAGATTTTAACCAAGTATACCTTGCGCGCCCTATTGTACCGTTAAGTAATAAAGATATTGGCTTTTTACCAGGTGATGCGGTTTCAAAGGTTAATCCTTACATGGAGCCTATTTGGGATAACCTTAAGCTCATTCAAAACCAATACCGCGAAACCGAACGTGCTTACAAAAAGATAACCGAGTTGGTGGATACGGAGAAGATTGTAGTAACCCCTTTGGCGTTTATTCGTGGGCGTAGCTTATCCAACATCTTCTTTATTATTGATGAAGCGCAAAACCTTACGCCGCACGAAATCAAAACCATCATTACCCGTGCAGGTGAGGGTACCAAGATTATCTTTACTGGCGATATTTATCAAATCGATACGCCGTATCTTGATTCGCAAAGTAATGGTTTATCGTATCTTATCCATAAGTTCCGTGGGCAGAATATTTATGCACACGTTACCTTGGAGAAAGGCGAACGCTCTGAGCTAGCTAACTTGGCTAATGATTTGTTGTGAGTGTTGAGTAACTAGTTGTTAGTGACTGGTAACTAGCATTAAAAGTGTATAAAAAAGAATCGGCGCTCATTGGAGCGCCGATTCATTTACATTATTTCTAGTTACTAGTTACAATTCACTAGCAACTTACCTAATCAAAGTAATCGATCCGGTTTTCTGTTCTTCTGTGCCGTCTTCGTATACAATGTTTACCATGTAAACATAGGTGCCTTCAATTGCAGGTTCGCCGCTATGTTCACCATTCCAACCTTCGCTGCTCAATTGGTTTTCTTTATAGTATACTTGCGAACCAAAACGGTTGAAAATAAATACTTCAACGCTAGTGGTTTTATTCAACCAAAACTGGAAGATGTCGTTATTGCCATCACCATTTGGCGTAAAGGCATTAGGTATGGCTACATAAGCGCTGCTATCGCGTACAAAGGTAGTATCGCCTCCGCAACCACCAGCGGTTAATTCAGCAATTGTTACGGTATCAATCTTTACACAGCCATTATTATCGGTTATTACCACACTATAGGTTCCGGCATCAAGGCCAGTTACGTCTTGCGTGATTTCGAAGTTAGACCAGAAGAAACTGTATGGTGCAGAGCCGCCAGAAACGGTAAGCGTGGCAGTACCTGTAATCTCTTCGGCACAGTTTGCATCAGTACTTGCAATACTCGAAGTAATTGGGTCAACCGGGCCATTTACTGTAGCCGAATCGGTTTTGTTACAGCCATTTGCATCGGTTATGGTAACAAAGTAGGTACCCACGCCAGCACCAAACAGCTCTTCGCCAGTTGATGCATCAGACCATACATATGTATATGGAGGAGTGCCACCCGCAACGCCTAAATCTACCGCACCATCGTCAGATGATTGGCAACTTGCATCGCGTACAGCATTTATTTGCGAAGTAAGTATGCTAGGCTCAGAGATAACCATAGGGGCTATTGCAGCAGGATTACATCCATCTTGGTCGGTAATAGTTACCAAGTATGTTCCTGGGGCAAGGTTTACTTGATCTTGCGTGGCTGGTAGGCCATTGTTCCAAGCATATATGTATGGTGGGTTACCACCGCTTATTTCAAGGTCAATAGCGCCATCGGCAGCACCGTTGCAAGTTACATTGCTCAATGTAATATTATCAACCACTACGGTAATATTTGGCGCTACTGTGGCGGTTGCTGTTGTTTGGCAACCTCTACCGTCGGTAACGGTTACCGTATAAGTTCCATCAGGAAGCAGTACTGCCGTTTTAGCACCTTGCGGTGGGGTTGAGTTCCATAGGTAAGTATACGGAGGGGTGCCGCCTATTGGGTCAGCAGTAGCCGAACCATCAGTAGCACCACCACAAGATACATTGGTAGATGTAGTAGTAGCAGTTAGGGCAGCTGGTGCACCTATAGTACCAGTTGCAGTAGTTTGGCAGCCAGCGGCATCGGTTACTGTTACAGTATAAGGGCCTGCAGCCAAGTTGCCAATTGAATCGGTGGCAACCAAACCGCCGCTCCAGCTATAAGTATATGGAGGTACACCGCCGGTAACGTTTGCATCAACCGAACCATCACTGTCGCCAAAGCAGCTTACAGGTGTAGTTGCCACAGTAGCCGATAGCGAGAAGCTAGGATTTTCTTCTACGGTAATCGTAAAAGTTCCTTGGTCGCCCAACGTAGCACCATCCACAACCACATAATATCTGCCAACTGCGCACAATGCTTTAGCAATGGTAGCAGGGCCCGAGCAGGTGCCGTTTCGGCTACTATCTAAGGTGCAGCTGCTGTTCAATAGGTTTAGCTGCACATTGAATGTGCCACCGCCTGTTGGGCAATCAGCAGTTACACGAATGGTAACACCCATTGGGTTGGCAATATCAAAGGTGTAGAATACATCATTACCTGGGGCTCCGGCAAAATTACTGCCATAACACTCATTGCTATTAAAATGGTTAAAGCTCGCACCAGGGGTTAGCGTACCAAGGTCAATTGCATCTGTTGGGGTGCAAGCAGTACCTTTAGTATAGCGCCAAAAGGTTCTAATTTCTGGGCGATAAAAGTTATTTGCACAGCCACTACCCGTAATAAAACCATGTGAGTATGTTTGGCATGGTGCACCTAAACGGTAGTTTAATCCAGTTCTAAATGGGTTTGCATCGCATAAAAAATCGTCTCCTTCAGAGAAAACGCAGCCAAATACGTTTAAGCAACAAACACTTGCTTCGTAAGTACAACGTGTACCAGAAGAAGTTCTACCGCATGCGGTTAACCCAGAGATGATTGAGAAATCCTCAGGTATATCATCTTCCCAAGAGCGCTGACGAATATTTACAAATTGCGGTACCGAGGCACCTGTGTAGGTGTGCAGAAAAAGGGTAGTATCAAAATCGTTTGTAATGTCAGGTCCGCCACTGGTCATGGCAAGATCAGCAGTTAAGCAAAAACCACCTTGCCAGCCTAGGCCACTTACATTGGCATCGTCTTGGGCCCAAAAGTTGAAGGTTAGCTCATCCTCTTGCAGGTTTGGTGCTAACTGTGCACAAAAGCTACCGCACGAAATGGCAAAATCAGATGAATTATTGCCTGCGTAAGCAACTCTTACTTCACCTACCTTCACGCGTAGCTGAATCGGGCCATCATTTAGGGTTTGAGCTATTAAAAAGTTGTTTAACAACAAGGTGCTTAAGCATAGCACTAAAAAGCGTAAGGTACATTTCATAGTATAGCTGGTTTCTATGTTTTTCTGGCTAGTGAAGATACATCATTTTGGCAAAAAATGAATAATGCTTGGGCGCATTTAAGGTTCTAACACAAAAAAACGCCTCTCAAATCGATTTGAGAGGCGCTTTTTAACAGTCTTTTAAGCATTAACGTATCAAGGTAATGCTACCCGTAGATTGGCGTTTCTCGCCATTAGCATATAACACATCAATTACATAAACGTAGGTGCCTTCTTGAGCATTCTCACCGTTATGTGTTCCATCCCAACCCAGCGCTTCTGATTGTTGGTTAGGGTTGTAGTATACTTGGGCACCCCAACGATTGAAAATACGTACTTCAGTAACTTCTGCACCAAAGGTATAGAAGCTAAACGTATCGTTGTTTCCATCGCCATTAGGGCTAAAGATGTTTGGCACTGCCACACGGAAGTTATCGTTTACATACACCATTACACTTGATGTAACACTGCAACCATTGGTATCGGTAGCAGTTACGGTATACAATGTAGTTTCCTCAGGGCTAGCTACAGGGTTAAGGCAATCGGTACAACTAAGGTTTGTAGCTGGGCTCCAAGTAATGGTTGACAAAACTGTTGAACTTGGGTTTAGCAAGCCGATAAGTGTATCTTCTTCGCCCAGGGTTATCTCAATATCAGTATAGGTAAGGCTAAATATGTCACCGTCAACAATGCTAACTGCAGCAGTTGATGAGATACAACCTTGTGCATCGCGCACTGATACTACATAAGCCCCTGGAGCAAGATTGTTAAACACGCTATCCACTTGGTAAGCAGCACTGTTCAACGAATATGCATAAGGTGCTTCACCGCCATTTACACTCGCTGTTAAGGTAGCATCACTGCCGCCTGAGCAAGTAACCGTACCCGTAATGGTTGCATTTATTACCAGCGGCGTAGCTTCGGTAACTGTTGCACTAACTATTTCTGAGCAACCATTAGCATCGGTTACCGTTACGGTGTAAGTGCCACCAGGTAAGCCATTTATATCTTCTGTTACAGCAGATGTACTCCAGTCAAATGTATAAGGAAGTGACCCTCCATTTACAGTAATGTCTATTTCACCGTCGTTGGCACCACTACAAGTTACGTTTTGTATACTTGCAATAGTTACAAACAAGGTAGGGGTTTGGCCAACCACAATAGTCGCATCTTCGGTGCAACCATTGGCATCAGTTACTTCCACAGTGTAGCTGCCTCCTGCAATATTTTGTTGGTCTTGGGTAGCAGGTAGTCCGCCTGTCCAGCTATAAGTGTAAGGTGCAGTGCCACCGGTTACTTCAATATCTATAGCACCATCATTTGTGTTAAAACAAGATGCGTTGCTAGTGCTTACCACAGTTATCACCAAATCAGCAGGCTGAGCAATGGTAATGGTTGTATCTTTTTGGCAACCACTAGCATCTTGAACCCTAACCAAATAACTGCCACCAGCCAATCCGGTAAAATTACCGCTGCTTACCAAGGTGCCAGCATTTAACGAATATAGGAAAGGAGGAGTGCCAGCCGAACCTGATGCAGTTATGGTTCCGGTGCTATCACCAAAACACAACACATCGGTATGAGAAGCTGTGATGCCGATACTTGAAGCATTGTTAATGGTAAACGTAAAGTTCTCTTCGCAAAGGTTTACGTCTCTTACGCTAAAATTATAAGTTCCAGCAGCAAGGTTGCTAAAGGTACTATCAGTACCGAAAAGGCCACCTGCAATTGCATACCTGTAAGGTGGCGTGCCACCAGTTGCATTAATTACAATCTCTCCATCGTTAATTCCCTGGCAAGTAGCACTAACTGTGGTAGCTGTTGCAGCAATTAAACTAGGGTCGATGATAGTAATATCAGTTGTATCTGTACAGCCATTAAAATCGCGCACATAAAAGGTATAAGTACCTCCAGGTAGGTTGCTAAATGCTGCGTTGTTTAAATAATTTACACCATCATCAGAAAAATCGTAAGGAGGTGTACCACCCGCAGCAGATACTACTGCTACACCATCACTTAAGCCATTGCAGCTTACATCAATACGGAACAGCTGCCCGGCATTAAGCGTAAACGGTTGGTTGATAGTGGCAAATACCTGAGTTTGGCAGCCTCGTGCATCTTCAACATCTATGGTATAGTTTCCAGCTGGCAAATTATTGAATACATTGCTTGCCTGCGGTATACCACCATTTAAGGTATATTGGTATGGCGTAGTGCCACCGGTTGCAGTTACGGTAAGTGTACCAGTGGATGTGCCGGCACATAGGGCTCCGGTGTTATTGCTAATTTGTGCACTAAGCACTGCTGGCTGGGTAATGTTAAAGGTAGTATCAACTCGGCAACCTATATCATCAACTATAGCTAGCACGTAGGTACCAAGCGAAAGGTTATTGAAGGTACCACTACTTACCAATGAGCCGCTATTCAATGAGAATTGGTAAGGGGCATTACCATTACTAGGGGTAGATGTAAACGAGCCGTCGCTAAGGCCATTACAGCTTATGCCAGTTACTACCACATTAGGTATAATGGTTGCAGGCGGATTGTTTATGGTGTAGGTGCCCACAATTTCAATACAGTTATTATCATCCCTTACCCAAACGGTATAGGTTCCTGCTGCAAGATTATTAAGTGAGCTAGATGATTGATAAGTGTTGCCGGCGTTTGATGAATACTCGTAAGGAGGTGTACCACCACTCACGGTTACATCTATGCTTCCATCACTTACGCCATTACATGATGGGTCAGTAGGTACTGCTGATGAAACAAAAGCTGCTGGTGTACCTACGGTAATGGTTTTTACGCGCTCACAGCCGTTTACATCTGCTACCGTTACACTGTAAGTGCCAGCGGCAAGGCCAGTTTGAGAAGCCGTTGCAGGTAGTGTGCCTGGGCTCCAAGTATAGGTAAACGGACCAAATCCTTGAGTAGTTGTTACGGTAGCAGTACCGTTGCTGCCACCAAAACATGATACTGGAGTATTGGCTGTATTGAAGTCAACGTAAACCGATGGATTTTCGGTGATTGAAAGTGTGAAGGTTCCTTGGGCTACAGCAGTTGCACCATCAACTACAATTGTGTATATACCTGGGGTGCAAATGGTTGTAACTATTTGTGATTGAGCCCCACATGAATTGTCGTTGCTACTGATAATGGTATTACAGTTGGCATCAAGTAAATACAAGTAGGTATCGAAGCCCGCTGCAGGGTTACACAATGATATGGTAATACCGATTGGGTCTGTTACGTTGATGTTGTAAAATACATCATTGCCTGGGCTGTTTGGCCAGTTGTTGCCGTAGCATTGGTTACTATTGAAATGCGTTACCGAGCTACCGATACCAAAGTTGCCTAGTGCAATAGCATCTGAACAGCTGGTTCCGCTGGTGTAGCGCCAGTAC
The DNA here is from genome assembly GCA_018401955.1 of Chitinophagales bacterium. Lineage (GTDB taxonomy): Bacteria > Bacteroidota > Bacteroidia > Chitinophagales > CAIOSU01 > CAIOSU01. The sequence continues at coordinate 202,583 of JAGYJT010000001.1, read as the reverse complement.
GTTTCAATGCGGGGGCGATATACGTCGTTGGCACAAGTGCCAGATAAGGTTACATAGCCATGGTCATATGTTTGGCACGGAGGACCAAGGCGATAATCCATCTGGGTTCTGAAAGGGTTGGCAAAACATGGAAAATCATCTTCTTCGTTGATTAACCCAAATGCGCAAGATACGTTATTGCTATAGGTACAACGGCTTCCGCTACAAGTTGGGTCTACTTGATCCGATTCCCACGCTTCTAAGCGCAAGTCGAAACCAGCGGGTACGTTTGCACCTGGGTATACCGTATTTAGCAACACGGTATTAAAATCGGCCGAGTTGGTTCCGGTAGCGGTAGGGTTAAAGTTTGATTGCAAGCAGGTGCCACCAAGCCAACCTTGGCCCAGTACATCTGCATTGGCTCTAGCCCACACGTAGTAGGTCAATTCATCTGGGTCGGTTAGGCCCAGTAACTGGTCAGTAGCATTAAAAAAGGTACGCACCTCTCTCAGTCTTACTTCAAGTTGTATGGGGCCATCATTAACTACTTGCGCCACCATAGGGCCGCTATCCAAGGAAAGGGTAATGATAGCGATAAGCGCAAAGAAAAGTTGTTTACTTCTTTTCATAAAATGGTTGATTAGCAGGTTGTTGGGTTATTGCGACTAAAATACAATTTTTTAACCACCTTAAGGTGAAACTGGAGGATAAATTAATGTATTTAAGACAGGAAAACAAAAAAGCCCAGCAACTTTAACTGCTGGGCTTTTTTGTTAATGTACTTTTAACACTACTAACGAAGTAGTAGTAATGAGCCGTGTTCATCAAACTCACGTCCATCCAAGAAAACTCCTTTTACAAAGTATAAGAAGGTTTCAGGTGCCTGAAGTTCGCCTTTGTAGGTTCCGTCCCAACCAAAAGATACATCGTTCGATTCAAACACTTTTTCTCCCCAACGGTTAAACACTACTATATCAATCTCTCTGGCCGAGCCATAGTCAATTGGAGCCCATATATCGTTTCGGCCATCCCCGTTAGGCGAAAACGCATTCGGGAAGAAGATTTCATATTGGTTTTTGATAACCACTACAATTTGCTCGGTACTTATGCAGCCATTGCTATCAGTGGCCGTTAAAGTGTAGGTGGTTGTCTCTAAAGGCGAGGCTTCAGGATTTTCGCAATCGATGCAGCTCAAACCAATAGCTGGGCTCCAGCTGTACGTTACTATGCCCAATTGGCTATTGTTTTCTGGCTCTAGTTGCACCGCTGCTCCTCTTGATGTAAATACATAAGGGTCATCAAAATAAACCTCCCAAGCTTGTGGTTCGGTTATGGTAAATGGTATAATCGTGCGGCAGCTATTGGTATCCAATACTAAGGCTGTATAGTCCCCAGCTTCTAAACCATAAAAGTTAGGGCTCGATTGAAATACATTGTTCTGCACTGAGTATATGTAGCTTGGGCGACCGCCGGTAATGCCAATTGATATGCTGCCATCGTTGCCATCATAGCAATTTACGTTTTGCAAGCTGTCAATTACCCCTACCAACTCCGTTGGGCCAGTGATTGTGGTACTGGCGCTCACGGTACAATTATTGCCATCTGTAATGGTTAACGAAATAGGCCCTGGTGCCAACCCTGACGCAACAACGCTTGTTTGCCCATCGCTCCAATTATAAACGTAATTAGGTACGCCACCATTTAAAGTGCTGGTTGCTAGGGCATCCTCATCGCCAAAGCAAGTTACTTCGGTGCCGCTAATCGATAGGGTCAACTCCGCAGGTTCTTCAACTTCATAACTGAAGGTTTCAAAACATCCTTGAGAGTCAGTAATCGTTAAATCGTACACCCCACCTGAAAGATCTGTAAGGGCGTTGGTGGTGCCTACCGGCGGGCTCCATGTATAAACGTATGTGCCACTGCCACCACTAACGGTAAGGGTTATTGAGCCATTTGCAGCGCCATAACAATCTAAATTTTCAACGGAGTCAATAGCTGTTAAAGCGCTATTGTTAGCAAGGGTTATAGTATCGCTGGCAGAGCAACCATTATCATCGGTTACTACTACGGTATACATACCTGAGCCTACATTACTTAGGTTTTGTGTTTGTGCACCGTTGTTCCAGTTAAAGGTATACGGCGGTGTGCCTCCATTTACCAATAAATTGATGCTACCGTTGGTTGCACCTGGGCAGCCAGGATTTGCACCATTAAGTATGGTAGCTATTGGTGCAGGTTCAATTATAGCAGTGTTTGCGCTCAATACTTGGCAGTTTTGAGCATCGGTTACGCTTAATTGATAGAAACCTACTGGCAAGCTTGATAAATCTTCTGTAGTGCTGCCATTGTTCCAAAGGTATACATAAGGCTGTGTACCACCCGTTACGTCAACACTAATGGCGCCATCTGTATATCCGTTGCAACTTACATCCACGGTATTGGTAATGGTTGCCAGTAATGAGCCTGGCTCGGTAATTATTGCTGAAGTGGTATCGCTGCACCCCTTACTATCCGCAACGGTTACTGCATAAGCACCAGCCGTTAAACCAGTTGGGTTTTGCCCCGTTGCCACCGCATTAGACCAAGTGTAGGTATAGTTTCCATCTCCACCTATCACAGCCAAATCAATAGCACCAGATGCATTGCCATTGCAATCGGCATTGGTTACCGATGCTACATCAACCTCTAATTCGGCGTCAGTAAACAATACCGCAAAATCAAAGTACAAGCAATTATTGGTATCGGTTATCAATACACCAAATACGCCTTCGCCTAGGTTGGTTATATCGCGGGTGGTATCATTGGTTGTCCACAAATAATTATATGGTGCAGTGCCACCTGTAACAGTTAGTTGTATGCTACCATTTGTTTGGCCAAAACATACAGGGTTTTGGGCGTTCCATACAATGTTTAATGGTAGTGGCTCTGTTAAGGTTTGGGTTGTGGTGGTTATACATCCTTGTGCATCAGTTACCGTTAGGGTATAAGTTCCCGCCGAAACATTCAGCAGGTTAGGGTTGGTGCGTCCGTTGCTCCATAAATAGGTATATGGCGGTGTGCCACCACTGGTAATAGTAGTAATAATGCCGTCGCTACCACCATTGCAGCTTAAACTTAGCGTATCAATTATTTGGGTAACCAATACAGGGGGTTCGGTAATGTTATAGGTGCTTTCCACAAAGCAACTGTCTTGGTCATATACCGTTACGGTGTATTGCCCTGGGGCCAATCCGGTTACATCTTCGGTAGTTGGGCCGTGAGACCAGTTGTAAGTATATGGCAAGTTACCGCCGCTTAATGAAATATTTATAAAACCATCAGCAGCACCGTTGCAAGTTACTTGCCTTACGGTATCGGTAGTAAGTACAATCTGTGTATTGGTACCAATGCTTACAGAATCAACTATTACGCAACCGTTATCATCAATTACATTAACCGTGTAAGTGCCTGCGCCTAATGCTACAGCTGTTTGTGTAGTTTGTAGCGGGAAGGTTATCCATAAATAGGTATAAGGCGGGGTGCCACCGGTTGGGCTGGCTGTTGCAGTGCCATTGGTATAGCCACTACATTGCACATTGGTTGAGCTCATGGTCATTTGTAGCGGGGTAGGCTCGGTAATTACCGCGGTGTCGTTTACCGTACAACCTTTGGTATCGCTTACGGTAACTATATAAGTACCTGGGGACAGGCCGTAAACCGAATCGGTGGTGGTGCCACCGCCCCCGCCCGACCATGCATAGGTATATGGAGGGAAACCTCCGATAACATCTACTGAGGCCCATCCGTCGTCAGAGCCAAAGCAAAGCGCATCGCGTTTGGTCAAGGTGCTCTTAAAGGTAAAGTTGGTATCCTCTGTAAGGGTAAGGGTAAACGTGCCTTGTGCTGCCGCCGTGGCTCCATCAACTACCAAATAATAGGTACCCGGCTGACACAGGTAATATGAAATGGTTGATTGGCTGCCACAACCGTTATCGTCAGATGTCTCTACGTTACAGTTGCTATCCAATAGATACAAGTAACTGTCAAACTGTGCACCATCAACGCCGCATAAGCTTGCGTTTATGCCCAGTGGCCCATTTAGGGTAAAGCTGTAAAACACATCGTTGCCTGGGCTTTGCGTAAAGTTGTTGTTGTAGCAGCTATTGTTATTGAAATGGGTAATGGTACTACCAGCATTCATGGCTCCCAAATCAATAGCATCTGCACAGCCGTTGCCGCGGGTGTATCTAAAAAAGGTTTCTATGCGCGGACGGTAGAAATTATTGGTACAACCCGAACCGATTATATAGCCTTGATCAAACCATACGCAAGGAGATATTTTACGACCATTGTTCAACGAATCGAAGCGATAGTCAAGGGCTTGTTTAAAAGTAAATGAGTTGCAACGAAAATCGTCACCTTCATCCCAGCCAACCAAGCTAATACAAGGCACGTTGGTTTCGTAGGTGCAACGTGTACCAGCTCCATTGCCACAACTTACCAGGCCACCAAGGAATGCAAAATCACTAGGTACGTCATCTTCCCAAGCATCAAGGCGCAACCTAAAATATTGGGGTACGTTGGGTGTAGGATAGGTAAAGTTGAAAAGCACTGTGTTGTAATCAGGAGAAATATCAGCACCGCCCGGCATAGATAAATTTGCTTGTAAACAGTTGCCCCCTTGCCAAGGTAGGCCACTAATGTTAGCGGCATCTTGCGCCCAAACGTAGAATGTTAGCTCATCATCCCTAAAACTTGCAGGGAAGCTAGCACACAATGTCCCACAATTTAGCGCAAAATCTGATGAGCTGGTTGTATTGTATTGTACTCTTATCTCTCTCAGCCTTGCTTGTAGCTGTATGGGCCCATCATTGTAGTTTTGGGCCAACACAACGGTATAATCGGCGAAAACAAGCAATACCGATAGTAGCAATAGTAAATTAAAACGTTTCATAGCAGGTTTATTGGCAATATCTGGGTATTAAAGGGTTAACCTATATTACAATAATCGGGCATAAAATTGTAAGGTTGAGACCTTTATTAAGCAGGTAAGATACGAAGTTGTATTTAATATGCCAATACCTCGAACCTCTTATATTGTAATTTTGTATTGTACTACAAAGTTAAGCGGGGCTTCCATCCTTGCTGGGCGATAAGAAATTTCGCTGTTTAAGGCATTGTTAACAATTAAACTAACCTTGCCAAATTTGCCAATTTTATATCCTAAGCGAAGGTTCAATAGAAATTCAGGATGGTCGTTTTCGCGCCTGTATTCATCCAATCCTTGAATATAGGCTACAAAAATATCATCCACTTTTTCAACTTTGCCATAAAAACGGGTATCAATGCCAAATATTAGTTGCTTGTACTCTATCTCAATATCGTTTTTAAACGAGTGCCTCATCCGGTACTTGAGCAAAGGTGTTAGCACATCTTCATCGTCAGAGCCGATGCTCTTAAAAAGGGTTTTTAAGAACCTTCCAGTATTAGCTATCTCAGGGTTTTGGTTTAAATCAACACCATAAGTGTAGGTGTAACCGCCCTGCCAGCGTAGCGTTAAATCTTTGGTTACCTTACCCTCGCCATATACCGAAACCTCATAACCTGCTATACGCGCACGGCTTACATTAATAGCCTTAAAGCCTATATAATCTGATAATGATTGACCGGGTGGCAATACATCTGGTAGGTATACATCAAAGGCAAACTCGGTCATGTTCCAATATTCCATCCAAAACATTGAAAAGTCTGCATAGCCCAAAAACTTACCGATTTTGAAACCTTGTTTGATACCGATTTCGCTGTTAAAGCCGTATTCGGGTTGAAGATCAGGGTTTGGCAAAATATTAATGCCTTCCAACGTTTCGTTTACGTATCGCTCTGCAATACTCGGAAAGCGGAAACCTTGACCAATAGAAGCCCTTAAATAGGTAGATTTACCTGCTTGATAGTTAATGCCGGCAGTACCTACAGGCCGCCCGTTGCTAAAGGCGGTATCTAGCGTAAAATACTCGTACCTAAAGCCTGCAACTAAATTTACCCTACCAATTTTTTGGTCGAGTTGCACATAAGCGGCAATGTTTGAGCCGTTATGGTTTCCTAAATCTTGGTCGGTTAGTTTAAATACCTGACCCATTAAACCAGCCGTGGTAGTTAGGCCAATTTTATATTTACGCTGATATTGGTATTCGCCCAAGAATTGGGAGGCAATTGGGTTAGCAGCAGTAAAAAATAGGTTTACATGGTAATACCTAAAACGCAAGGTGTGCTTGTTGCCTAATTTGTCAAAGTAGTTTACCCAAGGGTCGAGCATAATACTGCGGCGACGTTGCAAACTAAGGCTTCCCTTGTCATTGTTACTATCGCTGCCAAATGGAATAAATGCACCAGTTTTGGTATCTTTCCAAAAGAAATAATCGCCTTCTTCGCTTTCCATTAAGTTTGCCAAAATGCCATACGACAGCCCTTGTATTTTGCTTGGGCGGTGCCTATACTGTAACGTTAAGCGAGCAAAACCCGTATTAAGCTGCCTAATAAAACCGGTTGTTTTGTTGTAGCTCAAACCCACTGAAAGGTCATGATCGCCAAACCGTTGCTTGGTGCTAAACTGGCCCCCATAGCGCATTGGGTTGTTGGCAGCCTCGGTCCACCAGGCAAAGTCTTTGTTGCGTGGCTTTGCATAGGCATTGTAGTATATCAAGGCTTCTGTTTGGGGCTTATCGGTTGCATAGCCTGTGCGTACATTTATTACACCGTTAAGCGCTGATGCGCCATATAGGGCCGATGAGGCCGATTTAATTACCTCTACCTGGTCTACAATTTCGAGTGGCACAAAATTCCAACGGATTTCTCCTCTATCAACACTTAACAAAGGCAAATCGTTAATTAGCAACAACACGCGGCTACCGGCACCAAATTGGTAGCCACTACCGCCACGTATGGTTACTTGGTTGTCGTATACTGTTACTCCGGCTACTTTATCAATGGCTTCGGCAAGGGTAACACTGTTGGTGTTGTCAATAAGGTCGCTTTTCAGCACCTCAATAGTTACGGTTTCTTCGGGCAGTCTTCGTTCGGTTTTCGAACCACTCACGGTTACCAAGTTCAGCTCTTCGGCTCCTTCAACCATTCGTACATCCACCGTTATGTTTTCGCCGGCTTTTGAGCGGCCATCTTTTTCTATTGGGGTATAGCCCACAAACGTAAACTTGAGGTTGTATGCACCTGCCGGAACTTCTATTGAATAATTTCCATCTAAGTCGGTAGTGGTGCCTGTTGATTCATCTACCCTAACAGTTACCCCGGGTAAAGTTTCTTTGGTCTTTTGGTCATATACGGTGCCTTGTATAATAGCGGTTTGTGCCAAAATAAAGGAGGGTACCAGACAAATAAGTAGGGTGAAAAGGTAAGCCTGTTTCACGTTATAGGTTTTAGTTAGGCCCTTTGGAAAAGGGGGAATTTTTTGTTTCCGGATGCAAATCTACTGAATAATAAAGCAGTTATTAAAACGGAACGGGGTAACATTGGTTGCTTATAGTCCGAAGTTTCTATTCAAACTATTGGTAGCCATTGTAATTAGAAACTATATACGTACCTAAAGTTTCCTTACGGCCTTTGTTTCGTTTGGTTAATGACGTGATTTGCAGGTAGATATTGTATGGGTGAATACTTTATTTGCACCCTTGGCTGATAACATTATTCGCACTACTCATTTACTGGTTCAGCTAGCAATCGCCAGTCCCATTTATTTTTTCCGTTGCGCACCCTAAGGCCGATGCCAAATTTTTCGATGTCGGTTTTATAAAGTACTGGCGAGTACCACATTTCAGCAATTACCCTCTCAGTGGTAATGTCTAGTATGCCATAACCGTGCTGTATAAAATCGGTAAATACATGGTGCGGGTTGGTGCGCATACTTATTTTTCTAATCACTTCAATGGCGGGTTTGGGTGCTCCGGCTTCATCAAAGTTACCCCTACTTATGCTGCCCGTGAGTATTTCTACCCCTACAGAACCTTTAGCTGTGCGCCGCTTATAAGTTTTTCGGTTGTGTGGGTCAAGTGATAGGTTCATGGCGAAGGTCATGTGCATATCGCCGCTTATCACTACCAAGTTGTTGATGGCACTATCGGCAAAAAACTGCAATAGGGCTTTTCGTTCTTTATGATGACCATCAAAGCTGCTGGTATCAAAAAAAGTACCATCGCCGGGCAGCCCTAAAAACTTTGGTATGCCTTTGCTATACCAGCCCCCTACCATTTTTTGACTGCCAATAATCTTCCACTTAGCCGTTGATTGGCTTACTTCATTTTGCAGCCATTGCAACTGCGTATCGCCCAAAAAGGTCTTGTTTTCGCCGTCTTTAACCACATAGCTGTTCATGTCGAGCATAAAAATGTCAAACAGTCCACCGAAAGAGAATTTACGATAAATGCGGTATGGCTCCTCTAAGCTTACCTCCCTAATGGGTAAATACTCAAAAAAGGCTTGTTTGGCTTGTTTATCAATTTCGGGGTGCTTTATGTCAATATCATGATTGTCCCAAATAGCTACCCAGGTATGTTGTTGCCGGGCATACCTAAGGTCGGGGTCTGCAAGGTAGTACTTGTGGCGCTCCCTAAAAGTGTGTATATCGTTAGGCTCAGTGGGGTAGGGAGATGGTACCCTCACTTTTTCGCTGCCATCAACAAAGTCGTAAATATAATCACCCAAATGAACAATTAAGTCTATGTCATCTCTTTCGCCCAACCGCCTGTAGGCATTAAAAAAGCCTGAGTAGATGCTGCTGCAACTTAAACTGGCCATACGAAAACTGCTAACGCCATTAGCCGGTGCAGTTTTTGCCCTGCCCGTTGGCGAGTAGCTGCCATTGGGTGCCACAAACCGATAATAATATCGAGTGCCTGGCTGTAGCCCAGCGGCATCCACTTTTACGGTCCAATCTTTAGTGGCTGTGGTTTCGGTGCCTCCGCTATTAACAATGTTGTTAAACAGTGGGTCCAGTGCCATTTCCCATTTTACTTGCACGGTGGTGGCACCGTTAGCAGCAGTTATGCGGGTCCATATAATCACCCTATCGGTAAGCGGGTCGCCTGAGGTTACACCAAAAAGAAACGGTGCATAAGCAGTATCTAGATAAATATTAGGGGGCAAAGAGTCAACTGATGGAAGTTCGTTTTGGGCGGTAGCACTTCCTAAGGTAAGTATCCAAAATAATATGGCCACCCAAACTTTCAATCCTCACGATGTTTAAAGTAGATTTCATCGATAAACTGCATTTCGCGGTCAACAATGTAATCCACCATTTGCTCTTTGGTTTTATCAGGATACTGACTAAACAGCGAAAGCCCTTCTTTCATAATATCCAACCCCATTTTTATACCGTCAACTTCATCTTTAGTATAAATCTTGGTTTTGCTCTCCATCTTTTTAATTACGTCTTGCATAATCTCAATGGTTTTAGAGAGCAAGCGAGTGTCGGCCATCGAGCGGAAAAGCCTACCCACGTCTTTAGCAAACGAATCCAGCTGATGGCGTGGTAGTTTGCTTAAACAATCAATAAATTGCTCGTTGGTAAGTGGCACACTGTAGCCATTATCTTTGGCGGCACGCGCCATGGTATGCTCAAAGTTTTTGGCAGCGGTAAAGGCCTCTAGCGATATCATGCCCGTTTTTAGGGCCGCAGGTAGCATGGTGCCAAACTTAAATATGGCCGCGGTAAGGTTGCCCATTATGCCCCACACCTTGGCTGGTTGGTGTATGTAGTTTTGCAACTGCGCAAAGGCATCATCGAGCTCATGGCGCTTAGCCGGTTCGGGGTAAATACTTTCTAAAAAGAAGGTCCTTATATCATCAACCATTTGCTCGGTAATACCGTCGGGCAATGGTTTATACTCTGTAAGCTTGGCATAGTTATAGCGCTCAGCAATTATCTGGCGGTATTTATCTATTAGGTGGTCTTCTAGTTTCATATTCCCATTAATAACAAATAACCCCGATAATGTTTTAAAGCAATGATGTAAAGTAATTGCAGTTGCCCTATTTTACGTTATATATTTCGGCAATTTCTTTATTGTATTTCTCCATTACCACTTTGCGCTTTACTTTCATGGTTGGGGTAAGTTCACCACCTTCAATAGACCACTCGGTAGGCATAAGCTTAAAGCGTTTTACTTGCTCTACATGGCCAAAATCTTTGTTAAAACCCTCAATTTCATCTTTGAAAAGTTTGTGCACCTTCGCATCTTTCAACAGCGATTCTTGGCTTTGGTTCACATCCACGCCATGGCGCTTGCCCCACTCAATTACCGATAGGAAGTTGGGAATAACCAAAGCAGAAACAAACTTCTCGTTTTCGCCAATTACCATTATTTGCTCAATGTAAGGGCTTTCCTTCATTTTGTTCTCAATTACCTGCGGGGCAACGTATTTGCCACCGCTGGTTTTAAAGAGCTCTTTTACGCGGTCGGTTATCTTCAAAAACTTACCATCTACCAACTCACCTACGTCACCAGTGTGCAACCAGCCATCTTTAATGGTTTCGGCGGTAATATCGGGGCGTTTATAGTAGCCCATCATAATGTTGGGCCCCCTGGCCAATATTTCTTTGCTGGTGGGGTCAAGTTTTATCTCCACGCCCGGTATTACTTGGCCTACAGTGCCTAGGCAATACTCGCCATCCTCAAACCTATCAACGGTAAGCACTGGCGATGTTTCGGTTTGGCCATACCCTTGGCGCACCCTAATATCAGCCGCTGAAAACACTTTCGCCAAGCGCGTTTGTAGGGCAGCGGCACCGGTTACTATACCAATAAGCTCGCCGCCCAATGCCTCTTGCCACTTGCTAAAAATAAGCTTGCGGGCTATGCCCAATTGCAAGTTATAAAAGAAACCGTTATTGCCACGGTCATCAAACCTTAGGCCCAAATCCAATGCCCAAAAGAACAAGGTTTTTTTGATGCCCGTAAGATTATGGCCCGTTGATACGATTTTATCATACACTTTCTCTAGCAGGCGCGGCACGGTGGTAAAAAAGTGCGGTTTTACTTCCTTCAGGTTTTCGGCAATGGTTTCCATGCTCTCTGCATAGTATATTGACGAGCCTTTGTAAAAGTATGTGTAGGTTACCGTGCGCTCAAAAATATGGCACAAAGGCAAAAAGCTCAGCGCACGGTGCTCATTGCTTAGTGGTAGCATATCGCACACGCTCATTATGTTGCTCACTATGTTGCTATGCGATAGCATCACCCCTTTGGGCGTACCCGTAGTACCCGATGTGTAGATGATAGTGGCTAGGTCTTCAGGCTTTACTGCCGCTGCACGGGCATCAACTTCCGCTTGGTTATTGTTTTCATCAAGGGCTAAAAAATCTTCGTACAGCTTAGCCCCGGATACGTTGTCAAAAGCATATATCTCTTGCAGAGTGCTTACTTCGCCGCGTATGTCGTTTACTTTTTTATATAGCCCAGCATCCGATACGAATGCGAATTTCACTTCCGCATCGTTAAAAATGAACTTGTATTCCCCTTCGCTAATGGTAGGGTACACGGGTACGTTTACCGCCCCTATGCCCAATATGCCAAGGTCTACAAAGTTCCACTCGGGGCGGTTGTTGGCCACTAGGGCCACTTTATCGCCCGGTTGCACACCTAGCTTAAGTAGCACGCGGCTTACCTTGGCTGCGTTATCCAGCACTTCTTGTGCACTGTATTTTTTCCATTTGCCATCTATTTTGGTTGCAAGGGCATCAGGTTGTTCATAGTTTTTTAGCTGGTAGGGCAGTAAGTCAATCAGGCGTTTTACTTCCATGGTGTGTGCTGTTTTATAGGAAATTCAAAAATAGGGTATTTGGGCTAAAGGTGTAGGCCTTTTAGTTTAATCACGGTAATTGAAGTTTGTTACGGCTGTTTGGTTGCATCTTTGTTTAATGCTTAGTTTTTTAGCGACTATCCAGTTAATGGTTTGGTCCGTTATTTAGTTATTTTCTTTTTGCCCAAACCAAACTAAAATGTTAGTTTTATGTTAAGCCATTGTTAAGGCTAAACATTATGAAGTATACTTTCCTCTGGTTTTTTGCAGCCATCATTGCAATGGGTACCGTGTCGTGTAAAAAGGATGTGGATGGTGTTGATCAGCAACTGGTAGACCCTAACGATACCATTACCAACCCCATAGATACCACCGTAGCAACCAAGCAGTGCAACGGCCACCCAGAGCTGTGCGGCAAACGCTATGATGAATTGGTGTATATAATGACCCACAATTCTCATGCCCACCTTCCGGTATTTTCTCCGTTGGCGGCCAACCAAGGCCAAACCGTTACCAAGCAGTTGCAAGACGGGGTAAGAGCGCTCAATTTTAAAACGTACTATACCAATAGTTCGTCGTGCGGCCCGCAAGATGTATACGTATACCATGGGTTTGAGCCGCTGGGCTGTATACTTTTTAGCAGTGTGCTGCAAGAGGTAAAACAGTTTATGGTTAGTAACCCAGATGATATATTGACCATACACATTGAGGGCAGCGCCAACGTTGCCAGAATGTACGATGTATTTGATGCCGAGGGGCTAACCGAGTACTTTCATGTGCAAACCCTTGGGCAGCCTTGGCCCACGCTAGGGGAGATGATTGAAAGTGGCAAGCGACTGGTGGTGTTTACCAATAGGAGCAACAACGATGATGTTGTGGGTTTTCACCATAGTTGGTCGTTTATGGTAGACCATGACTATGATGCCCAAAGGTTGAGTGACTTTGACTGTGAGTGGTACCGTGGCGACCCTAATGGTGGTTTGTATTTGTTCAATCACTTTCTTACCAATTTAACCCCTCAAGAAGACTCGGCAAGGGTAATAAACACCTACGATAAGCTTATGGGCCGCATTAACGAGTGTTACAATTTTCATAATCGCATGCCTACGTTTATCCATCTTGACTTTTACGAGCATGGCGATGCCCTTCGGGTGGTAGATGAATTGAATGGGGTGGATTAAATGATGGTTGGCAAGATTTCTGCTCTAAGCGTATATTAATGCTATTTTTACGCTGGAAACAGATGATATGAAACGGATAATAATTTATGGTGCAATGATGGCGATGCTGATTAGCAGCACCCATGTAATTGCCCAACAAGAGGTTACCAAGCCTAGTTATATATCCAAATGGATTACTTATGTATCTGAAACAGCCAATGGTGCTGTTGCCGAGGTGAAAGTTGACCTTGGGGTTGAGTCTGTTACCCCTTCACCTGCGTATCATTTTCAATGTTCATTTTTGCTAACGCTCAAAGAGCCTGACTCAACGGGCCTGGTTGAGCTTAAAAATCCTGATTTGCTTGAGCAGATTGAAGAGCGCTTGGCGGTAAGCATGCTTTGGTCAAAAGGGGTTTACTTTGGCAGGGTTACCTCCAAAGGCTATAGGGATTATTACTATTACATGCCCGACTCAAGCACCTTTAGAGCCAAGTGTAACAGGGTAATGCAAGATTTCCCTGGGTATAGCTACAAAATGGTAATTGAGCACGACCCCTATTGGTTCAACTATTATAATGTATACCCTGATGAGTACACGGTGCAAATAAGGTACAATGAGGAGAAGCTAAATGAATTGCTTGAAATGGGCGACAGCCTTACCGAAGCGCGTACGTTGCAGCATTTTGCCAATTTCCCGACAGCCAGGGATAGGAATAGTTTTGAAGGCGATTTGGTGAGGCGTGGATTTAAAATTTTAGGCACTGGAGAGAATGAAGGTGATTTGCCCTTTGGTATTTTGTTTGGCCGTAGACAAGAAATGGACAAGGAGAAAATTGAAGAAACCACGTTGCAGTTGGTTGACCTCTCTATGCAGAACGGCGGCTATTACGATGGATGGATTTGCGACCCTATTGTTACCAAAAAGAAGTAATGCAGGAATTAACCTCCTATATTCAAAACTTCTTTCCGGTAGCCAATGATGAACTGGCTACCATTGCTGGCAAGTTTGAGCCGATAGCACTAACCAAGGGCGAGTACTTTTTGAAACAGGGCCGCTATTGTAATAGAATTGCATTTATTACCGAGGGGCTTATTAGATTATACCGCGAGGTGGATGGCAAAGAGGTAACCCAATGGATATCGACTCCAAGCTATTTTGTAACCGATTTGGCCAGCTTTGTTTTTCAATCGCCAGGTCGCTGGAACATACAAGCGCTTACTGATTGCAGCCTTTACTCCATTGATAGAGATGTTTATACCAATCTAGGCAAGGAGATACCCAAGTGGCAAGAGTTGGATAAATTGTTTATCGCCAAGTGCTTTGTAATGCTTGAGGAGCGCATGTTTAGTCACCTACACATGACTGCCGAAGAACGCTACCATCGCTTGCTGACAGAAAGTCCAGAGCTCTTTAACCAAGTACCGCTGCAATACCTTGCCAGTATGATAGGCATGACACCTGAAACTTTGAGCCGGATGCGCAATAAGCAGTTGAAAGGGCAGTAGGGCTATGTATTTTTAGTGAAACTGTTGTGGTGCTGCCGGCGCAAGACTGTGTCTTGTGGAAACATAACATCCAGTCTGCGACTGGAACATAACATCAAAACTTAATTTATCGCATAGGGCACTATTTTGCCAATTTCGGTGTTTTAACATTGATTTTTAGGAACAAGACCCCCCCCACAAGATGAAAGTTGAAATATGGTCAGATGTAGTTTGTCCGTTTTGTTATATCGGTAAGCGTAAGTTTGAAGCAGCATTGGCACAATTTGCCGATGGCGATAAGATTGAATTGGTTTGGCACAGCTTTTTGTTAGACCCTGAGTTGAAGGGCGACGGTAAAACCAGCCCTTACGAATATTTAGCCAAGCGCAAGGGTATGAGCGTGGAGCAATCGAAGCAAATGCACCAGCAGGTAACCGATACGGCCGCAGCAGTTGGGTTGAATTATAACTTTGACCAAGCGATAGTTGCCAACTCCATTGATGCGCACCGTTTGTTGCAATTGGCCAAACAGCACAATTTGGGCGATGCCGCTAAAGAGTTGTTGTTCAAGGCCTACTTTATTGAAGGTAAAGACATTGCCAGCCACGAGGTGTTGCAAGCCATTGGCACAAGCATAGGGCTTGATGCACAAACAGTAACGGAAGTGCTGGCTAGCGATGCCTACTTAACGGCAGTGCAAGCCGACGTGCAAGAGGCGCAGCAAATTGGCGTGCAAGGCGTACCGTTTTTTGTGTTCGATAGAAAATATGCCATTTCTGGCGCACAACCAGCCGAGGCATTTTTAGGCGCCCTGCAAACCTCCTTTGCCGAGTGGCAATTGGCTAATGCTTAGTTTTAACTCTTAAGCTCATTTGCTTTTTAACCATCGACCGAACGCAGTTCTTGATTTTTATCAAGTGCACGCTTTCTAATTAGCCCCAACTTTGCTTTGTAACTAAAAAACAAGCATTATGGCAAAGCAACCGAAAGAAATAGTAACCAACATAATTATCAAGGCATTACCCAGTAAGGTTTGGCAGGTGTTAACGGATTTTGAGCAATATCCCAATTGGAACCCTTTTATAAAATCCGTTACCGGCGAGGTGAAAGTGGGCAATACCATTGTTGTACGCATTGAGCCACCGGGTGCCCAAGGCATGACTTTTAAGCCCACGGTATTGGCCTTTAATCCCAATAAGGAGTTCCGCTGGAAAGGAAAGTTGCTGGTAAAAGGCCTGTTTGATGGCGAGCATATTTTTGAGCTTACCGATAACGGTAACGGAACCACCACCTTGGTGCAGCGCGAAGTATTTACGGGTATATTGGTACCCCTATTTGCCAAAATGCTTGACAATAACACCATTGCCGGATTCAAATTAATGAATGACGCATTGAAAGTAAGGGCAGAATCGGCAAGCTAAAAACTGACATTTGCTCATCGGTTCGGTTTTCGTTTAGTACATTCGTAACCCGTAACCCGTAACCCGTAACTCAAAAATGGCTTCAGCATTTGCACATGCTATTGCGGCGGTAGCCGTTGGTAAGGCGTTCAGCCTCAAAAACTCATGGAAGTTTTGGCTGCTGGGTATGCTTTGTGCCATTGCACCCGATTTTGATGCCATCGGCTTTAAGCTGGGCATTGATTACGGTAGCTTTTGGGGCCACCGTGGCTTCACGCATTCGTTTGTATTTGCGGCGCTGTTGGCACTTATGGTAGTAATGGTTTTTTACCGCTCATTGGCTGCCAGCCAAAAACACTTTTGGATGTTGTGGTTGTACTTTTTTATTTGCACGGCCACCCATCCTATTTTAGATGCCATGACCACTGGCGGATTGGGCGTAGCCTTCTTTGCGCCATTTGATAATGCCCGATATTTTCTTCCATGGCGGCCCATACAAGTTTCACCCATTGGCATAGCCGCCTTTTTTAGCGAAAAGGGTTTGCGGGTAATCAAAAGCGAGTTGGTATGGGTATTTGCACCAAGCTTGGTGTTTATCGCCATTATGTATTTGGTGAAACGGAAGGGTAATAATTAACAAGGTGTTCGGATAGAGGTAGGGACAATATTCTACTATTATTAGACTCTTTTTGTGTCGCTCAAAATATGTTTGGTATTATGTATTTCCCCAACGGGGATATATAATATTAGTACGGGCCATTGTAAGGTGTTAAGGAGATAGGGCTTTGCCCCATTTTATAGTTATGTATCCTCGTTGGGGAAATATCCATTCAATTACCAACCACCCCAAGCATGCACTCCATGTGCTGCTCTAGCGTGAGGCCTTTCTGCACCAAAATATCATCAGGGATATTAAAAGGCAGCTGCAACGCTTTCTCAATAGCCTGTGCCCAATGCTCAGCATCAAGTTTTGGCACTACCAATCCCAACTCAGGGCTCAATATTTCTTTAGCGCCGGTTTTATCGCTTACCGCCACAGGGCAGCCGCAAGCCAAAGCCTCGGCCACCACTTGCCCAAAGGGTTCGTAGGTTGCAGGGTGCACCAATAGGTCGGCAGCCCAATACAGCTTCTTCATATTGGTTTGGAAACCCAAAGACACCACATTGCTCGGTAAATTGGATAGGGGAGTGCCCGCAACTGCTAGCTGTATCGGTTTGTTTTCTAGCTTTTTCATCACTTCCAGCATCAGTGGCAGACCTTTGCGGTTGTGGCTGGTGCTTACTAGGGCTAGGGTTTTCTTGTCGGGGTCAAGGCCCAGTTCGCGGCGTAGGTTTTGCGGCGTCTGTATGGCGTTGGGGTTAAAGTCATATGCGTTTATGGGCGGAAACAGCGTGTGTATTTTGCTATCGTCTATGCCGTACAAATCAATTATTTCTTGGCGCACCATTTCGCTGCATGCAAAAATATAGGGCGACTTTTCAAAGGCCTTTTTATCCAGCTTATTGGTCATCCAATCAATGGGAGTATTCAATTTTTTATCCATTGCTTGCAAGTAACCTTTATGGGTGTTGGGGGCAATCAATGCTTTTTGATTACCTGTTCGAGCCAGCGAAAGCGAGAAATCGAGTTTCATGCTGTCCATTACTTCAGCAACCTTATTGGCAAACATCCACGGGCGTATGGGCTTGGGCGTTGAGCTTAGGTCAATTTTCATAATATCCACCTCACGCGGTATGTCAATGCCCAAGGCAATTTTTGAGGTTATCACCATTACCTTATCCCCCCGCTTAAGAAAGTACCGCATGTAGTTATACAGTCGCGTCTCGAGGCCACCTTTAAGGCCCAAGTTCATATGTATCAGCGCTACTTTCATGGGTTACACAAAGTGTATGTCGGTGTCTTCCAAAGTTGGTAGGCCCTTGTAGCGCAGTAGCAGGCGTGCCGCGGTAGCCACATCCTTTTCGCAATAAATACGGATGCGGTCTAGGTCATCTTCTTGCCAAAATACACGGGCTACATCGCTGCCATCAATATCATCCTTCGGGGTAGGGATGTCAAACAGGGCAGCCAACAACTTCAACGAAGTATAGCTTTTATAGTCGCCAAACTTCCAGTGTTGCATGGTATCAAAGTTCTTTAGCTCCCAAGGTTTTTTGCCGGCAATATCAAGCAAGCCAGGTAGCTCAATGCCGTTTACCAGCATACGGCGACAGCAGTAAGGTATATCAAACTCATTGATGTTGTGGCCCGAAAAATAATGGTTGCCTATTTGGTTAAAGTATTTGTTCAGTGTTTCGGCAAACTCCAGCAACAGCACTTTTTCATCCCTGTTGGCAAACGAGCGAATGCGCAGCCCTAGCCTTCCGGTTTCTGCATCCTTTTTAAAGTAGCCCACCGATATGCAAATTACCTTGCCAAACTCGGCATAGATGCCCGCCCAGGTCTCGTAGCTTTCGGCCACGGTAGCACCATCTTTAAGGTAACCCATGCGGTCGGCCTTATGGCCCCACATTTCTTGCATGGCAGGCGATAGTTCTTTAAAAGTTTTTACGCCCGGCACGGTTTCAATATCAAACACTAGGGCGTAGTCAAGTATTACATGGTCTAGCATGAGGGTAAAATTAGGAGAAATTTAGACACAAGACGCAAGAGACAAGACTTGTAATTTTAATTGCGGCAAGTTGATTTTGATTACTACATTTTTGCCGTTTCTCTTTTTCAACTCAAAACAGTATCTTCAACAAAAAGTGGATATGAAAAATGTTGCACTATTAATTTTGGTTGCTTGCAGTTCACTTCTTTTCTCCAATTGCACTAAAGTAAAAGAGCGAAGGATGAGCGACTTTGAGAAGCTGACGTCAAGAACTTGGCAACTTTATAAAAATGTATATCAGGAAACAGAAGAAACATATGTATCGGACACAGTATATTTAAATTTCTATAAAGATGGTAGTTATGCACTTGAACGCCGTCCAGAACCTCTTAGATATCCTATGGTAAGGTATGATTATGTCTGGAGCCTGTCTAATTCAACACTTAATATAGAACGTAATCCTTATAAGATTTTATGCTTGACCACTACCGAGTTGATAATTGAAGATGAAGTTATGGATGGTGTAGGTTATTTCCGTTCATTGAGCTATTGAACCCGAATGAGCCAACAATATGATGCGGCTTTGATTGACCGCGAATACGAACATTATTTCCCACTAATACTGGACCACAGAAGTAGCTTAGCCAATGCCAGAAAAGAGCTGGAAACAAGAGGCGTGGAAAAGCACAATATCGATTTTATCCTAAAACAGCTTAACCGAGACTTACAGCGCCACGCTGAGCGGCAGACCAGAAAGAAAGGCGCTATAGGTGGTTTTTGGGGTAGCGCGGCCATATTGGCAATTGGTTTGGGTGTAACTATTTACACTTATATGTTGGGCGGCTCGCATTGGATATTGGCCTACGGGGCAATTGCTAGCGGTTTTATGGGTATGCTTGCTAGCTTGGTGGTATATAAAAGCAATAAAGGAAGTTTAAAATAGCTATTGCCAACTGATAGTAAAGTATTAAATTTAGGGTATGGCAATCCTCAATGAACATAAGGTAAGTATTATCCAGCTATGCATCCAATACCATGTAAGAGCATTGTTTGCATTTGGTTCGATTGTAAAAGGCCAATTGAAAGCGCATAGTGATGTGGATTTTTTGGTGGACATAGATAATAGTGACCCACTGGCATATGCCGATGACTATTTCGGATTAAAGGCACAGCTTGAACAGTTGCTCAATAGAAAAGTAGATTTGTTAGAACAAAAATCACTGAAGAATCCCTACTTGCTGAAAGAAATAGACGCAACAAAAGTACTGGTTTATGGAAAATGAACTCAGGGTATGGCTGTCTGATATAGAACAAGCCATTAGCGAAATCAACTCTTTTTTACCAGAAAAAAAGGATTTTAATGAGTTTAGGAAGGATTTAAAAACCAAAAGGGCAATTGAACGGAATATCGAGATTATTGGTGAGGCAGTAAGCCGGATTCTGAAATTCAACCCTCAAATTAATATTACTCAGGCTCGGAAAATTGTTGATACCCGAAATCGCATAATCCATGGATACGATACTGTTTCAGAGGAAATCATTTGGTCAATAGTAGTAAGAGACTTACCCATGTTGAGTCGAGAAATCGAGATACTAATACTCACTACTTAATACACAAGCCTACTTCCTTTCCAGCTCCATCCACAATTCACTCCCTGCCCGCGGCGGTATAGAGTTGTAGCAAGTCTCAAAATGGCGGAAATGAAAGTATGGCTCAAAGTATTCACGGTATTCAGCCTCAGTGCCCCCAAAAGGTGGGCCTACTTTCTCAAAGTTGGTATTGAACAGCACTCCTACTAATTTGCCTCCTGGCACTATCAATTCATGCATCTTTTTGGCATATGCCGCCCTAAGTGCAGGATCAATAGCGCAGAAAAAGGTCTGTTCAAACACTAAATCGTAATTGCCGTGGTGTAGAAAAAAGTCCCCGCAAACCAATTGTTGTTTCTTAAAATCTACATTTCTGGCAGCAAAAGCATCCAATGGAGCTTGGCTCCAGTCTAGCAAAACCGTGTTTTTATATCCTTTTTCGGCAAGGTATTCGGCCTCATACCCGTTTCCGCCACCGGGTATAAGTATGCGTAACTCGTTGTTAGTCAACGAGTCAATATAATTTTTCAAAGGCATTGAAGGTTGCCCAATATCCCACCCGGTTTGTCCGTTATGGTACCTTAGTGTCCACATTTCTGAACTTAGTTCTGGCATAGTAGTTGATTAACAGGTTGGGATTAAGCCCAATAAGTTGGGAAAGAAACGTACTTTTGTATAACAAAAATAATGAAAAGCCATGAGCACTGAAGCACAGCAACCTAAAAGCGAAGGGAACAGTAAGAGAGGTATATACATATTTCTGATACTGGCCCTTATATTGCTTAACGTATTCTTTGTGTATAACAACTACAACATGAAGAATGAAAATGCCGACCTAGAGCAGCACAATGTAGAGGTGCAAACTAGCCTCGACTCGGCAGAGAAAAACCTGGAGCTTAAAATTCAGGAATTGGAAGAACTTGCCGGCGACAACCAAGAGTTGCTTGCCATGGTTGAGGTTTATAAGGCAGACTTAGAAACCATTAGGGCCGAGCGCGATAAGTACAAAAAAAGTGCTGATTACAGTGCTGGCCAGCGTAAAAAACTTGATGCTAAAGTAAAGGAGCTTGAGCAAAGCTTAATGGCATTGGGTAACACCATTGACTCGCTTAAAGCCAACAATGAATACTTGGTGCGCAAAACCGACTCGCTGGGCACTAGCTTGGTGGCTAGTACGCAAGAAAACGAGTTGTTGAAAAACGACCTTACAGTTAAAAATAAGAAAGTAGAACTGGGTTCGTTGTTGAAGCCTGATAACGTGATGATATCTGGTGTGCGTTACAAAGGTAATGGCAAAGAGGTGGAAACCAACAGTGCCAAAAAATCAGAAAAACTACGCTTCTGCTTTAATGTACCTGAAAACCGTGTAGCCGACCCAGGTGAAAAAACTTTGCTATTGCGTGTAATTAGTCCTGGTGGCTCTACAGTAGCGGTGGCTGCTGAAGGTAGCGGCATGTTTGTGTTGGCCGAAACCGGTGAGCAAAAGCAATACACCAAAAAAGTAAGTTTCCCTTACGACCAAGCGGAGAAAAACATGTGTGTATACTGGCAGCAAACCGGCACTTATGCTTCAGGTACTTACTCTGCGGTATTCTATCAGAATGGTTATGAAGTAGCTTCTGTGCCTTTTGAGTTGAAATAAGTTAATGGCTTAAACGATATCTAAAAGCCCTCTCCGTAATTCGGGGAGGGCTTTTTTTATATTGATTTGGTATCTTTTCCTGGTCTAGCGTATTCCAATCGGTCTACAAGTTTTGGTTCGCAGTAGGCATCCAAGCCTATTACCGACATCGTATTGGCGTTGCATAGGTTTACAAAGCCATCGGCGGCTACCAGGGTAGGGTCTACTTCCAGTTCAATTACTTTGCCAATGAGTATTACTGTACCGTTACTTTTTACGGGTAACTCTTCGGCTAGTACCAATCCAATTTTCACGGCACTTTCGGCCACGTACGGTGCTTTGTGCACTGCACCATAGCTGGCAGTAAGGCCAACCTCTTCAAACTCAGATAAGTTAGAGGGGTATTTGGCCGATGTTTGGTGCGCCTTTTCAAAAAAAGACTTATGTACCGAATTGATGGTAAAATACAGTGTCTCTTTGATGTTATTGTAGGTATGTCGCGGCACCGATGCAGGCCTCATTACAATCCCCATATAGGCAGGGTTTGCCCCAATGTGCATCACTGAGTTGAAAATAGCCAAGTTGTTGTTGCCATCAATATCACTTGAGCCAATCAGGTTAGCCCCTTTAAACCCCGACAGGCTATTCATTAAATTGCGACGATAGTCACCATCAAGTTTTTCAATGTCTTTTTCGTGCAATTTCAGCACATCCAATATCTTGCTCATAATAGTATATTTCAGTAGCCTAACAGTCATTAGGCAAGCATTGTTTTCAATTAGAAACATTTGATTTTTAGTGAATTGTGCAAGGGCTTGCAATTTCATTATTACTATCGGTTCTTTTTGCGCTATCTTCAAAGTTGTGATACCCTTACGCCATATCATGGTACTTTTGTGCCTGTTTGCAGTAACGCTTGCCATCCGCTGGCCCAACCTAGGCCGGCCCATGAGCAAGCACCACGAGTTTTGCACTGCTACGGCCTTGCGGGTGCTTACGGTTTGGCACCAAGAGGGTATAGGCAGCGTGGGCTACAACCCGGCCACCAACTTTGCAGGTGCGGCCAACAAGCACATCAACAACCATGCATCGGGCAGTGGTAAAATGGTTGATGTTGAGGGTAACTATTATTATGTAAGCCATCCGCCGCTGGCTTATTATTTGCCTTACGCGGTGTTTAGCTTGCTCCATATTGAGCCCGATGTATTGCCATTGCAGTACTTCAACTTGTTCATCAACCTACTTTGTGGTTTTGGCATTTATCTGTTGGCAAGGGCTTGGTTACCAGGTAATAGCTGGGTGGGTATGGTTGCTGCTATTGTTTATTGGTTTACGCCAGCAGCACTTTGGTTTCAGAGCAACGTGTACATGAGCGATATGATGGGTCAGCCGTTTTATATCGCAGCTTTGCTTTTGGCAATAAAGGTAAAAGATAATCCAAGGCTAGTAACAATAACGGCGCTTGCAATTGTTTGCTTTTTGGGTACTTACAACACATGGTTTGGCGTGTTGGTGGCACTTAGCTTGGGGCTTTATTTTTTGTTTAAGGCAATCAACAATCGTGCTTTTATTTGGGTGACATTGCTGCTGGTGCTATCGCAGTTGCTGGCAATGGGCCTTATGGCATGGCAGTATAGTTATATAGCAGGTTGGGATGCCTATTTGGCCGAGCTTTCCCATCGGTTTACGCTACGCGGCAGCGCACCAAATGATATGTTGGGCATGTCGCTATCGCTGCTGGTAAACTATTTTGTTAATTATGGTGCTTTGTGGGCATTGCTGCCAGTGGGGCTGCTAATAAAAAGGCCAAAGGGTACCCGCGCAATGGCTATTATAAGCGTGCTGCCTATTGCATTAATGCACCTATTGCTATTAAACTACACCGGGCACGACTTTACCACCCTTTACGCCGCGGTGCCCATAAGTTTGTTTATTGCTATGCTTACCGTGGGGCACAACCGTATTTATAAGGGCCTTACCGTGGTGGTGTTGGTGGTTGCTATAGTATCGGGGTTTATGTTTTACAAAATAGTCAATCCATATGGGCAGTTCAGTTTTTATGGCGATAGATACATTACCTTTCAACACCAAGCGGAACAAATAGCGGCACAGCCCCACCAAGCTGTTATCTTTTCATTAAATACTTCCGTATCGCCAGAGGCGCTATGGTATGCCAAGCGCAATGTGCTTCGAGTGGCAGATGAGCAAGCAGCCATGGATTTTTTACAACAGCGAAACATAAGTACCGGGGTGATATTCGAACATTCGCGAAATGAAGGTTTCCAAAAGACGAAAACCATATATTTGCAATCTGACAAACCGTAAACCACTATGAGCACTAATTACATTATACCTACCGTCGATCTTTCGCAATATACCCAAGGCACCGCAGCCCAAAAAGAAGCTTTTGTAGCTGCACTTGGCGAAGCATTTGTAAATACAGGTTTTGTAAAGGTTAAAAACCACGGCATTCCTGATAGCTTAATTGCCGATTTTTATAAAGCGGTTGAGGCTTTTTTTGCATTGCCTAGTGAGGTGAAAGAAGGCTATGAAATTGAAGGGCTGGGCGGGCAACGCGGCTATACCTCCATCGGTAAAGAGCATGCCAAGCATAGCAATGTGGGCGACTTGAAAGAGTTTTGGCAGATTGGCCAAACCGTAACTGATAACGACCCCATTAAAGCGCAATATCCTGATAACGTGGCGGTAAAAGAGCGCCCTGAGTTTTTGGAAATAGGCAACGATTTATACAGCAGCTTTGAGACCGCAGGCAATCATTTGATGAAAGCCATAGCGGTATACCTTGGTTTGGACGAAAACCACTTTGATAAAGACCTGCACAACGGTAACAGCATCCTTAGGGCAATACATTATCCGCCTATCACCGGCGATCCAAAATCGGCCATCCGTGCCGAGCAGCATGAGGATATCAACTTGATTACGCTGCTAGTAGGGGCTAGCGCCGATGGTTTGCAACTGCTTACCAAAGAAAACGAATGGCTGGCTATTGTGGCCGGACCAGGCGAAATTGTAGTAAACGTGGGAGATATGTTGCAACGCTACACCAACAATGTGCTTAAGAGCACCACCCACCGTGTGGTTAACCCACCTCGCGAGTTGTGGCACTTGCCGCGCTTAAGCATTCCGTTCTTTTTGCACCCGCGCAGCGACATGAGCTTGGCCGTGCTAGATAGCTGTGTAACCGAGGCCAATCCGCAGCATTATGATGACATTACGGCAGGCGAGTATTTGCACGAGCGATTGGTGGAAATTGGATTGATTAAAAAATAATCGTTATTATAGCAGTAAATTAAATACTATGAGAAGCGCATTGTTTGTATTGTTAATTGGCCTAGGTGCAAGTGTGGCGGCGCAAACCATTAAGGTTAGCCCTACCGAGTTGGCTTTTTTGCAAAGTACTACCATCGTTAATTTTCGGGTAGATTTAAGTAAAACCACCATGGGTTCGTTTAGCTCTATAAATGAGTGGGTAAACTTTAGGTATAATGAGTTAAAGCTGAAGGAAAACGAATCGGAAGCTAAAGAGTGGAAGGCCGACTGGGAGCAAGCCTTAAAGGATGGCTTGGGCGAGTTTAGGGATGATTTTAGTGCGCATATGGAGAACTCGGGCCGCGATTGAGAGAGGGTGCCACCACTGTTGATTATACCGCTGTATTTGTAGTTGACGATATAAAAGTGCCCGAAGGTTTTGGCAACAAACCTGTGGAGATTAAAGGTAAGCTGCAGTTTTATGATAAAAACGGAACCTTGCTAAGCACCGTAGAGATATTGGATGTAAAGAGTTTCCCTAGTGGTGGCATACCTATGAGGGTAAAGTCTGGTTTTCGTAGGGCAGGTGGCCACACTGCCGAAAAAATATACTTGATGTACTTTAAGTAGTACCCGTTCTACTAGGATGAAAATAAAAAACGCCGCTCGAAACCCGAGCGGCGTTTTCATTTTATGCTGTTTGCAATGAGATTACATAGCAGCTTTTGACGCTTTCAAATCAACTTTGATGCTGATTTCGTTATTGATGGCTTTGTCGCCCAAGTCTTCAAAGAAGCTGGTAGAGCCAAATTTCACATCGTACAATGAGCGGTCAAAAAAGAATTCGGCTTTAGCTTCCAAGTCATCACCGTTGGTATTTACCGTTGCCGGGAACGTAAGGTTTTTAGTGATGCCTTTAATAGTAAGGTTACCGCTAATTTCGTGCGTAGCACCTGCTTCACCAGCTTTTGCGGTTACACCTGTAATTTCAAAAGTAGCGGTAGGGTAAGTTTCTACGCTAAAAAAGTCGTCTGACTTTAGATGGCCCAATAGTTTTTCGTAGCCATCGGTACCTTTAAGGTCAGTATTATCAATGCTGGTCATGTCAATAGTAAAATTGCCACCAACCAAGTTGCCGCCTTCAGCCTTTAAGGTGCCCGAAGAAAGTTTAAGGGTACCTTCGTGGCTAGCGCCAGTAATTTTCGACCCTTTCCAAGTAAGCTGGCTAGCTTCTGTGTTAACGTTGTAACCGGTTGCTTCTGCAGTTTCTACTGGGGTGGTAGCATCGGTTACGGTGGCTTCTGAGCCTTCTGGGCTGCCACATGAGGCAAAAAATAATGCCGGTATAGCAAATAATGTTAATACGGGAATGCGTTTCATGATTTGGTGGTTTTTAGGATTAGTAATGGTTTAAGAACATTAATATGTAGAAATAGTTCGGTAAAGGTAAATAAATGTTGCAACATTAAAATTGCGGCACCTACTGCTATTATTGCAGGGCATCTGCCGTTTCAGCAGGTTTGCGCAAGTGGCAAGCAATTTGATTAGCAGTATTTTGGTTAAAATTTGCAAATTGGTAACTAAAATATCAATTGACACGTTTCGTCATTAATACATTAGATACCTTTGTATAACCATGGAATTATCCAATCAAGCTAAATAGATACGAAAGATGTATTTTATCATTATTATCGGTAGCATGCTAGCCAGCTTAATAGTTGGTCAAATATTAAAGAGCCGGTTTAAGCGGTACTCCAAAATACCTTTAATGACGGGTTTGTCGGGCAAGCAAGTGGCCGAGCGTATGTTGCGCGAAAACAATATACACGATGTGCGGGTGGTTAGCGTGCCAGGTAGGCTTACCGACCATTACAACCCTGCCGACCGTACGGTAAACCTTAGCCCTGATGTATATGATGGGCACAGTATAGCGGCTGCTGCCGTTGCGGCACACGAGTGCGGCCATGCCGTGCAACATGCCCAAGGATATGCTTGGTTGCAGTTTCGTTCGGCTATGGTGCCCATCCAGCAATTTAGCGGTACGGTTATCAATGCTGTGTTTATCGGTATGTTCTTTATCGGCAACATCGTATTCAATGTTATTCCTTTCGATATCGTGTTGCTTACCATAATTGCCTGCTATAGTGTATTTTTTCTTTTCAGCTTGGTTACCCTACCAGTAGAGTTTGATGCCAGCAACCGCGCCTTGGTATGGCTTAAAACCAGCCGAGTAGCCACCGAAGAGGAAAAGGATAAGGCCTACGATGCGCTTAAATGGGCAGCCACTACTTATGTAGTTGCAGCGCTGTCTGCTCTGGCTATGTTGCTCTATTGGGTAATGATATTTATGGGTCGCAGAGATTAAGTAGCTTGCATAATACTATAAGGTGGGCATTTCCTTTGGAGATACCCACCTTTTTTTGTAGCCGCTAATCCTAAAGCTAAGTATTTGGCAGGGTAAAGGAAAAACAATATTTTAGGGCATCGTAAATCTAGAAAATACTAAAGGATGAAAAGGGTATTGATATTGAGTTTGATGATTGCTGCACAGGTTTTGGCTTTTGGGCAGGCGCCAAGTATAAAAGTTACATGGGGCGATTTAGGCACCGAGAAGTTTTTTAAGCTAAGTACGAGCTTCTATGTTTTGGGCAGTGTGAACAACACGGTGATAGTTGAGAAAAGCCTTGGTAACAAGACTAGCTATTTGATGTACGACCAGAACCTGAAGCTTGTGAAGACCATTGACTTGGGCAAAGCATACGCTGGATATACCCGCGAGTACGCCAATGATGGCACCTATTTTACCGATGATAAGGCGTTTCAGGTTTATCGCGAAAACAAATTTGCAGAAGATGGCACCACGCCAACCTATCTTACAGAATTGGACCTAAACACCCTACAGCATAAGGATAAGGTGGAAGTGGGCAAGCGCAAGCCTAATAAAGCGTTCCAGTGGAATTTTATGGGTTACTACATCCGCCAATCGGAGGATAGAACCAAGTTTGCATTTATAGGTAATGATAGGGAGTATAGGCTGTTAGATGGCGAAGGTAACTATGATTTCCAGGTTGTGGTATTTGATAGCCAGTTGAAGAAGATACAAGAGAAGACTTGGAGTTTCCCGAAAGAAGCCAACAAGATTGAAATTGAGAGCGTGGTAGTGGATAACGATGGAAATGTATTTGTGCAGGCCAAAGTGAAATCGAAAGAGTGGAAGAAAGCTACTGGCAAGGATTATCAGCTTTTAGTAGTGTCTAGTCCTGTTGTTGGCGAAGCCACCCATTTATCATTTGACGAAGGCGAGAATACTATAGAAAGTCTAAGACTAGCAGCGTTAGGCGGAGGTAAAATAGTTGGTGGTGGACTGTATTCCGCAGGTACATTCTTTATTAGCTACGACGCCAATAATGTTAAAGGTATTGTGAAGAAATTTACACCATTTACCGATCAATTGAAAGCTGGGATGATGGTTGGAGCAAAGAAGGCAGTTTTGCCAGACATATTTTTAGATGCTGTTGAAGCGACGGCAGAGGGAGGACTGATTGTAATTAGTGAGCAAAGGGTGGCTCCTACTCAAGCTTCCAACGGTGCAACTAATCCGGGTACTGCAAATAACATTCTTATTGTGAGATATAGCGAAACTGGAAAAGTTATATGGGAAACAAACGTGCTTAAAAAGCAAAGAATAAGTGTGTCTATGGATTTTAGTGAGCAGTACTACTCCTATATTCATTCGTTTGATGGAAAAACCCTCCGCTTATTGTTTAATGATGATGCGCTTAACATTAATAACTATGATCCTACTAAAGTGGCATTGTGTAAAGGGTTTAACGACGCTAATGCAGTACTAGCGGAAGTTGATTTTGCTACTGGTAACTATAAAAAGACAGCCATCTTTAAAGCTACCGAAACAGGGTTTATACTGTATCCTATGGCAAGTGAGGCTATCACACCCAATCGTTTCATTGTATTTGGTGGCGATATTACCGGTGGCAAAATGAAGTCGTACAAGGTAGGCGAGATAACGCTTAACTAACCTGAAACTGGCTGCTCTGGCTATGTTGCTCTATTGGGTAATGATATTTATGGGCCGCAGAGACTAACTTTTTAGTTTAGTAAAATAAAAATACAATAGCGGAGGTGTCGCCTGATACCTCCGCTATTGTATGCTTAGGGGCTTTTGTTTGGCGAGCACAAAACAACGCAAGTGAACATTTTTAGGCACATGACGTTGGAATAGTGTAAACCAAAACAATTGATTATGAATACTATGGAAAGAATGAGACGCGCGGTGGTGATTATGTCTGTTATGTTTCTAGGTGCTGCTACTATGACTTCTTGCAGCAAAGATGACGACGACGACAAAATGTCAACAACATTTGAGTATGCCTTTAACACCGGTCAAGTAGGTGCTGGTACCGAGTACAGCGGTTCGCACCCAACCAACTATTTTGCAACCATGCAAGTAGAAGAGCTGGATGATGACCGCAGCCGAATTTCGGTAACCCTAAACAATACCGTTGATGGCCAAACTTACATGTTGCATGCCCACGATGCTGCCGATGCATCAACCACGCCAAACGGTACGCCTTACAACGAAACGCCCAATGCAGCTATTTTTGTGCAAATGGCGCAAGGCAATGGGGGTACGGTAACCGTATCGCAAGAGGTTGATTTCTCTTACGATTATATTACCACCGCTTATTCAGGTTTCTTTGTGTCTCACGACCCAACTCAGCCAATAAGTACCGTAGACCTTACCACTTACTTGGTAGTTGGTGGTTTTGCTAGATAGTATTATCTGCTAATGATTTAATTGCTAGGCCGTGCCACTTTGGTGCGGCCTTTTTTATGTGCGGTTGTTTGTGCGGCTTATTTTAACTTACGCTGGCTGGTTGGCTACCAATGGGTATGCTGCCGTATTTTGCATTCTTTCAACCGTTACCCTGCGCATCCAATCCGAGTTAACCCTGCGTACAAACTTAGAGATGTGTTGCAGGTTGTAGGGCCTGGTTTTCATTACATCTACCAGCGCATCGCGGTGTTTTGCCTCTAGAGCGGTAACCATGTTTTGTGGGGCATTCAACTTATAGGGCGCGGCTGCAAGCGGCAGTCCATCGGTAAGCCATTGAGGTATATCAAAGTTTAACGTTAGCTGGGCGTTTTCCAGCAAATTGTGTTGGTTGGGGCCAGCTGCATACAAGTTTTTATAATACTCCATGGCATCGTTCCATAGGGCCTTAAAGCCTTGGGGTAATTGCTTATCTGCCAAAAGCTGCCAAGAGGCATCAAAAACGCACTCCGTAGCTTCTTTCCAATAGCAGAATGAGGCCAAGCCCGCATATTTATAAAAAATATTGTCGCCGAGTCCTTCTTCCTCCAGTAATTTATAGTTGGCTTCGGTTTGATAAAAAGCAATAGCTTCTTCTTCGGTATCAAACAGCTCGCCTTTGGTTTCTTTGATAAATCGTGCTACAAAATCGGTAAGTCCTGCGTGATGTTGCATGGCCTGGGTTACGGCATGTAGCCAATCCCAACTACTAATGCCGTTTTGGTTCATAAACTCCACTATTGGTATAAATCTACCGTGGTTCCAAAATGCACCTATGGCCAAGTGGTACTTGCGGGCAGTGAGGTAATCGTCAAAGCTCATCACTGCCGACGATACGATGATTTCTTCCACCTCAAATACTTTATTGCCATTATACACCCCAAAGCTTTTAGGCAATAGGCGGTATTTGGTATTGTAAGCATACTGTTTGCGCACCGCGGCAGTCTCCATCTCTGAGCCTTTAAGCAATATCGCCTGAAAATTGTTTAGCCTTGATGTACCAAGATCAATCAACTTGCGCAGCGAGCCTACATGCGACTCAAGGCTATCTCCTGGCAAGCCCAGTATAAGGTCTGAGTTGGAGCGCATACCCCTTGCCGTTATCTGTGTTTGTATTTCTTCGTAAGCCTCTAGCTGTATGTTGCTTCGCTTTACGTTTTCCAGTACATCATGGTTCAACGATTGCACAGCCAAGTACATTACCAATGCCCCGTTAACCTTCTCCAACGATTTTATTACCCGCTCGGCTTGGTTTTTACCAGTTGTGGCATTTATTATAAGCGGGTATTGGTATTGCTGCTGTATTTCGCCAATATAGGTTGATACCTCAATATCGCGCTCAAACATGCCATAGTTAGGGTCGGCAATTACGAGCGTTTTCATGTGTGGCGCTACTTCGTGCACTTTTTTACCGATGTAGTATATCTCTTCTTTAATGCGCTCCAAACTAAAATAGCTCACCTTGGTGTACCACTTAACGCCCTGCACGCAGAAGGTGCAAGTAAACGGGCAACCGCGGTTGGTTTCGAACAAAGGAAACAAGCTATCCTCAAAAAACTCATCCATAATGCCCGTAAGCCAGGGCGATGGGATGTCATCTAAGTTGCGCGAGCGGGGTTTAAGGCTGGTGGCCACATATGTGCCATTGTGCAGGTATACTGCCGAGTGTATATAGCGTTGCAATAGCTTTTCAATGCTGTAGCCATCCTCTATAAACCACTGCACTAGGTCGGTTGCCATAAAGTCGCCCTCGCCCGTTACATAAATATCCACGGCAGGGCGTTCTTTCACAAACTCAATGCGGCGGTCGTCTTCCAGCGGAAAATTGGGACCGCCCATTACTATCAAAGCATTTGGGTTTAGTTGCTTTACCTTTTGGGCGTAGTAGTAGCTCAGGCTACAGTTCCACATATAATTGGTAAGCATCAGCACATCGGGCATTTGCTGGTGCAAGGCCTCGTCTAACTTATCTGGGAATGCAAAAATACGTGAACTAACCGTGGGCAAACGTTCGTCCATTACGGCCTTCATATAGCCTACACCTAAGGGCATAGAATCGTTGTAAGCACTGCCGTGCAACACATGCCTAAGGTCTGCTAAGTATACCGTTAATTTTCTGCCAGTAGGTTTGTCTACCATTTCAAGGTTAATTTACTACGAGATGGTGAGAATATCAAGATTTCACAAAATTATAATCAATAGTATTAAGTCATTTCTGACTATTCACACAGCTAAAGTAATAATGCTTGCGGCTATTATAATAGCAGTGGATTAATGTACAATAGTAAGGTAGAATTGAGCAGCGCAAATTGGCTTATCCCAGCCAATGCCGCACAAACTCCCCATCGGGGTCGTATCGGTTGGCTTGGGTTTGGGTGTTGAAATAGCGGTTTTCGCGCGGGTCGTTGCCTAAGCCCGCTAAATAGTTCCAGTTGCCGTAGTTGCTGGCCACATCATAGTCAACCAAACAATGTTCAAACCAAGCGGCACCCATGCGCCAATCGATGTTAAGGTCGTGTACCAAATAGCTTGCAACGTTTTGCCTGCCTCGGTTGCTCATAAAGCCCGTGTGCAGTAGCTCGCGCATATTGGCATCTATAAAGGCATTGCCCGTATTGCCAGTGCGCCATTTTTCAAATTCAGTAAGGTTAGTACTCCAATCTTGCGGTTGCTGTTTGATGCCTCCTTTTTGGAAGAGTAGCCTGCCATATTTTAGGGTAACGAAGTAAAAATAATCGCGCCACAGCAGTTCAAATATCAACCAATAGGTTGAGCTATTGCTCACTATTTCCTGCTCAAATTTCCGCACCTCCCAATAGATAGTGCGTGGCGAAATGCACCCCAAAGCCAACCATGCCGAAAACTTGGAAGAGTAATCGGCACCTAGCAAACCGTTGCGGGTTTCTTTATATTCTTTAAGTGCCTGGGTATCCCAAAAGTAGTGCTGTAGGCGTTGCATGGCAGCGGTTTCGCCACCTTTGAAGTGTATGGCTGCCCGTGGGTCGGGCTCTGGAATAGTATAACCCAAATCGTGCGCGGTTGGTATTTGGTTGGCTCCGTCTAATTTGATGGAAGTAATCGTTTTCGGTGCCGTAAATGCAGGCCTTACTTTGCTGCTCTTTTCGGTAGCTTTTCTAAACTCCGTAAAGATGTTCGGCAACCTATCCAGCGAAAAGGGAATATCATCGATGTGGAACAATGTTGCACCATGCGTTCCGTACACTTTGATGCTATTGGCGATACAATATTGGGTAATGTTCTCAACCGTTTCGGCCTCTTCGGTGCCAGCTTGGTGTTGGTAATAAAGTTGGTTGATTTGGTGCTCAGCCAGCAATTGCGGTATTGCATTTTCTGGAGCATCGGTAAGTACCCACAAATCACCCCCAATGCCTTGCAACGATGCTTTGAGCTGATGCAACGTTTCCAATAAAAACTGGATTCTAAAAGGGCCTGTTTTGGTAAACCCGTATGGTGTTTCGTCAAACTCGCGCGGGTCAATACAATACACACAAAGCAACTCTTTACATTGTTTGGCAGCTAGGTGCAGGGCTTCGTTGTCGAGCAACCTTAGGTCGTTTCTAAACCAAAAAAGGCCTCTCATCTGTTCAATCCTTTTTTGTAGGTATCCAGCGCCCGTTGCCTAGCCATTTTATGCTCTACCATAGGTTTGGGGTAGTTGGGGGTGTTTACCTCGGGCACCCATTTACGCAAGTATTTGCTATCGGGGTCAAATTTTTCTTGTTGCAATGCCGGATTAAATACCCTAAAATATGGTGCTGCATCCACGCCTGTGCCTGCGGCCCACTGCCAGCCGCCGTTGTTGCTGGCTAGGTCAAAATCCAGTAGCTTTTCGGCAAAGTAGGCTTCGCCCCAGCGCCAATCTATCAGCAAGTGTTTGGTAAGGAAACTCGCCACTATCATACGCACGCGGTTGTGCATGTAGCCTGTTTCATTCAGTTCGCGCATGCCCGCATCCACTATCGGGTAGCCCGTTTTGCCTTCGCACCAAAGCTTGAACTCTGCTTCATTGTTGCGCCACTCAATCTGGTCATATTCTTTCCTAAACGACTCTTTAACCACCCTAGGGAAATGCCATAGTATGGCTTGATAAAATTCGCGCCAAATCAACTCATTCAGGTAAGTGGCACTGTGTGCCTTGGCCTGCCTAGCTTTCTCTCTAATACTCACGGTGCCAAAGCGAAAATGCAGCCCCAAGTGCGATGTGCCCGGCTGGGCAGGGAAATTGCGTTTATCTTTGTAATGTGCCAATAAGGTATCGGTCACGTTCGTGTTGGGGAACTCCATGCCCATAGGCTCAAAGCCCATTTCTTTCAACGAGATGGGTTGCTGCCACTCGGTTTGGTGCCAATTGTCGAACATCAACCCCGAGGTGTAACTTTCCAAATCTTTGTCTTGCAACTTGGCTAGCCAGGTTTTGCTATAAGGCGTGTATACTACATATGGGTCGCCATTGTCCTTCATTACCTCGCTCTTTTCAAATATCACGTGGTCTTTGTAGCTTTTGAAGGGTATGCCCTTGGCCTCAAGCATTTCATACACCGCCTTGTCGCGCTCACGGGCGTAGGGCTCATAGTCGCGGTTGGCGTACAGGGTTTGTATGTCGTAGGTTTCCAGCAGTTCCTTCCAAACTTCAGTAGGTTTGCCATATTTCACCAGTAGGGTAGTGCCTTTGCTCTTTAATTGCTCATTGATGCCGGCAATGGTTTGGTGAATAAACTCCACACGTGCATCTTTAGTGGGCAGTTTATCCAAAATATTCTTATCGAAAATGAAAATGGGCAACACCGGATACTCGCCACTGAGGGCATGGTACAGGGCGGCATTGTCCTGCAAGCGAAGGTCGCGGCGAAACCAGAAGATGGAAACCATGTGTATCAAGTATCAAGTATGTTTTGGGGTAACAATAAAATTGGTGAGTTGTTTACAGTAACCAGCAGGTAGGTGAGGGCAAGATAATAGTCCATCGGCTATATTTTCTATCGGAAACCATTCCTTATGGAGCTGATAAACTAAAATTTGGCAAATAGTTTATCCAACTCCAAAAAAATTCCCTAAGTTTATTAAAGTCCATTGCCTGCCTCGCTTAAACGAGGTCTACATTCTTGATACTTGATACTCACTACTTGATACCAACAGACTACATCATCATCGGCTCCGGTTTCGGGGGAAGTGTGGCGGCCATGCGGCTGGCAGAGAAGGGTTATAGCGTAACCGTGCTAGAGAAAGGCAAGCGCTACGAGGCCAAAGATTTCCCGAAAACTAATTGGAATGCCCCGAAGTACCTTTGGGTACCCATTTTAAAGTGGTTCGGTTTCCAAAAGCTTACTTTCTTTAAAGATGTCTTTATCCTGAGTGGCGTGGGCGTTGGTGGGGGTAGCTTGGTATATGCCAATACGCACTTTGTACCGCCCGATGCCTTCTTCAAGAACCCTGCATGGTCGCACATCAAAGATTGGAAAACCGTGCTGATGCCCTACTACCGCAAGGCACAGTTTATGCTCGGCAGCACCAAGGTAAATAGGGAATACCCAGAGGATACCTTCTTGAAGGAAGTTGCCGAAGATATGGGCCGCGGCGATACTTATGGCCACGTGGACGTGGGCGTTTACTTTGGTGATACCAAGAATGCCATCGACCCATATTTTAACGGCCTTGGCCCGAAACGGACAGGATGCACGGAGTGTGCCGGTTGTATGGTGGGCTGTAGGCATGGTGCCAAAAACACCCTCGATAAAAACTACCTGTACTTTGCGCAGCAATATGGTGCCGAAGTGGTTGCCGAAACGATAGTTACCAAAATAGAGTACATCAACGATGTGTACCACGTGCACACCCAGAGCAGCACTTCTTGGTTCAAGAAACGGGTAAAGGTTTACCAATCGAAAGGCTTGGTGGTGAGCGGCGGCGTGCTGGGTACTATGGATTTGCTATTGAAACAAAAATATGCCCTCAAAACCATGCCCAACCTAAGCAATAGGCTGGGGGAGAACCTGCGCACCAACAGCGAATCGTTGTGCGGGGTGATGGGCGGCAACCAAAAACTCAACCATGGTGTGGCCATCAGTTCGGTGTTCAACCCAGATGACGATACACACGTGGAGATTGTAAAGTACTCCGACGGCTCGGATGCTTTGGCACGCTTAAGTACCCTGGCTACGGGCGAGGGCAAACCCCTTGTACGGACGGCCAAAATGATTGGCAACCTTATTACCAAGCCCCGCTCGGTTATCAAGTTTATGTTCAATCGTAAGTTGGCCAGCACTTCCATTATTTTCCTGGTGATGCAGACGCTGGATAGCTCCATGAAGATGGTTTGGAAGAAAGGCTTGTTTGGCGGCAGTATGGCCATTGATAATAAGGGCTCGGATAAAGTGCCTGCCTACATCCCCATCGGACAAGAAGTGATGAACCGCTATGCCGAGAAAACAGGCGGTGTACCAATGAACGCCGTTACAGAAGTGATGTTCAATATGAGTACCACGGCGCACATATTGGGTGGCTGCCCAATGGGCGAAACGGCCGATAAGGGCGTGGTTAACGAAAACTTCCAAGTGCACGGCTACCCCAATATGTTCATCTTGGATGGCTCCATCATCCCCTGCAACCTCGGCGTAAACCCCAGCCTCAGCATCACCGCCCTAAGCGAATACGCTATGGCCCAAGTACCCGATAAACCCGGCAACACCAACCAGCCGTTGGAAAGGAGAATGGCGGAAGGGGTGGTGGCGTGAAGTTAATTTGGAAATACAGTTTATCTGCATTTAGCGGCACTAAAAGTGAGGCACTGCTGGCCCATATGAATTCATTGCCGTCATTGCGAAAAAGCGTTTTGAGCTTTTCGCGATAAACGCTTTTGTGGCAACTTTTCTCACTGCTTTTGCAGTAATCCCCTGAGAGAGATGCTGGTGTCAAATGTTGCGCTTTTACTTGTTATGTATGATGTGAATTAACGGTAAATTAGCATTCCTGCTTATCGTAAGGGGATTGCTACAAACCCTTAAAAGGTAATGGTCACGTTAACTGCAATGCGGGTTTTCGCAATGACGGTAATTTCCAAATTTCCAAATTGAAACTACCGCGCCAAATACATCTTACCAAAGCCACTCTTAAAATACTTATCCGCGCCGGTGGCCATTTTCTCGATGCTTTGGCCATCAATGGAGGCTACAATGCGGTATAGGTATAGGCCGTTGCCCAGCGGGTCGCCGTATTGGTCGGTACCGTTCCAGGCAAACTCGGTAATGTTGCGGCCTATGCGTATAGGGCCTAGCTCATCCAACATAATCTCACGCACCACTTTACCCGATACGGTCATTATCTGTATCTTGAAGAACGTAGGCACTTGCGAACCCGTAAGCGTAAACACAAAGCGCGTTTGGGTAGTAAACGGGTTAGGGTAATTCAACACGTTGCTTATCATCGATTTGTTGATGATTTCGAACGACAATCTATAATCTATACCATCACCTGCCACACCATACGTGCCCGATACGTTGGCGCTGCGGTCTTGTGCCTGCACCAAAAGCTCATAGGTGCCATCAGCCTCAAAAGTTTTATTTACCTGCACTTCGGCCAAGTTGTTTTTGCTATTGGCTTGGCTGGTAGTTGCCGGGCGGAACTGAACCCTAGGGTCGGTAAAGTTTTGGCGTATCAACTGACCATCAGGGTACTTGATAAACACGTTGAGCAGCGAGGTATCATTAAGCGCCAAAAAGCGGTTCTCGTCTTTCAGTTTAATCAATATCTCGGGCTCGGCGCTTACTATGTCGCCATTAATAATGTGCACGTTGTCAAATGTAACATCTAGCAGCGGGTTGGCTATATCGCCTTGCTGGCGGAACTGCAAAATGCCCAGGTTATTAAAGTGGTACTGCTCCGGTTGGTCATCATCGGGGTTAATCTCTATTACCAACGTATTTACATCATCCAAACAGTTGCAAGTAGAGTTAAACTGGTAGCTCAAATTTACCGAGGTAAAGGCCTTCAGTGAGTCATAGCGCACATACTCAGTATACTCAGCCCTATTTGATGTAAGCACGGTATATTTCACCAGCAAACTATCCATATCCATTGGCGAAACGTTCTCAACTGCAATATCCAGTTTTAGGTTTTCGCCCAACGTTATCGAGTCGGTAAATTCAAACAATTGGAAGGCATTGAGCGCCGCCTCAGGTACTTTTTTATAGAGCACACGCCAGTAGTCCAATTGCGCAGGGGTGCGGGTGCTATCATCGCGTGTGGTAAGTTTTAGTTTAAGGTAAGGGTACTGGTTGGCATTAATGCCAGTTAAAGGCTCATCAAGGTTGGTGAGGTTGGGAATCAATACCGTTTCAACGCCCGCATTGTTTACACCAATTACATCAATGCTTGTAATATCGTTTGGCAGCACATCCAACGAGCTCCAGCGCCAGTGCACCGAGCCCCATTCAAAGGCCGGGCCTATAAGCGGGGTGGTCATTTCGCCTTCGTACCAGCTGGCGGTAATGCTGGTGTTAAAGTTCAATACGTCGTTTATGCTATTGCCCGATAATTCTTGGGTAGCACTGGGGTTGCCTTTGGTAGCAAACATTATCCAAGGCGAGTTGCCACTTTGGGTGGTTAACTGTGGAATGGCATTTGAGCCCAAATCAGTAAATACTTGTTGTAGGTTTGCTCCCCAACCGGCATAGTTGGCATTGTTTATACTATACACCAAAACGTAGTAGCCATTGGGCACACCGTTTACAAAATCAATAATACGCTGCTGCCAATAAGCCGTGCCAACCGGGAACATAAAGCCACCCACATCAATAGATTTACAATGGATGTTTTTGTAGATGTTGTTGATTTTAAAACCTGATTGGGGGTCGGTAACTACATCGCTAAATTTACTCACCCAGTTGTTGCCCGTTGCTGGGTCAATAACGGCAATGGTTACCCCACCCGGAAAACCACCGCTACCGCCGCAGTTCCAGTCTTGTTTCTTTACATTATTAATGAAATATGCCATTTGGTCAAAGGGCACAGCGCCGCCTTGCCCATCCCAGGTGCCGGTGCGCACTGCAATGGTTTTTACGTCGTCAGAAAACTTGAATTCGCGGTTTACAGGTATTTCAAGATTTTGGTAGTCGTCTTTAAGGTATTGGTAGTAGTGGCTTTGGTTCCAGCCGGGGAACTCATTTTGAATGTATATAAACGAGCTGTTGCGCCAGCGGTACGGGGTGCCGTTTCCGGTAGAGTCAATACCCACACGCCAGTAATACACGGTACTATCGGCCAGCACTATGCCGGGTGCCCAACTCAATACCCCACCAATTTGTGTAATGCTGGTGCTACGCACTATCGGGCTATTAAAAAGCTCGGTAGTGTCAATTTGCATAATGTAGGTCTTTTGGGTTGCAAAGGCGTTAGCTGTAGAGGCTTTTAAAATAACCCCTTGGTTAGGCACAATCGCAAATTCGTAAGGGTGGATGGGGTATACATCTTCTGAGAGGATGCTAAAGGTAATGCCGAGGGTGTTGTTCGTTTCCGATAGTTCTAGTGGTACCTTGTCGCCGGCATCAATGGTTATTTGTAGGTTGTTTAGGCCAAAAGCTTCACCACTGCCAGTTGGCAGCGTAAGCTTAAAGGTGTCTAAGTAATGGGTGCCATCAACTACCATGTTGTAGGTAAACGAGTTGCCATCGGGCAAGGTGCGTATAACCTCTAGGTTTATTTGGGTATCAATGGCCATACCTAGGTTGGCAATGGCTACATACAGGTCAAAAGAGTCGGTTTGCAGGGTAACAATTGGCGGATCGAAAAACACATTTTGTGCCTCAAGTGCATAATCGGGCTTTTGGTGCGGGTTTATTTTAAGGGCCGGGTCGCCATGCAAAATCAGGTCTTGCGCTACCATTCGGTTAAATGAGCTGTTGCAGCACACTTCAATATCTTCAATGGTTTTTTTCATGAGCTCGCCAACCGTACTCAAATAGTGCCGCTGCGACATGTTAAAATAGAAATTGCGGCTATAAGTGCTCAAACCATTGGAAGACGATAAGGCAGTAGTGGCTAAAAAGCCGATAGCTCCTTTGTTTTGGGCAAAAATAAACTCTTCGCTTATACCCGGGTCGGGGTTGAAAATATTACCGCTGTAGCAACCATTAGATAAAATGAATGGGAAACGCGGCGAGTTATTGTAATTGTTGGGGTCGTCGATAGTAAAATCGAAAGAGTTTGGCGAAGAATGCCCGAAGAACGTAAGCAGCGATACACCTTGGTCAATACGGCTGCTCAAAAAATTTGATTGGGCAATTTGTATGGGGTTACTGCTGTTTTTAAAGAAAGAGGTAACGTTGCCACCGTAAAAGGTATCGCGCACTATGTCTTCAAAACTCTCTAGGTAAAATTTAAAGGTGGTTTGCTCGCTACTGTTATTACCACCGCCTAGGTGCAACAATTCTTTGGTCCATAGTTTTTGGGCAATGGTTTGGTATGGGTCGCCCACTAGGTTTTGGTTTGCCTCAAACAGTTTTACTTTATCCAGATAGTCCTTAATCTGCGATGGGTTAACGGCTGCAATACGGCCTACTGGCACTGTTGGCGTAAGCGTACCAACTGCGCCAGCTAGTAAATTATCGCTGCCAGGGTAGCCCCAAGTTGGCACCAGGCAAGCGTTATAAGTGGCCGTGCTAGTGCGCATGTTGCGGTACTCGCGCCCTTTGCCAATTATAAATAGGTATTGGGGGCGCCTGCTGCTCCAAGTATTGTTGGCATATTGTATAAAATTGCGCACCGCTGCTGGGTGTTTGGCAATACCATAGGCAAACTGATCATACAACTGCTCGGCTACAACAGTAGCCACGGTGTAGCCACCACCTGCCATACTGGCCCGGTATTGGGCATATTCGTTTACCCAGTTATTGCCACTACCATCGTTGGTAAGGGCATTGCTGCTTATAATTATGTAGCTGCCTTGGTTGCTGGGGTTGCTATAGTTTATAAACGTTACCCTGCCCAAACTGTTTACATTATACAACTCTGTTGAAGCGGTATTGGACAGGTAAAGATTTCTTTCGGTAGCGCCACCATGCGGCGGAACCTTAAACCGTTGGGTGCTTGAGCCGTTTTGGCCTTCAATGCGCGTGAGGTTGGTAAGGTCATACAGTATTGGGGTGGTATTGCTGCTGGTAAAAGAGGTAAACTCAAGGTATTTGGTACCCGAATTGGGGTTTAACTCAAACGAGAATTTAGTTGCCCCATTGAGGTTGAAGTTGTGGGGGTAGGTAAGGCTCAAGTACATTACTTGGTTTCTATCAATGGTGCCAGGGCCAATAGCGGCTACAGTTAGCGTATTATTGGCGTTGAGGTTGTTTGAGTTAGTGGTCCATTCCCACTTTTTGAGCTTGTAGCCATAAAAGCTGGTATCAATTAACGTAGGCAGGGCATTTAAGTTAATGCGCAACCTGTGGTCGGTAATGGAGGTAGAAACAACGTTGAGCTTAAGGGTACACCTAAGTACTGATGAAGCAAACACGTTTGGGGTGGGCAAGCTATATGATCTGGATGCCAAATTGAAAGTAGCATCGCCATAACCCTCTCCCTCGTCAAACATAGATTCGTATAAGGCAACACCTGCTAGCAGAGCGGGTTTACCTTGGTTAAAGGTGCCATTGGTGGTTTGTGTAATGGTGGTAGTGCAATACAGTTCTTTAGCGGGTAAGTTGGTAAGGTCATTAGCCACTGGCGAGAAAAACTTACCCGGTTGAATGGTGTTCCAGGTTAAAAAGTAGCTTATGGTATCGGTTACCAAGCTGTAATCAGGATTGGGTTGAAAATAAGGGTCCTCGTACATTTGCTGGTCTACCGAGCCGTCATTTTTTTTGCCGATAAACTCTATAAAATCATTGGCACCCAACAACCCCGTAGTTGATACATATATAGGTATTACCTCTCCCTTACAAAAAAGGGTAAACTGGCTACCAGCAACATTATTTACCGGAATGCCAGCCGAATTTAATACACTAAATGGGATACGGTAAATGCCATCGCGGGCAACTTTAATTTTATAGTAGGTTTTGCTGTAGTCAATCCACTCATTTCCTAAGGTTTGGGCTTGCATGCACAACGGTAGCGCGAGCAGCAACATCAAGAAAAACCGCATAAATATTGAGCCTTTCATACCTTAATTTTGTTGCCTTTTGTTAATGCCTACGTTTATTGAAAATACGTGCGAGTATAGTGCGTCGCTTTGGTTGCCAATATCTGTAAACGCATAGTCAATGGTTATGCCTTTTATGCGCAAACCCACGCCAATATTGGGCTGCCAGGTTACAATTGGGCTACCATCAATGTCATCGGTTACGCGCTGTATATTGCCTACCCCAAAACGAACAAAGATGATATTTACATAGTTCATTTCCAGTCCGAAACGAGGGTCGATGCTTACGCTGTTGGTGCGGATGGGTACGTTACGTTTTCCATCAGTAGTCATTTCAAAGTTGAGCTCAGGTAGTATATGAAACTTGTCTTTGATACTGATATCGTAAGCAGCACCAAAAATAAACTTAGGCACTGTTACTTCTAGCGAGCTGGAGGGTAGGGTGTTGCCTGTGGCTACCAATACTTCTTTTTCATCGTCAGTAAAATTAAACGACCATGCATTAAAGGTGCTGGTAACATCGCGGGCCATAAAGCCCAGCTTCAACTTCTTGATATCAAACTGGGCACCAACGTCAAGGCCAAAGCCCCAAGCAGTGGCAAAATCGCCTGCTTTGCGATGGATTATTTTGGCGTTGCCGCCTACCCGCAAGTTTTTAAGTTTAGGTATACTTTGCGCATAGCTGATAAAGGTACCATAGTCGCCCACCGAAAAAGAGCGGATGTTGTCGTAGTTGATGGTGCCGTCAGGCTCAAAAAGGTTGATGGTATTAGGTATATCGTCAACAGCAAAACGCACGAGCGACACACCCAAAAAGCGCTTCTTATCTTTCATAGGGATAACGATGGCGCCATAATCGTACTTAGCTATACCGGCAAAATACTCGGCATGCATAAAACTACCTTGAAAGTTGTGGGTTACCTGTGCCAGCCCGGCGGGGTTCCAATACCCTGCGGTTACATCGTTTACACTGGCTACTTGGGCACCGCTCATGGCCATGCCCCGGGCGCCAACGCCTATTGATAAAAACTCGTTGCTGTATTTACGTACCTGCGCACTGGCCGGTGCCAGCGAGATAAGCAGTAGTGCGCAAACTAACAGTCCGGTTATGGTGATTCCGGTTGTTTTCATGTGGCAGTTTTCAGCTGTTGAGTTACTATTTCGGGTATGGCTTGCAGCAGGTCGGCATTATGCCTTTCAAAGTTCATCAAAGCTATCTGCGTACTTTCACGTACTGATGGCATTGCCTTTTTTCCTGTTGCCCGGTACCAAGCCCCTAATAGTGCCTCGGTGAAATGGTTGTCGCTTGGGTAATATTGTAAAAACCTCCGCTCCGTAAACACTTTAAAATTACCAAAAAATTCACTCGATACATGATTACAGCCCGTTTCGGTAAAATACTTTTCCACTACTGGCTGTGATACTGCATCCAATGTTTCGTAATACTCTACGTATAAATGCGGATAAAGTTTCAGCAACTGTCGGTCTATCATCATTTCTACACCAATATGGGCCAAAAACCAAGCACGGGGCAAGGCTTCTAACAAGTGTAGGCTTTTCAGTTCACTCTTAAAGTTGGCTTGCAATGCGGCAAATTCCGCGAGCCCATGAAACACCTTATCGGTAAGTTGATGTTTGGCAATTCCGGCAGTAATGGCTTGGTGCTCGGGCAGGGTAGGGTGGTAGGTGGCTACCCCTTTGCGCATGTGCTGGTTATACCCCCTTACCAAATCGGGCAACAGCAACCCCAGCTTGTAATACACCGAGGGGTGCTCTTTATCAAGATAGTAGTGGGAGAGGAAGTTCATATATTAGTACCGAGAATCAAGTATCAACAAAAATTGAAGGTATGGCTACATTTGTTACAATATACCATTTTACTCTTTGCTTGGTTCATTAAAGCAAAAAGACCGTACCCTTGGGAGATACAGTCCTTATTACTTATCCGTAACAGTAAAATTTGCGATTAAGTCTTGATACTTGATACTCGGTACTGGGTACTTTTATGGCAAACTGGCTATAAATGCTGCGTAGGCGGCGTCGTTTGTAGCGGTGCCTACGCAGCCTAGTTCCACTTTCTCGGCAGTTATCTTATTTACCCGGTTATCTGGGTTAGGGTGCGTGCTTAAAAAGGCTGGCGGACTTGAACCCCCAATGGCATTAAGTTTCTCAAAGAAACCGGCAGCCCCAGCGGCGTTCAGGTCGGTTGGGCAAAGGTATTTTACAGAAAATTTATCTGCCTGGGTTTCGTCAGAGCGGCTAAACGCAAGCGTTACCAAGCCTTGGGCAATATCCGTTAGCTGGTTCTGGTTATCGCCTAGCACTATGCTTATTAAGGTGCCCAAGCCATATTGTTTGGTCAATTGATCGGTACTGTGGCGCAAGTCGGCATGTGCCATTTCGTGGCCTAGTACACCGGCCAGTTCATCTTCTGTTTCCAAAAATTTAATCAAGCCGGTATACACGTATATATACCCACCCGGTGCACAAAATGCATTCAAGGTATTGTCATCTTCAATAATGTATATCTCCCAAGCAAATTCATCTTTGTAAAACACGGTGCCGGTGTTCAAAATTTTATCACGCAGCCCGCGCAAGTATGCGTATGCCTGTGGGTATTGGGTTTCTGATAGAATGGGATAGTTAACCGGGTCAGAAGCTATTTCGTTTTTTACCTGCAGGCCCAAGTTTTTGTCATCGGCAATGGTAAATATATTAAAGCTCTTATCGTCTTTGTTTTTACAACCCACTGCCAACAATACCATTGCCAGCGAAAGTATATAGGTAAAGTATCTTATGCTCATAGTGGTCGGTTTATTTTAGTGCGGCAAATTTACTAATTCTTCTTAATACTTAAAGATGTAATACCCGGTATC
This sequence comes from Chitinophagales bacterium, assembly GCA_018401955.1. Taxonomy (GTDB): domain Bacteria; phylum Bacteroidota; class Bacteroidia; order Chitinophagales; family CAIOSU01; genus CAIOSU01. The sequence goes on along the minus strand of JAGYJT010000001.1, from coordinate 157,848 downwards.
GGGCTTTAGGCTTACCACACTGCCCGTAGTGCCCATAAATAATGATAGTGTATACTTTGTGTAGAATACGGTAGTGTCGTCTTTTTTCTCTGTAAAATGCAAAGGGTCTTTTCGGTTTTGATAGTTGCCAATAACTGTGCCATTTTTAAAATTGCCAAAGTACCCTGTTATTGGGGCTTTTTTATCTTTATCCCAACCGCGGCCCCGCATCATGGCCCAATAGTAGTCGCCCTCCGCAATGTTGCTTATGGTATACTTGGCATTGGCCCGCACATAATGGTTTCTGATGATTACATCATTCGTATCCATCAAAATCATCACTATATCTTCATTAAACTCGTTTTCGATAATGATTTTGCCATTGTGCGTGTACCTATCTGTGGTGTCGTGTGCCGATTGGTAGGGCGAAGCCCCATTGGATAGTTGGTTGCTCCATAAATCAACGGGATAGGTGCGTTCGGTAGTTCTTTTATTAAAATTGCGCACACCATAAATGGCCATGTTATACCCTATCAGCATCACAAACAGCACCAACGGTATCATTGAAATAAGCGAGTAGTATTTTTCGATAAACGAACGGTCTTCCCAGCTTTTGGCTTTGTGGTTACCTGCCACATGCAGCGTAACCTCACCCGATACATACTCAATATTAATGGAGGTGGCCTTGGCAGGCCCCAGGGTTAGGTGCCCCTCTTTTATGGCCTTAAGTACATAGTGCACTTGGGTAACTATGGTGCCCCTGTAAGGTATTTCGTGCTCCAAGCTTTTAAGCAGTTCAAAGTTCTCAAGCCCTTGCAGCTTCAGGTTTTGCAACCGCCTTGGGCAGCGCAGTATAACGGTAAAGGGCTCGCCCATCTTTACCTTTTGCTTGCTTACGTGCATGCTTATGTTCTGGCTGGTAAAGCGGGTTTTTACGTTTATATAGCTATCGGCCACTTCGGCGTTAAGCTCCAGTTGGCGGTCATACGCTTCGCGGTGGGTGGGGTGGCTTAGTACCTCGTAGGCGCGCTGTATGCGGGTAAATTTATTAACCGCATTGGGCGCATCGCTGCGGTCCGGGTGATACTGGAGCACAAGTTTGCGATAGGCCGTTTTTATGGTGCCCAGTTCAGCGTCGCTTTCCACGCCCAGTATTTGGTAGTAATTATCGGTTTGCCGCTGCCCCATTAAACTGTAGACTAGTTACTCAACTTTGCCCCTTGCCATTACCCAACGCCCCAATAAGTGCGCTAGGTATACAGCAATACAACAACCTTTTTTGCGCAAAAGGTTTAAGGTATTAAAGATAGTGGATTTTTTGTGGGGTGGGGGTGTGGGGTGGTGGTTATTGGTCTGTACAGAACCTTCATATTTTATTGTTCGTTTAGTTGTGAATGCTAAAACGATTTTTATTAGCTTTATAGCCAAATGCTAATAAATTTAGATAATCCGCCGCTCAATAATGAAATGCCCAGTGAATACGCTGATAGGTTAGGTCGCCTCTATGCCAGAATGGTTTCAGCAAATGATAAGAAGTTAAAGGGACAATTTTTTACTCCTTTAGCTATAGCAAAGCTAATGGCCACATTTTGTGAAGTCGAAGGGGATAGATTTAGAATTTTAGACCCTGGATGTGGGTCCGGTATTCTCACTTGCTGCTTAATAGAGCGCTTGGTTGAGCAAAATTCTAGAGTAGCGTTTATTGACCTTGTAGTGTATGAAATTGATGTGGAGTTGATTTCTTATACCGAAAGATCGCTCTTTTATTTGAGAGAGTGGTTAATATCTAGAGGTGTTGTGTTAAGATATTTAGTTCATGTTCATGATTTTGTAATGGATAATTCCATTACTATAAATAGTGGAGAGGAGCCTGAAAAATTTGATATAATAATCTCCAATCCGCCATACTTTAAGCTGTCTAAGAATGATGAAAAAGTGCTTGCAGTTAAAAGCTTTTTAAGTGGGCAACCTAATATTTATTCAATTTTTATGGGTCTTGCTTCTAGATTGTTAGTAGAACATGGACAACTAATATTTATTACTCCTAGAAGCTTTGCATCAGGGCTTTACTTTCAATCTTTTAGATCTTACTTTCTTAATGCAGTGCAAATTGATAAAATCCATTTGTTTAAGTCAAGAAAGGAAACTTTTGCAGCTGATAGTGTTCTTCAGGAAACCGTCATTATAAAAGGAATAAACGAACCAATCAACATTAATAAATTGGTCAGAGTTTCTTCATGTGCAAACTTAAATGACATAAATAATCCTGTAATTAAGTATTATGTTTTTCGTGAGCTTGTTGATCTTGCGAGTGAAGAAAAGCTTCTACACCTTCCAATTAGTGATAAGGAAGAGGAAATATTAGGTATTGCAACTTCTTGGAGCAATACTCTTGCTGACTATAATATCAGTATATCAACTGGTCCAGTCGTATCTTTTAGAGCAATTGATTTTATACAAAATCATTGTGAAAAGGAGGATACTAGTTTCGTTCCGTTGTTTTGGCTTCACAATGTCAATAAAATGGAGTTAGATTGGCCCAAGGATTATAAAGGAAAAGGGCAGTTCATAACTTGGGAAGGTAAAACTAAATCAATTTTGATACCTAATAAAGATTATGTTTTTCTCCGTCGATTTAGTACAAAGGATGATAAAAGCAGGCTTATTGCGGCACCTTATTTTTGCACTCATTTTAATTCAAAGTATATAGGAGTTGAGAATAAAGTGAACTACATTTATCGAAAGGGATCTAGCTTGAAGGAATGCGAAGTTATAGGACTTTGTGCATTGTTGAATAGTGAGTTATTTGATAATTATTTCCAGATATTTAATGGAAATGTTAATGTTAGTGCAACCGAATTAAGAACAATGAAATTTCCGCCTTTGGCGGATATACAAGAGATTGGTAAGCTGATTATACTTTCAAATGATAAAAGCATGAACAACATTAATAGAATTGTTGCAAATTGCTTGAATTTTAACTTAGCTACAGCTTGACTATGACTAAAACTCAAGAGGCCAAGACTATTTTGCAGGCATTAGGGCTGCCAGAAGCTCAATGTAATGAAATGAGCGCGCTTACTTTATTGGCTCTTTGTGGTTTAAAAGAAAAAGATAGCTGGTCTAATTCGAGTATTAAAAGTTTAGGAGTGTCTAATGGAGTAATGGCATTCGTGAACGAATATTATGGTAAAGATTATGCTCCTAATACCAGAGAGACCTTTAGGAGGCAAGTTTTACATCAGTTTGTTCAAGCAAGAATTGCTGATAAGAATCCTGATAATATAGAACTTCCCGTTAACAGCCCCAAGGCGCACTATGCAATAACAAATGAGGCTTTAACCGTTGTGCGTTCATTCGGTACAAAAAAATGGAAAGCCGAGCTAGCTAAATTCATCTCATCTGTCGGACGATTGTCTGAGGTTTATCTAAAAGAAAGATCTATAAAACAAATTCCTGTTAAACTCTCTAATGGAAAGATTATTAAACTATCAGCAGGTAAACATAATGAAGTACAGGCAGCAATTGTTGAAAAGTTCGCTCCGCGGTTTGCAAAAGGAGGATTGTTACTTTATCTGGGAGATACAGCGCGTAAAAACCTTTTGGTCGATGAAGGCATGCTGAGTAGTTTAGGTATACCAATAAACCAGCATAGCAAATTGCCAGATGTAATTATTTATGATAAAGTTAAAGGTTGGTTGTTTCTTATTGAAGCAGTAACTTCTCATGGACCAGTATCCCCTAAGAGATTAATGGAACTAGAGACTTTTTTAAATAAATGTACTGTGGGAAAAATATACGTAACAGCGTTTCCAGATATGACTGTATTTAAAAAGCATTCGAAGAATATAGCATGGGAAACCGAAGTTTGGTTAATGGATTTTCCGGACCATATGATACATTTTAACGGGGATAGGTTTATGGGCCCACGCTAATACAGTCTAAATGTCAATAAACTTTATCCTTCTTTGGGCCGTCGCTCCAAATCAAATTTATCTTTTACATCCTCCCAATTATGTTGCTCCTCGGTTTTGTAAGTGGCTAAACGCTCGCGTACAATGGATTTATGGAATTCAGGTACTTCAAAATCTTCTGTAGTCTCCACAAAATCCAATTGCGCCATCAGCTCCATAAAAAACTGATATTTCTCTTCTTGTACTTTAATAGTTACCTCTTTAATAACAAGCTGTTGTCGTAAATTTAGCCAATCCGTTTAATAACGGAAAGCTATGCCGTAAAGTTTGTTTTGTAAGTAAGTAACATCCATCCCCACCTCACCCTTTTCCAGTATTTTGACGCAATCGTGACAAACCCATGCGGTGCTTTGGCTTACAAGTGAGAACTTTGCAGGCTAAACATCAAAACCTACAATGCGTTACATAGCCCTATTATTGCTGGCATTATTGGCTGCCCCGGCCGTTGCCCAAACCGATGCCGCTAAAGAACAGACCTTTATTACCAATGCCCGCCAACTGATATACGAAGGCAAGCGCTCGGGCGAGGGGTACTTTTCGCAAGATGGTACCAAGCTCATTTTCCAAAGCGAGCGCGAGGACGAGAACCCGTTTTACCAAATATATACCCTCGACCTAGAAACCGGCGATGTGGAACTGGTGAGCACCGGCGACGGCAAAACCACTTGTGCCTATTTTCAGTGGGGTGGTGGCAACAAAATATTGTATGCCTCTACGCACCAAGACCCTAAGGCCAAACAAAAGCAGCAAGATGAGCTCGACTTTAGGAACAGTGGACAAAAACGCCGCTACAGCTGGGACTATGACGAAACCATGGACATTTTTGCCGCCGACCAAGATGGTAAAAACCCAAAGAACCTAACCAATACGCTTGGCTACGATGCTGAGGGCAGCTACAGCCCTGATGGTAAAAAAATTGCTTTTTGCTCAATGCGCGACGTTTATAATCGCAAACTGACCGATGAGGAGAAAAAGAAGCTGGAAATGGACCCATCGTACTTTGGCGAGATATACATTATGGATGCCGATGGCAAAAACGTAAAGCGCCTTACCAACTATGGCGGCTACGATGGTGGCCCGTTCTTTTCGCCGGATGGCGAGCGCATCATTTGGCGCCGTTTTACGCCCGATGGCCACAGTGCCGACATATATACCATGAAAATTGATGGTACCGATGTGAAACGCGTTACCGAGTTTAAGGCCATGAGTTGGGCACCCTTTTACCACCCAAGCCAAGAGTATATCATTTTTGCAAGCAACAAATTGGGCTACCACAACTTTGAGCTGTACATAGTAGATACCGCTGGCCTAAAAGAGCCTGTTCAAATAACCTATACAGAGGGCTTTGATGGCTTGCCCGTTTTCTCGCCAGATGGCAGCAAGCTATCCTGGACCAGTACCCGCACTTCGGGTGGTGCATCGCAATTGTTCTTGTCTAACTGGAACCATACTGCGGCCTTAGCGGCACTCAAAAAAGCCCCGCTGAAAGGGAAGGGTAGTGGTTACACGCCCTCCATTAAGGCAATTGAGCTGCAACAAAAGGTAGAGTACCTAGCTAGCGACGAGCTGGAAGGCCGCATGACGGGCAGCAAGGGCATAGAGGCCGCTGCCGGGTATATCTCCAAACTGTTTAGCGACTTGGGTTTGCAGCCAGTAGGCAATCTTAAAGACTATAAATACCCGTTTGAGTTTGTGGCCAACACCAAGGTAAATAAAGGTGCCAGCAGCTATTCGGCAACGGTTGGTGGCAAGCGTCAGTACATGGGCCTATACAGCCACTGGTTGCCACAGTCGTTTAGTATGAATGGCAAGACCAGTGGTGATGTGGTATTTGCCGGTTATGGCATTAAATCGGCCGATAAAAGTGCCGTTGATTATAACTCTTATGATGGTTTGGATGTGAAAGGTAAAGTGGTGTTGGTGTTTAATGGCACCCCTGCCCACTTGAGCGACGATGATGAAAAGGAGCTACTGCGCTACGCAACGCCGCGCTACAAGGCACTTGTTGCCCGCGAACTAGGCGCTAGCGCTATCATTTTCATCAGCGAAATTGAGAACCCCTTTGGCTCGGTGCACCACGAAAATACGCCGGGCAATAGCGGCATAGTGGCCATCAGCATCAACCCATCGGTAGCCGATAAACTGCTGGCTGCCAATAAACTCACCGTGGCCGATTTGAAGGCCAAGTACGTTGAGTTTAATCCGCACGCTAAAAACGAAACCGCCCTTAAAGATGTGAAGGTAGATATAGAGGTAATGTTGGATAAGGTGCAAAAAACCGATTACAACGTACTGGGCATGATACCGGCCACTAACCCAACCGATAAGTACATTTTCATTGGTGGGCACTACGACCACCTGGGCTACGGCGAAACCAGCTCGTTGGCCAGTGGCGAGGATAAAAATTTGATACACAACGGTGCCGACGATAATGCATCGGGTACGGCTACGGTTATGGAGTTGGCCGAGTATTTTGCGCAGCTAAAAAAGGATAATCCTGAGCTGATAACCCGTAACCTAGTGTTTGTGCTATGGAGTGGCGAGGAGTTGGGCTTGGTGGGTAGCCACAAACTAGCAGCTGATAGTTTGGTCAATATGAAGCACGTAGAGGCCTACATCAACTTTGATATGGTGGGTAGGTTGAAGGATAATAAATTGATTGTGCAAGGCCTTGGTTCATCAAGCGCTTGGCGAAAGATGGTAGAGAAGAAAAACGTGGTAGCAGGCTTTAATTTGGTTTTGCAAGACGACCCCTACGTGCCTACCGATGCCATGAGCCTGTACCAAGCGGGTGTGCCGGTATTAGCTATATTTACGGGCATACACGATGATTACCACCGCCCCACCGACGATGCCGATAAGCTAGACTATGCCGGCATGGAGCGCATTGCCAAGTTTGCACAGGGCATTATTAGCGAGTTGCTAAAAGGCGACCCAATTGATTACCTAAAAGTGGAAATGAGCAAGAGCATGACCGCCGGCACCAAAGGCTTTAGCGTGTACCTAGGCACCATACCCGATTATGTGGCCGAAGTGGAGGGCGTAAGGTTGAGCGGTGTGCGCACCGGTGCCCCAGCCGAGCAGGCAGGGTTGAAAGAAGGCGATGTAATTATTAAGCTTGCGGGTAAGGAAATAAAGAACGTATACGACTACACTTTTGTGCTCGGCGATTTACAGCCCGATAAAACAGTGGAAATCATTATATTGCGTGATGGCAAAGAAGTAGTGTTAAATATTACCCCTGGGGCAAAGTAAACTGACCTCCTTATTTTTATTGAGCTAACCATTTGTTTGTCAATGAATTAGTGATTATATTGGTTCGGTAGACTTCCTGAATCAAATTCTGGCGTAATATTGACTATAATTTGAGAAGTTTTTAATGCCAAAAGTCACTGGTTATAAGACATTTAGCATCTTTTTTCAAAAAGAATAAATGGTTTATTACCTAAAAAAATAAACTGTAAGTGCTTGGTTTATATTTGCAGGTCGATATTTCCTTAGCCGCTATTTTTTTAAAAAATAATCATAGATTAATGGTATTTTGACCAATTATTAATAGAAATGACAAATTCCGACGGTCTTTTATGCCCCCAATTTTCATGAGGACTGTTCTTTAATTTTATTGCAAACCCAAACTGTGTATGATGAAACGGACCTTTACCCCGAATGTAGGTTCCCTGTTGGTTGCACTTCTTTTGTTCCTATCAGGCGGCCTATTTGCCCAAAACCTTACCCCCGTTGAGGGCTCAACCCAAACAATTAATGTGCCAAGCAGCGGCTTTACGAGCTTCTCTGACCCAGGTGGCCCTGGTGGTTCCGTAATTTTGTGCCCTGGTATCACTATAGGTACTGCAGCCGAAAATTATCCAAATTGCGGTTGCAACACCATTGTTACTGTTTGTCACGATGTGCCAGGCACGCCTGTTGAAATTGATTTTACACAGTTTGCGGTTAATGCCACTTTCGATTACGTGATTGTTAACAATGGCGACAATACATCTGGAGCCGAATTGTACAATAACACAACTGGTGGTGCCCAATCTGGCGACCAATGCACTGGTCCGGGTTTGGTAGTAGCTTCTAACCCTACTGGTTGTCTTACGGTTCAGTTTTACTCTAGCACGGTAGTTGAAGATGCAGGTTTTATTGCCAACATCAATGCTGGTCCAGTGGGCGATGTTGATGCAGGTTTAACTATCACCAGCCCAGGCAGCCCAACCACTGCAACGCTGCAAAACGTAGAAGTTGAAATAAGAAACTTTGGCAACTTGCCACTCGATTCAGTAATGGTAGGCTGGGATATAAACGGCACACCTCAAACGGGTTTTAATTACACAGGCCCACCTATTCTTACGGGCAATTCTTCGGCACCTGTAGTTATCGGTACATATACCCCTGCACCTGGTGATTCAATCACTGCTTGGACATTTATGCCCAATGGAATTGCGGATACACTAAACACTAACGATACCAGCGTACTGAAAATTTGCATTGGCATGGCAGGTAACTATACTATTGATGCTACCCAGCCGGCAAGTGCTACTAACTTTACCACCATACAAGGTGCAGTTGACGAAATGGGTCTTTGCGGTATAGCTGGCCCAGTGGTGTTTGATATTGTTGCCGGCAGCGGCCCTTATACTGAGCAAGTAACCATACCAGAAATTGTTGGTGCTAGTGCAGTTAACACTATTACCTTTAATGGCAACGGCGATACGCTACAATATTTGGCTCCGTCAAGCAGTAAGTATATACTTAAGTTGGAAGGTGCTGATTACGTTACATTCGACAGTTTGAATATTTTATCGCTTGATGCCTTATATGGTATCGGGGTATTGTTTTCAAACAGCGCTGATTTCAATACGTTCAGGAAATGTACTATTGATGTAAGCTCAGTTACCAGCACCAGCACAATTAACTCTGCCGCGGTAGCCTTCTCAAATAGCAATACAAGTCCAAGTTCTACAGGCAACAATGGTAGTAACAACTATTTTGAAGACAATACCTTTATTGGTGGTTACTATTGCATAAGGTCTAATAGCGGTGGCAGCAGCGATAACGAGTTTTGGAACAACCGTGTACTTGATTTTTACCACACGGGATTTTATTTTGCCGCAGGCAATAACAACACCATTGTAGATGGTAACGAAGTTAGCCGCCCAACACGTACCAGCATCACGCTGTTTTATGGCATTTACTTTACTGGTGCTAGCGAAAACTGTGTAATCAACGGTAACCGTATACATAATACAGCCGGTGGTAACACTTCTAATACAAGCAGTCACTTTGGTGTATACCACACTTCTAGTGATGCCACACCGGGCAACGAAAACATTGTAAGTAATAACTTGATTTACAATTTCAATCACAACGGCCAAATAAACGCTATCTACAATTCCAGTAGTGATGGGGTTAAGTACCTGCACAACAGCATAGATATTACCAGCATAACAGCAACCACTTCAAGCAATACTTATGGTGTGTTTCAAACGTTATCTACCAGTGGTTTGGAGTTTATCGGCAACATTTTTAACCTAAGCCGTACCGGTACTTCTGAACACGCTGCCTTGTTTTTTAACACCGCTGGCAATGCTTTTGTAAGCAATTACAATGTATTTAATGTTACATCGCCTACCGGTACCAACCTTATTGGTAGCAATGGTACTGATTATGCTACTTTGCTCGATTGGCAATTGGGCAATAGCCAAGATGCTAATAGCTATGCGTTAGACCCATTATATGCAAGTGTTGCCACTGGCGATTTAACCCCAGGCAACCCAAGCTTTAACAACATTGTTCCTAACCAAGGCATTACAGTTGACTTTAATGGCGACCCACGTGGTGCCAGTACCGACCCAGGTGCTATTGAGTTTAGCGGTGTGCCTAATGATATTGGTGTATTCAACTTTGTTGCCCCTAACCGCATAGTGGTTTCAGGCTCACAAAACGTAGATGTTGAGGTGCGTAACTTTGGTACTAACACCGTGAATGCCTATGATGTGCAATGGACTCTAAACGGAGTACCGCAAACACCTGCCAGCTCTGCTACACCACTTGCACCATCAACATCTAGCAGCCCTATTACTTTGGGTACTTTCACGCCAACTGGTCTTGATACCATTACGGCTTGGACCTTGAACCCTAACGGTGGTGCCGATGCCTTCCAATCAAACGATACCCTTACGCTATTTACCTGTGTAGGTATGCAAGGTACTTATACTATTGATGCGGCTTTGCCAACAGGTGGTACCAACTTCGCCAGCTTTACTGATGCTATCGACTCAATGTTGACTTGTGGTATTACTGGCCCAATTACCTTTAACGTAACACCAGGTAGCGGCCCTTACAACGAGCAAGTAACCATACCTACCATTAACGGTATGGGCGCTAGCAACCCAATTACCTTTAATGGTAATGGCGATACCTTGGAGTTTTCGCCGCCAGCAGGTTTAAAGTATGTATTGAAACTTGAAGGTGCGCAATATGTTACCATTGATAGCCTTTACATTCGCTCATTGAGTGGGTTATACGGTTTTGGTGTATTAATCAGCAATGGATCTGATAATAACACTTTCCAAAACAGCGTAGTTGATTTATCATTGGTTACCAGCACTACAACTACGAACTCTACGGCAGTTGCTATTTCTGGTTCAAACACCTCTCCAACAGGTAATGCTGCCCTTACCGGTAGCAACAACCTAATACAAAACAATAGGTTGATTGGTGGATACCAAGGCGTATCAGTATTTGGTAACTCAACTGGTGGTACCGGTGCCGAGAATAACCAGATTTTGAACAACGTTATGGAAGATTTCTATAACTCTGGCGTATTGCTTGGTGATAATACCAATACTACTGTAGAGGGTAACGACATTAGCCGCCCAACCAGAAGCTCTGTTACCACCTTCCACGGTGTTGAGTTAGAGGGTAATGTGTTTGGGGCATTGGTTAATGCTAACCGTATACACAACACGCACGGTGGTGCTAGTTCGCTTACAGGTACGGTATATGGTATCTATTTCACTAGCTCTGATGCCGACTCGGCCGCACTTAACCTAGTTACCAATAACCTGATTTACGATATTAACAACAACGGTATTGCTTATGGTATATACAGTGTAGGTAGTGATAACAACCGCGTGTATAACAACACCATAGTGCTAGATGATCCTAATTTTTCAAACACTAGCGCTACTCGTGGTTTCTTCCAAACTACTGCGGCAAGCAACCTACATGTAAAAAACAACATCTTTTATGTTACTCGTGGCGGCACTACTGATAAGTTTGGTATTTACCTAAACACCGCTACTAGTGATGTTACCGTTGATAATAACGTTTACTTTGTAAACTCACCTACCTCTAGCAACTTTGTTGGTTACTACGGTAGCAATGCATTTGCAACTATTGCCGATTGGCGCACTGCCAACACAGGTACTTACGATTTGAATGGTTTCCAACGCGACCCTCGCTTTGTGGATGCTGCCAACGATGATTACACGCCTACGGCAGCGGCCATTAACAACCAAGCTGAATCGCTTGTAGAGGTGCCTAACGACTTGTTTGGAGTAGCTCGTGGCGCAACACCAGACCCAGGTGCAATTGAATTTACGCCTGCGGCAGATGATGCTGCTGCTGTGCAGTTGCTTACCCCATCAGCGCCACTTGCGCCGGGTGTGCAGCCAATTGAAGTAGTTATCCAAAACTTGGGTATAGCTGACCTAACCGAGGTAAACGTGTATGTAAACATTAATGACGGTGTGCTTGATACCACATTGCCAGTATTTGTGCATAGCCCAATTTTGTTGCCTAGTTTGGCAAGGGATACCATAACCATTGGTTCGTTTGATTTTACTAGCCAATCATACACCATTACTGTTTTCACAAGCGATCCAAATGGTGGAACAGATGCCAATACTGCCAACGATACGTTGGTAGTTAACTTGTGCTTGGCTTTGCCTGCTGGTAACTATACTATAAACAGTGCATTGCCTACAGGCGGTGGCAACTACCAAACCTTTAATGATGTAGCTGCGGCAATATCATGTGGCATCTTAGGCGATGTGGTGTTTACGGTGGTACCTGGAAGCGGCCCTTATAGCGAGCAAGTTACTTACACCAGTGTGCCAGGTGTTGGCCCTTCGGCTACCATCACGTTTGAAGGTAATGGAGAAACCCTTACCCACGATGCATCTGTTAAGTTTGCTACAGTTATACTATCAGGAATTGATTATGTAACCTTTAACAATATTGTACTTGAAAGCACCTCAAATGCTCAAGGTATGGCGGTGCAGTTAAATAGCCAAGCCGACTATAACACTTTCAAAAATTCAACAATCCGCATGAGCACCACCACTACCAACACATCAAATGCTGGTATCAATGCTTCGGCATCTGAAACTTTGGCTTCTGGTGATGGTAACAATGCCAACTATCTTTGGATTGATAGCTGTACATTCATTGGCGGTTATCGTGGTGTAGACCTTCAAGGTTCGTCATCGGTACTTTTGAAAGGTAACCGTATTACCAATAGCACCTTCTTATTGCAAGATGAGAATGGTATTAATGTAGATGACCAAGACTCATTGATTGTATCGGGCAACTATGTGGATAGCCTTCGTGATCAAAGCTTCGCTGACGGTATATACTTGTTTGATATCAATGGCTATTTTGAAGTTGAAAATAACATTGTAAGAGCTCCAGATTGGGGTATCTACTTCAACGATGGTAATACTGAGGACACAACCCGTCGTGCAAAAATTACCAATAACATGGTAAGTAGTAGCAGTGACTATGGGATGTACTTCGTTTCTTGTACGCATGTCGACATCTTCCATAATACGTTAGTTGGTAGTCCAGCAATTCGTTTTGCTACTAATTCAGTGCGTATGGATATAAGGAATAATATCTTCTATGCTAACAATGACTACTCATTTGAGTATGCTTTAAACCCTGCCGACGAGGTAGATATTGATAACAATATTTACTACAGTACTAGCGCTACGTTATTGATTGATTATAACGGAACTGACTATGCTACTTTGGTTGATTGGCAAACAGCATTCCCTGCGCTAAACCAAGGTTCATTTGAAGGTGACCCAGAGTTTGTTAGCCTTGCGGATGACTTACACGTGCTTGGTACTTTGGCAAATGATGTAGGTGATAACAGTGCTGGAGTTGTAATTGATATTGATGGCGATACGCGCCCAATGGCTCCATCAACCGTTGTAGATATAGGTGCTGATGAGTACACGCCGTTTGCTGATGACATTCAAATTGTGAGCATCCTAAGCCCGGCAGCAAATGCTTGTGGCGATAGTAGCACAGCAGTAACAGTGGTAATTTATAACCAAGGTACAGCTGCCCAATCAAACTTTGATATTGAAGTAGAAATTAGCGGTGGTGCATCACAAACATTGTCTGCCACTTTTGCTGGCCCAATTGCACCGCAAACGTTTGATACTATATCTGTAGGTACCTTAAATACTTATGCTGGTGGTTCGTTCAACTTGTTTGCACAAAACTTGTTGGTAGGCGATCAAAACCCAGGTAACGATACCTTGACCGTATCGGTTAATGTATTGGCTATCCCAGCGCCACCAACTGCGGTAGGTGATACTGGCTGTATCGGCGATTTTGCAGAACTAACTGCAGATATTACCGGATACGTTGATCTTGAGTGGTTTGATGATGCTAGCCTAAGCAACTCTGTTGGTTCTGGTGAGTTTTTCTTTACACCTTCATTAAGCAGCTCTGCCACTTACTATGTAGTAGGTTCTACCGGTTTAGTTGATAGTGCTGGTAAGCCTGCACCTACAAGTACTGGCACCTTTATTACTGCTACTGCAGGTTGGGGCTTGGAGTTTGAGGTTACCAGCACGGTAACTATTCAATCAGTAGCCGTTTACCCAACTGGTTCTGGTACCATGTCAATAGGTATATATGATTTGAATGCGGGTAATGCGCTGGTAGGTGCTGGTCCGGTTTCGCCGGTAAGTGGTCCTGGTCCGGTGGTAGTGCCTATAGATATTACCTTAGGCCCTGGTACTTACAACATGGGCTTAGCCTCTTACGCTGGTATTACTAATTTGATTAGAGATTCGGGTGGTAACTCGTTCCCTTATGCAGCAGCAAGTGCGGGTATAAGTGTAACCCATGGTAAAACTAGCTTTACTTCTAGTACTTCTACAACTTACTACTGGTTCTACGATTGGAAGGTAGGTATTGCAGGTTGTACTAGCCCAGCAACTGAAGTGGAAGCGTTTATTAGTGCACCGGTAAGCGATGCAGGCCCAGATGATACCATTTGCGTGGGCGAAACCGCTACGCTTACAGCTGGTAATGCTGATGCTTGGTTGTGGAATAATGGTGATAATACCCAAACCATTAACGTAAGCCCTGCCACTACTACTACTTATAGCCTTACCATTACTGACCAATTTGGTTGTACTGGTACGCCTGACCAAGCTACAGTGGTGGTAAACCAACTACCAAATGTAGTAGCTAGCAACGATACGGCTATTTGTGATGGCGAGACTGCTTCATTAGCTGCAATTGGTGCTACCGATTATGTATGGAGCAACGGGCCTACAACGGCTATTATCAATGTAACAACTGCTGGTATTTATAGCGTAACCGGTACCGATGCCAACGGTTGTGTAAATGTTGACTCTGCCGAGGTTACAGTTCGTGCATTGCCTAGCGGAAACGCTAGCGCTGATGTTGAGATTTGCGAAGGTGGTTCAACACAGTTGGAGGCTACTGGTGGCGTAAGTTACTTGTGGAGCAATAATGAAACAACCTCTGACATTACCGTTAGCCCAACAGCTACTACAGACTATACCGTAGCTACTACCGACCAGTTTGGTTGTGTAGGTGAGGATACTGTAACGGTAACGGTTAATACACTTCCAAGCATCAATATTACCGTAGCTGATACCATTTGCATTAGCCAAACCAGCCTTACCCTAACTGCAACCCCAGCGGGTGGCACGTTTACTGGCCCTGGAGTAACTGGTGGTATTTTTGATGCCTCTGTTGTAGGTGTAGGTACTTACGACATTACCTATAACTATACCGATGCAAACGGTTGTAGCAACAGCGCCACCAAGTCGGTAATAGTTGATGGTTCTCCTACTTGTAACCCTGATGGTATAGGTGCAATCGCTGGACTTGAGATAGGCGGCATTTATCCTAATCCGTTCCAAGATGAGGTTACTATTGAGTTTACTGCAACCTCTAACGAGCCAGTAACCATTAGCATGTACAACCTATTGGGCCAAGTAATATTTACGGCAGAGGTTGATGTAACCTATGGCTTAAATACTTATACCATTGATACAGAGCGCTCTTTGGCTGAAGGATTCTATGTAGTAGAACTTCGTAAGGGCGACCAGTCGTACCTAGAGAAATTGCTACGCGTACGTTAAGCTGATGATACCCAGTTAAATGGGCCATTCGGGAATAGGCGGCACTTGCGAAATCAAGTGCCGCTTTTATTCAAACAGTTTTGTTAATTTCGCAACATTGTTTTTAAGGTGCCAATTGTCGGCACAATAACATGGGGTGTAAAGAATTTGGCCTTCGGGAAAAGGCGGTGAAAAGGTGGAACCAGCAATGGTTTCCACCTTTCATTTTTTGGGGCAATTTACATGGGTATTGTCGCCGCCCAAGGTCTTTTAGGACTGCAAAGCTAGGCACAGAAGCCATCTTTTTTGGGTGCCTGTATTTTGGTGTAGTGGGTATTACAGGTACTTGATAACAACCATCATTGAAAAGGCCGCAAACAACCCGCATTGCACGTAGAAGAGTATTTTTAATGACCAGTAACCGCCCCACTGCGCAACGGCCTTAGGTTGGCTAATTTGGGCTGATACAAAACCGGCTATGAGGCTCAATAGCCCTACAACCATAATTATACCCGACCCATTGAAAACGGCCTGTACCAAATAGGCTTGAAGGGATGGAGCGCTGAACAGCCCCGAAAATACCAGTGAGTTGACGTAGATAAGCCCCAAATTGAGCCACTCGTACCTTTGGATGTTGGTTTTGGATGGTAAGGGCATGGTATGGTAGTTAGCCTTGCTCATGGCCGTAGCTTATTGCTGTATGGTATTGGTGTGCAGTTAATCTAGGTGCGAAATCTTCTCAACCCTGCGCTGGTGCCTGCCGCCTTCAAAAGTGGTTTCTAAAAAGGTAAGTACCATTTCTTTGGCAAGTTCATCGCTTACAAACCTGGCTGGTAGGCATATTACGTTTGCATCGTTGTGCTGGCGCGTAAGGCTGGCAATCTCGGTGTTCCATACTAAGGCTGCGCGCACGCCGGGGTATTTATTGGCCGTCATGCAAACACCTTGTCCGCTACCGCAAATAAGGATGCCTAGGTCAAGTTTGTTGCCCTGCACCTCGGCGGCAAGTGGGTGTACATAGTCAGGATAATCAACCGAGTCGGCAGTGTAGGTGCCAAAGTTCTTTACATTAAAACCCTTCTCTTTCAAAAAGGTAAGTATCGATTCTTTTAAGTCAAACCCGGCGTGGTCTGAGCCGATTCCTAAGCGAAGTGATAAATCCATGACAAACTAGTTTGGTCAATGGACCATGGTCAATGGTCCATAGTTATGTAACAAATAGGTTTACGCTCTTTATCGCCAATTTATCCATGGACTATCGACCATGGACCGTTGACTATATTTCTTCCTCAGCCTCCATATTCCTCAGCACCCTAGCCGAAATAAAGATACTCAATTCGTAGAGGATAAATACTGGAATAAATACCATAATCTGTGAGCCCACATCGGCAGGGGTAATAATGGCCGATACAACCAAAATCAACACAATGGCATGGCGCCGGTAGTTGCGCATTAAGCTGGGTGTTACCAAGCCCAATTTGGTAAGAAAGTACACTGCTATAGGTAACTCGAATATTATGCCCGATAGCAACGTAAACATGGTGAGAAACGATATATAGCTGCCCAGTGTAAACGTGTTTTCTACGGCTTCGCTAACCTTATAGGTGGCAAAAAAGTTGACTGAAAATGGCGTCATGATGTAGTAGCCAAACAAAACACCCACCAAAAACAGGGTGGAGGTAAAGAAGATGATACCCTGTGTATAGCGAATTTCTTTGCGGTGCAAGCCGGGCTTTACAAACCGCCATATTTCCCAAAAAATAAACGGGAAAGCCAAAATAAACCCGAGTACGCCCGCCACTTGCATGTGCATTACAAATTGGCCCGACATATCGGTATTGATGATTTTGAACGGCTCGCTAAAGGTTAGGCACATGCTATCGCCTAAGTCAAGCTTGTTTGATAGGTTGCAAAGTGCCTTATAGGTAGGAAAATCGTCGCGGGTGGGCGCAAATATGATACCATCAAACACAAAATCTTTGGCCGCAAATGCCACCACAGCGCAAACCAAAAACGCCACTACGGCCCGCACCAAGTGTTTTCGCAGGGCATCTAGATGGTCAATGAAACTCATGTCCGCCGTTTCGCGGTCTTCATGGGCATCAATGGCGTCTACATCTATTTGGTCGAGGGGCATTGTAGTATTTTATTTTCCTTCCAATATTTTGAACACCTCATCAAGTTTAGGCGACAATACTATTTCGGTGCGGCGGTTTTTAGCGCGGCCCTCTTTGTCTTTATTGCTTGCTACGGGCATAAACTCACCGTGGCCAGCAGGTATTACCGCAGTTGGTGATATGCCCGCATTAATTAATATACGGGTTATAGAGGTTGCACGAAGCACGCTTAGGTCCCAGTTATCTTTAATGGCACCCGATGCATTCATCGGTATTGAATCGGTATGGCCTTCCACCATGATGTCGATATCCGGTTGGTTTTTCAATGCACCTGCCAATTTGGTCAAGGCATCTTTACCCTTAGGGTCAACTACCGTACTGCCCGATTTAAACAACAACTGCTCGGCAACCGATACGTATATTTTACCATTGCGTACCTCTACGGTAAGGTCGTCTTTGTTAAAGTTAAGCAAAGCGGCTTCAATGCTTTTTCTAAGGTTATCCAGGGCGGCATCTTTAGCGGCTAGCATACCTTCAAGCTCTTTAAGTCGGGCTTCACGTTTTAATAGCTCATTTTCTTTGTCAAGTAGCAAGCGCTGTTTTTCGTCGAGCTCCTTGAGCAATATTTGGTTTTGCTGTATAAGGGCCGTTAGCTCTTTTTTGCTTTGCGAGCCTAGGTCTTCATACATTTTGGTAAGGTCGTTGTATTTCTGGCTAAGGGTGCGCACATCGTTGTTGCAATCGGTAGTATCCTGTTTTAGGGCATATACCTCGTCTCGTAGGTTTTTGTTGGTAGCCTCTAGGCCTGCATTTTCTTTAACTTGTTCGTCAAGTTTTTGAAGCAGGGCTTGGTTCTCCATCTTCATATCTTCTTTCAAAGCATCAAGCTGCTTGAATTTTTTTGAAGAAACGCATGAAGAGAAAATCATTAACGAGAATGTCAGTAAGAATAGATTCCGTACCATAGTATCAGTTTTTATTAATTGCAACTGCAAAGGTAAGGTTTTGGTAAATAGCGTAGTGGATGGAAGGCGTAAATATTAAACCAACCGTGTGCTGCTTATAGCATGGTGGGCGCTAGAAAGGATAACCAATGGCAAGGTTGAAAATAACGTTGCTTCTCCTCCAGGCCCTATCTAGCGGGTCGAAGGTTTTGATTACCCAATTGTTGTTGAGCGGCGAGCCGGGGTCGTGCAAAGGCACGCCGATATCAAAGCGCAATACAAAGTAAGAAAAATCGAAGCGGAAGCCCACGCCCGTGCCCAATGCAAACTCTTTATAAAACCTGTTTGCCTCAAAGTTGGCACCTGGCCTAAGGGTATCGGCTTTCAGGGTCCAAATGTTACCGCCATCTAAAAACACTGCCCCTTTAATAAATTTGTAGATATCGAAACGCAGCTCAAGGTTGGCTTCTAGTTTAATATCGCCGGTTTGGTCAAAGAAAATGTTGGGGTTGCTTATTTCCAAATCAGAACCCTCTAGCACAAACGAACCCGGCCCCAGCGCGCGCACCCGCCATGCCCTTATATCATTACTACCACCCGAAAAGTACTGTTTTATGTATGGCAACGATTCGGTATTGCCATATGGTACACCTATGCCCCCAAACAGCCTCGATACCAAAGTAGCTTTGCGCCCTAGGTTGGTATAGTTGCGCATGTCGCCATCAAGCCTTATGTATTGGGCATAGGGCACATTAAACATGGTGTAGGGCTTCGGTTCATCTTTGCCGATATACACCAACGAATAGATGCCGTGCATAAAGTTTCCGGCGGTTTCTATATTACCCAAAAAGTACCATTGGCTGGGTTTGTACTTATTGTATTTACTGTTCCAGGTAATATTATAGTTCATGCCGATAATGAGCTGCTCAGAGAAACTGGTTCGGAGCGTTTGGCTTCGGTCTAGTATCTCCCTAAACTCTGGGCTTTGGTTAAGCACCCGCACCAAACTGATGGATATAGGATCAAAGCGGTGCCTGATGCGTTCGTTTTGCCGCCAATCGTATCCAAACGAAACGTTGGTAGTAGAAACCGTGTAGTAATTTATCCGCCTCAAAAAACTGTTGCGGATGGAGATGATGGTTTTTGGGCGCGTGCTTTTATCGGGTTTAATGAGCTTAAACGGCACCATAAACTTATTGAAATAGAGGTTGGCACTGGTTCGTATATCAACGGTATTAAAAAAGTTCTTTCCGGGGTCAAAGTTGGTCTCAAAGCCGGTGGTTGCGCTTATCTCTAGCAACTCGGCACCCTTAAAAACGTTTTTGTTTCGGTACGTAAACGTGCCCGAAATACCCAGCAAAAAAGTGGTGTTGTTGTTGGCACTGGCCTCTATGCCCCACTCTTGTTTTTTTGATGGCGTGAGGGTAATGATACAGTTAAGGTACCGTTTGCCCGTAGAATCGGTCTCAAGGGCGGGCACAAATTTTATATTGATAAACCTAAACACCCCCAAATCGGCCAGGTGGTTTAGTGTGGCATTATAATCAACTCGGCTATATTTTTTATCCCGCTCAAAGTGGATGGCACCTATTAGTATGTTGGTGCGGTATTTTAGGTCTTCGTATACAAAATGGTACTCGTTTACCGTAAAGGTATCCAACGTTACTTCGCTCTTAAATTGCTCAATGGAGTAATCGGTATGCACGTACACCTTATTGATGTAGTATATCTCATGTTGGCTGGTGTCGCTTGGCGGATTGATTTTTATCCCCACATTTACCAGTTTGGTGCTATTGTTACTATCCAGGTCAAAGGTTACATATTCGCGGCTGAGGTAAAAGTATCCTTCGTTTTGCAGGTCTTTGGCTATGCGCTCCCGTTCGTCCTTTAATACCGATACCTTGAACGGTTCGCAAGGCACCATTACGGTCTCTTTTTTATTGTTTTGTATAATTTGGTTGATGGGGTTAGTGGGTGCCGGAAACTTGATGTTGTTTACCCGGTACACATCGCCTAGATCAACCAGATAAACTATCGTGGCTTTTTTGCGCTTAATGGCCGTTTTGTAATCTACATTCGCATAAAAGTACCCGTTGTTTACCAAGTAGTTCTCCATTAGCAGCGTAGACTTGGTAGCGTAGGTAGAATCATAAATAACCGGTGGTTCACCAATTTTTTCCTTCATCCAAAACCTAAACTTGTTTTGCTTGTGGCGGCTGGCTACATTGTAAAACCATAAGCGCGTTTGCGCCACGCCCAAAAACTTATTATTGGGTTGCAGCTGGCTAATCTCTTTCAGCTCTGCAGATAAGGCCTTGGGTTTCGATTCGGGTTCTTGTTCAACATAGAGCACCTTGTTGGCCTTAAACAATACCTCCCCATCTCGCAAAAAACGAGTGTTGGCGCAGCCTGAAAGAAAAAGCAGGCTTGCACAAACCAAAAAGATGTAGGATATTGTCCGCAAAACGGCCATAATGCTGTCCAAAGCCCAAATTAAGTTTATTCAATCGCTCCAGCGAAACAAATCTCGCAAAGAGTATCAACAGTATATAGCCGAAGGTGCTAAAATTGTACCCGAGCTAATACAAACCGGCGCTAAGATAGTACAACTTTATGCCCTGCCCGAATGGATAGCCCAAAATAGCCTATTGCTGCAACAGCATGATGTTGATGCACAACCCATCGCCACCGATGAGCTTGCTAAAATATCGGCACTGGCTGCACCCAACCAAGTGTTGGCTATAGTAGCTATACCCGACTATACCAACAACCTTGCGCCCACGGGGTTAAGCATTGCCCTGGATGCCATACGCGACCCCGGCAACCTAGGTACCATTGTGCGCACGGCAGATTGGTTTGGTATTAAACGGGTGTATTGCTCGCCAGATTGTGTAGACCTGTACAACCCCAAAACGGTGCAAAGCACCATGGGCTCAGTGGGTAGGGTAGCGGTGATATACACCGATTTGAAAGCCTTGTTTACTGCCCATGCCGATGTACCTGTATATGCCGCCGATATGCAGGGCGAAAACCTATACAATACTACCATGCCCAAAAATGGCATCTTGCTTATCGGTAGCGAGAGCCATGGGGTGTCGCCAGAGCTGTTGGCTATGGCTAAGGCTATTACCATTCCTCGTTTCGGTGGTGCCGAATCGTTAAACGCTGCCATGGCCGCAGGCATTATTTTGGGCTGGTGGCGGGGACGTTGATTGGACGCAAGACACAATAGTGTCAGCACCATTTAATAGTTCGTAGCATTTAGTGGCTATGATATTGGATTTACCAACGGAGAAGCATAAATGTATTAAAGTTAGTAGCTCCCCTCCTTCGCCTAGCTAGTGCGTTTGGAAAAGGAGGGGTGGGGGTGGTCGCTCACGATAAGCCCAGAATCTGATGTTTAATTTTATTTTACATTTTGGCAGCTACCCCGCCCAAAATTTTTTCTCCCTCATTATCAATGTAAAATATCAGTATCGTTTAAAAATAACGAGATTTATTTGCAAAATATAAAATCAGTTTGTTTCTTGCATGCAGTTAAGGAACTTCTTTACGCGGCAATCACCTGTTTGCCGTGGCAATACCAACTGCAGTGGTATGTGCCCAATAGTCATTTTATTATAACCCAAAACCCTTGAATATGCAAACCAGCAGCACCGCGCCGTTTTTGGCGGCGCTAAACCACGTTTTAGTTAACGAACCTGAAAACATCGGCCTATCTGATAGCGACCTTTTCTTTTTGGCCAACAATGCTTGTCAACCCCAAGAACAGTTGTTGTACAAAGATTTTTACCGCTACACCAACACCACTGCCGCTCGTGGCCAGCTTGCCAATGCCGAACTGTTTGGCAAAGTGGAGCTATTGATAAAAACGGAATTGGTGAAGTTTAAACAAGCCATAAACAAAGAGGTGCTGCACGATAGGCCCACTTGGCGCCGGTTAAGTTGGATGCTTAGTAGCAGAGAGAAACAGCAACAACTGGAGCATAAAAAGATGGCCTTGCTGCTAAAGGAAGAGAGTAGCACCGCAACGGAAGGACTAACAAATGCCGTTGAAGAGCAACTGGAACCCACTAACCAGGTATTGGAAATAGCAAAGCAAGAACCCACCACCGAGCCACCTACCGAGGAGAAAGCTGAAGCCCCAAATGAAGCGCCAAAATACGACCTTACCACCCCACTAAGCGAAAAGTGGAAGAACCGTTTTAGACCCGATTGGCCTTGGAACCTAAAGAATACCAACATTATCCACCTTACGATACCGCAGTTGCAAGAGATTGAAGCAGAGATAATGGCTGAAAAGGCAGCAGGGCTTAAGCACCCTTATGAGCGGTTTAACTATAAACCACAAGGAGGTTTACATACCGATGGCTTTTTCTCCTTTACCTGCAAAGGACAGAGCAGGTTGCCCAACTGCATTTTCCGCAATAAAGCGAACTTAACGGAAAGCATCGTAAAAATCATGGCCAAGCAAGATAAGCAAGGTTGGGTGAAAGTAAATGAGAAATTACAGATGGGAAATATGAAATAGAAATGGGAAATGAGAAAAAGTGGAAATTGCCTTCATATAACATTCATTTAAATAGGGGATGCTGGATGGTAGAGAGATGGAACGGCGTGGAGTATGGGGATGAATTGGTAATTGTCTTCCAGCAGCAAGACCGCAGCGTAAAAAGGTCTTAATAATTGCATTGAGCTTTAACGTTGCGAGGTGGGTATTTTGGAGCAATGCATGTATGTTGTTGCTTGAACTATGTGTCGAGTTTTGAATATGCACACAACAATCATATCAATAGGCCCCATTTTCAAATGGGGAAAATGTTGTGCAAGTGTTGTGTGCCAGTCGCAGACTGGGCGTAATATAGCTACAAGACACAGTCTTGCAGCAGCAGCTTCAAATAACCAATAACCAATACACCAGCCATCCAATCAACCACACCCCAAGACAGAAAGGCCACTCCTTGGGGGAGCGGCCTAAATCTATATGATAGTAAGTAGCTTACTTTACCTTAGCAACCACGGCTTTGAAAGCCTCTGGGTGGTTCATGGCCAAATCGGCCAAAACCTTGCGGTTAAGGTTAAGGTTAGCCTCGTCCAACTTGTGGATGAATTGGCTATAGCTCAAACCTTCTTGACGAACTGCTGCGTTGATACGGGCGATCCACAAAGAGCGGAACTCACGTTTCTTAGCTTTACGGTCACGGTATGCATATACCAAACCTTTTTCAATGGCATTCTTGGCTACTGTCCAAACGTTCTTCCGGCGACCGAAATAACCTTTTGCCAACTTCAACATCCTCTTACGGCGGGCTCGGGAAGCAACGTGATTTACTGACCTAGGCATTGTTTATTGTTTTACTCTTTTCTTAAATCTTCTAATTCTCAATTGTTTTGTTGTACTAGGCTTAGGCCATAGCCAACATGCGCTTTACACGTTGCTCATCAGCCTGATCTACGATAGCAAATTGACCCAAAGCTTTCTTGCGCTTGTGGCTCTTTTTGGTAAGGATGTGATTGGTGAATGCGTGTGCACGCTTTACTTTACCAGAGCCCGTTAACTTAAAACGTTTTTTGGCACTCGAGTTGGTTTTCATTTTAGGCATCGCGTAAAAATTTTGGCAAAGATATGGATAATATTTCGTTCTGTCTATTATTTTTTTGGCTTTGGTGCCAAAAACGCTATCATTCGGCGTCCTTCTAGCTTTGGCATTTGCTCTAGCACGCCCAGTTCTTGTAGGCGCTCGGCAAACTTAAGCAACATCAATTCGCCGCGCTCTTGAAACAAGATGCCCCTACCTTTAAACTGTACATAGGCTTTCACCTTCGCACCTTCTTTAAGGAAGTTTTCGGCATGCTTGGTTTTGAACTCGAAATCGTGGTCATCGGTGTTGGGCGTAAAACGCACTTCCTTAATCACGGTTTTAGTTGCTTTGGCCTTGATTTCCTTCTCTTTCTTCTTTTTCTCGTATAGAAACTTGTTATAGTCTACAATACGACAAACTGGCGGATCGGCTTTAGGGGATATCTCCACAAGGTCTAAGCCCAACTCATCGGCTAGGTTAAGGGCTTTGCGGGTATCCAAGATACCGGGCTCAACATTCTCGCCAACCAAACGCACGTTCAGGGCACGAATATCACGGTTGATACGGTGCAATGATTCTTGCTGCTGCGGGCGGCGATCAAAAGGTTTTCTAGGCTTAATCAAATTAGTATTGTTGTTTTAGTTTAACGTTTCAATTGTTGGTTAACCTCGGTTTGCACATGCTCGGCAAACGCTTCGGCACTCATGGTGCCTAGGTCTCCCTCGCCGTGTTTTCGTACCGATACGGTTCCGTTTTCTGCTTCTTGCTCCCCAATGATTAACATATAAGGAACTTTACCTACTTCAGCGTCGCGTATCTTCCTGCCGATCTTCTCGTTACGAACATCTACGGAGGTGCGAATATCGCTATTTTTTAGATAATCTGAAACTTTTTCTGCGTACTCGTTATACTTATCACTTATCGGCAATACAATACCCTGTTCTGGGGTTAACCAAAGTGGGAAATTGCCAGCGCAGTGCTCAATAAGTACGGCCACAAATCGCTCAAGGGAACCAAACGGCGCACGGTGTATCATCACCGGGCGATGCTTAAGGTTATCACTACCAACGTATTCTAGCTCAAATCGTTCCGGAAGATTGTAATCTACCTGAATTGTACCTAGCTGCCAGCGGCGCCCAATGGCATCTTTTACCATAAAATCGAGCTTAGGGCCATAGAAGGCTGCCTCGCCGTATTCTACCACGGTTTCCATGCCTTTCTCGGCGCAAGCCTCTATTATGGCGCTTTCTGCCTTGTTCCAGTTTTCGTCGCTGCCAATGTATTTGGCGCGGTCTTCTTTGTCGCGCAACGATATTTGGGCCGTGTAACTTTCAAAGCCCAGTACCTTAAATACATACAGCACCAGGTCAATTACCTTAATAAATTCTTCTTTTACCTGCTCGGGGCGGCAAAAAATGTGCGCATCGTCTTGGGTAAAGCCACGCACACGGGTAAGGCCGTGCAGCTCGCCGCTCTGCTCGTAGCGGTATACGGTACCAAACTCGGCCAAGCGCAACGGCAAGTCGCGGTATGAGCGGGGTTTGGTTTTATATATCTCGCAGTGGTGCGGGCAGTTCATTGGTTTTAAAAAGTACTCTTCGCCTTCTTGCGGGGTCTTGATGGGCTGGAACGAATCCTTACCGTATTTCTCGTAGTGGCCGCTGGTTACGTACAATTCTTTGTGGCCAATGTGCGGGGTAATTACTTGGCTGTAGCCGCCTTTCTTTTGGGCAACTTTCAAGAAATCGACCAAGCGCTCGCGCAGCTCGGTGCCCTTGGGCAACCACAACGGCAAGCCCAAACCTACTTTTTGACTGATGGCAAATAGCTCCAGCTCTTTACCCAGCTTACGGTGGTCGCGTTTTTTAGCCTCTTCCAACAATACAAGGTAATCGCTCAGCTCTTGCGCCTTGGGGAAGGTAATGGCGTATATGCGGGTAAGCTGTTTGTTTTTTTCGTTGCCGCGCCAGTAAGCACCGGCTACGCTCAACAGCTTAACGGCCTTAATAAAGCCCGTGTTGGGTATGTGTGGGCCACGGCATAGGTCGGTAAAGTTACCTTGGGTATAGAAGGTGATTTTACCGTCTTCCAGGTCGCGAATCAATTCAAGCTTGTACTCGTCGTCTTTATCGGTAAAGTAGGCAATGGCATCGGCCTTGCTAATTTCTTTGCGATCGAAGGTGTTTTTTTGGCGAGCAAGCTCGGTCATTTTTTGCTCGATGGCCTTAAACTCGTTTTCCGATAGCGGCGGGCGGTCACCCAAATCTATATCGTAATAAAAACCGTTCTCAATAGGCGGGCCAATACCGAACTTGGTGCCCGGGTACAATGCCTCAATAGCCTCGGCCAACAAGTGCGCCGAAGAGTGCCATAGGGTGTTTTTGCCCTCTGGGTCGTTCCAGGTAAGCAGGCGTATTTTGGTGGTTTCGGGCAGTGGGCGGGTAGCATCCCATACTTCGCCGTTTACCTCGGCAGCCAATACGTTGCGCGCAAGGCCTTCGCTTATGCTCATGGCCACATCAAGGGCAGTTGCCCCTTTGTCGTACTCCCTAACAGAACCGTCAGGTAAAGTTACTTTTATCATTTTATTTTATCCTTTAATCGATTAAAACCATTGAGCGCATTGGTGTGCAAGGCGTCAATGCGCAAAGTTTGGTCGTAATAATAGTACGCATTTTCGGTATCGCCAACAGATTCGGCAATCAAACCCATCATATAGTTGGCATCGGTGTAGTTGGGCCTAATGCGTATTACTATTTTAAAACTCTCTTTGGCCTTATCCACGCTATCCATTTGAAAGTACACCCAGCCCATGCCATAGTGCGCCTTCTCGTCTTGCGGCGATTCTTTTATCATCAAGCGGTACTCCTCCAGTGCCTCGTTGTACTTTTTTTGGTCTTGCAGGGCCAGGGCCAGGGCATAGCGGGTTTCGTTGTTTCGTGGGTCAAGCTTGGCCGCATTGCGGTAATACTGTATGGCCAGCGGGTTCTTTTTAAGGCTGTATATCTCGCCCAGCAACAGGTACGCCTCCTCAAAGTCGGGGTTTTGCTCCACGCTGGTTTGCAGGTTGCTTATGGCCTTGCTGGTATCTTTCATCTCCAAGAAAATCATGGCTTTTTGGAAGTA
Organism: Chitinophagales bacterium; assembly: GCA_018401955.1. Taxonomy (GTDB): domain Bacteria; phylum Bacteroidota; class Bacteroidia; order Chitinophagales; family CAIOSU01; genus CAIOSU01. The sequence goes on along the minus strand of JAGYJT010000001.1, from coordinate 130,721 downwards.
AGCAGGCGCATAACCGGCATCCAGCTTTAGGGCTTGGTCGGCGGTTTTGATGCTCTTATCGTGCTCGTGGTTAAAAAAGTAGTATCGGCTCAACAGCAACAGTATATCCTTGTTTTCGGGCAATACCTCCGCACCAGTCTCAAGCGACTTGATGCAGCGCACAATGTCGCGCTTTACAAAGTACAAATCGGCCTGCAGCAGGTATATTTTGGGGATATACTTATCCAGCGCCATTGCCGAGTCCAAATCAGCCAACGCCGCATTGTTGTTGGTCAATTTATAATGGATAATGGCCCTATCGATGTACGCTTGTGCGCTATCAGGGTTTTGCTCAATGCGCTTGGTAGCCTCGTCGAGCGCCGGGTTTTCTATTATGGCAGGTATCGAGTCCTCCACCGGGGCGGTAGGCTCGGTAGGGGTTTCCACATCGGTGCCGCAGCTGGCCAGCAATAGGTAGCACGGCAACACCACAAAAAGGCTATATTTTATTACAGATAATAACATGATGTGCAAAGTTAGGGTATTTAGCCACAAAGCATAAGCTACTAGATGGAAGATTTTGTGGGGAGGTTGTTTGCGCCCCAAGTCCAATCCCGTGGGGATGCAATATTGGTAGGTTGTGAGTCCTATAACGCAATAATCCCGTAGGGATGTTACTCGCACTGTGTAGGTGCCGTCCCTATGGGACTATATTGAACCGCGGCGGGCTTTCGCTACCAATATCTTGTCCCTACAGGACATTTGACATTAGCAAGCCTTGCAATAATTCTTTGTGTTCGTTGTGGTTTTTTCTTTGCGGCCTTTGTGGTTAGAATATAGGTGTTATGTTTGTTCGGACGAAGCACGATTTAAGGTACTCGCAGGCTAGGCATTTTTACTTCGCTTGCAGGTATTCGTCAGACTAATTTATACTATAAGTTAGTTTATTGGTAAATTGTGGTGGTAATCAGAAAGGCTTTAAATAAGCAAGTAGACAAAATAGGGATATATATCAAGAAAAACATAATATTGTTTGCTGGGATACTTTTGCTGGGTATAGTAGCCAAGGCCAACCCTGGCAGTTGGGTTGAACTTTACTTTTATCCTTCTGGATCGGATCAAGATGTCAGGTACTCAATTGTTATAAATGACAATGTGGTGGATGCCCATAAATTTCAATATTGCAAGAAAAGAGAAAGGTGTACTTTTTCTAAAGTACTTACTGATGAAGAAATTGAGAATGTTAGGAAATTAGTAGAGGGTCTTACCAACTACAGCCAAGCAGACGACATAAACTCAATGCTGGCTTTAGATACTTGGGAGATGAAATTGATGATAGATGGCAAATTGATTTACAACAAAAGTGACTTTTCTTTTGAACAATTACCTGCTGCATTAAAGCCTCTAATAGATTATATAGTCAAGATAGCCAAAATAAAGATTGAGCTATATGGTTTTGCTTAAACCCTTACATACCTTTTTTCAAATCCCCTTGGGGATGATATATTGGTAGACATAAAAATGCCCCGTAACACATAATCCCGTAGGGATGATACCAAGCGTAATACGGGTGCCGTCCCTACGGGACTAAATGAATTGCAGTTTAATTGGCTACCAATATTTTGTCCTTACAGGACTTGACAGTAATATGGGTTTGGAAGGTGTTTTCTTTGTGAGCTGCTGCCAAAGCGGGCTTTAAATCAAGCAGCTTCGCTATCCTGATTAAAGAAGCCCTCTACTGATAGGTCCTCGTCCAGCTCTTCCCAATGAATCCATTGTCCATCATTCCATAGCTCATAGGCATTCCATTGGGCAGGTGTGCCTTTACGTAGGTTTGGGTAGCTATCTACAGCTGCACTTACCGTTCTACCGTCGGATAGTTTAACAAATATCGTTCGATTCTCAAACCATACTTTTATTGCAGATACCATAACCGACTTATTTTGTTCCGAAGTACTCATTCCATTTTTGTTCTATAATATCAGCATTTTCCTCAATGATGCTTTCAGCCAAATAAATATCCTTTTGTTTCATACCTTTATTCTCAATCAATTTGAGGGGCTTAATTTCAAATTTGGCTGTGCCATCGGCGTTTCTAACATGCACGTGAATCGGTAAATGTTCATTGCTGAAAAAGAAAAATCTAATTCCGAACATTCTAAACAACTCAGGCATATGCTTTCCTAGATGATATACATTCAAAATTAGCCAAATAGTTCATTACTCGAAAATCTTAACACTTATTTTGGGTGACATACTTTATCTGTTTTCCCTTTGAAACCAATCTCAACCCAAATCCGTTATTTTGCCATTATGAACGAGTTGAACAACCTTTTCACCGAACTGCCCACGGCTAGCCGTGTATGGATATACCAAAGCAATCGCCCTTTTACTGCCGACGAGGCGGATAAGGTATCGCACGACATTGAGGCCTTTGTGGCTGAATGGACCGCACACAAACTAAAGGTAACCGCTGGCGGTGCCTTGCTATACAACCGCTTTGTGGTGTTGGCTGCCGATGAGCGCGAAGTGGGCGTGAGCGGCTGCTCTATTGATAGTTCGGTGCACTTTATTATGGGCCTAGGCGCCCGGTATGGGGTAGATTTTTTCGATAGGTTTAATGTGGCCTACCAAGTAGATGGGGAGGTGCGCTCGGCTAACAGGGCTGGCTTTGAAGCGTTGGTTGCTGATGGCGCTATTACTGCCGATACCATAGTATACAACAACCTTGTAGAAACTCTCGCCGACCTCCGCACCAAATGGGAGGTGCCGTTTAAGGATAGTTGGCATAGTAGGGTGTTTGAGTTTGGTGTAGTGTTGCCCTCACCTAGCCTCTCCCATAGGGAGAGGAACTTACGTGTTGCGTGGTTTTGTACCCATACCCGTCATTGCGAGGAGAGAAGTTGCGAAGCAACCGAACGACGTGGCAATCCCCTGAGAGAGCAACCGGTTCCAAATGTTGCACTTTTACGTATTGTAGGGTATCGGTTTTGGCGGTTGGTGGGGTGTGGTGGTTGTATTCGTAGGCGGATTGCCACAAGCCTGTTAAGTTTATTGTTTATTTAAGCAGGGATACAGGCTTTCGCAATGACGGGCTGGGGGTGGTTTTCGCAATGGCGGTATCTTAATTACCAATAACCAATCAACCAATCAACCCCTTCGTGGGCATTTCTTACAAGGTTCTTTGCCTTTCTTTTTGTACTTCTTGCAGCATTCTTTTTTCTCGCACACAAATAAGCAATAGGCCGTTTTCGCCTGCTTGGGTTCAGGGGCGCCTTCTATAATGCGGGTACGCTGCAAGGTTTTGTTCATGTGGAAAGAATGTGGGTAATGTTTGGTCAAAAATATAGCTTGTTTAGAAACAATCCAAATAACTTTACACTCCATTTTACTATTCACCTCTTTAGGTGATGGTGACGAAACGGGCAAGGGAATCGGCACAATTTTTTGCACACAATGCACATTTTTTATGTTATTAACTATCCCTTGTTTTTTTTGTTATCAGCAAATAGGAAGTGTATTTTGAAACCACTTTCCAGGCATACTCCCGGAATTATTAATCCTCAGTAAACGTTGAAAATTAGCTAGCCATGTTTAAAGAAGCCGACACTTTGGTGGGTACTACTAATGCTACCACCGAAACTACTACCCCCATGAAAACTACTGCCAAAGCCCTAAAAACATACACTTACGAAGAAGCCCTAGCGGCAAGCGTAAAGTATTTTAAAGGCGATGAGCTAGCTGCCAGCGTTTGGATTAATAAGTACGCACTTAAGGACTCTTTCGGCAACATTTATGAAAAGTCGCCAGACGATATGCACTGGCGCATGGCCCGCGAAATTGCCCGCATGGAGGCTCGCTACCCCAATGCTTACAGCGTTGAGGAGGTGTACGCCGTACTTAAAGATTTTAAGTACATAGTACCACAAGGCGGCCCTATGACGGGTATCGGCAACAATTTTCAAGTGGCCTCTTTGAGCAACTGCTTTGTAATTGGTAGCTACGATAATGCCGATAGCTACGGCAACGTAATGAAAACCGACGAAGAGCAGGTACAATTGATGAAACGCCGTGGTGGGGTAGGCCACGACCTTTCGCACATTCGCCCTGCTGGTAGCCCGGTAATGAACAGCGCCCTTACCAGCACTGGTGTGGTGCCGTTTATGGAGCGGTTTAGCAACAGTACCCGCGAAGTGGCCCAAGACGGTCGCCGTGGTGCACTAATGTTGTCTATCTCTATTAAGCACCCCGATGCAGAGAAGTTTATCGATGCTAAGTTGGATGGTACCAAGGTTACCGGCGCCAACGTATCGGTAAAAATTGACCATGAATTTATGAAGGCCGTGAAAGCGGGCACGCCATACAAGCAGCAGTTTCCGGTAAACGCATTGCAGCCGCGCGTTGCTACTGAAATTGATGCCAAAACCCTTTGGAACAAAATCATCCACAATGCTTGGAAATCTGCCGAGCCGGGTATTTTGTTTTGGGATACGGTTATCAATGAGTCGATACCGGATTGTTATGCCGATTTGGGTTTCCAAACGGTGAGCACCAACCCTTGTGGCGAAATTCCACTTTGCCCTTACGATAGCTGCCGCCTATTGGCCATCAACCTATATAATTATGTAGAGAATCCGTTTACGCCAGAGGCTAAGTTCAACTTTGAGGCATTTAAGCAACATGCCCAAATGGCCCAGCGCATCATGGATGATATTGTTGACCTGGAGCTGGAGAAAGTGGATGCCATCATCAAAAAAATAGAAAACGACCCAGAGCCGTTTGAGTTGAAGCGCACCGAGTTTGAGCTTTGGCACAAAATACGCAAGAAGTGCATCGAAGGTCGCCGTACTGGTGTAGGCATCACTGCCGAAGGCGATATGATGGCCGCTTTGGGCATTCGCTATGGTTCTGAGGAGAGTGTGGAGTTTGCTACTACCGTACAAAAAACCTTGGCGCTAGAGGCTTACCGCAGCAGTGTAGCCATGGCCCGCGACCGTGGTAAGTTCCCAATTTTTGATAGCGAGCGCGAAAAGAACAATCCGTTTATCAACCGCATCAAAGAAGCCGACCCAGGCTTGTATGATGATATGGTGAAGTATGGCCGCCGCAACATTGCCTTGCTTACCATTGCACCTACGGGCACTACCAGCTTGATGACCCAAACCACCAGTGGTGTGGAGCCTGCCTTTATGGTAAGCTACAAGCGCCGCCGCAAAGTAAACCCTAACGACCAAAAGAGCCGTGTGGATTTTGTGGATGGAGTAGGCGATAGCTGGGAAGAGTACCACGTGTTCCACCATAAGTTTACTACTTGGCTTGAGGCACAAGGCTATCAGCCAGAGGAAGTTGCCACTTGGGACACTGAAAAATTGAACGAGATAATTGCTACCTCGCCATACCACAACGCCACTGCTAATGATGTGGATTGGGTAATGAAAGTGAAATTGCAAGGTGCCATCCAAAAATGGGTTGACCACTCGATAAGCGTAACCGTTAACATCCCTAACGAAACGCCGGAAGAGATGGTAAGCCAGATATACATGACCGGCTGGGAAAGCGGCTGCAAAGGCATTACCGTATACCGCGATGGCTCACGCAGCGGGGTATTGATTGCTGATGATAGCAAGGATAAAAAAGAGAAAAAAGAAGTTTCGGAGAAATCGAACAACGAGTTTGTAGAAACCGTTGCGCCGGTTCGTCCGCATGCTTTGGAGGCCGAGTTTATCCGTTTTAACAACAACAACGAGAAATGGATTGCGGTGGTAGGCTTGTACAAAGGCCGCCCTTACGAAATCTTTACCGGCCGTGCTGAGGATTCTTTCCTTACGCCTAGCTATGTAAACAAAGGGTGGGTGCTGCGCAATAAAGATGAAGATGGCAAATCGCGCTACGATTTCCAGTTCCAAGACCGTGATGGCTACAAAGTAACCATTGAGGGCCTAAGCCGCTCGTTTACCAAAGAATATTGGAACTATGCCAAGCTTATCTCGGGTGTATTGCGCCACGGCATGCCAATACAGTATGCGGTGGATATTGTAGAGAACCTACACTTGGAAGGCAATGACTTGAACACTTGGAAAGCCGGTGTGGCCCGTTCGCTTAAAAAGTTTATACCCAACGGCACCCTACCCACCGAGCGCCAATGCCCTAATTGCAGCGAAAATAGCCTAGTATACGAAGAAGGCTGCCTAAACTGCAAAAGCTGCGGCCATAGCAAGTGTGGTTGATTGTTTAAGGTTGATGCCTAGCATGTCATCCTGAGCCTGTCGAAGGGTGCGCGCGCTGGCCCGCCCACGAAGAGCACTAAAGCCAAACAACGCCGTTGCTCCAATTCTATTGATAATTACCAATACAATACTAACTGAGTTTTGAAATGTGCACCGCCCTCCCCGCCAGGAGGGCGGTGCTGTTTTTAGGGAGTATTGTTACAATCAGTTGTTGTATTGCATAATGTTAATTGATTAATTGCGTTTATAGCTGCAAAAGGTAACATCATGAGGTTAGTAATAATAGTTTGGCTTGTGCTAGGCATATTTATGCCCCAAAAAACTTCAGCACATCAAGATTTTTGGGTGATGGGCAAAAAGGGCAATGTGCGCGTTCGTGTAAAAACAGGCTATCAGTATGAGATAATTAAGAAGGCTTTTATGATTGGGGAAATGGCCAGTAAATTGGCTGAAAACCTTAGTTATTCTAAACCTATATTCCTAGATTTTGTACATAATTATGTAGGAGATTGTGAGCCAGATTATTTCATCTGTTGCAATAAGGGAGAGATATGGAAGAGTTGGTATGATTCTAGGAAAGGAAACCCATATTTGAAGAGCAAGGCATTAGTTGTTAGGCAAGTAGCTAGCGATTTTGATGTTGAATGGACACTTAAGCTTGTTGAGTATGCAATAACTAACCATAAAGACATGAGTAGTGCCCAAAGTAAGATAGCATACAATCAAAATTATTGTCAGTGGGAAATCGAAACAATTGACACCAGTATTATTGCCAAACAGTTATTGTTGCCTAAAAGTGATTTGGTAGAAAGCATTCTAGGTTTGACGGTTGATAGGCCAGTGGGGAATTTTTATCAAGGGGTGTCATATAATTGGCAAAACAATCAGTACCATGTTTTTGTAAGGAATCCAAACAAGGCTGATTCCGTACTTATCATACTGGATGATGTGTACTATATCGAAGAGACTGGCTACACATCAGCATTAATTTTTGATACCGATTCGTCTTTCTATTATGTAAATGGTTATAAAATGATGATTTCTAAGCGGCATGTTATTAATGGGGTATACGAGAATTTTCGGCCTTTTACAGCTCATGATATTGGTGGGAACAAACTATCAATCAGTTTCAGGTATTTTAAAGAGAATTTTATCGAACGAACTTTAATCTATCTAACTGATCAGGATGTACTTATCCAAGATTTAGATGAACTGATTAAAAAAGAGTGATGCTATCGGAATGAAGAAATGTGCAACGCCCTCCCCGCCAGGAGGGCGGGTTGTTTTTTAAAACATCAACTCCTTGAGCGGTATCAAGTGCTCAATTTTCAGTTTGCCCTTGTCGTCCACTATGCGCAGTTGCACTTCGGTGTCTTTGCCTTTCCAGGTAATATCAATCAGGCCGAAATTAGGTTTCATGTAAGCGCCATATATGCGGTATTTGTTTTCGCCGGCGCACGAGTGGCCGTGGGTCATACCGCTGCTGGTGGCATCATACAGCGGGTATTGGCCGGGTATGTTCATTTTCGATAGCTCAGAGTAATGCACATCGCCGCTGATAAAAAACAACCCTTCGGCCTTGGTTTTCTTTATCAAATCGATAAACCGTTGGCGCTCGTGGGGCAAATTGGCCCAAGCTTCCCAGCCGTTAAAATCAACCAAAAATTGCGTGCTGGTGCACACTATGCGAATTTCGGCGGGCACAAGCAGGGTTTGCTCAAGCCATTTCCATTGCTCGGCACCCAGCATGGTTTTGTTTTTATCATCGCAGGGGCCATATTCCCCATAGCAATCTTCATCGGTAGTTACTCGGCACAGTGGGTCGCGAAAAGTTCTGGTGTCCAGCAAAATAAACTGCACCCTTTTGCCCGGTTCGCCCATTACCACACTGTGATAAATGCCCGGGTGTTTGCGCCGTTCGCTATTGGCGGGTTCTTTAAAAAACTCCAGAAAGATATTCTTCGACTCCTCTTTTTTGGGATATTCCTTACCGCCATCGTTTACGCCATAGTCGTGGTCGTCCCATACGGCCAGGGTTTTGGTATGGGCCAAAAACTTTTGTAACGGATCTTTGCTAAACAGCAGTTCATATTTTTGGCGCAGCAGGGCCATATCTTCGGTATCGCCGTAAAGGTTGTCGCCCAAAAAAACGAAAACATCGGGCTTAAAAGAATCAACCGTATGCCAAACCTCTTGCGGGTTGTTTTGGCTAATGCACGAGCCAAAGGCTATGCGTGTAACGGTTTGGGAAGCAAGTGTGCCGGCCAGCAGCAAACAAAAGCAAACAAGAAGCTTTATAGCTTTCATATGTAGGTGAGTTTATGGTAAGCAAGCTAAATAATACTTGCTTGAAAACCCTACCGCCGTATGTTAAGTAATTGTTGCCTAGCTGCTGGTTCACTTACCCTACCTTTTGGCTCATCATCTGTTTTACCAAGTTCTTTTTAAGGATGGCCGATGCCGTAACCTTCTGCATTCAGAATGGGTAAATCTATTCCAAGGCATATACGTTGCCATGGCCATCGCAAACCACTATGATGCCATTGGCTATTGCTGCGGCTTCGTGTATAAACCCTTTGGTTTCATATCGCCATATCTCCTTGCCCGTTTTGTTATCCAATGCATGGAAATAATTTCGGGAACCAAACATTACTAGTTTATCAGTGACCAATGGGCTGCCCTCAATACTAAAATTGCCTTCAAACTTCCATAGCCTTTCATAATTTATGATATCGAGCGCCCTGAGCTCATAGCTGCTGCCATAATATAGTTTCCCGGCTACAGATGCGAAGCAAGTGGCAATTGTATGGTCTACTACCGAAATCCATTTAGTCCTCCCCGTTTGCAAGTCTACTTTGGCGATACTTTTATTACCGTAGTCTAAATATATGTCATTGCCCACTAATATGGGTACGTGAGGGTGATGGCCCGTTGCGGAGAAACGCTCAGACTTCCACAGTTTTTGTCCAGTGTTTTTGTCCAGAGAATAAAGGTACTGGTCATCGGCAAATACCAGTTTGTTGTCCGTAAGCAACGGGCTATTACAAATTCTATTTATAGCATCGTTAAATTGCCATATGAGCTTACCTGTGGCAATATCTAGGGCGTATATTATTCCTTGCCCGTCTTTTGAGTATGCATCTCTTTCGGCGCCAAAATAAACCCTGCCTCCATCAATAATCGGGCTATTGGTTACTTGGTCCATTTGTGTATCAAACTTCCATGCAATGCTGCCATTCTCAATATTGAGTGCATATACTTTTCCGTCCCAATCTCCGACTACTAGTTTGCCTTCACCAACCGTAGGTTCGCTCAATAGCCCATCATCCAATAAAGGTACATCCCACACACAGGCACCGTTTTGTAAGTTGTAAGCCGCCATCCTATTGTGGATGGATCTAAGGAAAACCATACCGTTGGATATGATGGGAGCATTTTGGCTATGCATACCACTTATCTCCCATTTCAATTTTGGGGTAGTTAGGGGTGCCGCACTCTTGCTGTATCCTGAATTAACGTTATCGCCTCTGTAGCGGGGCCACGAAGTTTGTGCAACAGATGGTACTATTAGTAACAGTGACCATATAATAAATAAAAGTGTTCTAGCCATATCCCTTTTTTATGCCGTAAACATTACCCTACCTTTTGGCTCATCATCTGTTTCACCAAGTTCTTTTTAAGGATGGCTGCAGCGGTGATAACGCCCCCAAACAGCGCCCCACCAATACCAGCGGTTACTATATCTTGCCCGGTAAGGTATAAGCCTTTGATTGGGGTTTGCGGCCTTAAGTGGGTTTGCTTAAATCGATCGGGCGTATGGTCAATGCCATATATCTCACCATGCTCGTAGTTGATAAAGTGCTTGGTGGTAAGCGGCGTTGACAGCTCGTAGTAGTCAATCTTACCCTTGGTTTGTGGCACATACTTATATAAGTACTCCAACAACTGCTGCGAAAGCTCTTCTTTGTAGGCATCATAGTCTTCGCCACGGTGTTTCCAGCGGGTGCCATCCCATTTAGAAAAGTTCTCAAACGGCGCAATGGTAATAATCTCGATAGTAGTGCGCCCCGGGAAACGGTTGGTAAAATCAGGGTCTTTAGCCCCTGGGAAGGAGATGTAAACCACTGGCAGCGGGGCTTTGCTATCTTTCCTAAAATTGTTTACGTTTTCGTCGTGGTTATAATTATCCGGGTAAATCCAAAGGTTAGGCTTTTCAATGCCCAGCTCCTCAGCCGTATGTTTTAAGCCAATATACAAGCTCAAGTGTGCCGAGCTAGGCGTAAGGCTCTTTATTTTTTGGGGCAGTCCTGCCTTTTCACTCACTTCTTCGGGCAGCAAGTGGTAGTAGGTATTCATTACCCCCGCGCTACTAATCACCATAGGTGCGTGTATCTCTTTGCCATCGGCCATAAGCACACCCGTGGTTTTACCGTTTTCAACCAATATTTGTTTTACATCGGCATTGGTATATATGGCGCCACCGGCCTTCAATACCGCAGGTGCAATGGTATCAAATATGCGGCTACTACCACCAACTGGGTAACTGCCCCCACGGAAATAGTGCTTGGCAACCATGGCATGCATGGCAAAGCTACTTTCGGCGGGCGGTAGGCCATAGTCGCCATACTGGCCACAAAGCACCCCGATAAGCTTTTCGTTTTTGGTAATTTTCTCTAGTACCTCCCGAGTGCTTTGGCTGGCAATTTTGAGCAAGCCACGGCGCATAAATTTACCAAACAGAAAGCTGATGGGCTTGGGCATGGCGCGCTCGGCAAAGTAGCCACCACCTACTTTGGCTACATCAAACACCACTTGCACATACTCATCAATGGCTTGTTGGTCTTCGGCAGCGGGGAAATGTTTTTTCAGCTCCTCTTTAAAGTTATCAATGCCCGTGCGGAAGTCGTATACCTCATCGCCAAAAATAATTTTATCGTACACCTCGCCCATTTCGGCCCACTCAAGCTGGTTGTCGCTAAGGTAGGCAAACACCTGCCCAAGCACAGAGGTAGGCTTGTGCACCTCACCAATATAGTGTATGCCCACGTCCCACTCATAATCTTTGCGCTTAAACATGTGCGTAAAGCCCCCCGGGGTGTAGTGCCTTTCTAGTATCAGTACTTTTCTGCCAGCCTTGGCCAGTAGCGCTCCAGCGGCAAGGCCACTAATGCCCGAACCGATTATGATTACATCGTATTTACCGTCAACGGTGGCCTGCTTGTAGCTGTGTGTAAGTTTCATAGGGTGGCTTAAGGATGCCTAAAATAGGGATAATAGGCTAAGGATTGAAGTAAAAGGAGTTAAACTGATTAAAAATAATAGACTTATAGATTAACAGCTTAAAGCAAGCATTGTTGCGTGCATTTGCCAATTGTGCCAGCGGCCATTGATTTGAATTGCGATAACTGTATACATTTGCCACTAGTAAGTAAACATATTGAGCATGCAGTTTAAAAAATGTAACCCAAACAACTATTTACCTTAAAAAGAATCTTAAAAACCAATTGGGTTCGTTATCTTAGTAGCTTGTAAGGCTTTATCAATTCAAAAATATTATGAAAAATTTGCTCCGGGTACTGGCTATCATGCTCGTTTTTGCGACTTTTAGCTCCCCTGCATTCTCTCAGCGCGTAGGTATAAACATACTAGTACCAGACACTAGCGCCATTTTGCATCTGGAATCTGACAGCTTGGGTTTTTTGCCCCCGGCCATGACTACCATTAACAGGGATGCGATATTGAACCCTGCAACGGGTTTGATTATTTACAACACTACTGATAGTGCGGTACAGTATTTTAACGGGGTGTGTTGGTTGAGCAGCTACCAAGCTAATTGTAACGACTGCTATTTTACCATGACCAGCAGCAGCCAAGCCGATACTATTGATAGGGTAGTAACAGACTCTACCAACTTTCAGTTAACGTTTAACCAAACCAATGGCAACCCGCAAAACATTGCCCTGGCAGTGGTTGGTGTTTTGCCACAAGGCATTACGGTTACATTCAGCCCCAACCCTATACTATCCAGCGGTTCGGTTGATGTGGTGGTTACGGCTACCCCTTATGTGCCGGCGGGTACATACCCTATAATTATACAAGCCCTATGCGGTAGCACTAACGTAAACTTTATCTACTCGGTAACCCTTACCCCATGTTATTTGTTGGATGTAGCCAATAGCCAAAATAACTACAGTGTTTCAGTAGCCCTGTATCAAACATACCCAAGCGCGCCTACCAACCAGCCAGTGTGCGTGGTGGCAACCGTTTACCCAGGTATTGATATAAGCAGCACTACCTCGGCACAACCTGCGTTTACTACAGGTACATTGCCAGCAGGTTCTATTTTCGCATTGGTAAACAACGGTAACATACTTGGCCGTGGTGGTAATGGTGGTACTGCTACCGACCCTGCAAGTGGCGCTACAGGCGAAGGTTTTGATGGCGGACATGCCGTAAACCTTACCGTTGATGCTGTGGTGCAAAACAACTTTAACATATACGGCGGCGGTGGTGGCGGCAACGCTATGGCTTTTGGCCTATCGTTTCAGTTGCCTTTGGGCTTGCCAGCTATCGGTATCTTAATTGGTGCAGGCGGCGGCGGTGGCGCAGGCAGTGGTTTGGGTGGTAACATCCCATCGTTGTTTGGTTTGCAGTTTTACAGCGCTGGTACCGATGCTACGCCAACTGGCCAGTTTGCTACCCCCGGCGATGGTGGTTTATTAATCATCCCTATCCAAATTAACCAAGGTCCGGTTTCTATTAGCATTAACCCCAATGCCTTTGGTGGCGATGGTGGCGGGTATGGTTTCCCGGGTACTACGGGTGCGTTCCAGGTTACTTTGTCAATTGCAGTGGTTGTAAATATTCCGTTTGTGGGCCCAGTAACCATTCCGGTACTTACCAACTTCAACATTCCTATTCCGGTGCCTATTCCGCCAGCGGGTGAGGCCGGTAATGCCATTAAGCATAACGGTAATAGCGTAAACATACCTGATAACAACTACAGCACTTCATTTTTGAAAGGCGCTGTTGGTCCTTGATGATAGATGTGAAATTTGAAATGACAAATAAGAAAACGTCTAATAAAATTTAAAACAAACCATGGACTATCGACCCTCGTTAAAAACGAGGCAAGCTATGGACTAAGAAAAAGAATATGAACAATTTCATCAAATATATAGCCAACTTCCTTCCTATTGCTTGTATGGCAATATTGTCGTTGGGCGCCAATGCCCAAAGCTTTGAGGGAGAAATTGACCTTACTACCACTAACCCTGCCATACAAGAAGAGGCAGTGGTGCGTTGGATTACCTCAAACGGCAACCACAAGTTGATAATGAACGGTACTGCCAATGGCAAATCGTTTAGCTACACGGTGTTGATGCTTAAAAACGATGGCAATGTGCGCATCCTTACGGAGATAAACGGCGAAAAATCAATGTTTGTAACCCCTATGAGCAAAGTTACCCCGGTAAACCCAACCTTGGGCTCGGCTATTGTAACTGCTGGTAGCGGCACCACTACCATTGCTGGCCAAAGTTGCCAAAAATATAGTGTAGAGTCGGCAGAAGGATCGAGCACCATATTTGTTACTACCCAAGTAAAACTAAACCTTGACGATTTGCCGCAGTTGCTTAAAACCAATGGCATATTTGCCACCTTGGCCGCTAACGGCATTACCGGTTTGCCGCTTAGCATTATCAGCCGCGGTGAAGATGGTAAAGTGGCTTTCTCTCAAACCGTTACGGGCATTAAACCTGGCCCAGTATCGGATACCGAGTTTAGCTTTGAAGGCTACACCGATGGTGGCACTGCCTTGCAAAACTCTATGAAACAGAATTAATATTGCAGCCTTATGGTTGTGCTGTTACATCACATCTCCCGTTTTATAAGCCTCGCTTTTTTCGCCCCACAGGGGATTAATATTTTCAGCAGGGGGCATCGCCCTCTGTACGAAACGCACATCTTTTATTTATTGATATTATGCTTGTTTGCTGGGTGTAGCGCCTACATAAAGAATCAAAGTATAATTAATACGGGCGCTGAGCTGCCCATAACTGCTGCGGTTGCTACCCAGCCTTTGCATATTACGTTCAACGGGGTTACCTGCTTTGTACTGCGCTATGGCAACAGTGTGGTGCTTACCGACCCATTTGTGAGCAACCCCAGTACCAAACAAGTAATGTTTGGCAAAATTTACCCCGATACTAGCCTTATTAATAACGTTTTTGGTAAAGATGACCTTGCCGATACCAAGCTGGTGCTTATTAGCCATGCCCACTACGACCATTTAATGGATTTGCCACCGCTGGTACCCAAACTGCCCACTGCTGCTATATTAGCGGGCAGCAACACCACCAAGCACATAATGGCAGCCGCTAAACCCGTGCAGCCTAACCTGGCCCTTAACGATATTGCTGGTACCGATAGCACACTAGGGCAGTGGGTGTATAGCACCGATAGCAGCGTGCGCACCATGGCCTTTGTAAGCAGCCACCCGCCGCACTTTATGGGCATTACTTTATACCCGGGCCCACTTAGTAAAGATTTGGAGACCATACCCGTAAAGGGAAAACACTACAAGCGAGGCTTGCCGCTATCATACCTTATTGATTTTATGGAGGGGGGCAAGCCAGTGTACCGCGTTTTTTCGCAATCATCGTCGGCACATGGGCTTAAGGGTTTGTTTCCTAAAGAGATGTTGGAAGAAAAATCAGTGGATGTGGTGCTCTTATCGCAAGCCGTTAGCGGCAAAGAGACCGAATACTCAGATTTGGTTATCAACCATTGCCAAGCACCCATTGTTTTCTGTACCCATTGGGAGAATTTTTTTAGGCCCACCAGTAAACCCATTAAAACCGTACCGAAGGCCAAAATTGAGTACATATACCAGCATTTAGTTACTACTTTTGCTGATTCAATGGCTATTATCCTGCCCAAGCCTAATAGCCATTATACCGTTCAACCCTAAGCTCTGTTGCCGTGATAATTATTCTGTTTGCCATTTTCTTTTTGAGTTACAGCATTGTGGCCAAACTTAAGCCCATTGAGCATACACTAGAGCAACAAGGGGGTGTGGTAAAAGTAGCTCGCAGCCGCAAGCGCCAATGGAACCTAGCTTATGCTATTTGGATACCAGGGGTAATAATGGTGGGGTTGGGCGTGGCGCTCAAAGTACCTTACCTACCATCTGAGCCCACACAGGTAATTACCCTGGCGCTGGTAACCCTTTTTATGGGTGCGTTTTTGGGCTATTTGCCCATAGTGCTTAGCCCTGATATTGTGTTGGATAGCACCACCCAAACCATTACCCTTAATAAAACCACTTACCCCTTTAGCGAAGTAGTGGGTATGCGCTACTACGATGCCCGTGCCCGCATGACTACCATGCGAAATGGCTATGTGCTGTGCCTAATTTTGCAAAACGGCAAAGAGCGCAAGTTGGCCTCATCAAGAAATGCGGGAGAGATAAAGCTGCTCAATAAAATATTTTACAAACTGCTGAAAGTGCGCACGCAGGCGGTGTTGCCGGGTGGTTTTGCCAAAACCAAGCATACCGAAGTGGATTATGTGCAGTAATGTTTGGGTTTAGCGGGGCTTTGTGCTATTTAAATTTATCCAGGTCTTTTGTGTCAGTATCGTTGAGTTCGTTGCGCTCGTTGCGCTTAATACCCATATCAATAGATTCCATCTTTGAATAGAGCCACAGGTTATTGTACCTATTGTACCATGGCTTGAAAGCCATGTCTATTTATATTGATATTTTGAATGGAGTTGCACAACTATCAACAAGAAAAGATTCCAGTTACTTGTAAGTAGCTGCTTCTTTGTCAACCAAATCTTTCAATTGACCTTTTTCACGGCTTTTAAGCAGTTTATCTAGGTACTTGTTTTTCTCAAGGCCGCTATCTTTGTTTTGATAGGTATCGAGCACATGGTTTATGGCAGCTAGTAGCGCGGCAGCTTTATCACTGTCGTCGCCGCCTTTTATCACATATTGGCTCCAACCGTTCATGTAGGTCATCAGCATCGATGGGTTGCCTTCGGCCGCCTTAATTGCCATATCGCCCAGCGTAATTGATACGTATGGGGTGCCTTGGTGCCAAGTAACCAAAAAGTTCTCCACCTCTTTGCGAATGGCAGGGTACTTTTTTACGGGGGTATTATCATACCACTCAATACACTTCAATACATCTTGCTCGTACTTTTTATAGTCGGCATCTTTTTTAAGCTTGTAGCCACTAGGTACGGGGCTGCTTTGTGCGGTTAGCAAGGTAGGTGCAGCCATCAATATGGCCAATAACAAGGTAACTACGGTAGTTTTCATTTTTTCCCTTTTTTGGTTTTTAATTACGATAAAGATAAACGATTTATGGTAACATAATATACCTAGGGCAAACAATTGGTTGGTTTGGTTTTTTTAACTTAGCGCCCCTTACTACTACGCTATGAGTTTTGATGTTCAATTGATTTATGCCGCGCTGCTGGTGTTGTTTACCGTGGGTTTTTTGTACCGCTACCGCAAAAACCAGGTGCGCAACAAGCAATACCGTGAGCAGGGCAAGTTGCAGGTTGCACCAATAGATACCAGCAAGCCCATACCCAACGATAAGTTGATAGTGGTGAGCAGCCTTGCCCAAGGGCAGTTGCTGCAAGCCCTTACCGATTTTTGCGAGGCCCGTAACGAAGAGGTGGTAACTGTTGTAACCGAGCTGGTAGTAACCCATGATGGTCGCCTGGCAGTGGTTTTTCCTTACGATATACAGTTTAGCGTTTTTTGCGAGGTGCTCAATTACCTGGTGTACCCCATTGGCATGGAAGGGCTAGAGCCTATAGCCATTGGTTGGGCTACTTACCCCGCCGAAGAGGAGATATTGCCCAAAGAAATGTTCGCCAAGCCCATGATGATGTTTGTGCCCGAAGAGGAACAGAACTACATGCAGTTTTTTATGGTAAACAGTGATAACTTAGGTTGCCACCTGCAATTGTTTGACCCAAACGGTTACAAAGTGCACCAAAACCCCGAAGAACAATACATGGCTCCACCTTTTGATGCGAGTAATGTTGATGCTTGGGCTAAGGAGCGGGTGGAGATAGTGAGTTTGGGATAATCTATGTTTTGGCTATATTCAATTCAAACTGGCTCGTTATGCTCGAACTCTTAAATCCAATTTTGTTTCAAATTGTAGGGTTAGTAATCATAATGATGCTATTAGGGTGGTTAATTTACAAGCACTCCTTGCTTAAATATATTACAGTAGGTGGCGATCGTTTTCTTTCGGCTAAGTCTAAGCAAGTACCCAATAATAAAATCATTGTGGTAGCAAATGTTAGTGCGCATAGCTTAAAGGAAATACTTGTTGATTTTTGTGACCTTTATAATCAAGAGGGTGTGGTGTTAACTACTGATTTAATTATTACCACAGATGACCGACTCGTAGTAGTGTTTCCTTATGATATTAGTTTTGAGCTATTTTGTTTTGCGGTAAACTACTTTAAGTATCCTGAAGAGAGTAATGAAAGTCCAGTGGCAATTGGTTGGGCTAGTTTTAGTGCTTCTGAGTATGTTGTTCCACAGGCATTTAATGGTAAAGACTTAATGGTATTCGTACCTGATGATGATGAGGAACATGATAGTGTATCGTTGGTAACCCCTGAGAATGAAGCGTATTCGCTGTCATTTCAATTTATAGACAGCAAAAAGAATTTTTACAAAGCTAAAGAGCTTTACATCGAGCCGCCTTTTGATACCACTAAAGTGGATACCTGGGCTAAGGAGCGCATTGAGATTGTGAGTTTTAAATAAGCTAAATTGATTTAGCTTATTTTGCGATGAAATCGTCAAAGGGTTATCGGGTTTGAATTTTCATTAATTAACGCTGTTGGTACCGATAAAGTAAACCGTTAAAACGGTTGGTTTCTCTTCGCTGGCTTTAACCCACGTTTGAAAAAGTGGGCTATATTTAAAAGGCTATTTTACAATCTAGCCCATGGTTTTAACCATGGGTAAAAAGAAAGTGTTTGTTTCAACCCTTTTAAGGGTTTACTACACATGCAAACAATTATGATTGGATAGCCCATGCATTAACCCCTCTAAATTTCCCCATCTGCCATTTTCTTCGTATTTTTTCGATGCTAAATTATAGGAAATGGAAACCCAGCTTGCCAGTACCGTTAAAATATCATCTTTAAAACCCGGCCAAGATTTACCGCTATTAATCGAGCCGGCAGATGGTGCCCCGAAAGATTATGCTACCCTCAGAAAGTGGCTTGACGAGAACAAAGATTTAATCAGTAAAAAAATCATCGGTCATGGGGCTATTCTGTTCCGTGGTTTTGAGGTGGATGGACCTGAGCAGTTTGAGCACGTAGCCCAAGGGGTTGATGCTGATTTGAAGAACAACTACCTAGGCACTTCGCCGCGTAATGCCGTGAGCAAATATGTTTTCTCGGCCAGCGAATTGCCCCCATATTACCCAATCATGCAGCATTGCGAAATGAGCTTTTTGCCCAATCCGCCGCGTAAGCTGTTTTTTTATTGCCACATTGAGCCGCTTGAGGGTGGTGAAACCCCGATTGTGGATTTCCGCAAGGTGTACCAAGATATGGACCCGAAAATTAGGGCGGAGTTTGAGCAAAAGGGCATTAAAAACATCCGTAACTACAACGGGCCGTCGGCTAAGGCCAAATTCGACCTTTGGAAGCTAAAGCGCTGGGACGAGATGTTCCTGACTACTGATAAGAAAGTAGTTGAAGCATCATGTGAGCAGAATGGCTTGGAGTACCACTGGAAAGACGACGATAAGCTGGTATTGATAAACGACCAAGAGGCTATTGCCCATCACCCAATTACGGGCGAAAAGGTGTGGTTTAACCACTTGCAGGTGTTTCATGAGGCGGCTGCGGCTATTGAGTATGGCCATATTGCCCAATACCAAAAGAACTTACGTGCTACCGGTTTTAATATATTTACCTCGCTAATGAGCGGCGTTAAAAAATTGACCACCAAAGATGGCGACCAAGCGATGAACTGCGTTTTCCGTGATGGTACGCCTATTCCGGCTTCGTATGTAAAGCATGTGGAAGATGTGATTTGGAAGAACATGGTTATTTTCCCTTGGCGTAAGGGCGATGTGTTGGCTATCGACAACTTTAGCACTTCGCATGGCCGGTTGCCATACAACAGCCCTAGGGAAATACAAGTGTGCTGGGCGGCGGATAATTGATTTGGTCGATGGTCGATGGTCCATGGTCCATGGGAAAAAGCCCAATGGGCTCGTACTTGCTACAAGCGAGGGCGCAATGGTATCCGGTTTCCAGCTCGCCAAAACACAACCCAATTTTAAATTTTCAATTCACAAATACACCCATAACCAATAACCAGTAACCAAATTGGATATAGCCATTAATTTCTCTCCCCAAAGCTTGGTCATTCTCAATATTTGCATTGGCTTTATCATGTTTGGTATTGCCCTTGACCTTAGCTTGGATGATTTTAAGCGGTTGATTGATAATCCAAAGGCTTCTATTGCTGGGGTATTGTCGCAGTTTGTTTTGTTACCGGCCCTCACTTTTTTATTAGTACTACTATGGAAACCAGAGCCTACCATGGCGCTGGGTATGATACTGGTAGCAGCTTGCCCAGGGGGCAATGTAAGTAACTTTATCTGTTATTTTGCCAAGGGCAATGCGGCGCTATCGGTTACGCTTACGTCCATTTCCACGTTTTTGGCCATTTTTTTAACACCGTTCAACTTTGCCTTTTGGAGCGGCATGGTGCCTGGCATGGAAGCCGAGCACCGAATAGCCATCAGTGCTTGGGATATGTTTCAGCAGATACTGGTTATCATCCTCATACCCCTAGTATTGGGTATGGGCTTCAATCGCTTTTTTCCTAAAATTGTGGCCAAGTTGCGCAAGCCCATCAGCATACTTTCCATGATTATATTTTTAGGTTTTATTCTAATGGCCTTTGCCAAAAACTCGGGTATTTTTATCGAATACTTTGATGTAGTAATGCTACTGGTACTTACCCACAACGCCTTGGCGCTGAGTATGGGCTACGGTGTGGCCAGCATTTTTAAACTGGAGCAGCGCGATAGGCGTACCATTGCACTTGAAACCGGCATACAAAACTCTGGCCTAGGGCTGGTGCTTATTTTTACCTTTTTTGGTGGCATGGGCGGTATGGCCCTTATAGCAGCTTGGTGGGGCATTTGGCACATCATCTCGGGTTTTGCCCTAGCGTTTTACTGGCGCAGCAAGCCAGTATAGGCCCACAAGTTTTATACCCAATTTAAATAGGAAATTTTTGTTACACTATGGGTGTGTACTTGGGGAATATAATCTTGTTTTTAACCCAACGATACTTATTTATTTGCTGATTATCAGCTTATTAGGTGTTTTGGCTTGCCGTTTGCTTTTAGGTAGGTATAATGAAACCATTTTATTTTTACCCAAAATTTTAAGTTATGTCAGATCAAAAGAATCCTAAAGAACAAGAAACTAGGAAAGACCAACAAAACCCACAAAATCCTAGCAAAGAGCAAGGAAAACCAGGTGCTCAACCAGGCAAACAGTCTGAAACCCAGCAGCCTCGCAAGTAAATGCTCAAATTACTGCTTTTGCAGTAAGCAAGCACTTGTAGTTAGCGTAGCTGACTATCAGCCGACAATTATCATATTTGATAGTTGTCGGCTTTTTTTGTGCTACAAGTATAAACTGCAATAATATTATCTTAGCATCCTAACCAGCTGCCACCTATGAACCAATGGCTTAAGATAATATCAGGCCCAGCCTTAGGCATTGCCACGTGGGCCGTTTTTGAGCAGGTGCAACCAGAGGCCATGGTATCTACCATGGGGCTAGTTACCATTTGGATGGCCGTTTGGTGGATAACAGAGGCCGTGCCGCTGGCCATTACTTCGCTGTTGCCGGTTTTTTTGTTCCCCATTTTAGGCATTATGAGCACCTCAGATGTGGCACCCGTGTATATGAACGAGGTGCTGATGCTCTTTATTGGCGGCTTTATACTGGCTTTTGCCATGGAAAAGTGGGATCTGCACCGCCGTATCGCATTGCGCATCATCCTACTCATCGGCACCGATTTAAAGATGGTGCTGCTGGGGCTTATGGTGGCCACCTACTTCCTGTCTATGTGGATTAGCAACACGGCCACTACCATGATGATGGTGCCTACCACCTTAGCAGTAATACTCAAATTGAAAGACCTACTGGGCGACAAGGCCAAGTCGGTTGGTAAATCTTTTTTGCTAGGTATTGCCTATGCAGCCAGTATTGGCGGCATGGCCACGCTCATTGGCACACCCACCAACATGATATTTGTGGCGCAGTTTGAAAACGCATTCCCCCAAATGCAGCAGGTGAGTTTTTTGCAATGGTTTTCGTATGGTTTGCCGCTTTCGGCAATTATGCTGGGTGCTTGCTATGGCATACTGCGACTGATGCACAAAATACCCAAACTTGACAACCCCGCTGAGAGCCTAACGATATTTAAGCGGGAGTACGATGAGCTGGGAAAACTGACCTTTGAGCAGAAAATGGTAGCCATTATTTTTAGTGTAACTGCGCTGCTATGGTTTACCCGTGCTGGTGCCGATTTTGGCAATTTTAGTATACCAGGTTGGAGCAGCTTGCCTATTTTTAAAGGGGCGGGTTACTTTCAAGATGGCACGGTGGCCGTGGCTATGGCGAGCTTACTGTTCGTTATTCCATCAAAAAACAATAAGGGTGCTATGCTAATGGACTGGAAAACGGTGCAGCGGTTACCGCTAAGCATTATCCTTTTATTTGGGGGCGGGTTTGCACTGGCCAAGGGTTTTGCCGATTCGGGATTGGCGCAGTGGTTGGCCGGCGAAATATCGTTTATGAGCAGTATGCCGATGTGGGCCATGATATTCTTTATCTGTGTATTGGCAACCTTATTGAGCGAGTTTGCCAGCAATGTAGCCACCGTAACCCTTATATTGCCCATACTAGCTGCTATTGCCATTGGTGCGGGCATGAACCCGCTGTATTTGATGTTGCCAGCTACCTTTGCGGCCTCTTTAGGCTTTATGCTGCCAGTAGCTACGGCACCCAACACTATTGTTTTTGGCTCAGAGATGATAACCGCCAAAGAAATGGCCCGGGCAGGTTTCTTGCTCGATTTGGCAGGGGCAGTAGCTATTACCGTTACTATGCTGTTGTTTGGTCACTTTTTGTTTGGCATATAGGCCTAGTCGTTATTAAACCTCGTGGTTAATTTTCTTTGCGTTCGTTGCGCTTAAGCACGAACCACATCATGTACAGGCATAAAAAAATCCACCGAAGTGGATTTTATATACGTTATGCGGCCTGGGCCACCAATAAAGTTCTATCTGTTGGGCGCCATCCACCTAGGGATAGCACAAGTACATGCTCAGTGCACTATTACAAGCAAGCAACAACCTCGGTAGTAGATTTTTCTACTTTAACCTCTGCTTCTTCTTGCGGAATGGTGAAACTAGTGAACATTGCCAAAACACCTACTATCGCTCCAATTCTCATCAACTCTTTCATATCTGCGTGTTTTAATTACTTAAGTATACGGCAGTGGTTTCAAAAGGTTACAGCTGGGCGAAAGAAATTTTCAATAAAAATAGAAGTCATTGATTATCAGTATATTAAATTGTAATTTACCACGTAACTATAAACTACAGACTATCCACCGTCGACTATTTATTCATTCTGCGCCTGGCCGTTTACAAACACGGTATCAATCAAATTGCTACCATAATAGTAAGGCAACATGGCTATGGATGATAAGGGTTTGGTAAGGAAAAAGTTTGCCTTTTTGCCGCGGGCAATAGTGCCATAATCCTCCAGCAACTCCATGGCCACAGCGCCATTAACAGTTACGGCATTGATGGCTTCCTCGGGTAGCATACCCATTTTAAGGCAAGCCAAAGTAAGTACAAAGGCCATTTTACCAGACGGCGTGCTGCCCGGGTTGTAATCGCTGGCTAAGCAAATCGGCAGGCCAGCGCTAATCATTTGCCGGGCCGGGGCATAGTCGATGCCCAAAAAGAATGAAGTGCCCGGTAGGGCAGTGGGCATGGTGTTGCTATTAAGTAATGCCATTATCTCATCGGTACCGATGCGCTCAAGGTGGTCTACACTTACGGCACCGTTTTTTACACCTACTTGCACACCGCCACTAACAGCCAATTCGTTGGCGTGTATTTTGGGTTTAAGTCCGTATTGGGCACCCGCTTTCAGTAGTTGTTCGGTTTCTTCAACCGTAAAGAAACCTTCATCGCAAAACACATCTATATAGTCGGCCAGTTTTTCTTCGGCAATTACGGGCAGCATCTGTTTGATAATCAAATCAATGTACCCTTGGCGGTTTTCTTTATATTCCTTGGGTATGGCATGTGCGCCCAAAAAAGTAGCTTTAATGGCCATGGGGGTCATGCGCTTTAGCTTCTTTATTACCCGTAGCATTTTCAACTCACCTTCAAGGGTTAGGCCATAGCCACTCTTTATCTCCACGGCACCAGTGCCCTGCATCATTATTTCTTTTAGGCGCGGCAACGATTGCTTAATCAATTCGGCCTCTGGTACTTCGTTCAACCTACTTGCCGAGTTGAGTATGCCACCACCTTCGGCAGCTATTTGTTCGTAGCTTTTACCCTGGGTTCGGGCCACAAACTCCTGCTCTCGGCTGCCGGCATATACCAAGTGCGTGTGCGAGTCGCAAAAACTAGGGAACAGCCACTTACCCTCGGCACTGATAATGATGTTACCATTATCGGGGTAGGTGCTCATCGGCCCAAAATCTTTGATAATGTCATCCTCCACCAACAGCCAAGCATTCTCCATTCGGGGCAAATACTTCATATCGCTGCCCTTTACCGCAGTGGTACGCAAGGTGTCTTCCTCAACCTGTACAATGGTATGGATGTCTTTGAGTAGTATTTTCATGGTTGGTTATTGGTTATTGGTTATTGGTTGATCGGTTATCAGTTTATCAGTTTTCTGAGCCGAAAAATTGCAAGAGGCCTTTCATTGAACCAAGGAGCACTATAGTTCGAATTTTTACCATTTACCAATCAACCGATTAACTGATAACTATTAGTCATTCCGTTTTAAAATCCTGGCTCAACGTTATCCAGCCTGGGTAGGCAAACGACATGCCCGCTATCATTATCGTTGGCTTTACTTTCATGCCTACCCGGGTAGGTTTGCCATTGGCATCGGCCAATCCAAAAGCGTAGGTGGGTATTTTTTCTTTGCCTTCGCCTTTAAATGCCTGTATCAAATCGGCACTCACGGTTAAGGGTAGGGTAGCGGTTTGTCCGCCAGGTATTTCTACCCGTTTGTTCATTACACCACTTACCAATTGTTTGTTATCGATAAACGCTATCCAATCCAGCTTGTTCAAAGCCGCAAGGTCGGTATGCGGATTGTTTACTTGCAAGTTGATGGTAAAGTTGAGTGGCAGCCTACCTTGTACCACATTGGCCGTTACTTTGGCCGCATCGGTAAAGTTTAGGTCGCGGTAGTTCATTACCTTGGTAACATCTACGCCAGCCACTTGGGTTTGGGTAATGTTGGTATAGCGGAACTTGCACTTGGCAAAGTTGGTCAACTCTTTTATGGTAGCACAGCTGCCCCATACCAATAGGCCAGCCACTATAGTGAGTAGAAGGGTACGTTTCAACATAAAGGCATATTTGGGCGTTAAGTTACTAAAGAGTTATGAGTTGCGTACTTCGACTACGCTCAGTATGACAATGTTAATGGTTATTGGTAGCAATAACGGTGCCTGTTTTGAATCATTTATCCATCCCCACCAGTTGTAATTGGCATAATTCCAAAATTTCATTGCTAGATTAGCAGGGTAGATTGGTTAATCAGTTAATTTGTTATCCGTTATCAGTGTGGCTAAGTGGTATTTTGGTAGAACATATTGATTATACAGTTAGTTATACCAGTACACCATCAACCAATAACCAGTTAACCAATCAACTAGTAACCAATACACCAATCAACCAACAACCATGGCAGGTAACTCATTTGGCTCAATTTTCCGCATTACTACCTTTGGCGAATCGCATGGCGAGGCGGTGGGTGTGGTGATTGACGGTTGCCCATCGGGTTTGGCTATTGACATGGAGCAGGTGCAACAGGATATGGACCGCCGCCGACCGGGCCAGAGCCACATTACTACCCAGCGCAAAGAGACGGATAGGGTAGAGGTACTATCGGGTATATTTGAAGGCAAAACGGTGGGGACGCCGATTACCTTGCTGGTGCGCAACGAAGATGCTAAAAGCAAGGATTATAGCCACATCAAAGATAAATTTCGCCCATCGCATGCCGATTTTACCTACCAAGGAAAGTACGGCCTGCGCGACTATCGTGGTGGTGGGCGCAGCAGTGCCCGCGAAACCGTGGCCCGTGTAGCGGCGGGGGGTATTGCCAAGCAGTTTTTGGCTACGCTGGGCGTAAAGGTGCAAGGGTATGTATCTACGGTAGGTACTATTGACCTTACCGTGCCATACCAAGATTTGGACTTATCAGTTGCCGAAACCAACATAGTGCGCTGCCCCCACCCTGAATCCGCCGAGCAAATGATTGCTGCGATAGAGGCCGTGCGTAAAGCAGGCGATACCTTGGGCGGGGTGGTGAGCTGTGTAATTACGGGCACACCCGTTGGCCTCGGCGAGCCCGTGTTTGATAAACTACATGCCGACCTAGCCAAGGCCATGATGAGCATTAACGCCACTAAGGGTTTTGAGTATGGCTCTGGCTTTGAGGGCGTGCGCATGAAGGGCAGCGAGCACAACGATAAATTTGAGAACCAAAGTGGGCAAATTCGCACCACCACCAACCACTCCGGTGGTATACAGGGCGGCATCAGCAATGGTATGGATATTTACTTTCGGGTAGCGTTTAAGCCCGTAGCAACCATTATGCAAGACCAAGATAGTGTAAACGAACAGGGCGATGCCACCACCGTGCAAGGCAAAGGCCGCCACGACCCATGCGTAGTACCCCGCGCCGTACCTATAGTTGAGGCCATGGCCGCGCTTGTATTGGCCGACCATGTGCTGAGGGATAGAACTACTTGACTATAACACACCTCCAAAACAAAAGGCCACTCCGGTTATGGAATGGCCTTGTAAGTATGTACGTTTTCAGGGCTAATCAATACCCCAATATCTTCAACATAGCCTCGGGGTTTTGCTCTTGGGCAAATACCTCTTTGGTAAGGTTGCCGTCTTCGTCGCGGTTCAGCAATATCACCTTTGGTGCCGGTATTAGGCAGTGCTTAGTGCCACCGTAGCCGC
This sequence comes from Chitinophagales bacterium, assembly GCA_018401955.1. Taxonomy (GTDB): domain Bacteria; phylum Bacteroidota; class Bacteroidia; order Chitinophagales; family CAIOSU01; genus CAIOSU01. Next base: position 104,179 of record JAGYJT010000001.1, on the reverse strand, counting down.
TAATGCTCTCTTGGTATGCCCCGGTATGGAAAAAGCCCACGTACAGCGGTTCTTCTTGGTCAAGCTCCGGCAAAAACACTTGGTGCTGGTGGGTTTCGCTGTTGTAGTAGTCGCCAATATCGCAGCTAAGGCCGCCAATGTTCACCTTTTGGTAGTCTTTCTCCCACTTGTTTAGCGGCAACAGTATAAAGCGCTGGCTCATGCCCCAAATGTCGGGCAGGGTAGTCATTAGGCTACCATCAATCATGTACCAGTCCTCAATATCGTTTTGGCGTTTCTCGTTGAGCACACTAAAAATGGTTGCGCCGCTTTCGCCAACGGTAAAGGAGCCAAACTCAGTAAAAATGTGCGGAACTGGTACTTCTTGTGCATCGCATTGGGCTTTAATAGCTTTTACCACCTCGCGCAGCATATAGTCATAGTCGTAGTCGCTGTGCAAGCCTAAGCGAATAGGCAAGCCACCACCAATGTTGATGTACTCAAGGCTAGGGCACAGTTTTTTAAGGGTGGTATATACCTTTATAGCCTTGTTCAGTTCGCTCCAGTAGTAGGTGGTATCCTTAATGCCGGTATTGATAAAGAAGTGGAGCATTTTCAGCTCAAACTTCGGGTTGTTCTCTATGTTCTGCTTATAGAACTCAATAATATCGCTATACCTAATACCCAGGCGCGAGGTATAGAACTCATATTTCGGCTCTTCATCAGCAGCAATACGGATACCGATTTTCATTTGGCCCTCCAAGTGCTGCTGGTAGTATTTTATCTCCGGTATATTGTCTAGCACCGGTATAATGTTGCTGAAACCGTTTTTGTGCAGGCGCAAAATATTGGCCTTGTATTGGTCGGTTTTGAAACCGTTGCAAATGATAAATTGGCTGGTATTTACCTTGCCTTTTTTAAACAGGTTCTCCACCAAATTAATGTCGAATGCCGAGGAGGTTTCAAGGTGTATATCGTTTTTCAAGGCTTCTTCCACTACAAACGAAAAGTGCGAAGCCTTGGTGCAATAAGAGTAGTAGTATTTGCCGTCGTAGTTGTTTTCTGCTATTGCCTCATTGAAAATGCGTTTGGCCTTTTGTATCTGTGAGCTTATTTTGGGTAGATAGCTTAAACGTAGCGGTGTGCCGTACTCTTTTACCAGTTCCATTAACGGTACGCCGTTAAACTCCAATTGTCCGTCTTTGGTTTCAAAACCTTCTTGCGGATAGTAAAAGGTTTGTTCAATAAGGTCGATATAACGATTCTTCATTAGGCCTTGGGCAGTAGGTTTTTGGGGTATAGATAATGGTGTAAAGGTACAAGTTATTTTACCATTTGCGGGGTTAAGCTTTTGGTAAGAATATTTGCCATAGCCGCCTAAAGGGTTGTAGTTTTATCTAACATCCCCTTTTTAATTGGTAGCTTTGGTATACTAAATAGTGTTATGGAAATAATTATACTGCTTATACTTATTATGCTCAATGGGGTATTTGCTATGGCAGAAATTGCTTTGGTATCATCCCGAAAATCGCGCTTGGAGCAGATGGCATCAAAGGGCAGCGCTGGGGCACTTACAGCGCTTGAGTTGCTCAAAGACCCCGACCAGTTTTTATCTACGGTGCAAATAGGTATTACCCTCATTGGCATTTTTGCTGGTGCCTATGGTGGCACGGCATTGGCCGATGACTTTACGCCCGTGTTGGAGCGTATAAGTTGGTTGCAACCCTATGCGCCACAAGTGGCATTCGGACTGATAGTAACCATTATTACCTACTTATCGTTGGTGGTGGGCGAGCTGGTGCCTAAAAGCATTGCCATGAGCCATGCCGAAAAGATAACGGTGGTAATGGCGCCTATTATGAAGGTGCTTTCTAAAATTACTTACCCTATTGTAATGTTGTTGAGCTTTTCTACCAAGCTCTTGCTTAAAGTAATGTTTATTAAAGAACGCCCAGAAGATGCCATATCAGAAGAGGAGTTGAAATACCTGATACATCAAGGCTCTGAAAGCGGTGTGCTGGAGCAGAAGGAGAGTGATATAATGAGCAGCGTATTTAGCATGGCCGATAAGAGTGCCTATGGCGTGATGAACCACCGAAAAAACGTAGTATGGCTTAACGCCGACCTGCCCAATGAGGAAAACATTAAAATAGTATTGCAGTCGCAGTTTAGTAAGTTCCCGCTATGTAATGGCTCGTTGGATGAGGTGATAGGCACCATTGCGGTGAAAGACATTTTGGAGTGGATGATATCGGCTAGCACGGCTCCGTTGGCAGATTTTGCCACCGAGCCTATTTTTATTCACGAGAGCACATCGGCGCTTAGTATTATTGATATTTTCAAGTCGAAACGCTCGTATATGGGCTATGTAACCAATGAGTATGGTATAGTGGAGGGCATAGTTACGCTGCACGATTTGGTTGAGCATTTGGTGGGCGACTTGCCCGAAATTGGCGAAGAACCGCAAATAACCGTGCGCGAAGATGGTACTTGGCTGATTGATGGCAGCACCAAGATTGATGAGGTGTTTGAACTACTGCACATTACCGATATGCCGGGTTACCACGAGGAGGAGTATACCACTATGGGCGGTTTTGTGATGTATTTTATGAAACGCATACCCAAGGCCAGCGAATACTTTACGGTAAAGCGTTTCCGGTTTGAGATAGTGGATACCGACAGGGCCCGCATTGACAAGGTGCTGGTGAGCCGGGTAGATGCGCAATAAAGCCTTACGGCTTTTTAGGGTCAACCCTTATATCCTCTGGGGTAATCGATTCCAGGTTGAACTTCTCGGCCAGTATTTTAAAGGTAGTGCGGCGGTTTAGCTGGTACTCTTCTTCGGTACATTCTACACCATCCACACACTTGTTCACGGGGTTGCTCTCGCCATAACCAACAGCTTTAAGCCTGCCGGCGGGTATGCCTTTGCTAACCAAGTATTTTACTACCGATGCCGCCCTGCCTTGCGATAGCCTAAGGTTATAATCGCTGCTACCCCTTGAATCGGTATGCGAACCAATTTCAACCACAATAGTTGGATTCTCGGCAAACAAAGCATATAAGGTATCCAACGCAGGGTATGAGTCTGCTCTCAGTACCGTACTATCGTAATCATAGTAGATGTTTTCTATTTCGATAGGCACGTTCTCAAATATTCGTTCTACTATCAACCTTACCTTAATGGGTATAGTTATATTCTTTAAATCGCGAAGGCCTTTGGTACTAAATTTGGCGGCTTGCTTCAAGAAGCCTTCTTTTTCGCCGCTTACGTAATAGTCGGTTTCTTTGGTAAGGTCGTACCCAAAGCGACCAAATTTATCAGAGCTAAGCGTGGCCACAACCGGAAAACCCGGGGCATATTTTTTCAGCGTAATGTTGGCCTCATTTACTGGCTGAAAATCGATAACCTTACTATTGGGGTCGCTAGGGTCTTCAAATATTTTCTCCAAAATCACGCCTTCCAACACAAACAAATTCTCGTTGCTCAGCTGAAACTGGTATATATCATCCTTGCCTTTGCCACCGGGGCGGTTGCTGCTAAAAAAGCCGCTCATACGCACAGGGTCGTTGGCATCTTTCGGTTTCGATTTGGTTAGCCAAAGGCCATAGTCGTCAGCACCTGAGTTAATGGGCAGTTTAAGGTTTTCGGGTTTGCTCCAAGTGCCACCGTTTGATGGGGCCGAAAAGATATCCAATCCACCTAAGCCATCATGGCCATCGCTGCTAAAGTACAGGGTTCCTTGGTCGTCAATAAACGGGAAAACCTCGTTGCCCGGGGTATTTATCTCTACGCCTAGGTTTCGGGGGGCCGTCCACGCACCTGCTTGCAATATAGAGATGTATAAATCTTTGCCGCCATAGCCGCCGGGTGCTTCGGCAGCAAATAGCAGGTACTTGCCGTCTTTGCTTAAAAATGGGTGCCCTACGTTAAAGGTATCGGCATCAAACAACAGTAGTTTCTCCGGATTGCTCCACCCACCCAACGATTGCAAGCGGCTTATGTATATGGCACAGTAATCATCCAGCTCCTTACCTTGCGAGCCGCAGCGGGTAAAGTACACTTCGTTGCCATCGCGGCTAAAGGTTGGGGTGCCCTCGTTAAAACCACTGTTTAGCTCCGCACTTAGGCTTACTATACCACTATAGGTGCCATCGGTTTGCTTTTTGGTGAGGTACATGTCGCTGTATTTTTCACCCGTCCAGCCATAGGTATCGTTGCCAGTGGCATCAATACGGTCGCTGGTAAAAACCAAGTCGCCATTGGGGGTTACCACGGGGGCATACTCGCTAGCACTGGTGTTGAGCGGCATATTTTGCAGGTCGAGGTTGGTGCGTTCTTTCTCCCAACGTATAGCAAGGTTGCAGGCTTTTATTTGGTCAAAGGCTTTCTCTTTGTTAAAAGGCTCTAAGCGGGCATAGTTGGTAAACTGCTCAATGGCTTGCTTGTACTTTTCGTTGGCTTTAAGGGTAATGGCATAGTTGTAGGTAGCAATGGCATCGTAGCCTTGCTTAATGGCCTCAGCGTACCAACCCTCGGCATCTTTAAAGTTGCCACTTAGGCGATAACTTTCGGCTACATAAAAAGCTTTTTCGCCCCTAAGCAAAGGCACCTGTTGCTCTTTGTACTCGTTTTTGAGCTGCGGTATGGCAAGGGTATAGTTTTTTTCTTCAAATAACGTCATGCCATTTTTGGCCTTGCCACTGCCACCACAAGAGGCCAAAGAAAGGGCAATCGTGATTATTGCTAGGTAAATATATGGGTATGTTGCTCTCATTTATCGCTCATTGCTTAGGCCTGCCAACGTTATACCGTATAACGCTACATAGGTAACACTAGTTGTATCAAATTTAGCAATATTATTGCAGTTGGTAGCTCATTGCCCGGGTTTAGCCCGTGGTAATTATTTGCTATTCCTTTTTCAATTGGATAAATTAGTAAAAAACAGCTATGCACAAATTATTAACCCTTACCCTATTTTTATTGGTGAGCACCGCTTGGTGCACTGCCCAAACGTACCTATACACCAGCGAAAGAGAATTCTGTGCTTACAACCCAATCAATGGAGAGTTTGATAAATGCGACAGCTGGGAAGACCATACCCTGTTTGTAATAGATGAGCGTGAAACCAACCTAAAACATTACACTGACGATGTAAACTCTACGTACTATATTGACAGCAAAGAGTGGAACGATGATATGGAGCTGAACTTGTGGTACGTAACCAGCAATACCGGCACCAAATACACCTACGTGGTAAACCTAGAGAGTATGGCTGTTGCTGCCCTGTATGATAATGGCGATGAAAGTTTTATCGTAACTTTTACCATAGATAAATACTGGCGATAAACCCGGCGGGGCAGGTTACAACACTTCCAATACCGTTTGTTTTTGGTCGCGGAAATCAAATGTTTCGCCTTTCTTTTTGCCGCTCATGGCTTGGTACAGCGGCGACTCGGTTGAGATGGTGAAAAAGGTTTTGCCATCTACCTGCACCTTGCCTACGCTTACACCCACTAGCACGTTTGTTTTATCGGTCATTACCAACGCACCTGATTTAACGGTGCTGGTGGTTTGGTTGGGGTCAATAAGTTTAAGTGCCGCGTAAGATGCCTTGGCTTGATCCAATTGGCGGGCATACATAGCCAAGTCGGCATGTAATTGCTCGCGCATGGCATCCGAGTCATCGGTACTGCTACCGGCAGTTTCTTCGTTGGCACTTTCTTTTACCTGCTCTACGGTATCCTTTAAGCGCTGTACGCTCTCTTGCTGTTGTAGCAGGCATGCTTGTAATACTTGTTCTTTCAGTTTCATAGTGGGCTTCCAAAGGGAGTACAAAATTATCTAAAATTGGCATCATCGAGTAGCCCGTTGGCAAAATGGCATTAAAAAACCCTTCCGCGGGGGCAGAAGGGTTAAGCAAAAGTTTGTGTAAGTGCAGTTTATGCCAGATTATAGCTGTTAAATAAGTTTTGGTATTGGGTACCAAAATTACGTATCACCCAAGCTTGTAACTCTTCCCTATCAGGTGCTACCAGCATTTTAAGGGCTTTGCGCAATTCTTTCTCAAACAACTTGCTGTCAAAACTTACCTTTTCAAGTATTAGCTTGCTGTAATCGAGCATTGAATTAGTCATAGCTTGAAATTTTTAGTGGTGAAAAAATCAAGTGTTCTAAAATAACCAAAAATCTTTGAGACATCCAAATGGAAACCGCAGAATTTTGACCTACTTAACACACCTTAATTTGTTGGTGATGTGGTGGTAAACTTTACCACTATTTGCATCAGCTTACCTTATAAACGGATGAAACCAATCGATGTTTTAACCCACGCAGGTTTTAACCTCTTTTTAACTAGCATTAACGTTTTGGGTGACTGTGCAGCATGCAGGAAACCGTTGCGTGCTTTGCATTTCACAACCATTTAAACTGATAATTACATGCGCTCTGGCACATCAATACCCAACAGGTTGAATGCACTGGCCAATACTTTGGCAGTATGCTCCGCCAGCCCCAAACGCAGGTGCTTGGCCTCTGGTGTTTCGGCATTGGCTATGCTGTGGTCAACATAAAACTTGTTGAAGGTTTTAGCAAGGTTGTAGGCATAGCTGGCCACTACCGATGGGTCGAAGTTTTTGGCTGCATCTTGTATTACGCTCGGGTATTGGTATAGCTCTACCAGTACTTCCTTTTCGTGCGCAGATAGGTTATAGGTTGTAGGCAACTCCAGTTTCACATCGCCCACCTTGCTTTTTATGGATTGTATACGCGCATAGCTATACTGCACAAACGGACCCGTTTGCCCCTGCAAATCAATCGACTCCTCAGGGTTAAACAGCATTTTCTTTTTTGGGTCTACACGCAGCATAAAGAACTTTAGCGCGCCCATACCTATGGTGCGGAACAACTCCTCGGCCTCTTGGCTTTCAGGGTTCTCAAGTTTGCCTAGCTCCAAGGTTTGGGCTTTGGCAGCGGCCACCATTTCGCGTATCAGGTCATCGGCATCAACCACATTCCCTTCACGCGATTTCATACGGCCATGCGGCAGCTCCACCAATCCATACGAAAGGTGGTAAATGCCAGCGGCATAAGGCTTGCCCAGTTTCTCTAGGGTAAGCTGTAGTACTTTAAAGTGGTAGTTTTGCTCATCGGCTACTACATAAACGTTGCGGTCCATGTGGTAGTGGCTGTAGCGCAAATCAGCTGTACCAAGGTCTTGCGTTAAGTATACCGAGGTGCCATCGCTGCGCAATAGTACTTTTTGGTCGAGCCCCTTATCGGTAAGATCTACCCAAATAGAGCCATCTTCTTTTTTGAAGAACACGCCACTGGCCAAACCTTCTAGCACCAAATCACGGCCCAAAAGGTAGGTTTCCGACTCGTAGTAATCCCTATCGAAGTTCACGCCCATTTTTTCGAAAGTGACGTTAAAGCCCGCATATACCCAATCGTTCATCATTTTCCACAGGGCAACGGTATCGGGGTCGCCAGCTTCCCATTGCAGCAGCATGGCCTGCACTTCTTGTTGCAGCGGGGCTTTTTTCTTGGCCTCGTCTTCGGTCAGTCCTTCAGCTTTAAGTTGCTCAACTTGCTCTTTATACTTTTGGTCAAACACCACATAGTACTTGCCCATTAAATGGTCGCCTTTGATGCCACTGCTTTCGGGGGTTTCGCCGTTGCCAAACTTCTGCCAAGCCAGCATCGATTTGCAGATGGCAATGCCACGGTCGTTGTACATGTTTACCTTAATCACCTCGTTGCCGGCAAACTCCAGTATGTTAGATACCGAAAAGCCCAACAGCATGTTGCGGATATGTCCAAGGTGCAGGGGCTTGTTGGTGTTTGGGCCGCAATACTCCACGGTAATACGTTGGTTGGTAGGCATACCTTTGCCGTACTCATTATTGAGCAAGCCTAGGCCAAGGGTATCAATCCAAAAACTATCGGCAAGGCTCAGGTTCAAAAAGCCTTTAATTACGTTAAAGCCTGTTACCTGCTTTAGGTTGGCTTTAAGGTACTCGCCTAAGTCGTTGGCGGTTTCTTCGGGTTTCTTTTTTGATACGCGCAAAAGCGGGAACACCACTACCGTGTAGTCGCCTTCGTGCTCTTTATTGGTGCGCTCTACGGCAAAGTTCGCGGCATCTATATCGGCACCGTACAATTCTTTTACCGCTGCTGCACATGCCGTGCGTATCTGTTGTTGTATGTTGATTGTCATTGTGTGTTAGTATCAAGTAGTGAGTATCAAGTATCAAGACTTTTGAGTCTTAATTCTCTCTGTTGCAAAGTTATGCCTTTGCTATAAGAATTGACCTTAAAATTATGGGAAAGTGAGGCTGTCGACTGTCGTCCATGGACCATCGACCAGCCCCTATCGTCGTTTGCCCAGCTCGAAGCTTAAATAGGCATTAAAGAAGAAAGGCCTCTGGGGCTGATTGATCATGATGGGGATGTTCTTGTAATAGATATCTGCCGCTATGCCGCACTCCATGGCAGTGATAAACGCATCGCGTGAGCCCCACTCAAAATTAAGACCCAGCTTTAAAAATGCACCCGGCACGGGTTGTATTTGGTTGAACCCACGGCTATAACGCGAAGCGCCGATAATTTCGTACCAGTTTAAAAATTTCTGGGCGTTACCGTTTTCGGGGTCGTCATTATATCGCTCGCTTTTGGCCTCAACAATAAAGGTAGAGTCGTTTACTTGGCTAATGTAGGCAAGGTCAAGGTAATAAGGTTTTAAGAAACCCAATGAAATACCGCCCATATATACCATAGCCACATTTACACCATTCTTCTTCGCTTTTTCGGCAATGTTCCTTTTAAAACCAAACGCTGCCCTGAGCGTGAAAAAATCGTTCTGTTTACCAAAATGAAAATCTCGTGGCGAGTCGAAGCCAGAAATGGCCAAATTAAAATCGGCGGGTTGTTTTTTTTCTTTCGGGTGGCGTATGTCGGCAAACTCCACCATCCACAAGCGGGTTTTGTATATGTTCACTATTTTGCCCGTGTTCATATAAAAGCCCCAACCGTTGGATGCCAGCTTGCCGCCAAAAGTCAATTCTTTGTTGTATATAATGCCTTTCTTTTCAATCTCCTTCTTAACCTTACGCTGCTGGGCATAGGTTGCCGTGGTGCCCAAAAGCACTAGCAATAAAAAGAAAATGGAAGTACGCATCATTGCTTTATACATGTGGCAACACGAAATAGTTCTTAAATTTATCAAAAATTCAACACTCTGACCTTGACAGCCGAAATTATTTACGAAGGCCGCTTGCGCACCCGCGCCGTTCACATCCAATCGGGCTACGAAATAGTAACCGATGCCCCTACCGATAACCACGGCCAAGGTGCGGCTTTTTCGCCTACCGATTTGGTTGCTACGGCCTTGGGCAGCTGTATGCTCACCATTATGGGCATCTATGCCAACACCCACAGCCTTGCTATTGAGGCTACCCGCGTATCGATAACCAAAGTGATGGCCAGCGAGCCACGCCGCATCAGCGAAATAAAAGTACGCATGCAAGTACCCAGCGGCACCCTCACAGATATAGAACGCAAAAAACTCGAAAACGTTGCGCTCACTTGCCCAGTAGCCAAAAGCCTGCACCCCGATATTAAGCAGGATGTGGTGTTTGAGTACGTATAGTTGATAGTCGATGGTCGATGGTCCATGGTCCATGGTGAAAAAGTTAATCGGTTGATTGGTTATTGGTTGATTGGGTACGCACGTCATTGCGAATGAATACCCCCAAATCGTCATTGCGAGGAGACCCTTTCACGCTTTTCGCGTGCAAGTGTTGACGTGGCAATCCCCTGAGAGATACGCTGAAGCCCAATACTGCACTTTTACGTATTACGGTAATAGGTTTAGTTGTAGGTTAACTTTTGTCCATCGACTCAGGGGATTACTGCCAAGGCAGTGAGAGGAGTTGCCACAAGCCCATGTAAAACCTTGGTATTTGTAATTTGATACGGGCTTTCGCGACGACGGTTTGGGTGCGCACGTCATTGCGAGGAGTGTAGTTGCAGAGCAACGGAACGACGTGGCAATCCCCTGAGAGAGCAACTACCAGCCGACCTTGCACTTTTACGTATCACGAGTATTGGTTTTAGTGATAGGTTAGCTATTATCCATCGACTCAGGGGATCGCCACAAGCCCTTGTAAAACCTTGGTAGTTGCAATTTGGTACGGGCTTTCGCGATGACGTGAAATCAATAGGAGCAATTGTAAAAATCGCTCCATTTTACTATATTTAAGCAAATAATCATACCACATGAATCATCATTGGGAGACTTGGCTTAGAACTACATTGCTGTGGGGCATGGCTAGTTTGATAGTAGCTTTAGTGGCCTTGCATTACAAGTGGGAGCTAGTATTAGGCATTTCAGCTATTTCGTTTATCCTATCAATCATTCATGCAATTTTTAAGCTGGCTGAAAAGAAGAAACGTAGAGAGAGTATTTATGAATATGAAGATAACAACGGTATTAGAGACTTTGAATTGCCCTGTCGCCATCATTACAGCAGTCATGATGATTTCGATAGCCATGATAACGATTTAGATTTTGACTATGATTAAAGGGCTGTGTTATGGATACAAGTAAACAACCGGAGTACCCGTGCTTTGATATTACTATTGAAGATTGGAATAATGAGGAGTTTGTACCATTGTGGGATGAATATACTGGTATAAATAATGAAGCGGCATTAGTTGAGTATGCCAATAACCGTCTATTTGTTGATTGCAATGGCGAAATCTACAAAATTGTAGGCTTTGAAAAGCTTGTAGGTTGGCGAAGATATGTGCCATTTGTTGCAAAATACAAGTTGGTGACGGAGTATACTGGCCAAAGCATGACTTTGGAAGATTTGAAAGCGTATATACTAAGCAAGGTAGATATGTTGGATTGGAATGCCGATTTGCGAGATATTCGAGAGGAGTGGCGCGTGCAAATTATTGGAGCAAGAAGTTTTGTCGAATTGATAGCAGGGGCTATAGATTAATGTTTAGTAAACATCCCACTCATAGCCCGTCATTGCGAAAACCAAGCTTGATGTTGATTGACCATTGAACTTAACTGGTTTGTGGCAATCTCCTGAGAGATACGATGAAGCCCAATACTGCACTTTTACGTATCACGAGTATTGGTTTTAGTGATAGGTTAGCTATTATCCATCGACTCAGGGGATCGCCACAAGCCCTTGTAAAACCTTGGTAGTTGCAATTTGGTACGGGCTTTCGCGATGACGATGCGGGTTTGGGCGAGTTGTACGTTACCCCCTAAAAAAGCATAGCGGCCAAGGAGGGGGTCCAAGGCCGCTACGCAAACACACAACTAACTAACCAACTATATACATAACGCTTACTGAGGGAAAAAGGTCCCCAAAAGCGGAAATTTTTTTACATGCCAAAAGCATAATAAAAGGTACCATTTGCATCAGGGTATACACCCTCTAGCATAACGCCACCTTTCTTGTTTTCAAGTATCTCCATCAATCGTTTTTCTGAGGTTACCGGCTCCCTGTCAATGCGGGTAATAATAAACCCTTCGCGCATTTCGGTATAGCGGCGTATGGCACCATCATTAATCCTTTTTACCTGCACACCTGCCTTAATGCCCAGCTCTCGTTTGTCCTTCTCGCTAAGCTCGCCAAAGGTTACGCCCAAAAGGTTGTTTACTTGCACGGTTTCTTTGCTCAGTAGCTCAATACCCAAGTTTTTATTTTTAAGCATAACATTGGTGGTAGATAGTTTGCCATTTCTAATATAATCCACACTCAACTTATCGCCAGGGCTATACTGTGCCACGGTTTCTTGCAATTGGGCGGTGGTTTTTATAGGCATACCGTTAATGGCACGTATTACATCGTTAGCTTTTAGGCCAGCATCATCGGCAGCACTGCCTTCTAGCACCTCGTTTACAAATACGCCGCTGGCATCGGGCAAGCCCATTTTTTTCATTTGCTCAATATCCACGTTGCGGATGGTTACGCCCAAAAAGCCACGCTGCACAATACCATATTCTTTCAAATCGCCCACTACTTTGCGCACCAGGTTGGCCGGCACCGCAAAAGAGTAACCAGCAAATGTACCGGTAGGAGAGGCGATGGCCGTATTTACCCCAATCAATTGGCCGTGGATGTTTACCAAAGCGCCACCGCTGTTGCCAGGGTTTACGGCAGCATCGGTTTGTATAAACGATTCAATGGCAGCATTATCATCCAATATATTTATGTTACGGCCTTTGGCACTTACTATGCCCGCCGTTACGGTCGACTCCAAGTTAAACGGATTACCCACGGCCAATACCCATTGCCCCACCATCACCGAGTCGGAGTTGGCAAATGGCAAAAAGGCTAGGTTTTCGGCATCAATCTTTAATAGCGCTATATCCGTTGATGGGTCGGCACCTATAACGGTAGCCGTGTAGTTCTGTTTATCGTTTAGCACTACCTCTACTTGGTCGGCCCCACTTATTACGTGGTTATTGGTAACAATATACCCATCAGCCGAAATGATTACACCCGAGCCAGAAGCTACACGCGGTTGTGGCTGCATACCTCTGCCACCACCAAAAAAGTCGAAAGGGTCAATAAATTGTGGTGCTTGGTTGTTGCGGCTGCTGGTAGACGTTACGTGCACCACACCTGGGGTGCTTCTGCCGGCGGCCACGGTAAAGTCAAGCCCAGCCGGTATAGGGGCTGCCGTGGTATTGGCATCTGTAAAATTGGCATAGCGCACCGGTTGCTCTGCCTGTATGGCTATGGTAGGTGCCATGGTTTCGGTCTCCAAAGCCTTGTACCCGCCAATGGCAGCCACGGCGCTCAATACGGATACGGTAATGAGGGTTAATAGTGTCTTTGAATTCATAGCGAAACTAATTTTTGTTCAATTTGGTAATGTCTATTTGTGTAGGGCAAATTTGATGCCGCTATTTGCCGTGCACAGTAGATAAACCGATTAGGCGGCATTTTTATTTCAAATACTCAGGGCATATTCACATATCTTTGCAGTACTTAACACTTATTAACCAAACCCCTGATTAACAGGCCCAAAGTATCGACAAATTGACATGGAACTGACATTTTTTAAATACCAAGGTGCCGGAAACGATTTTGTGATGATTGACAATCGCAACCTTGCTTTCAACGGCAGCGAGCAGCAGTTGTTTGAGCAGTTGTGCGACCGCCGCTTTGGCATCGGGGCCGATGGGTTGATACTGTTACAGAACAAAGAGGGTTATGATTTTGAGATGAAATACTACAATGCCGATGGCCGCGAGAGCACCATGTGCGGCAATGGTGGCAGGTGTGTGGTAATGTTTGCCAAGCAACTGGGCATAGTGGATGGCACTACCCGTTTTTTGGCTATTGACGGCCCGCATGAGGGTAAAATATTGGCCGATGGAACCGTGAGCATACAAATGAGCAATGTGGCGGCAATAAATAAAGATGGAGACGATTATGTGCTCAATACGGGCTCGCCGCACTATGTGCAGCAAGTGCCAGAGGTAAAAACCGTAAATGTGTACGAAAACGGCAAAGCGGTGCGCAACTCATCAAACTACAGGGCGGAGGGTATTAATGTAAACTTTGTGGAGTTGGTAAGTGGCGATCAATTGAAAGTGCGCACTTACGAGCGTGGGGTAGAGGATGAAACGTATGCCTGCGGAACAGGGGTAACGGCCAGTGCCATTGCGGCATCGCAAATGCAAGGGTTGCCCGATGGTGCATACCAGTACAATATTGAAACCTTGGGCGGCCAGCTTCGTGTATCGTATGAGTTGTTTGGGGGAAAAGCTACCAACGTATGGCTCACTGGGCCAGCAATAATGGTGTTTAGCGGAAAAGTTATGGTACCGGCCTAAAATGCAAAAGAGGGGCACTAAACGTACCGCCTCCTTGCTATCAACCAACCACATTATTCAATCTTCACAGCACTGCCATAGTAGCAGCACCCGCAAGGTAGGTATTACCTTATTTCTGCTTTGATAAAACATTGCCGACCAAAGCAATTTTTATCGTATTGATACTTTGTGTAACCCGGATATGAGCTGTAAATCAGTATCAAAAACTTGTTTCGTTTGCTTTTACGATATGTTTTGCTGGAAGTTTCATTGATTGTTAATAAATTTTTAATGTTGATGCAATTTAATTGATAATCAACGAGTTAGGGTTGTTGTGATGTTGGTTTTTTCATTATTCTCAAAAAAAGTATTGATTTATTGATAGACTGATGCTACATTGACCTTACGAATGATGGTTGATTGCTTGACAATTAAATATCTTATCAGTATTTTTACTGTGTTAAGTAATGACCAAGACCACTTGTTTCGACCATAGTTTTTAAAGAAATAAACTAAATACCCGGATATGAGAAAATTGTACATGATCCTTTCCCTGTCGCTAGTGACTGTTTTTGCGGCCAACGGCCAAGCATTTTATAATGCCGGAACAGTAACCGTAGAGGGAACGGGCCTACTGTATGTAGATGGAGATGTGGAGATTGCGAGCACCGGTTCAGTAACCAATGATGGCGTAATTGAAATTAAAGGCAATTATACCAATGGTAGAAACGATGGAGCCATTTCAAATGGCGCATCTGGCGAGCGAATTGTAAAGTTTACCGCAGGCGTTGGTAATTTGCAAACTATCAGTGCGCCCAATTCAAGCTCTGTAAGCTTCTACGAACTTGAAACCCAAACCCCTTCTATTTACATAGCTGGCAACCCAGCTGCTGGGGTTAATGCCACCACCAACATAGTGATTAACGGTCGAGTTGTTTTTAACGGTGGTGCCATGGTAATGGAAGACAACGATCTTATCTTAGGTCTTACTGCTACCCCAACTGGTTACAGTTCTGTTAATAATGCTCAATTTACTACTGGTAGCTTGGTAAAGAAAGTAGCTACCGGTCAGCCGTCAACGGTTCACCAGTTTCCATATTTCAAGCGTGATTTTAACGGTGGTACTTACCTGCCAGCCACCATGCGCTTGAATACCGCACCAGTGCAAGCCGACGAAATACGCGTGAAGTTTGAGGCCAACAATAACCTTGGTAACATTTTCCATGTGGGTGGTTGCTCAAACATTGGCCCTACAGGCAGCCAAAACATTATGCTTAACAAAATGGTGGAGAACTTTGGTGTATGGCGCATTGATGCTGAAGATGCAAGTAACAACAACTTGGACAACACCGCGGGTTGGGAATATGATTTGACGCTATACCCTACCGCTGCTGCGCTTAACAACCTAAACAGCACTTACGGCTCTGAATACTACAAACTATTGCGTATTGCCTCTCACAGTGGTAACGCTTTGTTGCCTGAGCCAACTGGTAGCACCGATTGGAGCAATGCACCTACCGAATCAGGTACTTATTGCGACGGTATTGTTGAAATTGCAGCTTACAACCCAGCTAATGGTATCACTGCTACCCAATTGAATTACTTCTCACGCTTTGGCGGTGCAGGTAACGAAGGTGGAGCTGGTCTTCCGATTGAGTTGATTAACCTTGAAGCCGTTGCTGTAGACAATCAATATATTGCCGTAAACTGGGCTACTGCTATCGAAATTGAAAATAAAGGTTTTGAAATTTTGCGCAGCACCAATGGCGAAGACTTTACCGTACAAGGTTGGGTTGATGGCAACAACAATAGCACTGTGCAAAACGATTACACCTTTATTGATCGCAACGTAGTGCCAAACCAATTGTACTACTACCGTTTGCGCCAGGTGGATAATGACAACAACAGTGAGCTCACTTACATTGTAAATGCAATGATTACCGGTTCTTCTGTATTCTCTATCAGCGACTTTATCCCTAACCCTTCGCACAGCAACACTCGTATTGAAGTAGTAAGCAGCGACGTGAAGCATGTTAAAGTGGTTATTTATAACACGCTTGGTCAAATCATCAGCAACCAAGAAGTTGAAACTTCAATTGGCACTACACCTATCAACTTTGATATGAGCGAAGTAGCCTCAGGTACTTACTATGGTGTAATTACTGTAGATGGTGAAGAATTTAACAAGAAACTAGTTATCTCTCGTCAATAATCATTGTCGGTTGATTAAAGTATAGGAAAGGTTGGAGCGTTTGCTCCAACCTTTTTATTTTTACATGGTTATTACCGATAAACAATTAAGTGGCATATTGTTTGTGAATGCTTACCTATAACTTCAAACTGCAACAATCTCACACATGAAAAATCTTATACTAACATTTACCTTCGCTTTATTGGGTTTATCAGTAACCAGTTGCGTTGCCCAAAAGAATGTTACCAGCAGCACCTTGGTAAGCGCTAACAAAACCATTTATGCCAAGGCCGTAGAGTTTGGCGACCTTAATACGGCTATTGTAGCGGCGCACACTATATTGGCCAACTCTTCGAGCGACTACCATTATATGGACTCGTTGGTGAGCCTCTATTATGTATCGGGTAACTTGGTTGCAACCGTAAACGTGGGTAATGCAATATTAGAGGCTGCGCCCCAAAACGTTACCGTGCGCGAAATAGTGGCCAACAGTTTGATAGCACTTGGCATGAACGGTGATGCCCTGGTGCACTACAAAGAGCTGTTTAGCCGCACCGACAATCTAGTTTACCTATATAATGTTGCTACCACCGAGTTTAACATGAAAAACTATACCGAGTGTGGCGTTACCATTGAGAAGCTGCTAAAGGCACCTAGCAATATGAATAAGGTGAGCATAACCAATGCCGATGGCAGCGCACAAGAAATAGCTATAAAGGCGGCAGCCTTTAACATTAAGGGCGCAATAGCCATGGAAGTAAACAATACCGCTATTGCTAAGCAAAACTTTGAAGAGGCGCTTAAAATTGCTCCTGAGTTTAGCTTGGCCAAGAATAACCTAGAGGCATTGAGCAAAGGCACCAAGTAACACACCCTTACTTGTAAGGTATGCCTAATTTGAAAGTAGCGCCACAATAGGTTTCTAGCAATTGGATTTGTACCTTTGTATGGTAAAGAGGTAATAACCATCTTAACCCCCATGGACAGTAGTGGTAGATATTTTCAAAAAATCTGGCGATGAATTAGTACGCATCGAACAGGCCGAACCGGGCTGCTGGATAAATATTTACCCTCCCTTTAACCATGATAATCTTGAGGATATTAGTAATACCTACAATATTCCGCTTGATTTCCTTATTGACTCTTTAGACATAAACGAACGGTCGCGCTACGAGCACGAAGATGACGTAAAGCTCATTGTACTGAATACCCCGGTAGACAATGAAGGGGAGATAGTAGACGATGACAGATCGGTGTACGTTACCTTACCAATTGGTATTATCATATTGCCCGATATGATATTGACGCTGAGCCAACACCCCAATCCGGTAATTGATAGTTTCATCAACCAACGGGTAAAGCGCTTTGACCCTGCTGATACCCGAAAGTTTGTGTTGCAGTTGTTTGATAGGAACGTGTTTTACTTCCTTCACTACCTGCGCCAGATAAATAACCGTCGTAATCTAATTGAGGATGAGCTTTACAACTCATCGCGAAATACGGAGCTTACGCAGTTTATGAACCTGCAAAAAGCACTGGTGTATTTTGTGAATACCTTGCGTGGTAACGAGCTTACCATGGCCAAGCTGGGCAGAACCGATTTTTTGAAGATCAAAAACGATGAGGACCTCTCGGATTACCTCGAGGATATTATAGTTGACAACAGCCAGGCATTGGAGATGGCGAACGTATATACCAACATTTTGAACAGCACCATGGACGCTTTCGCGAGCATTATATCCAATAACCTTAATACGGTGATGCAGCGGCTTACCTCTATTACCATTGTGTTGATGGTGCCTACCTTGGTGGCCAGCTTTTATGGTATGAACGTGGAGTTGCCTTTTCAACATCATCCCAACTCTTACATAATTACCATCGCTGTCTCACTGCTGTTCTCGTTGTTCTTGGTAATGTTTTTCCGCCGTAAAAAATGGTTCTGATTTGGTTATTGGTTGATTGGTTAATCGGTTATTAGTAATTGGTAATAAACTTTTAAAGGCTCTCCTTTAGACGCTTGACTATGCACACATCTTTTACAGTCTGATATTGCACATTGGAACGAGTGTTTGACAGAGAGTCAAGAATTGGTACTTCGCCACCATTTTCAAATTCCTACATGAGGCAGGTTTAGCACTTGTATGCAAAAAAAGCCTTTGGAAGAAGTTTAGCCAGTTAGATTTAGATGGGCTTTATTTTACCCCCCCCAAAGAGATTTATTATTTACTACTAATAACCAATCAACCAATACACCAGTCAACCAACTTAAGTCCGCCATCCCAACAAAAACTCCTTGACACCCAATCGTTTTTTACCTTCCAGTTGCAGTTCTTCGGCATGGATGTAGCCACCATTTACGGTAAACCGGAAGTATGTTTTACCATCGGTATCAATGGTTCCGCTGGGGTGGTTGTGGTTAGCTGCTTCTTTTTTGGCACTATATATTTTCAGGGTTTTGCCATCCAACTCCGTCCAAGCGGCAGGGTAGGGGCTAAGGCCACGGATGTGGTTGTATACCTTATCCAGCGGTTGGCTCCAATCAATTTTACAATCCTCTCTGAAAATTTTGGGTGCGTGCGGGTATTCGCCAGTCATGTCTTGCGGTGTGGCTTTTACGGTGCCTGCCTCAATTTCTTTCACGGTTTGCAGCACGGTTTGGGCACCCAATGCCATCATACGGTCGTGCACTTCGCCTGTGGTTTCATCAGGGCCAATGGGCATAGTGGCTTGGTGGATAATGCTACCCGTATCAATTTCATGTTGCAAAAAGAAGGTGGTTACGCCTGTTTGGGTTTCGCCGTTCATTACCGCCCAATTGATAGGCGCTGCACCACGGTATGCCGGCAACAGCGAGCCATGCAGGTTAAAAGTGCCCATGGGCGGCATATTCCAAACCACCTCTGGCAGCATACGAAAAGCCACCACAATTTGCAGGTCGGCCTTTAAGGCTGCTAGTTCCGCAAGAAACTCAGGTGCTTTGAGTTTTTCGGGCTGCAATACCTGTAGGTTATGGGCTTCGGCATATTTTTTTACGGCACTTTGCTGTATCTGTTTGCCACGGCCAGCGGGTTTATCGGGCGCGGTAATTACGCCCACTATGTTATAGCCGTGTTGTACTAATATATCCAAAGAGGCCACCGCAAAATCTGGTGTGCCCATAAAAACGATGCGCATAGGGGTTATTTTGTAAAATCAGGGTAAAGCAAGTATTGCTGGCGCATGGTGAGGTACTTATCTAGGTCGGCTTGCCATTGTGCGCCTGCTTCTTCAGAACTATAGTCGTTAATTATCATTTCGCGAAGCTTGGGAGTACCCGCCAATTTCTCAAAGAATGAGTTAAAAAAATCAGCGCCTTTACCAATGCTCTCAAAGTACTTATAGGATTGTATCAACCATTGAAAATCAAGTTTGCAGGTACGCTCAAAATAATCTTGCCCAAACTCTTGCAGCTCAAAACCGAGGCACTGCTTGCCGTTATACAGTGGGTTTTTAGCGCCAGGCATACGCTTGGGTGTAAACTCATAACCGCCTATGGCAAAGTCTGGGTGCCCATAAATTTGGAAAGGCATATCGGTGCCACGCCCTACGCTCATTATGGTGCCTTCAAAAAAACACAACGAGGGGTACAGGTAAATAGCCTCCATATTTGGTAAGTTGGGCGAAGGCTTTACGGGCAGCTGGTACATGGTTTGGTGCGTATAGCCAAAGCATGGTACTACAGTTATTTTGCATTGTATGCCATTAGCAAGCCAATGCTGGCCGTTAATCATTTGCGCTAGCTCGCCAACGGTAAGGCCATGCACCACAGGTATGGGGTGCATACCCACAAAGCTTTTGTATTTGTCTTCCATTATGGGGCCATCTACATAAAAGCCATTGGGGTTGGGGCGGTCAAGAATAATAACTGGAATGCCCGCCTCAGCGCAAGCTTCCATTACATAGTGCATGGTACTAATGTAGGTATAAAAACGGGTGCCCACATCCTGAATATCAAAAATCACCACATCCAAACCCTTCAAGTGCTCAGGGGTAGGTTTTTTGGTGTTGCCATATAGCGATATTACAGGCAAACCTGTTTTCGGGTCGGTTTCGGTTTTTATTTCTTGCCCGGCATCGGCCAGCCCACGGAAACCATGCTCTGGCGCAAATACCTTGGTTACGGTTATTTTTTGGGCTAAAAGTGTATCTACCAAATGGGTTTGGTTGGGGCCTACAATACTGGTGTGGTTTACTACTAGCCCCACGTTTTTACCTGCTAATGTGGGCAGATAATCGGCCATTCTTTCGGCGCCTACCAACAGTGGTTTGCCACTTTGCGCAAAACAGGTAAGTACAAACAGTAATAAAGCTGTAATGGCGGTTACAATTTTCATATTTTTGGACATTATTAATGACGAAATTAGCCAAATCCTTTTTAACTGCCCCAACCATTTGCGGATTTGAACCTCGAACAATTTTTAACTCGGCGATTAGCCTTTAGCAAAAAGCGTACCTTTTCTCGCTTCATCATCGGTATAGCTACCGCTGCGGTAGCGCTCAGCATTACCGTAATGATTGTGGCGGTGAGTATGGTTAACGGTTTTCAGCAAGAGGTGGGCAATAAAATATATGGCTACTGGGGCCACATAGTTATTAGTAAGTACGGCTACGGCCAGCGTTTTGAGGAGGCACAGCCCATTAATATTAAAATGCTGGAGGCTACCGATATTGCCGACCTTGAGAATGTAAGGCACATACAAGTAACTGGCTATAAGCCAGGCATTATTAAAGCAAATGATGCTATAGAGGGTATTGTGCTTAAAGGTGTGGGTGCCGATTATGATTGGGATTACTTTAAAAAGTATTTGGTAAGTGGTGATACCATTACCGTGGGCGATACCGCCGCCAGCCGTGGGTTGCTTTTATCAGAGACTACCAGTAAGCGGCTTGGGTTAAAGGTAGATGATAACCTAGAAGTGCACTTTATAAAAAAGGTGCCGCTGGTGCGTAAGTTTAGGGTAGTTGGTATTTACAATACGGGCTTGGTAGAGTTTGATGAACAATTTGCCTTGGTTGATATTGCCCACATACAGAACCTTAACGGTTGGACTGCGGGCGAAGTGGGTGCTGTGGAAGTGTTTGTGAACAACGCGCAAAGCAATGATGTATTGATATACGTAAATGAAAAATGGGAGTATTACTTTGGCGAGCCCTTGTTTGATTACAAAACCGTTGACCCGCTATATGCCACCAACGAAGAGATATACTATAATGTATTGGGTGCCTACCCAGGCCTAATGTCGCAAACGCTTAAAGAAATTGAACCCAATATTTTTGATTGGCTGGCCTTACAAAACATCAATAAATATGTAATACTGGGGCTTATGGGGCTGGTGGCGCTTATAAATATGGCTACTTGCATCCTTATACTTATACTGGAGCGTACCAACATGATAGGGATATTAAAGGCCTTGGGAGCTACCAACGGGGTTATTAGTCGTATGTTTTTGGTAAACGGTGCTATTATTATGGGCTTGGGTATACTTATTGGCAATATACTGGGCATCGGGCTTTGTTTGGCGCAGTTGCAGTTTGGTTTTATTACCTTGCCGCCAGAGTCGTATTACGTTACCGCTGCCCCGGTTGACTTAAACTATACCACTATTTTGGTCATCAACTTACTGGTGTTTGTTTTTTGCGAGCTTTTGTTGTTTATACCTTCGCTATTGGTAAGCCGTATTTCACCAATCAAAGCCATCCGTTTTAGTTAAGTTTTATGTGGTTATCCTA
The DNA here is from genome assembly GCA_018401955.1 of Chitinophagales bacterium. Taxonomy (GTDB): domain Bacteria; phylum Bacteroidota; class Bacteroidia; order Chitinophagales; family CAIOSU01; genus CAIOSU01. Next base: position 82,387 of record JAGYJT010000001.1, on the reverse strand, counting down.
CTTTAAAATGTCGCGCCCGCTCAATTTGCTTATCATGGTGTTTACCATGGTGCTGGCAAAGCTGTTTGTGGTGCAACCCGTGTACGACTTGTATAGGCAAGATGCCCACATCGGCTGGGTGCAGTTTGCTTTAATGGTGGTTGCCACTTTGCTCGTAGCTGCTGCGGGCTATTGGCTAAACGACCAACAAGATGTGGAGGCTGACCGCATTAACAAACCCAACGTAAATGTTGTAGGCACCAAGCTAGCTGGTAAACAAGTAATGAAGGGTGCCCTTATATTAACCCTGCTGGGCGTTGTGTTGGGCAATGCACTGGCCGTGTGGTTGGGTGCTTACCGTTTGGGCTTTTTCTATACTTTGCCGGCTATATTGCTTTGGTTTTATAATGCTAAACTAAAGCATTGGCCGGTTATTGGTAATGTAGTGGTGTCTTTAGTAGTTGGGCTGGTGCCTATGTTGCCGGGCATACACGAAATGGCCTTGCTAAACCCAGCTGATGTAATGGATGCTGCCCTATTCAAGTCAATAGCTACTGGCAGTATAGCTTATGCAGTCTTGGCGTTTAGCATCAATTTAATAAGGGAAGTAGTAAAGGATATACAAGATATGCAAGGCGATGACCACGTTGGCAGCCGTACTTTGCCTTTGCTTATCGGCGAACGCCAAACCAAGTTCATTGCCATTATCCTCTGTTTGGTTTTGATAAGGGTGGTGCTCATTGGTCAGCAAATTTACTTAGCTGATGGAGATTTAACCCTACCTATATACCTGGCCGCCGCTATCCAATTACCGTTGCTGGTGGTAATGGTGATGCTGTTTTTGGCTGATAACAATAAGGCTTATGCCCGAGTGAGCATGTTGCTGAAGCTAATAGCTGCCGCAGGTGTAGGTTCTATGATACTTTACAATATACCATTATGACAACATTATTACCCGAAGTAAAACTGATTTTAGGCTCCAAATCGCCACGCCGCAAATATATTTTGGAGCAGGCGGGCTTTCAGTTTGAGGTGTTGACCAAAGATGTTGAAGAGGTATATCCACCTGAAACACCTGTGCGCTTGGTGCCGGAGTATTTGGCCAAACTAAAAGCCAGCGCCATAGCTATTGAAACCCCTAACGATGCGGTTGTAATAACGTCGGATACTATTGTACTGCTTGATGATGTGATATACGGTAAGCCAACTGACCGTGCAGATGCCGTGCGCATACTGCAAGCATTATCGGGCAATATGCACGAGGTAATTACTGGGGTGTGCTTAGTGCAGGGCGACCGTAGCCTTACCTTTAGCGAGACCACAAAGGTGTATTTTGATGTGCTTAACGATGATGAAATTGAATGGTACGTTGATAATTTCGAGGTGATGGACAAGGCCGGTGCCTATGCCGTGCAAGAGGGTATAGGTTTGATAGGTATTACGGGCATGGATGGTGATTATTTTAACGTAATGGGCTTACCCATGAACCGCTTATACAGGGAGTTGCAGGTTTTTGTTGAGGAATAATTACCATTACTTCGCTTGGCTTCTCAGTGCCAGCTTCTCTTTGTAATATTCTTTGGTAGCCACGTATATCAGCTTTTCTACTGACGCATGTACGATGCCTGCTTGGTCGATAATATCAAGGTTGAAGGTATAGTTTACCTCGCCTTTTTCAGCCACCTCTTTTTTTATAATTGCCAATTCGTCATCAGTAATTATAAAGTTGGCATATAGGGTGTGTGTGCCCGGCTTTTTGAATTTGATATTGGCGGCCTTATCCCACACCACAAAGTCTTTGCCCAATATTTTCATCAGCATTAGCATATACATGGGGTCAATGGCAGCGTACATGCTACCGCCATATATAGTGCCCACATAGTTGCGCGTGCGCCAGCTGAGCGGTATTTTCACGCGCAGCTCTTTGTAGTCGCCAGCAATATAAGTTATGCTCGCGCCCGTACCCACATACACCGGAAACAACTTGAACATCCACCGCATCTTGCGGCTTTCCCAACTTTCTGCCATGGTGCAAAGTTATAAAAACAGTATTCAGTAATTGGTAACAAAGGATTTACCTACTGAATCATCTCATATTTAATAAATCGCTTTGTGGTTTGGGTTGTTTACATTAATTTAATACTCAAACCCGCTATAAATGAAACACTTTACACTACTGCTCAGCATGTTTTATGCTTTTACGGCCTTTGCACAAACCACCAGCACCTGCGATGGGGGCCGTTTTTACGACAAACTTTACCAAGTGGATGTAACCACCAATGTGGAGTATGGGCAAAACACCAACTTCTCTGGTCAAAACCAAAAGTTGCGCTTTAACTTTTACGAACCCCAAGGCGATACACTTGAAAAAAGACCTTTGATTATTTGGGCCTTTGGTGGCAGTTTCCTTTTCGGAGATAAGCTCTCGCCGGATATTGTAAGGTTGAGCAATGAATTTGCCGAGAGGGGTTATACCTGTGCTTCTATCGATTATCGCTTGTTCTTTTTCCCAATCAATCAAGAGCAAACGCTTAAGGCAGTGGTGCGTGCCGTGCACGATATGAAGGCCGCCGTGCGTTTCTTCCGTAAAGATGCGCTTACCACCAATACTTATAATATTGACCCGGATAGGATTTTTGTAGGTGGCGTATCAGCGGGTGGCATTACGGCTGTGCAAGTTGGCTATCTTGATCTTACCGAAGAAATTCCGGCTGTATTGGTTCCTGATTCTGCATCTTTTGGCGGTATCGAGGGCGTAAGCGGTAACCCAGGCTATCCATCAAACCCCAATCTTATTATCAACCTTTGTGGTGCCGTAGGCGATACCAATTGGATGGCACCTAGCGATGTGCCTATTGTTAGCTTGCACGGCACTAGCGATGGCACGGTGCCTTACGGTAGCCAAGAAATTGAGGTAACCGGTACACCTATCGGCTTTTTTGTGGATGGCAGTGGCTCATTACATGTAAGGGCCGACAACTTGGGCATTGATAACTTGTTGTATACCTGGCAGGGGGTGGGCCATACGCCTTTTATCAGCACATCAAATGGTTCGATTAATGAGGCTTATATGGATACCGTGGTATGGACTGTAAGAGATTTTACCTTGCCTTATGCTTGTCGTGAGATTACTACCGTGGGTGTAAATGATGCAGCTGATTTACTGGATTTTAACGTTTTTCCGAACCCGGCAAGTGGACAGGTACGTGTCAATTTTGCCAAAGGCGCACCAGGTGGCATGAACCTTAGTATTACGGATATGACGGGCAAGCAATTGTTGCAAGCACCGGTGCAAGTAGGACAGATAGCTGCATTGGTAGATATTGGCAACCTAGCACCCGGTATTTACTTCGTTTCGGCACAGTCTGGCGAAAAAACGGTGAATAAAAAAATGATAGTGTACTAATAGTTGAGCCATTTTACGGTTGCATTGTTATTAATAACTACGCAAAACATTTCCTTTACGGTAAATTAACTGATAGTTTAGCGTTAAACATAGACGTTAAAAAATACTACGCCTAATGCGCATTAAGCTATTGCCGCTTGTTTTTCTTGGTTTTTTGATGGGGTTGCTTGCTGCCTGCGGTTCTGCACCAGTGGCCAGCGGCGAGCCAGATTTTTGTGCGGATGAGTATGAACAGCAGCAATTGATCATTAAGGCTCAAGCCGCGGCTAAAGAGTTAAAAATTCATTGGATTGATAGCTTGATGGATAATTGGTACACGTCTAACCGATTTAACGGTACCATTTTAGTTGCAGAAAGGGGCGAAGTGCTTTACCGAGGTGCCTTGGGTTATGCTAACCTACAAACCAAAGACACCCTCTCGCTTGATTCACCATTTCAGTTGGCTTCTGCATCAAAGCCCATTACTGCTCTTTCTGTACTTACCCTGTACGAAAAAGGCTTATTGCATTTGGATTCGGCGGTAACTGCTTACATACCTGAGCTGCCCTACACCAATGTAACCATAAGGCACCTGCTTACACACCGTTCGGGTTTGCCACGCTATATGTCGTTGGGGCATGTGCATTGGTTTGACAAGAGCCAAGCATTGAGCAACTGCGATATGCTCGAGATTTATATTAAAAACAAGCCAGCGCTGGAGTTTAAGCCCGGCTCGAGGTTTATTTATAGCAACTCTAACTATGCCATGTTGGCTGCCGTGGTAGAGGCCGTTAGTGGTCAAGATTTTGGCGACTATGTACACGATGCCATTTTTGCACCACTGGGCATGAACAATTCTTTTATCTACAGCAAATGTAAGCAAGAAGAGATACCACAAGATGTGCTTGGCTATGTGCATAGCGGCAGGGGCAGATATGGTGAAGTAGGCAACGACTACCTAAACGGTGTAACAGGCGATAAGGGAGCATACTCAACAGTAGAAGATTTATTTAAGCTAGACCAAGCCCTATACGACGAAACCTTGCTTAAGCAATCGACCCTTGATGAGGCTTTTACGCCTTATGGCCAAATTCCGAAGCGACACCATGATGATTATGGATTGGGCTGGAGAATTGATAAATACCGCCCCAATATTGTGTACCACACCGGTTGGTGGAAAGGTTTCCGTACCATGTTTATCCGCAAGCTTGATACCCGCCAGACGGTAATTGCACTTAACAACCGCGAGAATATGTTGCCATACAAGCTTTGCTGGCAGATAATTGAGCAACTAAACAACATGCCCGCAAGCACCCCATTATATGATAGCTTGGATAGTGGTGATAGTGGTGATGCAATGGGCGGCGGGGTTGGCCGATAGGTTAATAGTTAATAGTAGGCCTCGTAAAACTTTACCAATACCGTTCTTAAATCTTCGGCAGAAATGTCTTGTATTAAGCGCCCATTGCGTGCATACGAAATAGTAAACTTCTCTTCTGAAATAACAATAGCCAGGGCATCGCTTAACTCGGTAACCCCCACAGTGGCTTTATGCCTCATACCGATGCGAGAGGGTAGCTCAGGGTTATCAGATACTGGCAATACACAGCCGGCGGCAATAATGCGTAGGTCTGAGATGATAACCGCGCCATCGTGCATGGGTGAGTTTTTCTCGAATATGCTTTCCAGCAATTTGCCGCTTACTAAGCTATCCATCATTACCCCGGTGTTGGCGTAAAATTGTAGCCTAGACGATTCGCTCAACACCATAATGGCCCCTGTGCCCCGTTCGCGCATGTGCTCAACAGAGTTTACTATGCTTTTTATTACCGGGTAATACTCAGCCTCTTGTCTATTGCCTCTTGAAAATATCCTTCTTAAGGAAAAGCCTTTGCGCAGTATACTGCCACGGCCAAGGTAAATCAAAAACTTCCTTATCTCTGGTTGAAAAACGATAAGCAGGGCAATAACCCCAACTTCGATAAACTGGCCTAGGATGCCAGCAAGCAAACGCATCTCTAGCAAGCCCACCAAAAACCATACAAAGTAAACCAGCACCAACCCCAAGAATATATTAAGGGCTAGGCTACCTTTTAGCAATCGGTATATTTGGTAGATAAGCAGCCCCACCAAGAAAATATCCAATAGGTCGGCAAAGCCAATTTCCAGAAAACCAATCTTTACAAAAAGTTGAAGCAATGCACAGGGGTTTATACAAATATAGGTTAGCTAGCAGTAATTAGTAACTAGTAGCTAGCAATAAGTGGTTTAAAACTTGAAAAAGTAGTACAAATGGCCCGCACTTATACAAAGCACTGGCCTTCGCCGCGGTAAGTAGGGGTATTGCCAATAATTTTGCCCTTACTTACCAAATACAAGTTCTTAAAGCGCTCGCACAACTCTCCGGCTTTGCTGTGGCGCAGGTATACGGGGTCGCCTAGTTGAAGTTTTTCAGGGCCATTGTATTTTATAGGTGTTTGCACCTCTCCCGCACCTTCTTGGTCGAGCAATGCTGCGCCAGCGGGCAAGTAGGGTACAGGCAGTTTATCTTTACCCGCTGCACCCGATGCCGTATAGCCACCGCTATGGCACGTGTATAGGTCGGGTTTTGGTTGGCGCACAATTTCTACCGCATAAGCCGCACTAGGGTAGTGCCGAAAGTTGGTATAATGGTCGAATAGGCCAGAGTTGTATAAACCCGAGCCCACGGTTACCTCGGTTACCCAAGGCTCTTGTATGGTCCACTCCAGGCTTCCTGTGCCACCACCGTTTATCAGCGGTAGGGTAGCACCAGCATCTAGCAGGGCTTTCACGGTATCGCCACGGCGCTTGGCAATCTCTTTTACCGAGCGGTTTTTTAAAAAGCGTATAATGTTGTTCATGGCAGTTTTGCCAGGCCAGTTATCACCCACACCCGCTATTTGGGCCTCGTAGCCCATTACACCGGTAAGGTTTACATTGGGGCAGGTTTTAATCACCTCATACAGCTTTAGCGCATCGGTAGCACTGCGCACACTGCTGCGCCAAACACCAAAATGAAGACCAGGGTAATCGCTGCTCATATCCAAGTCGATACAAATAGGGATGGTTACGCCATTTGCTTTACCAATCTTATCTAAATGGGTAACATGCTCTGGCATATCCACCATAAAAATGATGGTTTTGCCCTTGGCAATCTCTTTGCAAGCTTCGGCAACCTGCTCGGCGTGCCAGGATGGGTAACCAATCAACAGGTCGTCAAAACCTTCTTGGCTCAACCACACGGCCTCTAAAGTGGTATAGCACATTATGCCCTGATAAATAGGGTCAGCTTCCAGCGCACGCTTTAAAAGCTCTTTGCACCTAACAGATTTAGAGGCAATGCGGATGGTTTTGTTACCCGCTCGCTTGGCTATTTGCTTAATGTTCTCATCAAACAAGTCCAAATCAACAAAGGCATAAGGAAACTGCACACCCTTAAATATGTCACGGTAATAACCGTACTTACGTTCAAAACCGCTCATTTCTTGCTGCTATATGCGAAAATACGTTTGCTCAACTCTTCTTCGGTAAATTCTACCGGGGTAATACTATGGTCCACTTGCCTATCCTCTGGCTTTTTGAGCAACTGCTGCGCCAGTTCTTTAAACTTGGTTTGGAAAGCTGCTAGGGTCCATTGCCCAAAAGGGGTATGGCCCCCTTCGTAGCATTGGGCTTGGTACTCTTCGTAGGTAGTTATATACCCGCAGTAGCCATTAGCATAAGTAGATATTACCACCTCGGTAATACCGCGGCTACTCAGTGTATCCAATACGGTTTGCCTAAGCCTTTTGCCGGCTACGGTAGTTGTTTCACCGGGTACGGCCACAAAAGCCACTTGCCCAAGCGTAACTATTTGCAATGGCAGGGTTTGTGGGGTCCATGGTTTATGGTCTAGCCCTCCAGATTTGTGGAACACCTTAAAGTACTTAATCGTAAGATCAACAAAAGCTGGTACAATAAGGCCCGTAATGTTTCGGGTGCCCAGCACTTTTCGGTCACCGGTTTCTATCAAAATCTTTTTAGGGCCATGTATGCGGTACTTTTCATAAATTTTTTGCTTTTCAGCTTTGCTCACAAAAGCGGCTCTTATATAATCATATAGCTTAACCACCTGTGTGGCAAAATTGGCTACTACAACCAGCGGCGGCTCCATGCCTGGCCCTTCGGTAGTGCCTTTAAAAAAAGCAACGCCGTGGCACGATGAGAACGTTCTTGCTTCGGGATTGTTGGTAAACTCTATATCAGGGGTAATGTTGGCAAAATTGGCATGTGCTAGCGCGTAATCAATGCCCAATTCAACATGCTCGCCATTTGCAGCAGCTTCTTTGTTTAGTTCATCGGCTTTATCAAACTGCAGTTTACCATTGTATTTTGCCGATTCTATATCGTCTTCAAATTTACCACGAGTCCACTTTTTCTTTTTGTCCCACACATAATTTGGGGTTACATCACCCGTAATTTTTTGTGCAAATATGGCAAGGTAGTCAGGGTTTTGTTCCTTCATGGCTTCCTCCATGTAGTTAGAGGCATACCCTTTGTTATCGGCGTTAATCTTTGTATTGTTGTTGTGTATGCTGGTGGTGTGTACCCCAAAAAAGTTAAAGCTGCCCATTGGCTTGCCATCAATATCATCCACCCTAAACAAGTGCATTTCGCGGTCGATGGCTAGGTGAGCATCATTTTTGCTTACCTTTTCCACTTCTGGGTTAAGGTTGTAAGCTTCAATTGAGCGGTTAATGGCTACATCAATATCAGGGGCAAAGCTTCCTTTGGTAAAAGTTATTTTGGCAGGGCGCATTTTACTGTCGGCCTCCACAATGGCTTTCACTATACCATCTACAATGGTTTGGTATACCTCTGGTACAAAGCCCGGCACGGCAATGTTATACAACCCGTAGTGTGAGTACCCTCCTGGGCCACTATGGGTGTGTTGCGCGGTAAGCATTACATTATCGGCATCATAACCAAGCTCGGCATGGTGGCGTTTCAGTTTTTTCATTACCCCCCGCTTAATGGATATGGTAATAAAGCATATTTCGGCATTTACAAAAACTACCTTGCGCTTGGTGGTTAAGTCTCTTATGGCAAACACCCGAGCGTTCAAGGGCGTTTCTATGCCCGATATGCGGTTGTGGAACATGCCATATCCCATCATCCCTACATCTTTCTTAAATGCGGTAATGTCTGCTTTTGCGGTGCCTACTTCGTACATGGCTGAGGAGGTTACGGGTGATTGATTATTAAGAGTGGTAACTGTACCCTTTGCTATGGTTACCTTGCTTATTGAGCACAGGAATAGGCAAATGGTTGCTTACTGTAAAACCTTAAATCTAGTTTTGTTCTAAATTTAAAGATTTTGTTCCTCTTTAACCAATTAACGGTACTTCCATCCAACTAATTCCTAAAATAGATACGAAACCTGGAAAGTATAGTTACGTGGAGCCTCCATAAAGGCAGGGCGCAAGGTGTATTGGTTGTTGGTTATGTTCTTTACAATTACCGATACTTTAGCATTGTCCGTAAGGTTGTAACCTGCCCTTATATCCAATACGGCCTCTCCTTTATCATTCTCTTTGCGGTAACCGGTTACATTGTTTATACCAAATTGGCCAATGTTTTTCATAAAGCTAAAGTAGGTGCCAGTTATACCCAGCGTAATTTTTTTGTAGGTAGCCTCGGCATCTGCTTTAGCTGAGTGCTTAAAACGGAAGGTGAGGTATTTACCATCTGGATTGTCGGGGTTGCCATCGTAGTTCAAATCTATTGGCGATATGTAGGTATAGCCTACCATAATGTTTACTGGTATACTAAATACCTTACCTTGGCCTACCAACGATACATCTAAACCAGAGATACGGGCATCAGTGTAGTTTTGCGCTTGTGTAGTCAATACACCTTCAACCAGCAAAAACTCAATCATGTTGGTGTATTGGGTAATAAAGCCGGCAATATCCACGTAGCCCTTCCAATCGTTGCTAATTTGTAGTAGCTGTTTTACACCTATTTCGGCATTCCAGCCATATTCAGATTCAAGCTCTGGGTTAGGTATTACGCTTACCCCACTTCGCCTAGTAGCCACATACTTTTCGGCAATGGTAGGGTAGCGGTAGCCTTGGCCAAACGATGCCCTGATGTAAGTGGCCTCGCTAGCTTGGAAATTGATACCTGAGCGAATGATAGGGTATATCTCTGGTTTCAAGGTATCCATTTGGTTTACCTCGGCCCTTACACCAAAGTTCAGCGTTAGTTTTTGGAAAAACTTCTTATCGATTTGGAAGAAAGCGGCACCGTTAACCGCATGGCGCTGGCCAAAGGTTTCGCTGGTTACGTTGGTGTAATATCCGGCAACGCCAGTTACAAAATTCAACCCCAACCGCTTCATCTCGCTTATAAAGTTATACTCGCCGTATGCTTGGTTTGCAATAGAGCTTTCGCCTGAGGTATTGTTAAAACGGGTGCGGTAAAAGCGGGTTTTTACACTGTGCTGGTTGTTCTTTTTATCAAAGTAAGATAGCCATGGATCAATGCTCACTGGGGTCGAGTTAAACTCACCAATTTCGGCAGGTAGGTATGCAAAAGCATCCCTAGGAATGTTGTTTCTTATGCTGCTAGGTATGGTAGCATCGGTTTGTCCCGCGTCAAGTGCCTGTATGTATTGGTCAAGATAAATGCCGCTAGAGTCGGTAATGTTCTCGTTGGGGGTATTACCCCAGTTTTTCCAAAGGAAAAAGAACCCACCGCTTTGGGCAGAAATGTTACCATTTACGCCCATGCTCAGTCGGTCATTTTTTTTGCTGCGGTACCGCAATTTAAAAAATGTATTGAGCCTGCGTTGCTCATTGCCGTACAAGTAGCTTGCATCTTGAAAGGCACTGCCGCTTATTACCAAATCAACATGCTTAAAGCGTTTGCGGTGTGCAAAGTTTGCGCCGCCAAACATTGGGCGGCTATCCCACCAAATAAGGTCTTTCTTTTTGCCACTAAAAGGGTTTTCGTAAAAACCGTAGAACATGGTTAGTTTAGTGTAGTCCTCTTCGGTTGCATTGGCCGTTATCAAGTTAATGATACCGTTCAATGCCGATGAACCGTATAGTGCCGAAGAGGCACCCTTGATAATTTCAATTTGCTGAATGTTATCCATTGGCAATGAAGCAAAATCAATAATGCCGTTATCGGGTCTCATCAACGGGAGACCATCCATCAACATCATCACACGGCTACCAGCACCAGCCGAATAACCAGCACCACCGCGAATGTTTACTTGCTCGCCAACCATGTTTACGCCGGGCACTTTGTCAAGGGCCTTATCAATAGAAGTGGCGTTGGAGTTGGAGATGAAAGTAGGCGACAGTATTTCCATAGAAACAGTCTGCTCACCGATGCTCTGTTTGTACTTTCCACCAGACACTACTGTAATGTCGATGGTGTTGATAGAGTCTATCAAAGAAAAGGTAAGGTCAACAGTTTGCCCTGCATCTAGGCGTACTGTTTTATAGGCCGTTTTCATGCCTAGGTAGCTTACTGCTAGGTAGTAGTTTCCGGCAGGTAAATCCATGGTGAACAAGCCATCAAAATCGGTAGTGGTTCCTTTGCCTGGCGCATAGGTAACATTGGCAGAAAATATCGGTTCTCCGGTTTTATCTGATTTTACTAGGCCCTTAATGGTGCCGACAGTGGCCGGGTCATTACCTTGTGAGAAAAGTAATTGAGGACAACAGGTAAGCAATAAAAGTAGACAGTAAATTATGTAGTTCTTTTTCATAAGCACCATATTGGGTGGATACAAAGGGGGTTATTATTTGGGGTTTCTAACGGCACAAAAGTAAGCATAAGTATAAACTAACCCGTTCGGATAAACCCAATTGTACTAGTATAACGGTGTGGAAAAACAAAACCGGTTAACGTATCAGTTGTTTCCGAAACGTTAACCGGTTGATAACTTTTAGTTTGGCTTATCTATTCGCACTGGTTAAGCATGATTGGCCATCATTTGGTGCAGATAAGCATTGATATCTATTTAGAACTCAACCGACATTTGCACCGTGTAGTTACGTGGCTGTGCCATAAACGCCGGGCGCTGCATTTGATCTTGGTTAAGTGCGTTTTTGCACAGTACCGATAGCTTTATTTTTTCGGAAACGTTGTAGGCTATACGAAAATCTAACAAAGTATTGCCTCGGTTATTTTCCTCTCTAAACTCTTTAAGGCCGCTAAACGCACTGGTTCCAAGAAGTGACTGTTCAAAACCAATAATTGCGTCACTTACAAAAAGGTAATCGATGCTTTCCATAAAGCTGGTGTATTGCACGCTCACGCCAAATTCAAATTTCTTAACACCAATTTGCGCATCCAACTTAATGGTGTGGCGGAAACGGTATTTAAGGATATTGTTGGTTGACGAAGAAGTACCAGCATATGATGGCATTCCATTTCGTGTGAAGCCAGGAGCAATGGCATCTTCACCCAATGAATTCACAATACGAAGGGTATCGTCCCAGTTTAATGATTTCGGGTCGATGTAAGTGTAACCTGCTAAGATTTGCAAAGGAAACTTGTTGGCAATTTCTCCTTGACCAATCAAAGTTAGCTCGGCACCTAAAATGCGCGTGTCGCCAATGTTTTGAGAGCTAAAGCCCAACCCAAACAATTGACCCGATGCCGGACCAAACTGGCCGAAGGTAAACTCCATCATATTGTCGTATTGGTTAACAAAACCTGCAAGGTCAACATAACCTAACCATTTGCCTAGCTTTACGCCTTGTTTAATACCAATCTCAGCACTCCAACCTTTCTCTGGTTCTAGGTTTTCGTTAGGGTAAATACCTATACCACCAACGCTGGTGTTAATAAACTTCTCAGCAATGGTCGGGAAACGGTATCCTTGGCCCCATGATGCACGGATAAAAGTAGCTTCTGCAGCTTGGTAGTTTAACCCTGCACGGAACACTGGTAACGCATCGCTGGTAAAGGTATCAATACGGAAATACTCATACCTTACACCAAAACCAAACGTTAATTTCTGGAAGAATTTTTTCTCTACCTGTGCGTACACGGCAAAGTTGCTACCATTGTGTTTACCTACCAATGATGCAGTATCATCAGCACCACCTGGAGGGCGCACATCGGCATAGTAACCAGCAACACCACTCACCAAGTTCATGTCAATCTTGTTAAATTTACGTTGGTATTGAAACTCACCAAAGTACAATTGTGGCAATGAACCCTGACCTGTGTTGTTGGTATTAAGGGCATTGAAATAACGGAAAGTAGCTTTGTATCGGTTATCGTGTTTATCAAAATAAGTAACAAACGGGTCAACGGTTAAACGTAATGTTGAGTACTCTGAAAGCGACCCTGGCAATGGACGGTAGATTGAGCTATCAATACCGTTCCAAAGGAAGAAAGTGCTACCAGTGCTATTGTAAGCGTTTAAGTTAACACCATATGACAAGCCTGCAACTTTTTTCGGCCTGTGGCGCAATTTTACACTAGTGCGTACTTCTTGGTTACTACCGCCTTCAAGGTGGCTTTTGGTAGCATTAAAGCTCGCGCTCATTACAAAATCCCACTGTCCAAATTTTTGACGGTGAACAATGTTGCCACCACCAAATAAAGGCTGGTTGCGACCCCACCATACGTAAGCACCATCACGAGGATTTTCGATAAAGCCAGTATACATAATTACTTTGGTATAAGGCTCATTTTTAGGCCAAGCGGTTACTATGTTTATTACACCATTTAGTGCTGATGAACCGTATAGTGCCGAGGCGGCACCTTTTACCACTTCCACTTGCTCTACGTTTTCGGTAGGTATAAAGCTCCATTTTACGTCGGCAGCATCAGCAGTTAATAGCGGAATGTCATCTACTAATACCAATACACGGCTACCGGCACCATAGCTCCAGCCGCTACCGCCACGAATGTTGGCTTGCCCGTCAACGATAGTTACGCCTGGTACTTTTTCCATGGCTTCATCCATTTGGAAAGCACTGGAGTTATCGATAATGTTACGATTCAATACCTCAACCGTAACAATTTCTTCGCCTAGGGCTTTAGCAAATTTACCACCTACTACGGTAGTAATACCTAATACTTGGGTTTGCGTGCTTGCTTTGTGGTTAAGCACGGTTTCTTTTCCTTCGGTAATAGTTACGGTGTAAGTTGAGTCGGTATAACCTACATAAGAGAACTTTATTTTGTGGGTTCCAGCCGGCAGCGATAGTTTGTATATACCATCAAAATCGGTAGTGGTACCTGTGCCATTAGGGCCGGCAATGGTCGCAAAAGGAACCGGTTCGCCAGTGTTGGTGTCGGTAAATTTACCAGTAAGAGTACCGTTTTGTGCCCAAGTTGCGCCGAAACACAACATTAAGACTGAAATAAGCAAGCTTGATTTAAAAGTGCCCATAAGTGTGCGGTTGGTTGAGTAATGGTTTCTTTAAATTTTGGGAGTTATGTTTATTTTGGGCGATTGCTATAGCGTGCAATCATATAGATAGTTTGGGTTTAACCTTGTTTTGAAGTTGACAAAGATAATTTTCTTTTCCAAAAAACACACGTTGGTAACAATTTAGTACAGAAATGTGATAAATAGAAGCAACTTTTGAGTGCATTATGAGGTCATATATCCAATGGGCATAGTGTAGTTATTAGGAAATGATTTATTTTTACCAGCAAGTTAAGCTTAAACCATTTTATGAAAAAAGTACTTTTACTCGCTATTGTTCTTATCTCAGGCATTAACATGGCGCAAGCCCAGTGTGCCCTTTGTAATATTGATTCGCTAGCCTTATCGCCAGCCAGCAACTATCCTGACGGTGCGCTTTACCCTGACCCTTTTCCAACAGTTACTCAAGGAGTTGCTTACGATACCAGTATTACTTATGTAATGCCCAAATCGTACGATACAGGTATACCGGGTGTGGGTGTTGTAAATGTAGACCAAGTGCAGATTAGCAGTGTATCGGGCTTGCCAAGTGGCTTGCAATGGAGCTGCAATGTGCCAAACTGTACTTTTTTTCCGCAACAAAACCAATATGGCTGTGTAAGGGTTTGCGGCACTAGTTTCGCTCCCCCCGGAACCTACCCAATAACCATTACTGTGCTAGGCACAGCGCTGGGCGTGCAGCAACCCGTTGTATTCGATTTGGAGGTAGATGTGGTGCAAGGTGCGGTAAATACTGGTAGCTTTGTTGCCAACAATACCTCAGGCTGCGATACCGTGGTAGCTTCTTTTGAAGCGACTATTGATGGCACTCCTAACCCTACTACGTATGCTTGGGACTTTGGAAACGGTAATACCAGCACTAGCAAGGTGCCTGCCGACCAAACTTACACTACCCCTGGCACTTACCCGGTTGTTTTGGAAACCAACATTGGCAACCTGCGCCTTACAGATTTAAGCTTGAGCTCTATTAACGATAACTGGGAAAACATACCAACAGAGTGTGATGATATTATACCGATAATTAACATACCGCAATGTACCAACGGAGCACCCGATTTGTTGATTAGGGTTTATGATGCCAACTCTAACTTGGTTTATACTACTTCAGAGAAAACCAACCAGCTACCACCAGTTAGCTGGAGTGGCATATCAATTGACATTACCAATGGTCCATACACCATCCAGATTTACGATATTGATGTATTTGGTGAGGATTTTATAGCTACTTTCTCGCTTACCAACCTTACTGTAGGTACGCATAGCTTTAGTGGTAACCTTACCAGCGGCACTTACACGTTTGTATTTGTACCTACTGCCACTTATACCGACACGGTAAATGTTGAGGTGTATGAAACACCTGCACCGCCGGTAATTACCAATGTTGATGGTATCAACAGTTTTTGCCAAGGCGATAGCGTTATGCTTACCTCAAGCGCAGCCGATACTTACCAGTGGCTCAAGGATGGAGTAGAGATTTTGGACGCTACCGACTCAAGTTTGGTAGTAAAAGAAACTGGCGTGTATAGTGTAAAAATTACCATTGGTGCAGGCGGTTGTATTGCCGAAGCACTTGTTGCCGATACCATTACCGTAAATACCAACCCCGCAGTACCAAACGTAAGTTACCAAGCTAGCACTGATAGGCTGGTAACCAACAACAGCGGCAGCAACGATAGGCAATGGTACTATGATGGACAACCAATACCAGGTGCAATTGATGGTTTTTACGCCAACCCAATACCCGGCGATTACCAATTGGAGTATACCAATGGCGCTGGTTGCAAAACTATATCACCAGTGTTTACTTACACAGGTGTAGGTATTGTAAATTTGGGCAACAACACGCTCGATTTCCAAATGTATCCTAACCCTACCAACGGTTTGGTAAACATTCAATTGAATAACGCTACTGAAACGGTGGTGTGCAATGTGTATAATATGGTAGGTAAAAAAGTATTTAGCCAGCAACTTAGCCCTGGCTTTGACACCAAAACGGTTGACTTAAATGCGCTTAACACCGGAATTTATATTGTTGAGATGGTTTCGGGCACTGAGCGTGGCATACAACGTTTAATTGTTAACTAATATCAACATATACATGCTGTAAGCACATGTTGCTGTTGAAAAAAATATTGAACCGATACTTACAACCAATTATAAAAACAATAACTTAGCATCCATTAAGACTTAAACCCATTAAACCCTAACGAATAACAAAACTTTTACACCATGAAAAACTTTTTCTCTATTCTTTTGCTTTCAGCAATGTTTTCATTTGCTGCAAACGCACAAATTTGTACTATTGACGAAACTTTGACCGAGCCAGGTTTGTACCCAGATCCTGATTCAATCCCTTGTATCGTTAAAGGAGATTTCACTGACATTACTGTACAGTTCGTAAACTTTGACTCAGCTGACTACCAAGGTATCCGTATCAAAGTTGATTACCTAATCATCGACAGTATCACTAACCTACCATGTGGTATCAGGTGGACTACTAGCGCTCAAAATGCTGCTACCCCTCACCGTTTTGAGAACCAAGAGAACGGTTGTATCCGTTTCCTAGGTACAACTTCTGATGATGCAGGTCAATATGAGTTGGAAGTTTATGTACGTGCTAAAATTAGCTTGGCTCCAAGTCCAATCCCTGTAACTGCTTCTAGCGTTGGTTTGAAAGTATGGGTACGTGTAAGTGACCTCGCTACTGACCCATGCCCAGTTATTGATACTACTGCTAGCCCAGCCAGCGCTAGGGTTGCTACTTGTACTACTTTGGATACTCTAGTAGGTATTACTGACATTAGCTCAATCAATTACTTCAGCTTCTATCCTAACCCAACTGCAAACGCTGCAACTGTAAGCTTCACTGCTGACCGCGCTGCTGTTTACACTAGCCGTATCGTTAACATCTACGGTCAAGAAGTTAGCCGTGAGGTATTGAATGTAACTGCTGGCGTTAACGTTAACAGCATTGATGTATCTAACCTAGCTGCTGGTGTTTATATCTACACCATCACTGATGGCAAGAATGTACAAACTCAACGTTTCGTAGTAGAGAAATAAGCTACTGCTTAACAACTGATATTAAAGCCCCGCCTACATTGTAGGTGGGGCTTTTTTATTATGCGAAAGAAAATGTATTTTGTAACAAAAGGAACCTGATGAAAACAATTATACTAGCCTTCGCAATGTTTACGGCCGTGGTGGTAAACGCCCAAATTTGTAATATTGATACCACCCTAACGCAGCCAGGCTTATACCCGAGCCCTGATTCATTGCCATGTATTGTTAGTGGTGCCAATACTAACACAACTGTTCAGTTTGTAAACTTTGACTCAGCTGATTATCAAGGTATTAAAATTAGAGTTGAATACTTGATTATTGACAGCATTACTAACCTACCATGTGGGATTAACTGGACTACTAGCAATCAAAATGCTATTACACCTCACCGTTTTGAGAACCAAGAGAAAGGCTGCATCCAGTTTTCCGGTTTTACTAATGATGGTGCAGGTCAGTATGAGTTAGAGATATATGTAAGGGCTAAAATTAGCTTGGCCCCAAGCCCAATTCCGATAACTGCATCAAATGTGGGATTGAGAGTGTTCTTAAGGGTAATTGAAGATGCTAATGATACGTGCCCTGTGATTGATACAACAGCCGTTAGTGAAATTGCATGTAAAGTAGGAATAGCTGAGCTCACCTCTATCAATAGCTTTAGCTTTTACCCTAACCCAACTTCAAGCGCTGCAACGGTAAGCTTTACTGCCGACCGCGCTGCTACATACACTAGCCGTATTGTTAACATCTACGGTCAAGAAGTTAGCCGAAAGGTATTGAATGTAACTGCTGGTGTTAACGTTAACCGTCTTGACGTATCTAACCTAGCTGCTGGTGTGTATTTGTACATGCTTAATGATGGCAAAAAACTACTCACAAAAAAGTTTGTAGTAGAGTAGGGGTGCGAAGGTAATATGTTCACCTTCAAGGTCTATATTTTAATTCGTACGTGTTGTTAACTTCTCGGTTGCCGCAGTATGTTTAAAAATGTTAGTTTTGCCACCGACAAATTTTTACCATTAAAACACTATTATGAAATCATTGATTTTTACTCTAGCATTAGCTTTAACTAGCTTGGTTGCCTCTGCGCAATGTAGCTCTATTTCTTTGCCAGCTGGCGGCGTATATCCTGAAGGCGACACGGCACATTGCTTTGTTCGTGGTGTTGACGATAGCGCTGTGGTTCATTTTAAGAACTTTGAGCAAGTTACTTTCGGTGCCATTACTGCCGATATCGACTCTATCCGTATCGATTCTATTAACGGATTGCCATGTGGCCTTAGCTGGACTACTAACAAAGAATTAAGCGGCAACCGTTTTGTGAAAAACGAAGAAGGTTGTTTCTTGATTTATGGTACTTCTACTGGCGACGAAGGTGTGTTTAAAACCGAAATAATTGTTACAGCTTGGATAGTAGGTGGCCCACCAGCAGGTATTCAGCAGCCGGCAAGTGTTATCGGTTTGCAGTTTAGCGTTAAGTCTATTAACGAAGGCACTGCTTGTTCATCAGTAACCGATACCTTGACATCTTGCTCTGTGGTAAGCATCAACGAGGTAGCTGCCAACCTAACCTCTTTCCGTAACCAGCCAAACCCTTTCAATAGCTTTACCAACATTGAGTTTACTGCTAAAGATAATGCAGTATATACCATGAAAGTGGTAAATATGCTAGGTGCAGTGGTTTACCAAGAGCAAATTTCTGCCGAGCCAGGTGTTAACACCATCCGCGTTGAGCGTAACAATTTGCCAGCTGGTGTGTATGTGTACAGCATTAGCAATGGCAAGCACAGCCTTAACAACCGTATGATGATTGCTGAGTAAGCAACGATAACGTTACGAACTTAATGAAGGCCCTGTGTTGTTACAAGCACAGGGCCTTTTGTATAATGAAGGGTATTGTATAACTTTAGGAAGAATCAAAAGTTTATTCACTAACTCCCCAAAAAATAAAGCCGATGAAAAGCGTTGATCAATGGCTAGATGAATATGGCGAAAGCCACAAAAATGCAACCAATAAGCTCATCCATTGGATATGCATACCACTTATAATGTTCAGCTTGTTTGGCATATTATGGGCTATTCCGGTACCCTCTCAGTTTAAAACGGTTGGTTGGGCACTAAACTGGAGCACCATTGTGCTAGCGCTGGCCATCTTGTTTTATGTTCGTTTATCTATACCATTGTTTTTGGGTTTTATACTTATTGCGGTAGGTATAGTATTTGGCAATCATGCCTTGTATAATATACTAGGAGAAAATCCATTGCTTCAGGTTATAGCTTCGGTAATCATTTTCGTGGTTGCTTGGATAGGGCAATTTATCGGGCACAATATTGAGGGCAAGAAACCGTCATTCTTTAAAGATTTGCAGTTTTTATTGATTGGTCCGGCATGGTTGCTCCACTTTGCACTTAAAAAGGTAGGGCTGCCTTACAAGTAATTTTTTAGTTTACCGAACATTATACCCTATTATGGCATTACTTTTGTAGTGCACATTGCCTAGTATTTTAATAACCACCCAAATTGCCCAAAACCACAATGAAAAAATCAGTTTTATTGCTCATGCTTGCGTTTGTAGGTATCGTAAGTTTCCGTTTTGCCCCCTCCATCTCCGAAGATCCTACAGCGGCCAGCTCAAGAGATATATTAAACAAAATGCTTACCAGCATTGATAATGCCAAAACCTTGCAGTTTACGCTGAAAGGTTGGGAGCGAGTAAATGGTAAAGATAATTACAGTGAGGTTGATGCTAAGCTAAACGTTAACCCATTTAAAGTATACCTGTACAGTAAGGCCAAGCCAAATGATGGGGTGCAGATAATATACAATGCTGCAAAATATGGTACCAAAGCCCACGTAAATGCAGGTGCTTGGATACCAAATGTAAACCTTGACCCATATGGTTCAAAAATGCGCAAGGGGCAGCATCATACCATCATGAACTCTGGCTTTACCTTCCTTGCAAAAATTATTAGGGCTGCTATTGCCAAAGCCGACAACGAAGCCGCAGGTGAGTTTGAAAAGCATTTTGTGTACGAAGGAGATGTGGTATGGAACAACAGGAAATGCTACAAAGTGGTAATTACCGACCCTACCTTTAAATATGAGAACTACACCGTAAAAGCTGGTGAAAACATTGATGCCATTGCCAAAAGCAAAAACATTTGTGGGTTTTTGATAGTAGAGAAAAATGCCGACGTAGATGATGTAGAAGATATTACCGCTGGCCAAGTAATTAAAGTGCCTAGCACCTATGCTAAAAAGACCACCTTATACATCGACCAACAAACTAACTTACCTATAGTGCAGATTATGCACGATGAAGTGGGCCAATTTGAGCGATATGAGTTTCATAATGTGGTAGTAAACCCTAAGTTCAACGATGAAGTTTTTGTTGACTTTCCTTAACGGATGCTAGGTAACAACTAATAAAGCAAAGCGGCTTCTAGATAATAGAGGCCGCTTTTGTTTTTACAACAGTTTTTTCCAGTCTTGTCGGTTTAGCTTTTTCTCGCCGGTTATTTTCTTCGCTTTTATCCTTTTCTCATTAACCGCCTTTGGTATTTTAGTAGGCTTGCGGGGTTTCTCTTCGGCCAAAGCTTTGTTTATCAGCTCATTGAGCTTTTTTACGGCCTTTTCTTTATTCGTTAACTGAGAGCGGGTCTGTTGGCAGGTTACGCTCAGGTTTCCATCCTTATTAATTTTATTGGCAAGTTTTTGCAATATGCGTGCACATTGCACTTCGGTAAAGCATGGCGCACTGGCAATGTGCAACAGAGCCTCAACTTTTGTATCGGTTTTGTTTACATGCTGGCCCCCAGGCCCCGAGCTTCTCGATACCCGGAACTCCAGTAATTCTATGGGAATAATAATAGGAGCACTCATTTTACAAAATTATACAAAACCTTTTGTACCGTTAGTTAGTTCATTATATATGCGTTGGCTACTTATCATGGTTTTATCATTAGCAATGGCAACCTCGTTGTGTGCACAAAGCACTAGCAATGCCATTACAGTGCTTAAGGCACCCCCTAAGCACCAGCCTAACCTAGTACCTTATATTGTGGGGCCTGGATTGCGGATGCTACCGGCAAACAACAGCGCCACCGAAAGCAGCTCGGTAATGTTTACTACCACTGTGTATAGCTATAACCAAGGTAAGTTACCATTGTTTTGCGCCCTTGAAGACCGTATTTGGCGTCGTGTGGGTTTGGGTATGCAGTTTAGATTGATAGACCGCCCGTTGGGGTTTAGATAATTAAGATACTACACAAAACTTATAAACTGAACCATTTACCGACGTTTATTGACCTCTTAACGAATAAATGTCTTTTGTCATCTGAATACCGCTAGTTTTGCATCGTTAATACTTAATTGATAGCAATAAGTTACTATGCGAAATTCAGAATTGGCAATGCAACAGGAGTTTGAAAGTAGTGGTTTTGTACATTCAGTGTACGATGATAGTCCTTACGGAATTTTAGTTTTTAATGCAGCATTGGAAATAGTTGACTGGAACCCAGCAGTTGAGAAATTGATAGGGCTCAGCAAAACCGATTGCATGGGCAACAATATACTAGAGCTTTTCGATAACATGATGGGCCTAAATAATACGCAAGATAATAGCGACAGCATAAGAGGCACCTTGGTGGTTGCAGAAGCCTTGTCGGGTAAGTTTTTGGTAGGACATGTAGGGCACATTAAAGTTGCCACAATAGTTGATAAAAGTGGAGCCTTGAACGGTGGTACGCTGATAATAACATTGAACCAACCCATATGAGATGTAAGTTGCTAATGTTGACTAAACATTGCCAATTTAGTTTAGTGCGTAATTAATAACAGCGGATATTAGTATTATCATCATTTTTTTCTCATTTTTGAGAAGCTTGAATCGCAGAGCATTTTACTTATTTTTGCTAGGCTTTTAAAGCACGATTACTAACAGACCGATTAACCGAC
Source organism: Chitinophagales bacterium (assembly GCA_018401955.1). Lineage (GTDB taxonomy): Bacteria > Bacteroidota > Bacteroidia > Chitinophagales > CAIOSU01 > CAIOSU01. The sequence continues at coordinate 60,538 of JAGYJT010000001.1, read as the reverse complement.
CGCTATGAAACTTAAGGCTCTAGCTTTTTTGCTTGCGCTAATGACCCTTACGTTAGGGGCAAATGCTCAAGATTATCAGTTTTCACAGTTTTTTAACTCACCACTTACCCTCAACCCAGCCTTAACCGGTAAAATGAGTGGTACGTTTAGGGTGGCTCTTAACTATAGAAACCAGTGGTTTAATCCTGCCGAAAAACCCTTTATTACCTATGCGGGCTCTTTTGATGCGCCAATTATGTTTAAAAAGGATGCACTGGGTTTAGGCTTGGTTATCGTAAACGACCAAACAAATAACGGCTTGTACAACAACACCGTTATTATGGGTTCGGCCGCATATCATAAAGCACTTGATAAAAAAGGTAAGCACTCTTTAAGTTTGGGTGTGCAGGCCGGTTACTACCAACGCCGATTGGATAGAAACGATTTACGTTTTTACAACCAGTTTGATGGCAATGTATTTAACCAAGGACTACCAAGCAACGAAACCAATATTGCAACCAGCGATGGTAACTTTGATTTGCAAGTTGGTTTGTTGGGTTTTAACCAGCTAAGCAAAAAAGTATCGTTGTATTATGGTGGTGCCATGTTTCATGTGCTACAACCTAAAGAACAGCTTATTGGTGTAGGTGAGTATGAGTTAAACCGCAGGTATACCGCACATGCAGGTGCTGAAATTGCAGTAGGTAAAGTGGTGCGTTTAATGCCTTCGGTTATATTTTTGAGCCAGGCCAAAGAAAATGCCTTGAATTTAGGCTTTTCGGTAGGCTTTGATATGACCCAAGACGTATATTTGCATGCCGGTGCATACTATCGTATGACCGATAAGCTTGACGGAAAGTTTGGAGCATCTGATGCAGGTATATTTTATGCCGCCTTTGAGTACAAAGTGGTACGCTTAGGTTTTAGCTACGATGCAACAGTATCCACCCTTAAAAATACGCCGCGGCCTACTGGTGCTTTCGAAATGTCGCTTATTATTTTGGGCTTACCTCGTGTAATGGACAATAAATCATTATTGTTCTGCCCTAGATTTTAGTCTATTTCGGCAATTATACTAATACCTTAATTTATTGTGTTGCAGCTAACAATCTATTTTCTCGATAGTTTGATAGCAATGTTATGTGTTTATCACCGTTATTAATAATTAACGGTTGATTCTATAAATTGTCAATTGAAATAAGTATATTAAGTTAACAAAGTAGATACCTATTACTACTGGTCTTATGTTTCTGACAATCCAACAAGATGGAGCATTTGAAGGTGAAAATTTGTGGATAAATACATTTATGCGGTGGTTACTTAGCAACTTATTGGTTGTGCGCGCGTTATGTGATTGTGGATTTTGATGGCCACATGAATATTACAATATGGTGTTTACCATGTTGTTAAGTTTATCTACGAGTTTTCACTTAATTCAAGGCTTTTTTAGTAATTTCAATAGTGCCTATCTAGGTGATAAATGAATATGGGTTGTAGTAGTATAAATAAGGTGGTTTTGTTGTGGTTACTGATGTTGGTTTCCATCAGTGCAAGTGCCCAATTGTTAGGTTCTTTCCGGATAAATAATTTTTCAGGAGACTCGATAACCAACGGGTGCCAGCCGCTGGTGGTTCTTATGGTTGATAGTTCTACCATAAATGGTGCTCCTGTTCCCTATGTATCTGTAGCAACTGGCGGAAGTTATGACTCTCATTTATGGCTGTTTGGTACCTTGGGTGCTACTTCAACACTACAGTCTCCAAATTTTGTATACTCAACAGCCGGCACTTACACCGTTACTTTGATTGTTACCCACAATGGTATTGTGTATGATACCGTTACTAAACAACTTACCGTACACCCGCAGCCAGTTGTAGGTTTTACTGCTACCACGCTTAGTGGGTGTAGTCCGCTTACCGTTACTTTTACCGATACCACAACAGGTAGCACCAACTGTACGTGGTCAATGGGCGATGGCACGGTATATACCAATATGTGTACAGTAACACATACTTTTACCCAAACCCCTGGCGTAAGCGCTCGATGTTTTTCGGTAACATTAATTTCTACCAACCAATTTGGGTGCGAGCGGAGTTTAACTAAGAGTAATTATATCTGCATTGACCCTAAACCAACGGCTGGCTTCACTTCCGACGTTCAAATAGTATGCGATACACCATTTACCGTTCAGTTTACTGATACATCACAGTCTATCAACCCACTATCTTATTTGTGGCGGTTTAATTCTCCAAATGGCACACCAAGCTCAACGCTTGCCAACCCAAGCCACACTTACCCGGCTGGTACCAATAGCTATACTGTGGGTTTAATTGTTAGAGATTTAGTTTGCAATACTTTTGATACCATCGTAAAAACAGGATACATAAGTACTAGCGATGTATCGGTTAGTTTTACCACTAACAGAGATTCTTTTTGTTTAGGACAGGCGGTACGCTTTACACCCACTATTACAGGGGCATACAGCAGTGTGCGCTGGGAGTTTGGGCCGGCGGGTGCTTTTAGCACACAGTTAAGCCCCAATTATACCTATACGCAAGCAGGCACGTGGGATGTGAGGTTGGTAGTATTTGCGGCAAATGGGTGCGAGCATGATACTGTTTATCCAGATATGGTCACGGTGTTTCCGCTGCCCACTGCTGATTTTACCTATAGCCCCAATCCGGCAACTAGTTGTCAAGCTCCATTTCCGGTAACTTTTACTGATCAATCAACTGGCGCCACTTCACGTAACTGGCTATTTCAGCATCCATCAGTTGTTTTTAATACGGGTCAACTAAACCCTACCTACACCTACAACACACCTGGTACTTACTCGGTGAGCTTAAGTGTAAGCAATCAATTTGGTTGCACTAGCCAAATTGTTTACAACAACATTATTAACATTGCACCTACTACGGTTAGTTTTTCGGTTGATACACCAAGTGGGTGCGCACCACTTACGGTAAATTTTACGGATGGCAGTACTTCCCCAGCTAGCGATCCGATAATTGGATGGAGCTGGGATTTTGGAGATCCTGGTGGTTCGGGCAGCAATACCTCTACCCAACGAAACCCACCTCCGCACGTGTATAGCGCCGTGGGTGTTTATAATGCCTGTTTAACTATCGTTACCCAATCAGGTTGTGTGGGTACCAGGTGTATTGATATATCGGTAGGTAATGCCCCAGTGGCTGCGTTTAACGTTAACAACCTTACCGTTTGTGTGGATGAGCCGATTAGTTTCAGCAACAATTCAACAGGAACAATTAACCAAACAACTTGGACATTTGGGTTTCCGGGCGGACCTACCAGTAGTAGTAATAATCCCGCTCCTTTCGCTTTTGATGAGCCTGGAACCTATATCATCAACTTATCTGTAGGGCAAAATGGCTGCCAAAGTGATACCTCAATTACGGTAACGGTATTGCCTCCTCAGGCGGATTTTAGGGTTACTGTTGATTGTGCCAACCCAGGAACCGTTAATTTTATAGATCAATCAATTGGGGCTGATGCCTGGAGTTGGGAGTTTGGCGATGGAGGAACCGCTAATGTACAGAGCCCAACTCATGTATATCAAAACTCTGGTACTTATACCGTAACGCTTACGGTAACCAATGCTACCACTGGCTGTACCCACGAGTTTGAAACAGATGTGGAGGTATCGATACTAAATGCTGATTTTAGGGCCAATAGATATACAGGATGTGCGCCACAGAGAATCAATTTTACCAGTACCTCAACAGGGTCGGGCCTAACTTATTTATGGAATTTTGGAGGGCCAGGACCAAACAATACCAGTACTGTTGCCAATCCTTCGTTCACTTACAACAATCCGGGTATATATACGGTAAGGCTCACAGTTACTGATGTTTATGGCTGTCAAGATGTAATGATAAAGGTAGACACTATTGTTATCTCTTCAGTTGATGCTAGGTTTGTGGCCAATCCGCTGGGTGGTTGTATAGCCGGTAATTTTTCCAGTTTCCCAACTATTAACTTTACTGATCAATCTACTTCTTTTGGTGGGTCGCCAATTACATCATACAATTGGGATTTTGGGCAGCCGCCTACTTCAACAGTACAAAACCCTACCCATCAATATACGGCAGTTGGTGCCTTTGATGTTACGCTCACAGTAACAAATCAGGCTGGCTGCACATCAACCTTTACCAGGCCAGATTATATACGGGTAAGGCAGGTAATAGCTGATTTTAACTCGAATTTTAACCTGTTTTGCGTTGGGCAACCTGTCCAGTTTACTAATACATCAACAGGTAATACAACTGGCACCAGTTATTTTTGGGATTTTGGCGAAACAGGGCTAAACAGCGATACATCGGTGCTTAGGAGCCCTACCCACACGTATAGTGATACAGGTAGTTATACAGTAAGTATGACTATTACCGATCCACTTTGGGGCTGCACTGATTCTATTACTAAGCCATCGGTAGTGAACATAGATGTACCCGAACTGCGCTTTTTAGCCAACGATACCTTTAGATTTTGCCCGCCACACCTAGTTAACTTTAACAATTTTGCCAGTTTTGATACCGTTCAGGTGCAAAGTGTATTATGGAGCTTTGGTGATGGTAGTTTTTCTACCTTGTTTCAACCTTCTTACATATACAATACGGCAGGTAGCTTTACAGTGTGCCTCAAAGTAGTATTTGCCAATGGTTGCCAAGATAGTATCTGTTATCCAGACTATATTAATATTGGTGGTGTAGCCGGCACCATAACAGCAGAACCCGATACTGGTTGTTCTCCGCTTAATGTATGCTTTGATGCCAATACTGATGGTTCGGCCGCAAACCGAATATGGTTTTTTGGCGATAACACCCCTTACATAAACGGGGATGACACCATTTGTCATCTTTATACTCAAGCGGGTTTCTATCAACCCGCCGTAATACTTATTGATACACAAGTACCTGTTTGCCAGTATGTGCTTAGCTATGATGATACTATTGTGGTTGACAGTGTTGTTGCAGGATTTTTTGCTGATTTGGATACTGTTTGCCAAAACGCACCGGTTCAGTTTACAGATACATCGTTTACCTTGGCCGGCAAGCCAATTGTGGCATGGGAGTGGGATTTTGATGATACATCGCCTATTGATACAAACCAAAACCCAGTACATAGTTTCTTGGTTTCTGGCTTGCGAAACGTCACTTTAACCGCGTATAACAATTTTGGGTGCGTAGGTAGCATTACTAAGCAGATATTTGTTTGGAGCAGGCCCACGGCAGCCTTTGATGCCTCTGATACCATAGGTTGCGAAGTGTTAACGGTAACCTATACTGATCAATCAATTGCCGGTGATGCACCTATCAGCGCTTGGTTTTGGGATTTTGGGGTAATAGACTCAACCAGTGATACCAGCAATATTCAAAATCCACCGCCTTATTTTTATGGAGATACTGGCCAATATATTGCATCCTTACAGGTAACTGACGGCAACGGGTGTTTTGATACGGCTTTTCAAGAAATTAATGTATACCCCAACCCTAATGGCCTAGCTAACCCTGATACGGTGCGCATTTGTATTTTTGATACCCTGCAGTTAATGGGTGATACCAGTTACGCAATATATGATTGGACACCAGGCACTTATTTAAGCGATTCAACTATAGCAAGGCCATATAGCGTGCCGCTGGATACCATAACCTACCAGCTTGTTACGACTGATATTTTCGGGTGTTTTACCGTAGATAGTATTCATGTTATTGTTAATCCACTGCCGTCTCTAACTGTTAGTCCGTACCCTGATACCGCAATTTGTGTAGGCGATACCGTGCAGCTAAGCGCAATAGGGTCGGGCATAGCATATGTATGGTCGCCTACAATAGGCCTAGATGACCCTAACTCATCAACACCCATAGCCACACCTGCGCAAACCACTACTTACGAGGTATATACCGTTGATGGTAATAGCTGTAATCGCACCGATTCAGTTAGGGTAGTGGTCAATCAGTTTTTTACTGATTACCGGGTTGAGCGTGTTTGCCTTGGCGACAGAACGGACATTGTTGATTTAAGTGCTACAAGTGACTTGCCCATCGTAAATTGGTTTTGGGATTTTGGGGATACGCCACCTGGTGATACCTCATTGGTGCGCAGCCCTAATTACACCTATCCTGACTCGGGCAATTATACTGTTACGCTTATCTTAACGGATGTGATTGGTTGCACTGATACGTTGCAGCAAATAGCAAGGGTTGACCACCCAGCTGAGCCCGAAGCGGGGCCCGATACGATTATCTGTTTTGGTGATGCTATACAGCTTACAGCAGTGGGCGGAGATACCATTTATTGGACACCAGCTATTGATATTGATGATGCTAATAGCTTTACCCCAACAGTATCTCCACAAGTGAGTACTACTTATGTGGCCAACATTACTTACGGTGTTTGCCCATTTGATACGGCTAGGGTAGTGGTTGCCGTTAACCCTACGCCAGAGCTGGGCGTTGCTGGCGATTTTGAGATACTGAAAGGCGATTCGGCATTTTTGGATAACTCCACTGGATTGTACGATACCATATTTTGGGAACCAGCTGCTGGGTTAACTTGCACCAGTTGTGCATCGCCATGGGCCATGCCTGACAGTACAACCACCTACACAGTTACGGTAATTGATAGCTTGGGCTGTATAAATACCAAGACCGTACTGGTGAGGGTGGTAGAAAAATGCAGCGAAGATCAAATATTTGTGGGCAACGGATTTACCCCTAATGGAGATGGGGTAAACGATAAGGCGTTTGCTAGGCTGCAGGGCTTGAAAGGTTTGGTCGTATTCCGTATATTCGATAGGTGGGGCGATTTGGTTTTCGAAACCAACGATCCTGCGATAGGTTGGGATGGTAATAATTCAAAAGGAAAGCAACTTAATTCTGGTGTTTACGTATATATCGTCGAGGCCGAATGTTTTAGTGGTTCGATAATTACTAAAACGGGCAATGTGACGATAATAAATTGACCGACTATGAAGAGATGTGTGTGGAGCCCAGTGGTGGTAGTCATTTTTTGTCTTGCCTTTTTTAAGGTACAGGCACAGGATATTCATTTTTCCCAGTATAATCAACAACCTTTGTTTCTAAACCCAGCCTTTGCTGGTGTAAATGGTGGAGACTATCGTGTGGCGGCTACATACCGCTCGCAGTGGGCAGGCTTAGGTAAGTTTAATACCGTAGCAGCCTCGGCAGACATGGCAGTGCTTAAAAGAACAAGAAAATCTAATTACGGTGGTGTGGGTATATCGTTTTTTAACGACAGAGCTGGTGATTTAAGTTTTAGTACTACGCAAGTAAACTTGCACCTTACCTACACGGTACTGCTCAACAATAAAGGTACACAAACCCTTACCACCGGCCTTGTTGGTGGATTTGGACAGCGCAGTATCGATTTTTCGAAAGTAACTACCGATAGCCAATTTGGCGACCAAGGGTTTGACCCTAATAACCCAACTGGCGAAAACTTTGCTAATAACAGGAGAATTTATGCTGATGTAGGCGCAGGTATGTTATGGAGTTACACCGCTAATAAGAATACCAACTTTTATGCTGGTTTGGCGGTTACTCACGTTAACCAACCAAACCTATCATTTCTAGATGATCGTACAGAGAAGCTTTACATGAAGGCCACCATACATGGTGGTGCATACTTTAAGCTTACTCGTATGGTGCACTTGCTACCGAGCTTTATGTACTTAAACCAAGGGCCGCATAACCAGTTGAATTTTGGTAGCTTGGTAAAATTCCGCACCTCCTCAATACCAAGTAATACTACCTCGTTTTATGTTGGTGGATACTACCGGTTGAAGGATGCCTTGATTTTGGCTACACGATTTGATATCGGCGGATTTAACATAGGTTTTAGCTATGACCTTAACGTAAGCAAACTTACCAAAGCAACTAAATTGAATGGTGGCCCTGAAATATCGTTGATATATGCAGGCCAGCTTAAAAACAAGAAAAGCCGTACCGATTATTGCCCGGTATTGTAAAGATTTTCCGGGCTTCCGGGAAAATAGGGGAATTATAGGTTGTTATACACTAGCCAGGCAGCAGGATTTTCTTGCTGCCTTTGCTTTTCTAGCAATTGGTAAGCACCACCAGCAGTTGTGCCAGCAGGCATGGCAACCCGCAAAAGTCCATTAGATGGGATGGTAACTAAACCAGCAAGGTGATTGTGCTCTTTAATAAAATTGTTGGCATTACGCTTTGATGAATAAGCACCCAGCACTATATAATAGCCAGCAGCAACATCACTTGTGCTTATCTCAGTTATATGAGGCGCTACTGAGTTGTTTGTGGCAACATCGGTAGGCTCATTGTTCTCAATCGCTGGTGGGGTAGTTTCGGTATTGCTAGTTTCGGCAACATTTTCAAGTGTTCCGCTCACCTCAAGGCTGCCGGCAGCTATGGGCTCAGCATCGATATTGGTTTGTACCGTATTGGGTGATTCTGTATTAGATGTGAATACCGACTCTGGCTTAAAGAAACCGAAATTTTCGAGTGCCAATGGCTCAAAATATACGCCTTGCGCAATAAATATTACAATGGCAAGCATTGCAGCAATAGATACCCCGTAAGTAGTAATAAACCTTCTGGATTTGCCGTGCTCAGAACGAGCGGGCTGAAGTGGCGTGCTTACTGGCGTGGTTTCTACTTTAGCTTGTGTCACGGTATCAAAAGTTTGGCGATAATGTACGGGCTTTAAACCGAAAGACTCTTGTAACAGGTTTCTGCCTGGTGTTGGGTAAAAACTGATAGTGCCTTCCACATCTACGGTTAATTTACCCACTTCAGGAAAAATAATTAAACCGTTCTGCTCCAAACGTTTTTTACAGGCTTTTACAAACTCTTGCACACCTTGCTCTGCTGCATCATAGCTAATGCCCTCTACATAAGCAATGTGGTGCATTAGCAAGCCATCGTTGCGCTGTAGTTGCCCGTTAAAGCTAATGCGTTTACCGGGCGGATTAATGGTTTTGGTTATGCTCAGCACTTCTGCTCGTGCAGCGCTACCAATAAAGCCACCCAAGCCGGGTATTACTACACAATCGTGCTCAAGCAACAGGTCTTTAATGTAACGGTTAATTTCCATGGCAGTACAATAAAGTTTACAGGCCACTTATGAGCCGAAACTATGCAATTTACGATAAAAATAGAGAAGCAGCAAGGGTGTTAATTACGCAATGTGTTAATTTGAAAATTTGAAAATGTGCCTAAAAACGAAATGATAACCCAAATTAGCTTCATTCGTTTGAGGCAGAACACAGTAGCTTAAAGATAGTGTTCAATCAATTTTCAAATTTTCAAATTGGCACATTTTCAAATTGCCTTAGTTATAAGTAAATATTATCCCCGCCATACAATTAAACCCATAGGCCGGATATAGATAATATTGTTGGTACTTAAATGATGCAATATTGTTGAGGTTGGCAAAAGCCGAGAAGTTTTTGTTGAACTTATAGGTAGCACCCAAGTTAATATCTACGGTACCTTTTAACTTTAATGCACTGCCATCAGCTAGCTTGGTGTATACCCCATCAATGGCATAAATCTTTGCATTTAAAAACAACTTATCGCCTACTTTTAAGCGCGTAGTGAAACTGGCATACCAACGAGGCATGTGCCAGGCGTGCTCTTCTATCTCTACCTCATACATATTGTATTCGCCAAACAAGGTAAAATCGAGGTTACTGTTTACACGATAAGCAAGCTCGGCCATTGGTTTCATAATGTTTAGGCGGCCTCGGGCATATAGCACATCAAATTTGCTCGGGTCGGTAGCATCATTAATAAACAATGGTGCCCTGCGCAGTACTATTTGGCGCACACTTGCATCATAGCTAAACTTGCCCGCTGTGCCCTTAAAGCCTCCAATCAATCGTTCTTCGTAGCGGGTATGCTTCAACTCAAAGTTATTGGCCATTATCCAAGGGTTAGCGCCAGCCAGCTCGCGGTAGCCTAGGCGGCGTAGCTCCATTTTCCAACCGTTGTACATTACCAAGTACTCTTTAAATAAGGGTCTTTCAAAACCCAATTGTGGTAATACGTGGAATGTTTTATCCTCATAAGCAAAACCAACGCCACCGCTTATCTTCCAGGTAAGGTCATTATACTCATAAAATGGACGGAACATGAACAGGTTTCGGTTACGGGTGTAGGTATCGCTCTTAAAGCCCGTGAAATCCTCATCCAAACGAAGTACTACAAAGTGCTTCTCTTTAAACGACTTTTGAAGCTTTGCAGAGGCTATAATACCAAATTCACTTTGGCCAAACCTATCGCTAAAGTGGTAAAAGTTTAACAAAGTGCTGTGGTCAAAATGAGATTTGTTGATTTTGGTGTTGAGCAACTCAATGGTGGCATTAAACATATTGAACACCTGCCTTACATCTTTTTTCTTTAGGTCTAGAGAGTCAGCTGCATTTAAGCCATAATAGAAGCGAGCATCACGGCGGTACTCTAGCTTGGCATTAACGCGCACGGCACCTAAAAATACACTACCCAATAGTGCGGCACGGTTCTCACTAAAGTCTTGAAAATCTAATTTGCTACCGTATGCAGAATGGTGCTTAAGGTAAACGCCGTAGCTCATTTTCTCTTCGTTCTTTACCATTTTTCTTCCATTGTGCATGGCTTCAAAAAATGGGCTCAACTGCGTGCCAAAACCCAGTTTTATAAAACTGCTGGGGAAATCAAGCGGCTTTTCTTTGGATATACCCATCGGGCGAATGGTTACTGGCTCGTAGGTAACTGCTACTTGCCTATTGGGCACCTCGTATTTGGGTACGGTTGTTTCGCGCTCATAGGCGGGTATTTCAGCCGGGTAGTTCAACTTGTCAGCATCTTCTACCACAGGTGTTTGGTCAGAAAATACCACTACCGATTGCGAGCCGATAGAGTCTTTAGGACCGCCGGTTTGCGCCATTAGCGGATTGAAAACCAACCCAGCTAAGGCAACTAATATGCTTTTATATAGTGTCTTCATGGTTAAGGTACTTAAGGTTGGTTCAAATCAATAGTTCCTGATGGGTCGGGTTCTAATGGTCCGCCATCATCCTCAGTATCAGGTGCCAACTTGTTGGTACCTGCCTCAGCATCAATTATCATTTGCAATTTGGTACGTGCCTCTTCTTTGTATTCGTCTTCAGGCGCGTAGTTGTCAATTATACTCTGTAGGGTTGCCTTTGCTTGAAAGTTGTTACCCTTCTTAAAGTAATTGTCAGCCAACAACAGGTAGCTTTTAATTACGATTTCATGATAGCCACCGCGTTTGTTTATCACCTCATAGGCCTTGTCAATACTCTTATCGTAGCTATTGTTTAGGTACAATATTTTAGCAAGTAGATACTTAGCATCGGTACCTTCAAGGTTATCGGTTGCTTCAATTTTCTTAAACTGCGTTTCGGCTTTTACATAATCTTTATTGGCAAAGGCTACCTTGCCTACATAATAATTGGCCTCAAACACTTCTTGTGGGCTGGCTTGGGTTGAGTTAATGATAAAATTGGCGTAGCTCTCAGTTTCACTGTACTTATTGAGGGTAAAAGTGCTTCGCATCAAGCCTAAGTTGGCCGCAAAAACGTTATCCTTATCCTGTGTGTTTTCAAGCAGCAACTTGTATAGTTTATACGAGCGCTCATAGTCTTTAGCTTTATAAAATGCTATCCATGATGCTTTGGCTAAGGCAGGCTCCATAAAGTGGTTGGGCGCCATATCTATTACCGCTTCATAATCGGGCAATGCCTCAAGATACTTATCGGTTTCTATGTAGCTATCACCACGGTAGTAATGTGCGTTAAGGGCATATGCACCTTTAGAAAAACCGATTAAATATTCATTGAATAGCTTGATGGCCTGCGCATAGTTTTTGTTGATAAATTGGTTTTCGGCAATACGGTAGTTCAGTTCATCGGCCTCATCAACATGCACGTTGTATTTTTTCATGGTATTGAGTACAATGCTTTTATCGCCCGTGGCAATAGCAACTTCTTGTATGCCGGCAAAGGCCTCTTTGGCTTTGTTGGTATTTGGGGCCAGCTCCAATACCTTCTCGTAGCTAGCTACCGATTTGTTGTAGTTTTTTTCGTTAAAGTAAATCAAGCCCAGCTTTAAGTAGCTCTCTACTTTATATTGTGTATTGGGGTACTCCTTTTGCAGTTTTTGATAGTAGGTAATAGCTGTAGCGTTTTTCTGCTGCTCAAAACTGGTATTGGCCGCTTCAAACAAAGCATCATCAGCATACAATGAGTTAGGAAATTGTTTCTGCAACTCCAATAATGAGTTTATTTTACCATCGTTATTGCCAAGCAAGCCTTGTATCATGCCTTTTTGAAACATAGCATAATCTTTACCATTAGCACCTGTGCTGTATATCTCATCGTAGTTGCCAAGGGCTTTGGTATAGTCTTTTACCAGGTAGTAGCTATCGCCATTGCGCAAAATGGCATCGGGCAGTATGCGTTTCTGTATTTCGTTGTTTTTGCTTTTTCGAGCGTCGGTAATGGCTTTTTCAAAGTATAGGGTAGCATCGCGGTAACGCTCTTGCTTAAGGAAAGCATAGCCTAAGCCGTAGTTACCATTAATGGTGTACCACTCCTGGTTTTCAATATCAGATACGCCCGCAATGCCGTTGAAGTTGGCATATTGCCATCCCGATTTTTGATATTCGCCTTTGGCAAAATAGGCCTCACCTTTCCAGTAGTATGCCATTGCCTTAAACTTAGGTATAATGGGGTTTTGTAGCGAAACGTCAAAGTGCTCTAGCGCTGCATCGTATTGCAGCTGGTTATATAGCTGTACCCCACGGTTGAAGGCAACCACTTGATATGCCTTCTTTACCTGCGGTGATTTGTCAGCTATGCCCTCTATAATTTTTAAGGCCTTCTCATAATCACTTGATGAAACCAATAAAATGGATAGCAGCGATTTAGCTTCGTTACCATATTTTGATTTTGGGTATTCTTTGATAAATCCTTCGAGCGCTACCACCGCTTCGTTATCAAGCCCAGCCTCATAGCTAAGCTTACCATAATTAAAGCGCGAGTTCTCGGTAATTACAGGATCAAAATCAAACGAGCCTGCTTTTTGGAAAGCACTACGGGCATTGAGTTTGTTGCCAGATTTAAGGTAGCAATCTCCTAACAGATAAAGAGCATTTTGGCCAACCGTATCTTTTAGGTCGGCAAGCTGTGTAAGGTTGGTTATGGCATTTTTGCAGTCGCCAGTTTGATAATAAGCATAGCCCAATTGGTACAACTCACTTTTTTGAAGGCTTCTTGTTTTTTCAGCATATACCTCCATATACTTAATGGCATTGGGGTAGTTTTCTTGCTCAAAGTGGCTTTGCCCTAGGGTAAGGTTAAGCTCTGCATGATTACTTAGTTTTTCATCGCCAATTATTGGGGTTAGGTATTGCACCACCTCTTTATATTGTCCCTTTTTGAAACGTATTTGAGCAATATAAAATGGGATGATTTTTTCGTAAGTTTTACTATCCTTTATTTTTTCAAAGCTTTCCAGCGCTTGGTCTACATCGCCTTTGGTAAAAGCAATATAGCCGTGGTAGTAGTTGCTCGCGTAAAAGTACTTGTTGTTTACGTTCTTGGTTTGCTTAAACAAGGGATATGCTTTCTCAAAATCTTTATTGAAAAAGTAAGCATAGGCCATCATAAAGCGGTACTCGTCCATTTCGGCACGGCTCAAATCGCCTGTGTCAATTTTTTTGAAATACTCAATGGCATCCTTATAATTGCGCTCCCTAAAGTAATAACGACCCAAGTGGTAATAAGCCATTCGCTTATCGGGATTCTCGTATGGGGTACTGTATATAAAATCAAGCAGTAACTTTTCCGCATCGGGTTGAAAAAGCTCAACGGCACAAAGCGCAATCATAAACTGGGCATGGCTGCGGGCGGTACCATTGGGCACGTCATAAGCCGTTACCTTAAAATTGTTGTAATCGCGGAACAAGCGCTGTGCCGATTCGTAATTCTGCTGATCGAAGAATTGAATCGCCTCGTTGTAAATGGCCCAAGGGTCTTTAAAAACGGTAGTTTGCTGGGCCTTGCAAATATTTGGGGCAGATAGTATGCCCAACACGGATAGTATTAATAGGACTCTCATTACGGCAGCCTCCATTTAGTTAGGTCAGAAAGATAACGACAAAGCAAGGCTAGGTAGTATAGGTAGTTGGTTTATGCGTGTGTATCTTACTCTGTCGAAATAGAAAATATTTTCACGGTTGTAAGCATTGGTAACACTTGCAGATACTTTGAGCAAGGTATTGGTACCCAATGCAAATTCTTTTTGGATGGAGGCATCCAACCTATGGTAGGCTGGCAAACGGCCTGCATTTAAGTCTTCTTCATATATTACACCCAAATCGCCATTGCTTTGTGTGTAGTTGGTGTTTACGCCATTGCTAAAGTCAACCTGCTCAAAAAATGCTTGCGTGCGTGTGAAAGGAAAGCCCGAACCAATGTTGTAGCGTATGCTGGCTTGCCAAGTAAGGGTTTTACCAAATGTATATGATGCTACAAAATTGGCATTGTGCCTACGATCGTAAAAAGGGTAGTAGGTTTGCTCACCATCAAAGCGGGTAACCCACGACAGTGAGTAGGCACCATAAAGCAACCAGTTTCTGTTTTGAAACTTAAGCATTACATCTACACCATAGGCTTTACCGGTTTCAAGCATGTAATCGGGGTCGTTTACAAAAAGCTTGTCGCGGTTTAGGCTGATTAATTGGGTAAACCATTTGTAGTATCCTTCAACGTTAAGCGATAGGTTATTGGTTATGTCGGCCTCAAAGCCGGCAATAGCGTGCCAAGCCTTTTGTAGCTTGTGGTTGGCCTCTGAGCCATCAGGTCGCGTTAGTGTCTGGTCGGTACCAGAAAGGAAACCGTTGAATAAGTCAACAACATCTCTGTCAGAGCGGCTACTTATCAAGTTTTGAGAGTACAATCCACCCGCAGCTTTTAGGCGGAAACTATTGTGCACATTATATTTAATACCTAAACGCGGCTCAACGGAAATATTGGCTAGCGATGCGTAATAATCAAAACGGATACTAGGGTCTAAAATCAATTTTTTGGCAATAACCTTACGGAACTTGAAATAAAGGCCAAGCTCGGTGGTGTTTTGTGTTTCGCTACTGATAGTACCGGTGCTGTTAAAAAATCTATAATCGGTTCTAAAGGAGTTTACATTTATCCCGTAGTCAAATTGGCCACCGGTAACAAAGTATGTAAAATTCATGTTTACATTAAGACCACCAATTTCGCTCTCACGCGGGCGGTCGTCAGCTTCTTGAAGTGCAATTTTGTAATTAGTGTAGCCTATAGTACCATTCATCAATAAGTTAGAGCCGCCTGGCACCAACACAAAATTGGTACCCATGCCAAACGAGTTCCATTTGTATTTGGCTACGCCTTGAAAGTTGGCTACATCGTTAAAATTGAAACCGAACAACGTTATTTTTGAGCCATTGCCACCGTTATAGGCAAGCTTACCATAAAAGTCGCCAAACGAAAATGGAATGCCGTTATCGCCCTCCACATATGGGTACAGTACTTTAGATGTTCTATCCAAGTATGAGTACCTGCCAGATAATACAAAGGTTAAGCTACTGCCATTGTCTTTTTGCTTTACCAGCGGGCCTTCTAGTATAAACTTGGATAAAAAAGGGCTGATGCCAAACTTACCTGCAATACGTTTTTTGTTACCGTCTTGCATCCTCACATCCATTACAGCCGAAAGCCTGCCACCATGCTCAGCGCTAAAACCACCAGTGCTAATGTCGATATTACGCACAATGTCAGTCTCAAATACCGAGAACAAACCGATAGAGTGGAAAGGGTTATAGATAAGCAAGCCATCGAGCAGCACCCTAGTTTGTATTGGTGAGCCACCTCGTATGTATAGCTGCCCACCTTGGTCGCCTGTAAAAATTACCCCTGGCATAATTTGCAGATATTGGGCAATATCTGGCTCGCCGCCAACTGATGGTATTTGGCTAATCTCTTTGGTGGTTACCCGCACCTGAGATACTTCAACTTCTGTTTGTTTTTTCTGCCGTTCAGCAGAAATGCTCACTATATCCAATTTTATATCGCGAGGGGATATGTATAGGTTTTGGCTAATAATTTGCCCATTTTTTGAGATATTAATCTGTACCTCCATGGTATCGTAACCAATAGTGGTGCTTACCAAGGTATAAGAACCTAGGGGTACGTTTGGTATGGCATAAAAACCGTTGATATCAGTAGTGCTGCCGCGAGTAGTGCCTTTGATAAACACATTGGTGAAAATCATGGGCTCACCATTTTCTTTATCGAATACAGTACCGCGCACGGTACCATTGTCTTGCGCTATTACTGTTGTGCCGAGGGTGGTAATTAGCAAAAAAATTGCCCAAATGCGTAAGGTCATAATTTGAATATTCAACACTTAAATTTCGAGTGGTGAAATTAGGTAGAATTCCGCTAACATTCGGGTTACGGTTTTGCACAATCGACCAACAGTTTGTGTAATAAATAGGGTAGGGTACTTAATATAAAGCACCATATAAAAGAATCTTGTTGTAATCCTACATTTTAAACACTGCCATACCTGCGGCTGCAGCAGCATCGGCATTTTCAGGAAACAAGTGTGGGTAATGGTTGCGCAGCACTTGTATCATATATTCGCGCGGTAGGTCGGCATAGGTACCATGGTCGTAAACGTATTCCATAAATCTGCCACCATCGCCATCGTTTTCTTGGAAAATAGAATCGTCTTTTCCGTTAAACTCCAGCGGAGCCACATTTAGTTTTTCGCAAAGCGCTTTGTTAAAGGCGGGAGTTGCTTTTACCCATTTTTCGTTTAAGTAAAGCTCCACGTAACCATGCAGCGCCATCACGTCTGATTTTAAAACCTCCATTAACTTACCAGTACCCACGTGGTTGCGCACATCGGCGAAGCCAAACCGGCTAGGAATACCCAATACCCTAGCGCAAGCAGCCATAATGTTGGCTTTCTCCACACAATAGCCATAGCCTCGGGCCAGGGCTGTGCTGGCTTTTAGGCCATGCTTGCTTAGGTCTACCTCATAAGGGTTGTATGGGAAATGGTCGCGCACGGCATAGTAAAGCTTTACGGCCTGCTCAATAGGGGCGGTGCTGGTACCTACCGACTTGTACGCAAAGGCTACAATAGTTGGGTTGTCGCTATCAACAAACTCAGTGGGTGCTAAATATTTACTAAAGTCTTCCATTAGTGGTTATCAAGCTTTAGTTGGGTCGTTTATTTCTTCAAAATACCCGGTGCGCTTGTTTTTGCGCACGTTATCGGCTGTATAAAACTTACCGTTCATGGCAAGGTATACGCCATGTGGCAACACCTGCACAAAGGCTAAAGTGCTACCTAGGTTAAAAAGGCCATCGCTGCTGCCAAACTTGTATGGTATCATAGCACCGGTAAGTACAATGGTTTTAGCAATATTTGCGGCGGCCAAGGTTTTAGCAGTATCTACCATGGTATCGGTGCCATGGGTTATCACTATTTGGTCGTCAGCGCAGCGCTTGCAATGCTTTACTATCAGCTCACGGTCTTCTTCGGTCATTTCTAAGCTATCAATCATCATCAGCGTGCGTATATTAACATCCAGCGTGCAGCGCCCCAATTTGATAATTTCAGGTAAGTGGGTATCCTTAAAAAACAAACGACCATTGATAATATCGTACTCCTTATCAAACGTACCGCCGGTAACAAAAACATTAATAGGCATAGGTGTTGTGGTTGTTTTGTGGGTGCAAAGTTAGCTTTTAGTTGCGGGTTGCGGGTTACGGGTTGGTGGTTTTTTATTAAATGGACTTTTTTCAATAACTCGAAACTCAAAACTCGCAACCCGTAACTATTTATTATTTTTGCCCTACTATGATAAACGGTAAAAAGGTAATAGTAGTATTACCAGCTTATAATGCGGAGTTAACTCTGGAAAAAACCTATCGCGAAATACCGATGGATATAGTGGATGATGTGGTGTTGGTTGATGACCACAGCACGGATGCCACATCAGATTTAGCCCGCCAACTTGGTATTAAGCATGTAGTGCGCCACGAAAACAACCGTGGCTATGGTGGTAACCAAAAAACCTGCTACAAAACTGCTTTGGAGTTGGGTGCCGACATTGTCATCATGGTTCACCCCGATTACCAATACACACCCTTGCTCATCCCAGCAATGGCTAGCATTATTGCCAACGATTTGTACCCAGTAGTATTGGGTTCGCGCATATTGGGCAATGGCGCGCTAAAAGGTGGCATGCCACTATATAAGTATATAGCCAACCGCTTGCTTACGTTTACCGAGAACGTGCTTACCGGCCAAAAGTTATCAGAGTATCATACAGGCTACAGGGCATTTAGCAAAGAAGTGCTGCTAAAGCTTGATTTGGAGATAAATTCAGATGATTTTGTGTTTGATAATCAAATGCTTTCACAAATTATTTATGCAGGTTTTGGTATTGGCGAGGTAACTTGCCCTACTAAGTATTTTGCCGAGGCAAGCTCTATTAACCTTCGCCGAAGTACCATTTATGGTTTGGGTGTATTGGGGGTTAGCTTTAAGCATTTTTTACAGCGCATCGGTTTGGCAAATTTTGCCATGTACAAGGGGTTGAAGTAATTTTTCAATCGCAACCCTACATCCATTAACTTTACTGGTAAAATATACCAATATGCAAGCCACCATCATTACCATCGGCGATGAATTGTTGTATGGTCAAACTGTTGATACCAATTCGGCTTATATGGGTAGAGAGCTGGCCCTATTAGGTATCAGAGTGCGCGAAATACTGTCTATTAGCGATGAGAAGGCCGCCATATTGGAGGCAGTTGCCAGGGCTGAACAGGCATCTGATTTAGTGCTTATTACCGGTGGCCTCGGCCCAACTAAAGACGACATTACCAAATCAACCCTAGCTCAATATTTTGATACCCAATTGGTTAGCAACCCTGAGATATTGGCACTACTTGAAGCATTTTTTGCAAGTAGAAACAGGCCCATGCTACAGTCAAACATTGACCAAGCCTTGATGCCCGAAGCTTGCACACCATTGCGCAACGATAGAGGTTCTGCTTGGGGTATGTGGTTTGAAAAAAACGGTAAAGCATTCGTATCTATGCCAGGCGTGCCGTTTGAAATGGAGGCACTAATGCAACAGCAGGTGTTGCCCAAGGTGAAGCAGTACTTTAGGTTGCCAGTAATTGTGCATAAACATATACTTACCGCTGGTAAGGGAGAGTCTTTTTTGGCAGAGGAGATTGCCATATTTGAAGATAACTTACCAGCCAACATTAAGTTGGCCTACTTACCCAATATTGGGTCGGTAAAGCTGCGCCTAACTGCACATGGCACCGATAGGGCCACCGTACAGCAACAGCTTGATGAACAAGTAACTAAACTGGTTACCCAAATTGACCACTGTATATATGGTTTTGATGAAGACAAGCTGGAAGCAGTAGTGGGTAAGCTACTTTTGGAAAAAGGTAAAACCATTGCTACAGCTGAGAGTTGCACGGGTGGATATATTGCCAGTCAGCTTACGCTTGTGCCTGGTTGCTCAGCATACTACTATGGTAGCGTGGTGAGCTATACCTACGATTCGAAACGAGAAGTGCTTGGTGTAAAACAAGAAACGCTGGATAACCACGGTGCTGTAAGTGAAGAAACCGTGCGCGAAATGCTATTGGGTGTATGCAGTAAATTGGGCACCGACTACGGTATAGCCACTTCGGGCATTGCTGGACCAGACGGGGGCACGCCTGATAAACCAGTAGGAACCGTTTGGGTGGCCTATGGTTCGCCAACTGATATGCGTACCAAGAAGTTATCGTTTAAGGGCAATCGCCATCAAAATATAGAACTCACTGCCCTAATGGCACTTGAACTGTTTAGAAGGTACCTGGTAAAGATTTGATTTTAAACGGTGTGTGGCAAAGTATTTGCTACACCCACAATAAAGGAATCTATTTACTAGTTACTTATCACAGGTTACGCTCATTAACTTTGCCCTATGAAGTACATAATATTGTTATTGGTGTTGTTGCCGTTTTTTGCCGTTGGGCAAGGTAAAAAGAAGGGTTCTGGAAAAGTTTCGGTTGAACTTACCCAAGAAAATAGGGATAAGTTGAAAATGGCCGAAGAAGAACTTAACCCGCTGTCGTTTGTGATGTTTACCGACACCTCAAACCTAGAGCGCATGCGCGCTTGCTATACCTTTATACCTAAGTTTGTAGAAGCGCTTAAGGTACCGGGCTCATTTAATTATCCGTTCGATTCGGTGCCCATTATCTCTACCTTGTATCCTGCCGATAGTAGCTTCAGGATTTTTACTTGGCAGGTGGCGTTAGACGGCGGGTCGTATCGCTATTTTGGTACTATACAAATGAACAACAAAGACTTGAAACTATACCCGCTTATTGATAGAACTGACTCTATCGCTAACCCTCAAGATACCTTGTTATCGCCTAGTTGCTGGTATGGAGCCTATTATTATAATATGGTTGAGACCAAGGCGAAAGGCAAAACCTATTATACTTTATTCGGCTTTGATGGCAACGATTTGTTTAGCCACGTAAAGGTGATGGATGTGCTGCACTTTGAAGATAGTAAGCCTGTGTTTGGTGCACCAATATTTGAAATACCAGATACCTTTGCACAGGAGTTTCCGTACCCTGTAAGAAAGCCGCTTACTAGGTTTTTTGTTTATTATAAATTCGATGCCAAGCTAACCCTCAACTATAACCCTGATGACAACATTGTGGTATTCGACCATATCAAATCAACCCATGCATTTGGTAAAGATGTGCCAATATCATTAATACCTGATGGTAGCTACGATGCGTTTGAATGGAAGGATGGCAAATGGAATTACATTAGCAATGTTTACGAGCTAACTATTGATAGGGGCAACCCGCCACTGCCCGATGCATCAAAAAATGTACATGGCGATATTAATCAGGAGCCTACACCCATCTATATTGAGCCAGAGCCAGAACCTCAGCCAGAGCCCTAGGGCTTAATTGGCTCAGGTGCTACGGTGTCCGTTTCATTGGTTACAGGTAACGGCGCAGGCAGGGGTAAGGTGTCTTCTATTACCTCCTCGATAGGAGACATACCAATCTTTGACCCCTTTTTTTTGGTATTTACCTCGTTTATGGCACTGCTAGTTGTGTCTGCTACTGGCTCGGTAAGCAAGTCCTCTTTGCTTTTAGGCCGCTGTTCGTAGCGCCAATTGAAATCTTCTAGCTTAAAGGTTTCGGGGTTTACCAGCTGTATCGGGTGGAAGGTGGCTGTGGGCTTGGTATAAAATTTAATGCGGCTTACTTTGTTTTCTTTTAGGTAAATCCACATCTCGCTGCATGCTGCTTTATTAATACCCAAAAAGGCTTTTCGCTCATCTTTGCCAAAATAGATACTTTCACCATTACCCACCACGTGCATATTGTTTAAGTCACCATCAACAAAGTAGCCCCAAATATGCCTACCCTTTATCTGGTCGTATAGCTTAGGGAACGACTCATTGATGATAAACCCTTTAGGGAACAGCTCTACCCGGTCCATTTGGTTGTTTTTCATGTACAGGTATATGGTATCGCCCGTCATTTGGCTATCATCGCCCCATAAAATTGGCTCGCGGTACATGCGTATAGTAGAGTCGCGAAAGGCATACACCAGCGAGTCGCATTTACCTTGTAAATCACTTTTATAGAGGCGCACCTTGTGATATGCAAAAAGCTCGCGCTCCTCAACCGTATCTTTTCGGCTGATAAGGGTATCGGCGGCAATATGCAGCGAGTCGCCATCAAGCACGTAAGTAAGCAACGGCTTTTCTGTGGCAGTAATGGAGTCTGTTTTTTCAAAAAAGATAGCCTTACCGCCGCTCATCACAATGTTTTGGCTAGTATCTACCCAATCAAAGTGATAATATGCCTCGCCGTATCCGTTTTTCTTTTCGTAGTAAAGGCTATCCGCGTATAGTATCTGTGGTGGGTTGTCTAGTATCGTATTCTTTCCGAAAGATGATATTTCGGTTTTACCATTATACCAGCCACTTTCGCAGTATATTTTACTATCGCTGGTAGTTATATTGGTAGGGCCATAAAAGTAGCTGGTTTCGGTATCCATATTATAACCCAGGGTATCGCACTCTAGGGTATAGTTGGGGTTTACCAGTTTTACATCGTGCCTAAAAAAAGCCATTTTGCTTTCAGAGTTGTAATAACCTGTTTGGCTAACTAAGTCGGTTTGGTCGTTTACTACATGCCCGCCCATACTGTATTTGGCAGTTTTGGTCACCATGTTGTAAGTAAGCCGTTTGGTTGTGAGGTTCATCCTAGGCTCAATAAGGCGCACATTGCCAAATAGGTCGGCAATACGGTCATCGCCATTATACTTTAGCGAATCAGCATAAATCTGTAAATCTTGTTGGTGAATGTAAACATTACCAAAGGCGTCGGTAGCATTACGGTTGGTATAAAAGTAGGCACTGTCGCAGTCCATGTATACATCGTCCTGCTTCATTTTTACGTTACCGATAAGCTTACGGACTTTTTCACCGTTTATGGTGCCGGTAGTAAGCACATCAGCCCCTAGTATCTCAATTTTTTTCTTCTCCTGCGCTTGTGTGGCAGAAAACGAAGTGCAAAACAGGGAAAGAGCAAATACTAGCCTTATTATCATTTGATATTAGGAATTTGACCCTCAATGTGCAAAAAGTAAGCCAATGTGCGGTATTACTTTTTCTTCTTGTTCTCCTTTGGCTTGTCGCTCTTACCAAAAACAGAGAAATGGATATACCTTCCTGGCGACTCTTTAAAGTCTATCAAGAGGCTATCAAGGTCAGCGGTGGCTTTTTCAAGGTTGTCGTATACTGATCGGTCTCTCAACAGCAAGCCCACAGTGCCCTCACCCTCATTTATTTGCTTCAGCAATATCTTGGCATGGTTAAGCGTGCTGTCTAAAGTGTTAATCATACCAGCAATATCTGCATCAGCTAGCGAGCCAGTAAGATGATTGAGGTTAGTAAAAGTAGAGTCTAGGTTATCACCGTTGCGCTCTACTATGGCCAATACTCCCTCTAAATGGCGAATGATACCTTGGATGGATTGCATCTCACTTAACAGTAGCGAATCGATGTGTTTAGCAAGGATGGCAAACTTGGCGGTTGCTGATTCTACATTGGTCAAGCTATTGTTAATAGAGTTGTTGCCTAATATACCCTGTACCACCGTCATTACGGTATCTACCGAAGATATTAAGCCTTCTGCTTTACTTTTCAACGGTGCAATCTGCTCGTTTACCATGTCAGCGAGCTTAGGTTCAAGTGCAGATGTAAGCGTATCGCCTGACTCAATGTAACCTGCCGAAAGGTCGTCAGGCAGTATTATTTGTATGGCGCGGGTACCCATAATATCAAGACTCACTAGTTTGGCAGTGGCATCCTTGGGTATCCTTACGGTTTCGTCTGTAATTTTAATTTCGGTAAGTAAGCGGCCATCTGGCATCATGTGTATTTTGCCTACACGCCCTATACCATAACCATTTACAACTACCGAGCTGCTTTGAGTAAGCCCATCAATGCGTTCATATACTGCATACACCTTAATGGACTTGTCAAAAACATTATTGCCCTTTAGGAAGCTATAGCCTATTATCATTATGGCTATACCGAATGCTGCCATTATGCCAACCTTGGTTTCATCAGATATTTTCAACGGGAGCAGTTTTAGTCAAAGGGTAAAATTAGCTAAAAGTATTTACTAGTACATAGCCAATGGTCGATTGGACCAGTAATATATTGTGTAATAAACAATTTGAAGCAGATAATCGGTATATTATACTGCATCGGTTACTGTTTCTTGGCGTCTGCAATATCTATACGCTTACCGTTTTTATAGGCCACCATAAACGCCGTAGGGAAATGTGCCCGCACCTGGCGTTGCAGTTGCAGTGCTTCATCGTAGGTGTAAGTAGGCCCTGCTTGATATTTGTAGTACACGCCTTCTTTTACCATCATCCAGTTCTTTACCTTTTTAAGCTCCGAAGCATCTTTGGGCAACTCAACATCCGATGCTAAAAACTGGATTCTAAATTCCGCTTTGTCTTTTGCAGGTGCTGGTGGAGTTACCACTGGTTTAGGGTCGGTTTTGGGTGGTGCAGGTGTTGGTGTTACCGCAGGCTTAGGTTGTTCAGGTGTTTTCTTGGGCTCTTCTTCAACGGGTTTTGGCATTTCTGTATCGGTCAAGCCTTTAGGCCCGTTTTGATCATAATCCAACTTGTACTCCTTAAATGCGCGGTAAATGGCTGATGCCATATAGGCTTGCCCCTCTTCGGTAGTTAAAAAAGCCTCCTCATTTTTGTTGCTTATAAATCCCAGCTCCACTAATACGCTTGGCATGGCACTTTTCCATAGTACCACAAACCCCGCTTGCTTTATACCTCGGCTGCTACGGTGCACTTTTTCTTTAAATTGTCTATCTATTTTTTGGGCTAAACTAATGCTTTGCTCAAGGTATGCACCAGTAGCTAACGACATCATAATGAGTGCCTCTGTTGACTTAGGGTCGAAACCATCATAATTGCTTTCATGGTCATCCTCTTGCAAAATCACTGAGTTTTCGCGCATGGCCACATCCAAGTTGTCTTTTTCCTTATGTAGGCCCAATACAAACACCTCAGTGCCGTATGCTGCACTAGAGCTAAAGGCATTGCAATGGATGGAGATAAACAAATCGGCCTTGTTTTTATTGGCAATGTTTGAGCGTTCGTGCAGCTCTACAAAGGCATCCTTGTCGCGGGTGTAAATCACTTTTACATCCGGAAAACTCTCCTTAATGTACCCTCCCAGTTTCAACGCTACTTTTAAAGCGATGGTTTTTTCGTGGGTTTTTGAATAGCCTATGGTACCGGGGTCGTGCCCGCCATGCCCAGCATCAATTACAACAGTATCAATCTTGTAGTCTTCGTTCTCGCTTGGCAGCGAAAAGTTAACCACTGGTAACGAAACCATGATTGCAACCAACAATAATATGATGATACGTTTAGCGTTCAATAGGGTATCGTTTAGCTTTTGTATTTTAGCGCCCATTATTACCTAACTATACCACAAAAATAACGCAAAATTTTGGCGAGGCAGCTGGGTTTGTTGATATTACTTGCATTTGCGGTTGGGTTATATACCCGTGCAAACCCTGTTTTGTCCTATTTGGTGTACGAAACCGACCACTGGGTAGGGCTGCCTGTGGATACTATTCCTAACAGTAAAAAGGGCGGGAAGCTTAGGTTGTCTGATTCGCTGTCGACTAATACAACGGATACTAGCTTGGTGGTATTGCCAAACGACTCGATTGTGCAAGATACAGCCTTTAGTGCCCTTGATACCATTAGGCCGCTTACGCCCGACGAGATGATGTATGAAGTATCAGCAGACTCATTTGATGCTGATGTGCAGTATAACGCCAGCGACTCTTTGATTTATGATATATTGGACGAAAAAGTGCACCTGTATGGCAATGCGGTGATAAAATATAAAGACCTTACCCTTGAGGCGTATTACATTCAATTAGATTGGGCCAATAATATGGTTACGGCTCAGTCAAAGCTTGACTCGTTGGGTAACCCAATTGAAAAAGCCAAGTTTAAGGATAATGAAAGTGAGTACTTGGCCAAAACCATTATGTACAACTTTAAAACCAAAAAAGGCAAGGTAATTGAGGCCCGCACACAAGAAGGGGAGGGATATATACATGCTGATACCATTAAGCGCAACGAGCATGAAGAGTGGTACGCCCGAAACGGCAAGTATACCACTTGCGACCTAGACCATCCGCATTTTTACATAAATGCCAAAAAACTAAAGCTGGTGCCTGATAAAGTTATCGTTTCGGGCCCGGCCAATTTGGTTATTCACGACATCCCGACTCCGCTGTTTGCGCCATTTGGTATCTTCCCAATACAAAAGACTCGCCGCTCTGGTATTATATTACCACAATACGGCGCAGAGGCAAACAGGGGTTTCTTTTTTAGGGACGGGGGATACTATTTTCATGTAAGCGAGTATTTTGATATGGCCTTAACGGGCTCTATATATACCAATGGCAGCTGGGGGCTGGGCAATACCATGCGGTATACCAAGCGGTATAAGTTTAATGGCAACCTTATGCTAGGTTATAACCGAAACAGAACTGGTGACGTAGAGGCTCCAACTTTTAATGTTATTAACGACTTTAGGGTTACTTGGTCGCATAACCAAGATAGCAAGGCGCGCCCTGGTAGTAGGTTCTCGGCAAATGCCAATTTTGGTACCTCTACCTACGATAGAAATACCAACAACACCAACCAAGACCAAGTAATAAGAAACACGCTAAACTCAAACATATCGTACAGCAAATCGTGGGCAGGAAAACCGTATAATTTTGGTGTAAACATTCGGCATGATCAAAACTTAGTGAACCGTACCGTAAACCTCACCTTGCCCGATATCAATTTTTCGATAACTACTATTGCGCCTTTTCAACGTAAAATACCGGCCAGTAAAAAGGCTTGGTACGAAACCATAACAGTGGGTTATACCGCCAACATAGCCAACCGTATTGAGGCTATTGATTCTAACTTTTTAAGTGTAAAGACTTTTGAAGACATGAAAACGGGTATGAAACACAACATACCGATAGGTAGCAACTTCAGGATATTTAAATACTTTACCGTAAACCCTCGTTTTAATTACAACGAAACTTGGTACATTAAAAACGTGCAGAAAGACTGGGACCCAACTACCAGATTTGTAACCACTACTGAGCTAATTGGTGATAGCACTGTTACCACTATCGACACGATATATGGTACCGTGGTGTCTGATACTTTTTACAAGTTTAAACCGGCTCGCGACTTTAATTTCCAAACCGCCGTTACCACCAAATTGTTTGGCATGTTGCAGTTTAAAAACAGCAAGCTAAAAGCAATAAGGCATGTAATGACCCCAACACTTACCTTTACCTATCGTCCTGATTTTAGTAAACCTAAGTGGGGGTATTATAAGGAGGTTCAAACTAGTATAGAAGGCGAAACGCAGCGATACTCAATATACGAACCCGTGCAATCTTTATTTGGGGCACCGCCAGTGGGCGAGCAAATGAGCTTGGGTATAAACGTAACCAATAACCTAGAGCTGAAGGTGTTCTCCAAGGACGACACCATCAAGAACGAAAAGAAAATTAAACTGATTGATAACTTCTCTTTTAATACCAACTATAATTTTGCTGCTGATTCATTAAAGCTTGCACCATTATCTATGAATATGAACACCACTTTGTTTGGCAAGCTCAATATTAACTTCAATACCGTGCTCGACCCATATTTTTATGATGAGCGAAACGTAAAGGTTGACCGTTTTTTATGGCAAGAGGAGCGCCGGTTGGCCAAAATGAGAAGCTTCAACTTTACCATAGGAAGTAGTTTCCGCTCAAACCAAGGTAGTAGCGATGCGCCAAACGTGAAACAAGGTCGAGAGCAAGAGCGCGACATTATCATGGCCAACTATAATAATTACTACGATTTTAATGTGCCTTGGAGCTTTAATTTTAACTACAACTTTGGTATGCGTAGGGGTGTGGCCAACAATGCCGATACGCTGGTAATAACCAGCAATAGTGTAACCTTGGGCGCCGATGTAACTATTACAGGCAAATGGAAAGTGGATGTTTCGGCAGCTTTTGATTTCTCAAAAAACAGTTTGGTATACGCCAGTATGAATGTAATACGCGATATGCACTGCTGGATGTTGAGCTTTAACTGGGTGCCTTTTCCACTGGAGCGCCAAACGTATGCTATACAGCTCAATGTAAAATCGCAGGTGCTGCAAGAGCTTAAGCTCTCTCGCAAAAAGAACGTGTTTGACAGTGCCTTTTAAAAAGGGCTGGGCTGCTTGCAATTAGCCATTTTTATATGCCACTTACTTTTGGCTAATCTGACAAAAGTCATAAAACGATGCAACTAGGCTCATAATCAGCGTGTTTTTTGGTAATCATCTTTGTACCATCAAAAAAACTGGTATGGGGATATTGCTGGATGAGCAGGTGGATAAAAAAGTAGCGCCCAAAGGGCTTACTTCGTGTGCCCATTGCGGTAACGATTGCCAAGACCATAACTTTACGTATCAAGAAAAATACTTTTGTTGCCAGGGTTGCGAAACCGTTTATCAAATTTTGGCTACCAACGAGCTTTGTGAGTTTTATAACCTTGATGAGCAGCCCGGCGCTAGCCGCATAAATGCACGCACGGGCGATTACAGCCATCTTGATTTGCCCGAAATTGCACATCAAATACTGGAATATCAAGATGCCCAAACGGCCCGCGTGAGCTTTCATTTGCCTGAAATGCATTGTAGCTCATGTATCTGGTTGCTTGAGCAGTTATATAAAATCAATCCGGCCATTACCATTAGTCAAGTTGATTTTGGGGCTAAGAAGATAACCCTGCTATACAAACCGCAAGAAGTGAGCCTGCGGCAAATTGCTGAGTTGCTTGATAAATTGGGGTACCCACCCGATATACGCACCGAGGCCGATCAAAAGGACAATAAAGCCGCCAGCAATGTAAATAGGCGCTTGGTTATGCAGATTGGTATTACAGGCTTTTGCTTTGGTAATATCATGCTGTTTAGCTTCCCAGAATACCTGTCGTTGTGGGATGCGCCAGATGAGTCGGCAAACAGGATGTTTGCTTTACTTAATATACTGCTCTCTATACCAGTGTTGTTTTTCGGTGGGTTTGATTATTTAAAGGCTGGATACCGGGCGATAACAAACAAGCAAATAAATATTGATGTGCCCATTGCCATTGGCATAGTAGCACTATTTGGCTGGAGTTTATGGGAAATAGCAAGCCAGGCGGGTAATGGATACTTAGACTCAATGGCTGGGTTGATTTTCTTTCTTTTGATTGGTAAATGGTTTCAGCAGCGCACCTATGATTTTCTCTCTTTTGATAGAGATTATCGGTCTTTTTTCCCCTTAGCGGTAAAGCGTAAAACTGAAGCGGGTGAAGAAACCGTGCCAATTGAACAAGTAAGGCCTGGTGATGTATTGCTTATTCGTAATAATGATTTGATACCCGCTGATAGTTTGTTGTTGCTTGGCAACGCTACCATTGATTATAGTTTTGTTACCGGTGAGGCTATGCCCGTGCGTGCAAATATTGGCGACTTGCTTTATGCAGGGGGCAAACAAACCGGAAGCGAGATAACCGTGCAGGTGCAAAAGGAAGTAAGCAATAGCCACTTAACCAGCCTTTGGAACCGAGATATTTTCCGCAAAAAGGATGAGGAGCGATTTAGTGCTTTAATTGACCGCATCAGCCGCAACTTTACTTTAGTGGTGCTCTCTATTGCTACTGCATCTCTTATCGGTTGGTGGATTACCGTTGATTTTCATCAAGCGGTGTATGTGTTTGCTACCATATTGATAGTGGCTTGCCCTTGCGCTCTTGCCCTTACCGCCCCATTTACTTACGGCAACAGTTTGCGTTTGTTTGCTAAGGCTGGTTTATACCTCAAAAACGGCACTGTAATTGAAAAAATGGCATCGGTTGATAGTTTGGTGCTTGATAAAACAGGTACGCTAACGGTAAATGATGAAAGTGAAATAAGCTATAACGGCTTACAGCTTACTGAGCTGGATAAATTAGTTGTAGGTGGGGTAGCGCGCAACTCATCGCACCCGCTTAGCCGCGGTGTTAGCCAACAGTTGAGCAAGGATGGTAAGGTGCAAGTTGATGAGTTTAAAGAGTATGCTGGCGAGGGCATTAGAGGGGTTGTTGATGACCAAGAAATACTCTTAGGGTCAAGAAGTTTCCTTCATCGTTTTGAAGTAACCGTGCTAAACCCTTTGGCCGATGGACTTACCAAAACATATTTGGCCATTAATGGTCAGTATTGTGGGGTATTTTTGTTTGGCAATCGTTATCGTGCGGGCATTGAATGCACGTTGAAGAATCTAAGTGGTCATTACCAATTAACCTTATTGAGCGGAGATAGCGACGCCGAGGCCAACACCCTGAAACCATTTTTAGGAGCCGCTAGCACTATGCTTTTTAACCAATCGCCAGCAGATAAGATGGCTAATTTGGCTTCACTGCAGCAACAAGGGCACCAAGTGCTAATGCTGGGCGACGGGCTAAATGATGCCGGTGCCTTAAAGCAAAGTGAGGTTGGTTTAGCCGTAGCCGATAATGTAAACCAGTTTTTTCCGGCAAGTGATGGTATGCTGCATGCACAGCACATTAACAAGCTACCTGGTTTTTTACGCTTCAGTAAAGATAATATTACCATTATCAAGGCCTGTTTGGTCATATCATTAATGTACAATGTTGTAGGTATAAGCATAGCAGTAGCAGGATTATTAACCCCGCTTATAGCAGCTATCCTTATGCCACTTAGCAGTATTAGCGTAGTGTTGGCGGTTACGCTTGCTACAAATATTATGGCGCGCAAGCGCGGCTTAATTCTCAAACCTTAACCTATGTCAGTTATCATTATTCTTATTGCATTTAGTCTGTTACTGGCATTAGCGTTCTTGGGAGCCTTTATCCTCAGTATGCGCAATGGCCAGTTTGACGACACCAGCACCCCCTCAATGCGTATGCTGTTTGACAATACCATACCCTCAAAAAGTAGTAAAACAGGTGTTACTCAGTCAGCTAGCAACCGTAAAAACGAGACCGAGGATTGAGTTTAATTTATCCTTTCCTTGAAGTATTCCGGTGCACAATAGCACATTTTGTTACCAATATCTGCTCCACACCAAACTAAAGTCTATTGGTTACCTGATTTACGTCATGTTCAGCAACTACAGCCAAGTATACCTTTGCATTATTATTAACTCCTAGTACAAAAATATGGCACTCGAACGATTTTCTTACGACAACAAGATAGTGAAGTACTTTGCTATCGCCACCTCTATTTGGGGCATAGTGGGCATGTTGGTAGGGCTTTTAATAGCCACCCAGTTGTTTATCCCAGCCCTCAATTTCGACCTACCGTATACCACGTTTGGTCGTTTAAGGCCACTGCACACCAATGCAGTGATTTTTGCCTTTGTAGGCAATGGTATTTTTATGGGTGTATACTACTCATTGCAGCGCTTGCTTAAGGCTCGTATGTTTAGCGATGCACTCAGCTGGATTCACTTTTGGGGCTGGCAGCTTATAATTGTGGCCGCGGCTATTACCTTGCCTTTGGGCTTAACCACTAGCAAAGAGTATGCTGAGTTGGAGTGGCCAATTGATATAGCCATTGCGCTTATCTGGGTGGTTTTTGGTGTCAATATGATTGGTACTATTGTAAAACGCAGAGAGCGTCATATGTATGTGGCCATTTGGTTCTATATAGCCACTTTTGTTACGGTAGCGGTGTTACATATTGTTAACTCGTTTGAGTTGCCAGTTTCGTTTTTCAAAAGTTATTCTGTTTACGCTGGTGTGCAAGATGCCTTGGTACAATGGTGGTATGGTCACAATGCTGTGGCGTTTTTTCTTACTACCCCTTACCTGGGCCTTATGTACTATTACTTGCCCAAAGCAGCCAACCGCCCAGTATACTCATATCGTTTATCCATCATTCACTTTTGGGCCCTTATATTTATCTACATCTGGGCGGGGCCTCACCACTTGTTGTATACTGCCTTGCCTAGCTGGGCACAATCATTGGGCGTAGTATTTAGTATTATGCTTTTGGCACCTAGCTGGGGCGGTATGCTTAACGGGTTGCTTACCTTGCGCGGTGCGTGGGATAAAGTAAGGGTCGATCCGGTTTTGAAATTTATGGTAGTAGCCGTTACCGCCTATGGTATGGCCACTTTCGAAGGCCCGATGCTCTCGCTTAAAAACGTAAATGCCATAGGTCACTATACTGATTGGATTGTAGCCCACGTGCATGTAGGCGGATTGGGCTGGAACGGCTTCCTTACCTTTGGTGTGTTGTATTGGTTAATCCCTCGCATGTGGGGCACCTCGCTATTCAGTCGCAGGTTGGCCAATATCCACTTTTGGGTAGGTACATTGGGTATCCTGTTTTATGCGCTGCCTATGTATTGGGCAGGCTTTACACAAAGCTTAATGTGGAAAGAGTTTACCGCTGAAGGTTTCTTAAGGTACCCTAACTTCCTTGAAACGGTTACACAGCTAAAACCCATGTATGCCATGCGTGCGTTTGGTGGTTTGCTATACCTAAGTGGCGTATTTGTTATGGTATTTAACTTGTTTAAAACAGCCAAGCAAGGTGTATTTATTGCCAACGAAGATGCTGAAGCGCCCGCACTTGAAGCGAAAGCACATAGTGGCGGCGGTCATTGGCACCGTTGGTTAGAGAGCCGTCCATTTATTTTTACATCGCTTTCTGTTGTTGCTATATTAATTGGAGGTATGATTGAGATTATACCTACTTACCTTATCAAATCAAACATACCTACTATTGCATCGGTACAACCCTATACGCCGTTAGAGCTGCAAGGCCGTGATATATACATACGCGAAGGTTGTGTTGGTTGCCATAGCCAAATGATTCGTCCTTTCCGTAGCGAAACAGAGCGCTATGGCGAATACTCTAAGGCTGGTGAGTTTGTATATGACCATCCATTCCTTTGGGGCTCAAAACGTACTGGTCCGGATTTGGCCCGGGAAGGTAAAAAGTATCCTGACAGCTGGCACTACTATCACATGATGAGTCCGCCGCTTATGTCGCCCGGCTCTCTAATGCCAGCTTACCCGTGGCTCATTGAAGATAAGCTTGACACCAGTAGCACTAAGGCTAAAATTGAGGCGATGCAAACGTTGGGTGTGCCTTATGAGGCAGGTTTTGCTGATATAGCTAATGAAAACCTAACTGCACAAGCCGATAGTATTGCCGCAGGACTGAATAAGGAAGGTATTGAGGTATTGGCTGACCGTGAGATAATCGCGGTAATAGCCTACTTGCAGCGCTTGGGTACCGATATAAAAGTGAAAGACATTCAACAACCCGAAAGTAAAAAATAAGCCATGTATAAAGAGATACTTCGTGGTGTGGATAACATTGGCATTTTCCCTACCATTTCGTTTGCCATATTCTTCTTGTTCTTTTTAGGGCTGTTGATTTATGTTGTAACCGCCAATAAAGCGCATTTAGCACACATGAGAACGATGCCCTTGGAAGATGATAACGCAGTGAATAAACCATTTCAAAACGCCAGCAATGAAAAATAAGTTGTTCAACCATATAGCTACCATAGCATTTATGTTGTGCATGGCAGTACCTGCTTTTGCCCAAACATCAGCGCCGGCCGAGCAGTTGCCCAATTTTATGGATACGCACCAGTCAGAGATACTTATCGGGCTATTTGCCATAGTTATGGGTATCATGTTGTTCGTAGTGTTTTTACTTTCTAGCATGTTGGTTTCCATGACCAAGGCAACCTTAACTGGAGCGCAGCAAGAGCATTTAGAAGGTGTGGAGTTCTTTCCAACTATTAAATTCTTTAGCTGGAATAGAATATCTAAAACGCTCACCGATGCCGTACCAATTGAGCAAGAGGAAGATATTATGCTCGATCATGATTACGACGGCATCAAAGAGCTTGATAACCACTTGCCGCCTTGGTGGACCGCCATGTTTTATGCATCCATCGTAATTGCCTTTGTCTACTTCTTCTATTATCAACTTTCGGGTACAGATAGGAGCCAATATGCCGAGTATGAGCAAGATATGGCTATTGCCAAAGAGCAAAAGGATGCATACTTAGCCAAAATGGCCAATTTGGTCAATGAAAACAATGTGACCTTATTAGCTGATGCAAGTAGCTTAAGTAATGGTAAGCAAATTTTTATAACCTATTGCGCAGCTTGCCATGGTGCATCTGGCGAGGGCGGGGTAGGACCTAACTTTGCCGATGAGTACTGGATACATGGTGGAGGCATTAAAAATGTATTTGCTACCATTAAGTACGGGGTGCCAGAAAAAGGTATGATTTCTTGGAAAGACCAAATGGGAGCTAAGGATATACAAGATGTATCAAGCTATATTTTGACTTTGCAAGGCACCAACCCAGCTAACCAAAAAGAGGCACAAGGTACTATTTGGACAGCAGATGGTGCTGATAGTGATACTGCTGCACCCGCTACCGATACTATCCCTGCATCTGCAGCGGATAGCACTATACAAGAGTAACTATTATGGATAAGCACGAAGATTTTAGGGATAGCCTTGCAACCGTTGACGAATCGGGAGGAAGAATTTGGTTGTTCCCTACCAAGCCATCGGGTAAGTACTATAAGTATCGCACCTGGGTTAGCTTTGGTCTTTTAGCTTTTTTGCTACTAGTGCCTTGGATAAAGATAAATGGGCATCCGTTGTTTCTTTTGGATGTTTTCGCTAGGAAGTTCATTCTGTTTGGTGCGGTATTTTGGCCACAAGATTTTTACCTCTTCGGCTTGGCTATGATTACCTTTTTTGTGTTTATCATTTTGTTTACGGTAGTATATGGCAGGGTGTTTTGTGGTTGGGTTTGTCCCCAAACCATTTTCATGGAGCTGGTATTTAGAAAAATAGAATATTGGATTGAGGGCGATGCCAGTGCCCAGCGAAAACTGGTACATGCCCCATGGAACCGCGAAAAGGTATTAAAACGGGTTGGTAAGCACAGTTTGTTTTTACTGATTGCTTTTATCATCTCTCACACGGTTATCGCTTGGGTAATAGGTGTTGATAGCCTTTGGAATTTAGTGAATACCTCGCCACTTAAACAGCAAGGCGGTTTTATTGCCATGATTGCCGGAACGTTCCTTTTTTATGGTGTTTATGCACGGTTTAGAGAGCAAATGTGCACTACGTTTTGCCCTTATGGTCGCCTGCAAGGGGTACTGTTGGATGATGATAGCATGATTGTTGCCTATGACCATGTGCGCGGCGAACCCAGGGGTAAGATTAAAAAAGACACTGAAAACAAGGACCTTGGCGACTGTATAGATTGTGGCCTTTGTGTAAGGGTTTGCCCTACTGGTATTGACATCAGAAACGGCACCCAAATGGAGTGCGTAAACTGCACCGCTTGTATTGATGCTTGCAATGAGGTGATGGAAAAGGTGCATAGGCCGCTTGACTTGATACGCTATGCCTCAGAAAACAGTATTAAAGAGAACCGTGGCTTTATTTTTACCACACGTATGAAGGCATATACCGGGGTATTGGTGCTTTTGGTTGGCGTTATGGTTACGCTATTGTTTATTCGTAGCGATGTGGAGGCAACTGTGTTGCGCACGCCAGGTACGTTGTTTCAAAAGCTTGATGATGGCCGTGTAAGCAATCTCTATCAGGTAAAAATCATCAACAAAACATTTGACACCATGCACATTGCCCTGTCGCCAAACGTGAACGCTACAATTAGGTTGATTGGCAAAGACAGCATTCTTACGGTACCCTCAGGTGGTATGGCAGAGTCGAGTTTCTTTTTGGATGTAGACCCCAACGATTTGGATGGTATAAAAACCAATGTGCGCATAAGCTTAATGGATGGAGACAAAAAAGTGGGCAGCGTAAAAACGGGCTTTTTGGGTCCAGCAGGTAATAAATGATTGATAATTATTAAAAGCATACCTAAAATAATATACTATGAGCTGGGGATGGAAAATAGCGATACTTTACGGCAGTTTTGCAAGCCTTATTTTGTTTATGGTGTACATGGCCATGCAACAAGATGTAAGCTTGGTAGCACCAGATTACTATACGCAAACTTTGACGTTTCAGAACGAAATGGAACAGCGAGAACTGACTAACAGCACTGGTAAAAAACCCTTGATAGAACCTTTACGCGAAGCGGAGATGGTTACCGTTACTTTTCCTATGGATGATGCGGTTACGGGTAAGGTATGGCTTTATCGCCCCTCGGATAGTAGCCAAGATGAGCATAGTACCTTTAGTGTTGCTGCCGGCGAACCTATTGTACTTCCAATGAAAGGAAAACCTTTTGGCTTATGGCGCATAAAAGTAACCTTTAATGCGGGCGGGCAAGATTATCTAACAGAACAGGTTTTAACCTATTGATATGTTTGTGCTGAGTGGCTTATTGTTGGGGTTGGCATCTAGCCTTCATTGCGTGGGTATGTGTGGACCCATTGTACTTGCGCTTAATCGAGTAAGTGGACTAAAGCAAAATGGCTGGGCCAGACTCTTGCTTTATCATAGCGGTCGCATTACTACCTATATAACTTTGGGCCTGTTGGCAGGCTTGCTTGGTTTAGGCGTGCGCATTGGGGGCTGGCAGCAATGGCTTTCTATTATATCGGGTATTATGATATTGGGTATTTACTTTGTGCCTCGCTTAGGTTGGTTTAAGGGTCGCGGTATCAACTTTCAACCAATTACCAGCCGCATCAGCCAGCAAATGCAGAAACGCACCATGCTCTCAAGCGGCATTACAGGTATGCTTAATGGATTATTGCCCTGTGGTATGGTATACGTGGCAGTGGCCGGCTCATTGGCGGGTAATAACTTATTCCAATCTGCTGGGTTTATGGCTATGTTCGGTATGGGTACCGCAAGTACCCTGGTTGCAGTAACCTTAGGCGGTGGCTGGCTTGGTAAGCGGTTAGCCAATCTGTCTCCATATGTTATCCCTACATTTGTGTGTATTATTGGCTGCCTGTTTATATTGCGCGGTATGGGCTTGGGTATTCCGTTCATCAGCCCAGCGGTGGGCGCTAGCTGTCACTAAGCCTCTTTAATCATGTATTTCTCGCTATCTTTATGGGTATAGTAAAGTCCTATGCGCCATATTCTCACCTTTCTAATTGTAGTATTTTCCTTTGCTGCTTATGCCCAGCAAACAGTAGGGTTGTTTTTCAACGATAGCCTATCATTCAACGGTTATACCCTAGTGTGTCCAGTGGCTTACGAAACCAGTTACCTAATTGATAATTGTGGGGAGGTGGTAAACACGTGGCAATCTGCATACCAACCGGGCCTTGCAGGGTATTTGCTACCTAATGGCAATTTACTGCGCTCTGCTGCAACTAATAACAATATTAGTTTTAGGGCAGGTGGTGCAGCGGGCAGGGTTGAGTTGTTTGATTGGGATGGCAACCTAATTTGGTACTATGATTATAGCGATAGTGTTAAGTGTTCTAACCACGATGTGCAGGCTTTGCCGAATGGTAACGTTTTGATGCTTGCGTTTTATGATATTGGCGAAAATGCAGCCATAGCACTAGGTAAAGATCCTGCCAAGGTAGATGCAAGTTTTTGGGAGTGTAGTATAATTGAAGTAGAGCCTACCGGTATGGGAACAGGTAATATCGTATGGGAATGGCACGCATCTGACCATGTGGTGCAAGATTTTGATAGTACTAAGGCTAATTTTGGTGTGGTGGGTGCCAATCCGCGTAAGTTTAATATTAATTACCCAGGAACTTTAGATCCAGATTGGATGCATGTGAACGGCATAGAGTATAATGAGGCGCTTGACCAAATTTTGTTGAGTTCGCATAGGTTTTGTGAAGTATGGATAATTGACCATAGCACTACTACGGCAGAGGCTGCTGGTTCTACCGGCGGCAACGCAGGGCATGGAGGCGATTTACTATACCGCTGGGGTAACCCTGCCGCTTACCGCCGAGGTACTGCAGCCGACCAGATATTTTTTGAACAACATGATGCTCGCTGGATTAATGATGGGTATCCTAATAGTGGCAAGATTACTGTATACAACAATGGGCAAGGTAGACCTGATGGCGAATATTCGACAATAGATATCTTTACACCTCCACTGCTTGTTGATGGTAATTATACCATTAACCAGGGGCAACCTTTTGGCCCCGATAGCTTGTTTTATCGTTACACCGCTAATCCGCCCTTGAGTTTTTATTCTCGAAACATAAGCGGGGCACAAGCGCTACCTAATGGCAATATTTTGGTTTGTGAAGGTGCAAAGGGTAGGTTGTTTGAAATTGGACCAGATGATTCTATAGTTTGGCATTATGAAGTGCCCGTAAACGGTGTGGGGCCTATTACGCAAGGTAATGTTGCGATATCAAATAATACCTTTCAAGTGAGCCGTTATGGATATGATTATCCAGCATTTTTAGGCAAAAACTTAACCCCACAGGGCCCTATTGAGTTAAATCCACTGGCCAGCAATTGTAGCATTTATGTAGCAGACACCACAGTAGGTACAGGTACGCTTTTGGGTTTTAATCCAAACATTTATCCCAACCCAACCAATGGTAGCCTTAGTGTAAGCGTGCCAAACAATGAGGGTGGTACTATTACTGTTACTGCCATATCGGGCGCGGTAATAAGTTATATAGAACTATATGCCGGTGATAACAATATCAAATTACCCTCAGTAGCAAAAGGGATGTACTTATACCAAATAGTAACTACAAGTGGTAAAGTAGCAAGTGGGAAACTTATTGTGGAGTAGTGCTAAATGAACATTAGATGATGAAAATAAAAATCCCGTTTCGCAACCAGCAAAACGGGATTTTTTTATTGTTTAAGGGTATTGCTTATGCTAATTGGTTAAACACATCGCGAAAGTTAGCTAACTCTTCACGGTTAAACTTGTTGTCGCTTTCTGCAATTAGTTGCAAAAAGTACTCTAGGTTACTCATATCATCGGGCAGAGGCTCCTCTTCAAAATATTGTCCCAATTCAAAACCACCTGTGTTTTCAATGTACTGGCTAGCAAGTCGTAATACCTTGGTTACTAGCGGGTCTCCGGCAGCTTTTGCTTCTTCGCGCAACTTCATTAACACAGGTATGGCAGCAGTTAGGTCTTTGCCGTCTTGGGCAATTTTCTCGGCCTTGTCAAACAACGCTTTATTGGTAGTATTTTTCATGATCGGTTATAAGGTAAATTATCTTGGTATGTTTTGCGAGGGTAAAAATAGGTGCTTTGGCTATCATACCCAAGTATAGTTGGTGAAATATTTAGTTGGACGATTGTCAATGGTCCATAGTCCATAGTTTTATGTACTTTAGTTACCATGTAAATAGCTTACTCCAAGCTGATACTAACGATATTAAACGAAGCTTGGAATCCATGTCCCGTGGACTATGGACCATCGACTAAAACAATTACCTTTGTCATATGTGGTATAACATGCTATCACTTGTTGTTGGAGGTTCAATGGGCATCCTTGGGCGCTATGGCGTGGTACTTTGGCTGGGTAGGCAACAATGGCTGGGTATCCCGGCCAGCACGTTTACCGTTAATATGGTCGGCTCATTGCTTATCGGCTTCCTTTGGGGTTACTTAGATGTACCGCAAATGCCAGATACGCTTAAAAACTTCCTATTCGTAGGCTTCTTGGGCGGCTTTACTACCTTTTCTACCTTTGCCCTCGAAATGATGCAGCGCTTTCAAGCAGGCGATATGAAAGCAGCCTTGCTATATTTACTGCTAAGCAACGTGCTGGGCATTTTGCTTGCCTTTGGCGGTCTATGGTTAGGCACTCGTTTGCATGGTTAATCATGCCTTTTTTACCTGCACGTAGTTTCCCCTGCTGCGCACTACTACTATTTCTGTTCCCTTTTCAAGTAGCTCCCCATCTGTGGCTGCCTCGTAGCGTTCGTCGTCAACAGTTATGCGGCCAGTTGGGCGAAGGTCGGTAGCAGCAATGCCGGTTTTGCCTACCAAGGCATCTAGCTCGCTAAGGGCCGCAGTTGAGCCTTCGCCACCCAAAGTATCTTGTAAGGTTAGTTTTTTAAATGCCGCTGAGTTTGTAATGCGCTCATTAAACACCAAAAAGCCTACAATAGCTAGGGTAAGGATAATGGTAACTTGCAGCACCGCTCGGGTAAGCTGTTCGCTAGAGGCAAAAGTAAAGTCGAAACCATCAATATTGGCAACTAAAGACAAAATTAGGGAGCCCACAATAAGTATAATACCACTAATGCCCGCTACCCCAAAACCAGGGATAACGAATATCTCTACCGCTAAGAGTATCACTCCTATCACAAACAACAATATCTCCCAATTGGCGGCTAAACCCTCAAGGTACAGCGGAGCAAAAAACAGCACTGCGGCAGTTACAGCCACTGCCAGCGGAAAGCCCACACCAGGGGTTTGTAGCTCAAAGTAAATACCGCCAATTATTGCCAAAAGTAATAAAGAGTTTACCGCAGGGTTCATCAAAAAGCCAATAACGGCATCTAAAGTATCGGGTTCGTATTCTTTTATCTCATGGTCTACCACGCCAAGTAGGTCCAATACTTCTTTGCGGCTATCTGCTATGCCCTCGGCATAACCATATTTTAGTGCCTCGGTAGTGGTAAAGGTAAGTGTGTATCCAGAGTCGATAATACCAGGTATTACAATACGGTCATCAACCATCGCTTCTGCAATAATCGGGTCGCGACCATTAGCCTCTGCGGTACTGCGCATGGTACTGCGCATGTAGCTTTGGTATTTATCAGGCATTTGGGTGCCGTCTTCACCGCTCACCACGGTAGCAGCACCAATGCTACTGCCCGGCGCCATATAAATACTATCGCACGCAATAGAAATTAACGCACCAGCTGAGGCGGCATTATCGTTTATCCAAACGGCAACGGGTACGGTAGCATCTAACAATTTACTCCTAATTTCATCAGCAATATCTACTCTACCGCCAAATGTGTTCAGCTCCATTACAATTAAGGTAGCCCCCCATGCTTCGGCATCATCAATGGCTTTGTTTACCAATCGGCCCGCTGGCGGCATTATCTCATCGTCTAGTTTAAAGTAGTATACCTTTTGTTTGCCTTCAAGTGTTTTCACTGTACTCAAGGTGTCCTTAAACACAGGCGTTATATAGCCTGTATCTGCAGCGGTATTGGCAGTATCTTGTGCGCTCAATAATGCGGGTATGGTGACCATTAAGCTGAACACCCAAAGTGCTAATCGTTTGTAAATGCTACGTTTCATATAGTGCTTGGATAATAATTTGCCCTTAAATTCGGTTTATTAGTTGAAGTGTAACTAATCCATTCAAATTTAACCATTTTGCTCAACATGTTTCGCACCCATATTGCAACCGTTTTATTGCTAACCTGTACGTTGTTTGCTGGCAGTCTGTTTGCCCAAACCAATATGGTTACCATTAACGGTAAGGCCTACACGGTGCACCAAGTGCAGCAAGGCGAAACCTTTTACTCCATAGCCCAAAGCTACAGGGTACAAGTAGATAGCTTGCGTAGCGTAAACCGCTTAATGGATGAAACATCGGCCCTACACCCAGGCGATATGTTGGTTGTGCCGTTGTATGCAGGTAAAACAGATGCTAATGCCATATTTGTTGCGCCTACCGCACCTGCTGTAAACAACACTGCACCTTCAATTACAGTTGTGGCTCCACCTATAAATGGTGGCTACATAAAGCATACGGTGG
This sequence comes from Chitinophagales bacterium, assembly GCA_018401955.1. Taxonomy (GTDB): domain Bacteria; phylum Bacteroidota; class Bacteroidia; order Chitinophagales; family CAIOSU01; genus CAIOSU01. The sequence continues at coordinate 19,106 of JAGYJT010000001.1, read as the reverse complement.
TTACTGGCGAAACCTTGTACTCGGTTGCCAGGCAATATCCCCATACCAATGTAGCGGCTATACAAGCTGCTAACAAGTTGGAAGCGGATGGCCTGAGTATTGGCCAAGTATTATTAATTCCTTCAGGTAGCATTATTAACCCAAACAACACAGTTGCGCCAAAACCAGCTACACCGCCCGCAAAAGCGCCAGTTGATTCTAATGCCCTTTATGCACCTAGCAGGCCTTCTGGAAGTGTGGTACCTGCAAATGACAGCAGCCAAGCCATGATATTGGATGAAGAAGATAACGGCGCGGTAACCGTAGCCTCTTTTGATATGAATATGCTCGTTGATTTGGAAGGAAAATACAATGCTTCCTTGGCTGATGGTAAGGTTGAAGCCGTGAAAGGCACTGCTATTTGGATAAATGATGCCTCGCACGAAAACCAGTTTCGTTTTTATGCCATGCACAAGTCTGCGCCAATAGGCTCCGTAATTATGGTGCGCAATCTGATGAACAATAGGGTAGTGTATGCCAAAGTAATTGGTAAGCTGCCTAACAATAAGACCAACGAAAACATCATAGTAAAACTCTCAGCAGGTGCTGCCCGATACCTCAATGTGCTGGATGATAGGTTTGTAGTGGAGCTTTCTATGTCGCAGGCTAAGTTGTAGCAGTAAACTCTTTCCACCTTTCTGTGGGTGTATAAAGATTGTTGAATTTTATCTGTAACTGTTCATTTTTTATGACTAGTTAGTATGCATCTAATCGTGGACTATTCACAAATTTTCACGAACTTTACCTTATCAACCGGAACTACCTAAAGGCTACCGGCATGGCTTCAAACAATAGTATACATCAGTTTATCATAAAGGGATTAACGGGCAATACCGTTGATTTTAGCACTTTTAGTGGCAAGAAGATTTTGCTGGTCAATACGGCCAGCGAGTGCGGATTGACACCACAATACCAGCAACTACAAGAGTTGCAAAGTCAGTTTAAAGACGATTTGGTAGTGGTGGGCATCCCTTGCAACGATTTTGGCGGACAAGAGCCCGGCAGCGCTGATACCATTGCCTCGTTTTGCGAGCGCAACTATGGCGTTACCTTTCCGCTTACCGAAAAACTGAGTACGAAGGCTCCTAATCAAGCACCTATATTCCAGTTTCTTACCACCAAAGAAATGAACGGATTGCAGGATGATGAGATAAAATGGAACTTCCATAAATTTTTGCTGGACGAAGAAGGCAAGCTTATAGCTTCGTTTCCTTCAACAGCCGACCCCATTGAAGCCATGTTGAAGTACATGCCCGTGTAAGTTCCTGTTGTAGGTAATTGAGTTAGAGTCGATGCCGCCATGGTTCGACTACGCTCACCATGACACGGTGGGTAGTTCTCAGTTGAAAGGTAATTGGTTTGTAAATTAAACCCATCACCATAAATACAACAGTATAACCATGCAGTTTAAAGACATCATAGGCCAAGGCCACTTAAAGCAGCAGCTCATTTCGCAAGTGCGCGAAGGGCATGTGCCCCATGCCCAAATGTTTTTGGGGCAGCTAGGCTATGGTGGTTTGCCTATTGCTTTGGCTTATGCGCAGTTTCTTAACTGCGCTAACCCGCAACCCGATGACAGTTGTGGCGAGTGCCCGAGCTGCCTAAAAATGCAAAAGCTGGCGCACCCTGATTTGCACTTTAGTTTTCCGTTCCCAAGTGTAGAGAAGCGCAAAACAAGTACTGAAAGTATTACAGAGTGGCGCGAGGTGCTAAATCAAAGCCCGTATTTGAGTCTACATAGGTGGATGGTAAAGTTCAATGCTGAAAACAAGCAGCCCAACATACCTATTACCGAGTGCCACGATGTGATGCGCAGGTTGAGCTTTAAGGCATACGAGCAGGGTTATAAAATAATGCTGATATGGTTGCCGGAGTTTTTGGGTAAAGAGGGCAATACACTACTTAAAATTTTGGAAGAACCGCCTGCACAAACGGTTTTTTTGCTGGTAGCCGAGAATATTGAGACGGTGCTAAATACTATCATATCGCGCACACAGATAATAAAGGTATCGCCAATTAACCAACAAGAGCTGGCAGATGCTTTAGTTGAAAAACAACAATTGCAGCCTGAAGAGGCATACCGAATTGCAGGTTTGGCCAATGGTGACTATATTGAGGCGCAAGATCTTATAAACCATGCCGCGGCAGAACATGCAGGTTTGTTTGAGCAGTGGATGGGTGCGCTTTTGTCGCGTAATAATGATCCGATGGCTTACGTAAAGTGGTCTGATACCTTTGGTGCACTGGGCCGCGAGTCGCAAAAAACCTTTATGCTGTATGCGCTGCACATGCTCAGGGAAGTATTATATTTACAGGTGTACAACAGACCATCAGAGGTGCTTACGGGTTCTGAGAAAAGTGTAGTTAGCGAGATGTCTGCTAAGTTTGATCAAGAAAAAATGGCCCGTTTTGCCGATTGGCTCAATGAGGCTTATTACCATATAGAACGCAATGCCAGTGGCAAAATGCTGATGCTTGATTTAAGCATTAGGGTAAGTAAGCTGGTGAAGGTGCTGGTTAAAGTTTGAGGTACAATGTACGATGTACATGGTACCATGTTGAATGGATTTTTAAAATAACAGTGCGGCGTTGGGCATTTAGCTAAAACTAAATCGTACTTCGTAAATCGTACTTCGTAAATAATTAGATATGGGATGCACTAGTTGTGCCACAGATAATGGATTGCCGAAGGGCTGCAAATCGCATGGCAGTTGTGCTAGCGGTGCTTGCAATATGTTAAACACTTTTGATTGGCTTGCCGAAATGCCGATAGCTTTTGGCAATAACGATGGCCCGCATTATTACGAGATTTCGTTTAACGGGGGTAGCCGCAAGGAGTTTTATAAAAACGATAACAAAGTACCGGTAAGCACTGGCGACTGGGTAGTGGTAGATACCTCAATGGGATATGATATTGGCCAAATTTCGCTTTCGGGTGAGTTGGTTAAGTTGCAGATGCGCAAAAAGAAGGTTAAAGAACGCAATACTGACTTTAGGAACATTTTGCGCATACCCGTTGAAGCTGAGTTTGATTTGATGAAAGAGGCGAAAGCCCTGGAGCAAGAAACCATGGTGCAAGCTCGTGCTATAGCCCGCACCTTAAAGCTTGACATGAAAGTGGGCCAAGTGGAGTTTCAGGCTGATAAAAAGAAGGCTACCTTTTATTACACCGCCGAAGACCGTGTGGATTTTCGCGAATTGATTAAGGAGTATGCCCGTGTATTTAAGGTTAAGGTTGAGATGCGCCAAATTGGTGCCCGCCAAGAGGCGGGTAAAATTGGGGGTATCGGTTCTTGTGGTCGCGAGCTCTGCTGCTCCACTTGGTTAACCGATTTCAAATCGGTATCAACCAACGCAGCCCGATATCAAAACTTATCAATCAATCTTGCTAAGCTATCTGGGCAGTGTGGTCGTTTGAAATGCTGCCTTAACTATGAGTTGGATACTTACATGGAGGCCTTACAAGACTTCCCTAAAAAGGCCGATAAGCTAGAGACAGAGAATGGTGTGGTTTTCTTAACCAAAACCGATATTCTTAAAAGGTTGATGTGGTATACTTATGCCGGCGATCCTAACTTTTACCCACTTACAGTTGAGCAAGTTGCTGAGATAATTGAATTGAACGATGCAGGTAAAAAAGCCAAGCCGCTAGGCCAATTGGTAATAATTGAAGAGGTTGACGAGGAAGAAGTGGAAGCTGAATATGCTGACACGGTTGGCCAGATAACCTTGAGCGCCCTGGAAAAAACGGGTAAAAAACGCAAGAAAAAACGCAAGCCTGGTAGCGGCGGCGGTGGCCAACGTGATGGTAAGCCACAACAACAAAATCAGCGCCAAAGCGAAGGTCAGCCACGCCAACGTACCGAGGGGCAACCAAATCGCAACCAGCGCAATAAACCACGTCCTTCAAGCGGACAAAAGCCTGCCGATGGTGATAATACCAATCCACAAGCTAATGCAGGCCCTAAACCAGAAGGTGGTGGAGATGCTAAACCAAGAGAGGGTGGTAATAACCGCAACAGAGGTGGCCGTAACCGTAACCGTGGCAACCGCAACCGTGGCGGTGAAGGTGGCGGTAATGCTAACCAAGGAGGAGGGGAGCAGTCATGATGAGGCATTTAATGATATTGGTGGCTGTAGCAACCGTGGCATTAGTTGGGTGCGAAGACCCTGCTAAGGTGTACGAGGAAAACAAGGATATACCGGGGCAGGTATGGAACAAAGACCATATGGTTGCGTTTGATTTTGACATTACCGATACCACGCAGCATTACGACATTATTGTTAATTTGCGCCACACCACCTTTTACCCAAATAGCAATATGTGGGTAATGGTATACACTACCTATCCAGATGGTACTGAGCAAGAGCAGCGCTTAGAACTTACCATGGCCGATGAAAAAGGGGAGTGGTTTGGCGAATGCACTGGTGATATTTGCAATGTGCAGCAGTATATTCAGCAGCGGGCATACTTAAATCAAACAGGCACTTACAAATTGGCATTTGAACAGATAATGCGTACCGACGATTTAAAGGACGTATTGGCATTTGGGTTGCGCGTGGAGCGCTCGCCCGAAAAGAACCCTAAAGCAGCAGAGTAAGATAGTTTTCTGCCAGATATAGAAAAACGCCCTTGCAGTAAATCACTGCAAGGGCGTTTTTATTTTAGTTTAATGTTTCGTCCTTATTGTTTCACGATTTTAAGGGTTTTCACCGTTTTACCGTTACTTGCTTTTACAAGATAATAGCCTGCTGGCAGCTCACTGGTGGTAATAGAAACATTTTGACTGTCGCTATTGGCCATGCCGCTATCCATATACACTTGCTGACCCATTAAGTTATACAGGCTCACGCTCCATTTACCTTGGTTAATGCCCTTTAATGTTAAATTAACCTCATTGTTAAACGGATTGGGAAAAGCGCCAAAGGTCCAATCATTAGGTGTTACATCTTCTACACCTATGGTAATATTGCGGCTGCCGGTGGCAAACCAAACAGGCCATTTGGCATTGTCAGTAAATATAACCGGCGCAGCTGCAGCTGTTAGCTTATCAGGGTTTAGGTTTATTATACCAATTACATCAGTAGTGTTGTTGGCGTCGCGGCCAGAAAATACCATCACGTTGTCATTTGTAGAGTACGAAGGTGTACCAACAACCGATTGCTGATAGATAGTGCCAACATCTCCTGTTTCAATATTAGCCCCTAGCACCGAGAATATATTGGTGTTGGCATCATAATAGTCGAAGGCCAATACGTTAGGGGAGTTTTTAGAAAACGATGGGTTACCAATACTTACTCCAAACGGCAAACCGGTAAACAATTTACTTACCATACCATCCCCCCAAGTGTTGGCGGCATTGTTCCAAACCCTTATAAAGCTTACATCCCAATAGCCTGGCGTACCAGGTATTTCATTATAAGCATCATATACTAAATACTCTCCGGTATAGTCCCACTCCAGCGCTTCGGCAAACAAGGGCCCTGCTATATTTATTCCTTGCCCAGTAGTAGGGTTATAAAGCATATATCTGCCCCATTGTTGGCTAGTAAAATCATAAACATAGATAGAAGTATCTTGATTGACAGATATACCCGCCATTTTGCTACCATCCTTTGATACAGCTACTGTCCGGAAGAAATTATCATTGGTTAGTTCGTTTTCAAACAAATTGTTGCTCTGCAACCCTACCACTCGTATGTTGTTGGCAGTATTTACAAAAACAGCTAAGCTGCCATCATCTACTATCGATGGGCGAAAGTTAACCCCAGTAGTGGTAATAGGAGTGAAGGTAGTGGCACCGCTATTGGCTACGTACAATGTGTTGGGGTCTTGTGTGTTTATATCCGTTATCAACACGAAATCGGTACCAGGGTTGGTAGGCAATGTAGGGTTGGTATTGGTTCCGGTGCCGGCACCAATGCCAACTGTGCTAAAGGCATTTTCCACGGCTAGCACTTGGGCAGAGCCAGCCCCATGTATATCAGTAGCGGCACGCACCACCGCTATACGCAAATCGATAAAATTAGATGATTTGGTCAGGTAGTTTGCCAAAGCGCGATAGTAAACCTGCTCTGCTATTTCTTTGGTAGTTGCGGTAGCAAACAGATAAAACGCATGGTTGGGTATGCCGCTATTAATGTGCACACCACCATTGTCGTTGGTGCCAAAATATTGCTCATCTACGTGCTTTGGTTGAAAACCAGGGTCGTTGAGGCTGGTTCCTCCATTGTGCGGGTCTTGGAAACTACGTAAGGCACCCGTAGGAAAAACAGCCGGATTTACCACATCTTCGCCCAATATCCAGTTGCTACGGTCAATCATGGCACCAAACACATCGGCAAACGACTCGTTTATGGCGCCCGATTCATCTTGATACTCTAAGCCAGCGGTTTCTTGAATTACACCATGGCTCATTTCGTGGCCGCCCACATCCAAGCTACGGGCCATTGGCTGGCTAAATGTTTGTCCGCCATTGCCATAAAACATAAACTGTCCGTTCCAAAAGGCGTTATCCAAACTTTGGCCATTTTCATCGGCTACGTTTATAAAAGAAATAACATCACCACCAAGCCCATTAATAGAGTTGCGGCCATGCACGGTACGGAAATACTCGTACGATATAGCAGCGTTATTATGTGCAGAAACGGCAGTAGGATTGCTCCAACTATTATTGGGTGATGTGATATCTGCTGAGCTTGGGCTATTTAAGCTGGTATTTTGCAAATCGAGCGTTACAATTGAGCCTTTACCAGCCCCTGGTAATGTGTTGGTAGGGCCTGTGTACATTATACGTGAGGCATCAATCATAAAATAGGTATTGTTGGTCGCTTGAAAAGTGTTGATTACGACGTTTGCACCCTTTAAATCAGTAGCATTGGCAGTAAACGGCCCCACACTGCAAGTATGATCATAAGCATTGAGCACTTCGCCAGTTTCGGCATCAATAAAGTACTCCCACACCTTCATAAAGGTATTGTGTACCGTAATGTGCCAAGCTAAATTAAATTGGCCGAATTGGTTGCGAGAGGGGTACACCACTACCTCGGGCTGGTGCTGATGTAACATATCCTGTTCAGCATCAGTAAGGGGGCGGTAGTAATCGCGGGTGGCCACATCTGCTATGGCTATGCCGTTTGCTGTGTTGGCATCAACTGCAGGTACAGTGCTGGTTATTACGGGCGATGGCTGGTTGCGGCCGTTTACCATGGCACTGCCATCGGTGTAAAAGTGCACAATAAGCTGCGCACCGCATACCGGCACCCCTTTATAGACTTGCTGTAATTTAACGTGGGTATGTCCTAGCTTATCAGTTTCGATATGTATTGGCGAGAGTTCATTAGCATCTTTCAAACCAAATAGATAAGCTATCGAACTAAAGATGTTATTGATTTCAGCATTTGCCTTGTCCTCATTTCCAGCCAAACCAATAAAACTGCCTTCGGTAAAATTTACTGCTACAGGCATACCTGTTTTTGGGTGGCGGGTTACACTTATCTCGTAAGGTTTTAATTGTGGACCCTGCGAAAAACGCCGCGGAAAAACTAATGGACCATATGCTTGGTTTACCCCACTGGTATAAACTATCGGCTGCTGAGCGCCATTAATTACCACTGGGGTAATAGTCATAGGGGTATAGGTATTATGCTGGGTTGGTTTGCCAGGGAAAACTTGTTGCTGCGCAAATGCACCTAAGCTAATGACCCACAATAAGGTTATAAGCGTGTATTTATTTAGCATGTCTATTTGGTTTTGGTTTGCGTAAATTCATTTAGTTTTTGGGCAAATGCTCTCACCTCGTTTGGGGGGTATACCTCAGCTGGCCACGATATCTTTTTTTCAGTTGCGCCATCTTTGTAAACCAAGAAATAAGTCATGTTGCCAGTGCCCGATAAATTACTATGTTTTTGTGTTAAGGTCATAGCTTCATCAATCAGCGCTTTGGCTTCTTTGATGTCTGCTTTGCCATGGTAGCTTTCCCCCTTGGGTAAAATGGTTGTAGAAAATACCTGCCCGTTTTCTAACAAAATAATGGTAGTGCCACCACCTGCAATACCACCTTGGCTGCCATATGATACGCTCCTGCCATTATATTCTGCAAGTGCGTCAACCAATTGGGCGCTGGTTTTACAGCTGGTAACAAGTATTGATAGTATAGAAACTATTGTTATGGATACTAAAATGGACTTCATGGAGTTTTGTGTAAGTTGCATAGCCAAAATATGAAAATATTTTGTACTGAAGTATTGTTAGCGACGAATTTTAACATTAAAATTAACTTGTAAATCAAAGGTTATCACGCTGAAATTATCGCCATTAGGTATCTTTTTACGATTGTAATAAACTAGTGCACTCTGATAGGTTGCTTTTCAAATATTATGTTCATCAAAATTCAATAACTGGTTTTCAAGAATTAGACAACCTGGCAGCCTATGTTTGTGTTTAGTTAATGGTAATTAAGATTAATTTGCGTGTTTTCACCTAAATCTGCTGCGTTTTTGAAACTACAATCGCATAATTTTGTTTTAATTTGTAGTACAGCAGTACTTTAGGTTAATAGTTATGGATAAGGCGGTCAGTTATATTGTATTAGCTATACCAGTGTTCTTTCTCCTCATCGGGATTGAGCTATTGGTAGATCGTTTGCGAAAAACCAATTATTACCGTTTTAATGATGCCATAGTTAACCTCAGTTTAGGTGTTGGCTCTCAGGTATCGGGTATTTTTCTTAAGTTGTTTGTATATGTAGGTTATTACTACCTGTACGATCATTATCGCTTAACCACCATGCCAGGTTTAGTAGATAGTGCTGCACCTGCTTGGGCAGTGGTTCTTACTTTTGTGGTATTGTTTATCGGTGTTGATTTCTTTTATTACTGGTTTCACCGCTTGGCGCATGAGATTAGTGTACTTTGGGGCAGCCATGTGGTACACCACCAAAGCGAAGAATACAACCTTACAGTGGCACTGCGCCAAGCTTGGCTGCAAGGAGCTTTTTCGTGGGTATTCTATTTGCCATTGGCCATTTTTGGTTTCGAACCGCTCATGTTTCTTACCGTTGGTTCCTTTCAAACCTTGTATCAATTTTGGATTCATACTAAAGCCATCAATAAAATGCCAGCTTGGTTTGAGTATGTTTTTAATACCCCCAGTCACCACCGAGTGCACCATGGTGTTAACCCAAAGTACATTGATAAAAACCACGGCGGTACGCTAATTATCTTCGACAGGATGTTCGGAACTTTCCAAAAAGAGGAAGAGGAAGTAGTGTTTGGTATTACCAGTCAACCCAAAAGCTGGAACCCATTATGGTTGAATTTTGAATATTGGGGTGGCTTGTTTAAGGATGTTGCCAAAGCACGAAATTTAAAGGATGCTGTTAAAATGCTAGCGCTGAAACCTGGATGGAGGCCCGATTATTTGGGGGGAGTGCAGCCTTTCAAAGAGGTTACCCCGCAAACGTTCCGTAAATACGACACCCAAATTGCCGTGGGGTTAGCTTATTATATTTTCGTTCAATTTGTGATTGTGTTGGGCGGTACCACTGGCTACCTTTTTGCTGCCGAAGGGCTGGATTGGCCTGCCAAAACAGGTGTAGCCTTACTTATAATCACCACGTTGGTGTCATTAGGTGGCTTGCTCGAAAACAAGCGATGGGCTTTTTTTGTTGAACTCTTGAGGCTTTTGGCTACGGCTCCTGTTGCTATTTTGCTGTTGCAATCAATTGCCAACCCTATGATAATAACTATTGCCATCCCCATTATTACCTTGGTTTCTATTGGGTGGTTGGTTCCATTCCATAATACTTTAAAGCCAGCAGAACCGGAGTCTGTAGTTGCCAATGCTCAGTAAATTGCAAGCCTTGTTTGAATCTCTCACGCCTTCTGATAAGGTGGTGCTTTATGCTTTTCCATTGTTTGCCACAGCTATACTGCTTGAGCTGGTAGTTAACTTTTTGCAGGCACGTAACCTTTACCACGGCAAAGACAGCGTTGCCTCTATTGTTATGGGTTTGGGCTCGTTGGTGGTGAATTTGATAATGAAGGCAGCAGCTTTTTTCGCTTACACGTTTTTATACACCCACTTTCGCATCTTTGAGCTTGACAGTGTTTGGTGGGTTTGGCTGATTCTCTTTTTTGCAGATGACTTAAGCTTCTATTGGCATCATCGCTTAAGCCATGAGGTGCGTATACTGTGGGCCGCACATGTAAACCATCACAGCAGTACTAATCTTAATTACTCAACGGCTTTGCGCCAAAGCTGGACGGAGTTGTTCCACAAGTACTTCTTTTGGCTATGGTTGCCTATTGTGGGTTTCCAACCTTGGATGATATTAACCATGATGAGCTTTAGCCTCATCTTCCAGTTTTTGCAGCATACCAAGCTGGTAGGCAAATTGGGGCCATTGGAGTGGGTTTTTAACACCCCTTCGGCACACCGTGTGCACCATGCCAGTAATGTACGCTATATGGATAAAAACCATGCGGGTATGCTTATTATTTGGGATCGTCTTTTTGGCACCTACCAAGAAGAGCTAGAGGTAGATGAACCTATTTATGGAATTACCAATAATATTGATACTTATAACCCAGTGAAAATTGCTACGCACGAGTATAGCGCTATTTGGCATGATTTAAAGCAAATGCCAACTTTTACCGATAAGATACGTTTATTGATAAACCCTCCAGGGTGGAGCCCCAATGGACCTAATCAAACGGCAAGGTTCTTGCAAAAACAGCTACATTTGGAGGAGCAACGTACCGGTGTTATTAAACCATCTCACAAGGATGCAGAGAAAGCACCAAAACCCCAATCGGAAACCATAGCGGCATGAGCATGAAATATTGGATGATGTTATTGTTGGCCACCACCATGGCTGCTTGTAAATACACAGGCGAGTTGGAAGTGAAAGAGGTGCCTGGTAAGTTCAAAATTAGCGTAACCGATTACTTGAGCAAGGCAGATGACTTGCACCCCAATGCAGTTTTCCAATACTCGAGCCCATACCGTACCGTATATTTAGTGGTTTTAGATACTTCAAAGAACAACCTGACGCTGGAAGACTATGCTAAGCTCTCCGCCAATAATATAGCCAACGTGCTTAAAGACTCATTGGTGCAATTAAATGATAGCATTTCCATTAGTGGTGCCAATACCATGGTGTATGATATTGAGGGCGTTATTACTGGCGAGGGTATTTGGTACTATCTAGCCATTGTGGAGGATAATGAAAAGTATTATCAAATACTTGGTTGGACGCTTGAACGACGGAAGGATAAGTATGGCGATGATATCAGAAAAATGGTGCAATCGTTTGAGCTTACTGAATAGTACCACATAAACCACCAACTGCATGACTAACGGAAAACCACTATCTATACTATTCTGGCTTATAGCTATACTACACTTGGTGTTTGAGGCATTGCTTATTGCGGATATGCCACAAATGCTGCTACCAGCAATGGTTTCCAAAGCATTGCTGATGCCTGTTCTAATTTGGTATTATTACAAAGTTTCTGGGCCAAGTTTGGGCGCAGTGCAAAAGCTTATTTTGGTGGGCTTTATCTTTTCATGGTCGGGCGATGTAAACTTGATGATGCCACGTTTGGAAAGCCTTAAACCATACGAGGAGCTGTTTTTTCTGGTAGGCCTGGTATCTTTTTTGATTACGCATGTGCTATATATGCTCTCGTTTAGAAAAGATTTAAGCAACAACGCACACCCTACTTTGCTTAAAGCAAAACCATGGCTAGTGTTGCCTATTTTGGCAGCTTATGCAGGGCTGTTGGCTTTTCTGCTTCCAGCAATACAAGCCTATGAGCCCGACATGTTGATACCGGTTATTGTTTATGCATCGGTAATTACGGCGATGGTTATATTTGCTATCAATAGGTATGGGAAGGTATCAGTTGCTAGTTACGGTGCCGTATTGGCTGGCGCACTGCTGTTTATGTTCTCAGATAGTAATATTGCTATCAACAAATTTCATACGCCTTACACTTTTGCACCGTTGGTAATAATGAGTACTTACATTACCTCACAATACTTATTCGCATGGGGCACACGCAAGGGTGCATAACTTAACGATTACAGATTTAGGCAATATCCGCTGAATTAGTATATTTACCTCGCTATCACGTATGTGGTAGTTGGTTTTACAGCATTAGCGCGACTAGATGGAATGGTTATCATATCTTTTACTACCAGTTATTGCAGCTGCCATTGGGTGGTTTACTAACTGGATAGCCGTAAAAATGCTTTTCCACCCTAGGAAAAAAATCCGTATTCTCTTTTTCGACATTCAGGGTATCTTCCCGAAGCGCCAATATGCAATGGCCGAAAAAATAGGCAAAATGGTTGCGACGGAGTTGCTCAACGTGAGCGATTTTAAAGAGCGCATTAACGACCCTAAGAATCTAGCCTCTATAAATACCAACATAGAAGCCAAGGTAGATCAATATCTGGATGAGACTTTCCCGAACAAATACCCAATGATGTCGATGCTATTGGGCAAGAAGACGCGGGTGAAAATGAAAAACGAGTTTCTTCAAGAAGTGCAGCAGGTAACGCCAGCAGTTATCGATAAGTATATGGAAAACCTAGAAGGTACCTTTGATGTAGAAAAGATTGTACGCCAAAAGGTTTCTTTGCTATCGCCCGTTACGTTGGAGAACCTCATTATGGGCATCCTCAAAAAAGAGTTCCAGTTTATTGAGCTCATCGGTGCCGTATTGGGCTTCATGATAGGCGTAATACAGGTGCTGCTGGTGTTAGCGGGGAAGATGTAACTGGTTTTCGATTATTAGTTAATTGGCTGCGATGGGCTGATTTTGTACCAAATACAATTGCTCCTATTTTTACCAATAACCATTAACTCAATCAACCCATAACCAATCATGAAACGTGTAACTTCCATCGGTGGTATTTTCTTTAAATGCCAAGACCCAGATAAAATTAAGGAATGGTACAAACAGCACCTTGGTTTCAATACCGACCAGTGGGGCACTGTATTTGAGTGGCGACAGGCTGACGAAGGTACCAAAAGAGGTTATAGCCAATGGAGCCCTTTTGCGGAAGATACCAAGTACTTTGAGCCCAGCAAAAAGGAGTTTATGGTAAACTATAGGGTAGAAAACCTGGAATGGCTAGTAGGTGAGCTAAAGAAAGAAGGTGTAACGATAATTGATGAGATTGCATATTATGAGTACGGCAAGTTTGTGCACATCCTCGACCCAGAAGGTAATGCCATTGAGCTTTGGGAGCCGGTTGATGAAGTATTTCATAAAATAGGGAGTGCGGTTACCAAGTAGTATGGTGGTTGTTCAATTCGTAATTAACCGCAACGATCGCAAAGAAATAATGGCGCAAAGGGCGCTAAGAAAAGAAACAGCAAAATGGCTGTTTTGGGGTATATTTAACTCGCAACCCGTAACTCGTAACCCGCAACCCAAATGGAAAAAGTACGTGCAGATAAATGGCTTTGGGCTATAAGGTTGTTTAAAACCCGTGGCTTGGCTAGTGATGCATGTAATGCGGGCAAGGTAAAGCTCAACGGTGATAGTATTAAACCTGCCAAAGAATTGAAAGTAGGCGACACGCTTACCATCTCGAAAGAGCAACAGCGCTTAACTTACAAAATCATTAAGCTAATTGAGAAAAGAGTAGGGGCACCCGAAGCGCAATTGTGCTATGAAGACCTAACTCCACCAGAAGAGCGCCAAAGTGCAGCTATGCCCTCAGTTTTCCGTTTTCCCACTCGTGAGCGCGGAGAAGGCCGCCCCACTAAAAAGGAACGCAGGGATATGGGGAAGTTTAGGGGAGATAAGTGAATTTGGAAATTCCCCGTCATTGCGAGGAGAGACTTTCGCGCTTTTCGCGTGCAAGTTTCGACGTGGCAATCCCTTGAGAGATAGGCTCTGTTAATTTCACTACTGCCTTCTTCCATTTTTTGGACATGCATTATTGCGTTGGTGGGCACCTGTCATCGGCTCAGGGGATTGCCACAAGCCCTTGAAAGGTATTATCCATATTGAGATTTAGAGTGGGCTTTCGCAATGACGGTTGGGGGCTCAATGACGGTAAGTTTGGTAATGTACCGCTTAAATCGTACCTATAAATTACCCCACCACCACATAAGCACTCTTATCCAAATGCTTTAGCTCTTTTCTAAATTGCACGGTTAGCCTTGGGTATAGTGTAGTGTTTTTGCCTTCATGGTTTAGGTACCAGCTTTGGCAGCCCGATTGCCAAACGGTACCTTCAAACTGGTCTTGCAAGCTTTGGTTGTGTTGATCTTGCAAATCGGCTTTCACATCAAGGTAACCATTGCTACCTTGCTTTTCCAATAACTTTAGGTAGTCACTTATATAGTTCATTTGGCTTTCCATCATGTGTACTACCGAGGTATGCCCAAGGCCCGTGTTGGGTCCTAAAATGAAAGCCAAATTCGGGTAGCCCGACACCGTGGTGCCATGGTAAGCTTCTGCACCCTTTTTACGCCACTCGCTTAGCAGGTCGCGATTGTTTAGGCCAATAATGGTGGTATACAGCTCAATTTCGGCAGCCACAAAACCCGTGGCCAAAATTATAGCATCAAACTCATGTAGCTTGCCATCGGTGGTTAAGATGCCATTAGCAGTCCACTCTTGGATGGGGGTGGTTTCAAGGGTCACATTAGGTCTGTTGAAAGCAGGATAGTAATCGTTGCTTACCAGCACCCGCTTGCAGCCCATTTTATAAGTGGGCGTAAGTTTTTTGCGGGTTTCGGGGTCATGCACTTGTTTCTTTAAGTGTCTAAGTGCTAGTTTTGATCCGATGCTGTTAATCATATTATTGCCCACAAAGGCTTTCCCAAAAAACTCGTTGCGCCAGTAAATCATCTCCCTATAAAGGGTATTTACTGCAGGCACGGTTTTAAAGAGGCCCTGCATAAAGCTTGGGAAAGCATGGTCGGGGCGCATTTGCACCCAAGCCGCCGTGCGCTGATAAACCGTTAGCTGCTCTACAATTGGTGCAATGTTGGGTACTATCTGTATACTACTCGCACCTGTGCCTATAACGGCTACTCGCTTTCCACGTAAGTCATAGCTCTTGTCCCATTCCGCACTATGGAACACTTTACCTTCAAACAGTTCCATACCCTTAAACTTGGGCGTGTTGGGGCGGTTAAGTGGCCCGGTGGCAGCGATAACCATTTTTACATGCGTAATGGTACCGTTACGGTCGGTAACCTCCCAAAGACCATATTCTTCAACAAACTTTAGACTGGTAATGTCGCTGTTAAAGCGAATATGCTGGCGCAAGCCCTTTTTATCTACCACCGCTTTTATGTACTCCAGTATTTCTGGTTGGGTGCTAAAAGCGCGGCTCCAGTTTGGGTTCAACTCATCAGCAAACGAGTATAGGTGCGAGGGTACGTCGCAGGCGCAACCGGGGTAAACATTGTCGCGCCAGGTGCCACCAACCTCTGCAGCTCTCTCAAAAATCACAAAGGAGTTGTTGCCTTCTTTTTGTAGACGTAATGCCGCCACCAAGCCGCCAAAACCAGCACCAATAATACCTACCTGATAATCAATTTTCATGATTGCTAAGATAGTTATTTTGAGTATTGGGTTACTCTTGTTTCAACCAAAGCAGCATAGCTAAAGGTTGATTTTTACTAAATTGACTTTTAAGTAATCGCTTAGGGAGGACTGCACAAAAAAATGGGCTACCCTTGCGAGTAGCCCATTTATGGTTGGTGGTAATTATTTGTAAGTGCTAGTTACTAATCACTAGCAACTAGTTACTTAAATGATTTCTCCATAATGTGGATCCATGCATCGTGGAAACGCTCGTTCTCTTCGCGTAGTTTGAACAATTGCTCCAGGCCTTTCTCCCAGTTATCTGGCTGCGATAGATAAACATAGTACCATTTACGTTTCTTATCGTAAACAACACCTGCCTTGAAGTTCTCTCTGGTTAACTGTTCTTGGAAATTGTATGAGTTTTGCTCAATACGGAACGAACCTACTACCATAAAGTAGTTACCAAGGGTAGCACCGCGCTTGTATTCAAGGTCATCCTCGTCCACTATGCGGGTACGCTCTTCATTTTGGTCGTTAACTTTATCAACGGTTTTGTTTACTTGATTTTGCAATGAGTCAAGTTTGCTTTGCAATTGGTCTTCTAAGTTTTGAATGCGCTGGTTCAAACTATCTAGTTGGTCTTGGTCAGCTCCACCGCCTTCAAATTCACCATTTTCAAGCAAATTTTTAAGTGAATCCACTTCTCCGCCTAAAGAATCAACTTTACCCAAAAGTTCAGATAGTAAGCTATCATTTTTGGCAGTTACTTCGGCTAGCTTGTCAACCAATTCTTCATTTAGTTCATCACCTTTTTTCTTTTTGCCGAAGGTAATACCTAACAAAATTTCGTGGCTACCAGTAGTGTAACCGTTAAGGTTGTTTATTGGCAAATCGTAAGAGTACCCTACGGTAATCATGTCGTGTACTTTAAAGCCGCCACCAACTGATGCAGCATAGTCGTAGCGGTACATCCCGTTTAACCAAATCCAGTCTTTGTACATAAACGATACACCACCGTCAATTTGGAAATTAAAGGCTTCGGTAGTGCGGAACATTACCGTAGGCTGTATGGTGAACTTGTCCTGTGCCAAACGGATTTTGTAGGCCGTTTGCGCCACATAATGACGTTGCGATTCGTAGCCCGGCACACCGCTTTGGCTCAAGAACTTCAAATCAGTACCAAAAATGCTAGGAGCCGAAAGGCCCAAAGTCCAATCTTTAAATTGGTAATTGATACCAAAGCCTGCCTCAAAGTATGAGTTGCGACGAATGCCGTTAATAATTACCTCATCGGTTGGGTCAATCACAAATACATCATCGTAATTGATACTGATGGCTTGACCACCGGCAGAAAGCCCCATTGATAAACGGTGGTTTTCGGCAAAGTTGATGTGGTAAGCATAGGTAAAGCTACCTCCCCAACGGCGGAAAATGCTGCTTTGGTCGTTGTACACATATCCGCCAAAACCTGCTTTGTTGCTCATTACGGGCATATCAAAGGTCATGGCGCGCGTTTCAGGTGCTTCATTAAAGCCAGCCCATTGGCGGCGATAAATAAAGTACAACTGCGCATCGCCACTAGCACCGGTGAGCGCTGGGTTATAAAGGAATGGGTGATACCAATATTGTGAGTAAAGTGGTATCTGTTGAGCCTGTAAGCCTGTGAAAGCGGCCGCGGCAAATGCTATGATGATAAACAGCTTTTTCATGGTTAGTCCGTTTCCTGTGGTTTAGCGAAGAATGTTTACAGCCCCTTTGTACAAGCGGTCAGAGCCTTCAAAGCGGATTACATAATAGTAGGTTCCTTCTGGTAGCTTATTGTCCTTATAAGTACCGTCCCATTCGTTGTTGTATGCTTTGCTTGCGAATACCTCCGTACCCCATCTATCAAAAATGAGCACTTCCACATCTGGGTAGGTTTCGATGTTTATGATATACCAGAAGTCGTTTTTACCGTCACCGTTAGGGGTAAGGGTGTTGGTCGCTTCTACAAGGTAATCCTCGTTTACAAATACTGTAACCTCATCCGTGTCTTGGCAGCCATTGGTATCAGTTACCAATAATGTATAGGTAGTAGTTTCAAGTGGTGTCGCAATTGGGTTAGCAATGCTTGGGTTGCTCAATGTCTCCATTGGTGACCATTCGTAGTCATTGCCACCGCTGCCGTTCAATTGTGCACTGTAGCCTTTGCTTATGGTGGTATCGTTTCCAGCATCAGCTATTGGCAATGGCCATACGATAACTTCAATGCTATCAACGTTGGTACAGTTAAATATGCTAGTTACCGTTACCGTATAAACGCCAGATGTAGTAACGGTGATAGTTTGTGTAGTTTCGCCAGTGCTCCACTCATAGCCAGCTTGGCCAGCAGGTGCACGAAGATCAACGCTACCGCCATCGCAGAACGCCAATGGACCTAATGCTTGTATGTTTGCAGGTGGCAACTCATGCACTACAACTGTTTTTCTTAAGGTATCAGTACAACCTTGGGTAGAGGTAACTACCAAGTAAGGCTCATAGATGCTAGGGCTAGTGTACAAGTGGTCAGGGCTGGTTTCCAACGAAACAGCACCATCACCAAAGAACCACCTCAAATCAGCAATAATGCCATTGTTAGGCACAGCCGAAAGATTGTCAAACTGAACAATTTCGCCTATGCAAACATCCTCTACATCAAATGCCACGGTCGGTTTAGGGTAAATGGTTACCGTTTTGGTAATGGTATCGGTACAGCCATGGTTGCTAGTACTTACCAAGGTTACGTCAAAATCGCCAAAACCAGTGTAAGCATAGGTAGGGTTATCGCTTACCGAGGTAAAGCCATCACCAAAATCCCAGAAACTGGTTAAAGTACCGTAAGGCACGGTAGAGTTGTTGTCAAACATTACCGAATCGTCTTCGCAAACATTGGCTGCAATAAAGTCAGCAGTTGGGTTAGGGTGAACGGTAATTACTACACTAGTATCAGTTGAGCAGCCAGCGTTGCTGGTAGCAGTAAGTGTTACGGTGTAGTTGCCCAACACGGTATAAGTGTGGCTTGGGTTAGTAGCCGTATCGGTTACACCATCGCCAAAGTTCCACAAGTAGGTGGTAGTGCCAAATGCAATAGTAGTAAGGTTAGTAAAGTCGGTTGGGTTGCCAAAGCAAGTTGGGCCTACTGAGAAGTCAGTTACAGGCAATGGATGTACAATCAAGGTTTGCGTTACGGTATCGCTGCACCCGTTATCAGTAGTCACCACCAAAGTAACCGTTTTAATACCAATGCTATCGTATACGTGGCTTGGGTTAATGTCGGTGCTGTATGTGCTGTCACCAAAGTCCCAGAAGTAGCTCACAGTGCCCACGCCAATGGTGGTACCGTTGGTAAAGCTAGCGGTACTGCCCAAGCAAACATCAGCAGTTGTAAACGCAGGTACTGCACGGTGGAAAATGGTAACCGTATCGCTAGCTACATCGCTGCAACCAGTTACGGTATCGGTTACGGTAAGTACTACACTATA